>JACRCD010000053.1 GCA_016219175.1 Deltaproteobacteria bacterium | reverse complement strand
TCTACTGCGTTGTAGCGCATTTTTGTTCGTTCGGCATACCACATGTATAGCCTCACTCTCAAAAATACACTACGCCTTGTATATCGAATTTTGTTACTTAGCCATCCGGGCTTTGTCGCCGACTTTTTACGAGTTCATCTTTTTTAAAACACGGATAAAAGGGCCTCTGGCAAAATGACGACAATGACCGATTCGTCATTCCGGGCAAGCGCAGCGCGACCCGGAATCCATAGTGCTTTCTGGATTCCCGCTGGAGTTTATCCTCACGGCAGTGGGGACGGGAATGACGGCAGATTGATATTATGTCATTTTGCAAGAGGCTCAGAAATTAACAAACTCAGCAAACAAGGAGAATATCATGGAAATCAAGGTATGCGGCCCCGGCTGCGCCAAATGTCATGAAGCGGAAAGGGTGGTCAATGAAGCGCTGGCCGAAGCGGGCGTGCAGGCCACGGTGCTGAAAATTTCCGATTTCAACGAGATTGCCAAACTCGGGGTCTTTACCACACCCTCCGTGGTGATCGACGGCAAGATAAAATGCACGGGCAAGGTGCCGTCCAAAAATGATGTGCTGTCCTGGCTGAAATAAGGTGAGGGCATGGCGAAAAAATTAAAGGTCCTTTTTCTCTGCACCGGCAACTCCTGCCGCAGCCAGATGGCGGAAGGCTGGGCCAGACAGCTGCGCGGGGACGAGATCACCCCTTATTCCGCGGGCATTGAAACCCACGGGTTGAACCCTCTGGCTGTCAAGGTAATGGCTGAGGCCGGAGTGGACATCAGCGGCCAGAAATCGAAATTGGTGGCGGATCTGCCGGAACAGGTCTTTGATCTGGTGATCACGGTGTGCGGCCATGCCGACGAGAATTGTCCGTTTTTCCCCGGCTCCGCCAAGGTGGTGCATCACGGCTTTGATGACCCGCCGAAGCTTGCCGCGTCAGCGGCGAGCGAAGAGGAAGCCCTTAACCATTACCGAAGGGTGCGGGATGAGATTCGTGATTTTATCAAGTATCTGCAATTTTGCACATAAGGGATTCAGCAGTTGTTGATATACCGTTTATTACGTCTCGAATGGTCCGTCATTCCGGCATGTTTTAAGCCGGAATCCAGATCATCACTGGATGCCAGCTAAAAACATGCTGGCATGACGACACAGATAAACGGTATTTTTAAAATTTCTAAGTCCCTCAGGTGAAAACATGCCGCTTCAACAATACTTCATTGCGCTGCTCATCATGATTGCGGCCGCAACCCCCCTCCTGGCCGCCGATGGGCAGCCGCCTGATTCCATGGCAAATTTTTCAACCTATCTGCGCTCTTTTAATTACCGGGAGCGGGAGGAGATGAAGATCAAGACGGAGGAGCTGATAAAACTCTATCAGGAAGGCAAAGTACAGATCGTCGATGTCCGTTTTTCCGAGGAAACCGGACTGTGGGACTTCAGCTTCACCACTCGCATCCCGATCAACGAGCTGCCGGACCGTCTGGCTGAGCTGGACAAAAACAAGATCATTGTCACGGTCTGCCCCCATTATGACCGGGCCTCCCTGGCCCGTCATTACCTGGCCTTGCAGGGTTACCGGGCAAAATACCTGACGGACGGCCTGCTCAAACTTGCCGAGGCACTGCGCGGGGATGATGCCCGTGAATTTTACAATCAAACCAAATCGATAAAATAGATGATCACCTTTCGCCATCCGATGACAGCAAGAAAAATCAGTTCCCTGCTGGCCGCCCTGGCCGGCCTGATCATTACCGGCCAGATACTGTTTATCCTCGCCAAAGGCGAAGCTGTCTGCCTGAACCAGGGCTGCAAGGTCGTCGAGGAGCTGACCGCCGTCTCCCCGCTTCTTTTTAATACGGCCGGGCTGCTCTATTTTCTGGTTGTATTTGTTGGCCTGCGGCGGGCGGAAAATGAAAAAAATCTGAAGGCTGTCGAGATGCTCTTACTGGCCGGTCTTGCGGCGGAAGGGGTTTTCGTATCCTTTCAATTCTTCCTTGCGGAAGTTTTCTGCTCCTATTGCCTGCTCATCCTTGCCTTTATTCTCCTGCTCAATATCCTTGGCGGTCCGGCCCGGATTTTTAAAGGAGGGCTGATCTTTCTGGCCGTGGTCCTGGCCTTTGCAAGCCTTGAATTTTCCCCGGCGGCAAGGGGTTCAGGGCAGGGGGCGTTGAGCAAGGGGACGTTTGCCAGCAAAATATGCTCTGATCCGACCAGACAGCTTTATCTCTTTTTTTCGTCAAGCTGCCCCCATTGCCAGGCCGTTATTGACGCCCTGGAAAGCTGCAACAGCTGCAGTTTTCATTTTAATCCGGTTGATAAAATCAAATCCCTTGATTTTGCCGGATTGACGGTCATGCCTTCCTACTCCCATGAAATCAACCGGACATTGCTCACCACCTTGGGCATTGAAACAATCCCGGTCCTGATCGCCAGAAATCCGGACGGCTTTTCGGTTATCACGGGCGAGAAAAGTATTATCGGCTATGTCAGGCAGACCTGTTTTCAGCAGGAAACTTTCCCCGCTGTGGATGCGGCGGATCAAACATCGAACGCAGAGAAAAAACTCTTTGACCAGGAGGAAGAGGGGTGCGCGGTTGATGTGGACTGTGATGATGAGAAGTAAAGGTAACATCAGTAGAGCCTCTTTCAAAAAAAGGCTGATTATTGATGGCGTGATCCTGTAAGCTCAACACATGGGGAAGCTCGATCACGTGATTATTTTGCCAGGAATTGCCGGGCTGGAGAAACACAAGAAATTCCTGCTCGACAATTTTGACGATGCTGACCATCAATGTCGACAGTGATGAGGTTCTTACGGGAAAGATTACACCTGTATGTTGATTCTAAAGGCTAAATATAAAGACCTGCGATGGCGTAATAATTGCATTCTCTTGAACGACAAGCCGGAGATCCGGCAAAACGTCCCTATTTTTCCTGTATATTTAGTAGCGCAGCCAGAGGAGAACGATTATGGCAATTGTTGAGGCCAAGGCATTGATAAAAAACTATGTGGCCGGTGACATTACGGTCCAGGCGATACGCGGAGTCGATTTCGTTATCGAACCCGGCTCGTTTGTCTCCTTTGTCGGCCCCTCGGGGAGCGGCAAGAGCACCCTGCTTAACATGATCGGCTGTCTTGATCCGCCGAGCAGCGGCTTTCTCGCCGTCGCCGGTCAGGATGTCGCCACCCTGCACGGCAAGGAGGCGGCCCATTTCCGGGGGGAGCATATCGGCTTTATCTTTCAGGATTTCAATCTCATTCCCGTGCTCACGGTTTTTGAAAATATCGAGTACCCGCTGCTGATGGTGCAGAACTGGCCGGCCGGGAAAAGAAAGGCGCGGGTCCTGGAGATGCTGGCAGCGGTGGGCATGCAGGATCAGGGGGACAAGTATCCCGGCCAGATCTCCGGCGGCCAGAAGCAGCGGGTGGCGGTGGCGCGGGCCCTGGTGGCCAACCCCAAGCTGGTGCTCGCCGATGAGCCCACCGCCAACCTGGACCGGGAAACAGCCATGCGCATCATCGCGCTCATGAAACAGATGCGGGATGAGTTCGGCACCACCTTTGTCTTTTCCACCCATGACCCCAAGGTGGTTAAAAACGCCGAGACCGTTTTTTTTCTGGAAGACGGCATGCTGCAAAAAGAGGGCAACCGCAAAGGAGAGAGCCATGAATAATATAGTGAAACTTGCCTTCCGCAACCTGAAACGCTATATGCGGCGGACCCTGCTCACCTCAATGCTGATTACCCTGGGGGTGGTGGCGGTGCTGCTTTTCATCAGTGTGTCCGGCTCCTTCAAAGGGATGATGATCGGTCAGATCACCGATTCCATGCTGGGCCACATGCAGATTCATGCCAAGGGTTACCTTTCTTCCATTGAAAACCTGCCGCTCAATCGCAACCTCACGGCCAAGCAGGTGGACAAGGCCAGGCAGCTGCTCGACGAAAATAAGAGTGTCGAGGCCTATTCCATGCGCATCAAACTGGGGGCCATGTTCAGCAATTTCAGCGAGACAACCAATGTGCGGCTCAATGCCGTGGACCCCCAGCAGGAGATGGCAACCGTGCCCGGCCTGGTCAGCCGCATCATCAAAGGGGAAAAGGAAGGGCTGCTGGCCAGGGGAGAAATTCTTATCCCTGAGCTCATAGCCAAGGGCATGAACGTGAACGTCGGTGATACCATTGTTCTGGTCGCCACCAACCGGGAGGGCTCGGTGAACGGGCAGCCCTTTGTGGTGCGGGGGCTGCTGGAAGGCATAACAGGCCCGGGAGGACGTGATGGCGTTATCCATCTTGACGATGCCCGCTCCCTGCTGCGCATCGAGGAGACGGAGATCAGCGAAATTGCCGTTCGCCTGAAGGATATGGGCCGTTTGGACGCGGTCTATGAGGCTGTCAACGGGCAGCTCTCCGCCATGAAAAACAAGATGGATAAACCTGTTTTTGAAGTCCACACCTGGCGGGAACTGACCCCGTTTTTCAACATTGCCCGCATGATCGACGTCATGACCTTTTTCATCAAGATCATGCTGGTGTCCATTGTTTTGATCAGCATCATGAATGTCATGATCATGGCGGTCTATGAGCGGATCAACGAGATCGGCACCATTGCCGCCATCGGCACCACGCCCGGCAAAATTCTCGCCTTGTTCATTACCGAAGGGTTTCTGCTCGGGTTGTTCGGCGCCCTGATCGGCGTTATCGTCAGTCTCGCGGGCATTGCCGGTATGAATGCGGCCCACATCAGCTTTAATTTCGGCCGCCAGGAGGATCTGCTGCTGGCCCCGACTATTGCGGCCGGCGATGTGGTCATGGTGTCGGTCATTGTCATCGTCATCGCCATTCTCGGCAGTCTGCAGCCGGCCTTCAAGGCCTCGCGCATGGATCCGATCGCGGCGCTGCGGCATGTATAAACGTCCTTTAATCCAGCGAGGTAAACCCATGCGGACGAACATATCGATTTTCATAAAAATAATGGCCGTGGCGGCCATGCTGCAGGCAGTCCCGGCCCTGGCCCTGGACGGCAACGAGATTCTCCGCCGGGTTGATCAGAATATGCAGCCGCAATCCTATGAGATGCATCGCAAACTGATCAATATCGAGCCCGACGGCGGCAAAAAGGAATTTGTCCTCTACACGGTCAAAAAGGGGGATGACAAAATGGTGGCCCTGTTTCTCTCCCCGGCCAGTGAAAAGGGGCGGGCCACCTTGCGTCTCGGCGACAACATGTGGCTTTACATCCCCAATGTGGGCAAACCGCTGCGCATCACCAGCCTGCAGTCGGTGGTGGGCGGGATATTCAACAACTCCGACATTCTGCGTCTCGACTACGGTGTGGAGTATAACGCCGAGCAGATCACGGACAATGGCGACACCTATCTGCTCGATCTGAAGGCGAAGACCTCGGCAATTGCCTATGACCGGCTGAAGATGACGGTCGATGCCAAGTCCCTGTTGCCGACCACCATCGAGTGCTACGCGGTGAGCGGCATGCTGATCAAAACTCTCCGCTATTCGAAAACCAAGGATTTCGGCGACGGCCTGGTCCGCCCTTCGGTGCTGGAAACGGACAGCCCGTTGCATCAGGGTTACCGCTCGGTCATGATCTATGCCGAAATCAAGAAAAGAGAGCTGGCGGACGAGGTTTTCACCCTCAACTACCTGTCCAAGGTTGATGAGCTGCGCTGAGTTGCGACAGAGAGAGGGTGCGAAACGGTTGTATTGTTGCGCACGCGGATGGAAACGCCGCGAAAGACCCGGTGGGCACAATGAAGCCGTGCCCACCCTACGGTTCCGCGAAATGCAGGGCATGGGAGGGGTGCGCAACGGTTGTATTGTTGCGCACGCGGGCGCAAACGCCGCGAAAAACCCGGTGGGCGCGATGAAGCCTTGCCCACCCTGGCAAAGATTCAAGCGGTTCATGGTGCTCTCCGCCATGGCGCTTTTACTTGGCGTTTCCCCGGCCTTGGCCGCCGAGGAGTTCAGCTTTGAACTGGAGGAGATCGAGAAAAAGAACCTGACCTGGGGCGGTTACGCCGAAGTCATGTGGGAGCACATGGATATCAACGGCGGAGGGGCCTTTCGTCAGCTCGATCCCGGTGACCCCGGGGCGATGCTGGATCGCTTCAGCGGTAGACTGCAGATTGACGGCAGCTATCTTTATAAGAAAACGAGTTTGAACTGGCTGCTCAAGGCAGCCGGTCAGCAGGATGATGGCGGCCCCTGGTCCGATATGGCGGATGTCTATGAAGCCTATGCCAGCCTGAAGCCGGCCCCTGCCGTTACCGCGAGCCTGGGCAAAAGATCGTATCGTTGGGGCAAGGGCTATGCCTGGAACCCGGTCGGTTTCATCAACCGGGTCAAGGACCCGAACAACCCGGAAGAGGCGCTGGAAGGCTTCAGCACGGCTGAGCTTGATGTGATCAAAAGCTATTCCGGACCCTTGCAGACCGTGGCGTTTACCACAACGCTCCTGCCGGTCTGGCAGGGGGTGAATGAGGATTTCGGCGAGATAGACAACCTCAACCTGGCGGCAAAACTTTATTTTCTCTACCGGGACACGGATATCGATCTGATCTGCTACACGGGCAACAGCCGCACCAGTCGCTATGGCGTTGATTTTTCCAGGAACCTGGCCGCAAACTTTGAGGTCCACGGCGAACTGGCCTATACCCCGGACCGGCAAACGATCGTGCTGCGGCAGGATGGTTCTCTGCTCGCCGATGGCGAGGCGGCGTTTTCGTATCTTGCCGGCCTGCGCTATTTGACGGAGAATGATCTAACCGGTATCCTTGAGTATTATCACGATGACGGCGGTTATAGCGAAGGGGAGATGGACCTTTTTTATCAACTCGTGGTTGACGGGGAAAACCAGTTCCTGGCCTCGGGCCTTGACACCCTGCTGGACAAGGCCAGAAACATGAGCCTGCGGGGTTATGGCCGCCCGCAGCCGGGCCGCAATTATCTGTATGCAAAATTCAGCCAGCAGGAACCCTTTGATATTCTCTATTTTACCCCCGGCCTGGTTGCCATCGTCAACCTCGATGACCACAGCTTTTCCATCAGCCCGGAAGTGGTCTATACCGGCTTTACCAACTGGGAGCTGCGGCTGCGTTTTTCCGCCCTGGTGGGCGATGCCTTCAGCGAATACGAGGAAAAACTCAACAGCAGCAAACTGGAGTTGCGGCTGCGCTATTTTTTCTAGGTGTTTAGGGGCCGTTATAAAATAACCATTACAGATTTGATATCACCTATACGGCCCCTTATGCCGTTGCCACGCATGGTGTGTTACAATAATTTATTGACAACGGCTTAGGGTATCGGCCTGTAGCCTGTTAGCTTCAACTCTTACAGGCTATGTTCCTCTACCGGCACGGGTCGTGTCCCTTAAGCCCCGGCGTTTGGCTGAAAAATTGCTATGTTTTCTATTAGAGGCTTTTGCAAAATGAACGTGTGTCATTCCGAACGTAGTGAGGAATCTTTAATTGCCATGATTTTATTAGATTTCTCCCTTCGGTCGAAATGACAGGAACCACTCTTTTGCTTATTTTGCAAGAGCCTCATTAGTAAGCATATGGTACATTTTGCCGGCCAGGGTGAATGTTTGGTCGGGTTTACGGAAATGAAGGAGAAAAACCATGCAAAAATATATTTTGAGAAGCTTCCTGCCGGCGGTCATGCTGTTGGCAACCATTCCAGCCTGGGCGGCTGAGCGGGAAATTCCGGTGAAAGACATGGTGACCATGGCCGATTTCGGGGCCCATACCTGCATCCCATGTAAAATGATGGAACCGATCCTGGAGAAATTGACTCACGATTATCAAGGGCGGGCCGCTATTGTTTTCATTGATGTGTGGCAGGACGTCGCCGCCGCGGATCAATTCGGGATCCGCACCATTCCCACCCAGGTGTTTTACGGTAAGGATGGCAAAGAGGTTTATCGCCACCAGGGGTTTCTGGCGGAGAAGGATATTGTCGCCAAATTGAAAGAGATGGGGGTGGTGGAGCCTGAAGGGAGGTAAGCGCCATGATGGATTCCTTTTTTTTGCTTGTCAATGAGTGGATGGCCGGCGGCCTGGTCATTGCCGCCTTCGGCTGTTTTGTCTGGGGCATGATCAGTGTCCTGTTCAGCCCCTGTCACCTGGCCTCCATCCCTCTGGTGGTGGCCTATGTGGGCGGCCAGGACCGGATCATCAAGGGCAGGCAGGCCGTGTTCTACGCCGTGCTGTTCAGCAGCGGGCTTTTTCTCACCATCACCATGGTGGGGATAATCTGCGCTTGGCTTGGCCGGATGCTGGGCGATGTCGGTTCCTATTGGACCATTGCGGTGGGCGCTGTTCTGCTCTGGGTGTCGGTTGACATGCTGGGTATTGCCAGCTGTCCCATGCCCGGCGGTTTCACGAACCGGGTGCGGGTTCGCGGCGCGCCAGGGGCCTTCATCCTGGGGCTGACCTACGGGATTCTCTCCGGCTCCTGTACCTTCGGCTTCATTGCCCCAATTCTGGCCATCATCACCGTGCAGAAAGAGGTGCTGACCGGGGTGCTGCTGATTCTGCTCTTTGCCGTGGGTCACTGCCTGCCCATTGCCGTGGCCGGCAGCTCCACCGCCCTGGTTAAACGTCTGATGGCCAGCGCTTCTTTCAGCCAGGGCAGCCCGTGGTTCCGCAAGGGGGCTGGGGTGGTGATCGCCGGACTGGGCTGCTATTTTATCGTCTCGCCTTTTTTTTAAACGCAACATTCTGATGGACACTCATTCTTGGTCATTGCCGTCAATCCGGATTCGGGCTGCAAACAGGCCGGCATGACGAGCCTGTGGAGAGTTCCACTCGTAACGGTGTCGTTCAGTTCCGGTACCAGCCGGCGGAAAAGGAATTGCAAAAATAACATATAGGAATGCCGCTTGAAGATCCGGTCAGAGGACCAATGACCTGGCGCAGGGTGACCATTATTGTGGATGACAATACCATGAGGGATGAAACCTTCCGCACCCCCCGGGCGGCAAAGAAGAGAAGGCGTCGGAGACAACCCTCATCCGTAAGGGATGATACGCAGGGCTTGAGGCCGGAACGTAATCCCCTGAGGTTGCGCCGGCATCTGGGATTCTGTTTTGATAAATGATTTCAACTGGCAAACTCGAAGCAAAGATATTGCCCTCCTCATATCTCTGGGTTATCCACGATTGTCGTGGAATTATCGCGGCGGTAGCATACCTTGTTTCTTCCTGTTTTCTTTGCCTCGTACATGGCCAAGTCTGCCGCTTCCACGAGGAGCATGGGATCTGAAACGTTATTTTCCGGATAGGTGGCAACCCCGATACTGACCGTGATCGAGATATGTTTGCCGTCACACGGAATTTCACTCGACTCAATCTCTTTGCGTAATTTTTCCGCAATGTGGACCGCTCGTTTGCGGTCGGTTTCGGGCAAAAGGACAACCATTTCTTCCCCGCCGTAACGTGCGACTATATCGGTATTGCGCACCGATTTGCCAAGGGTGTCGGCAATTGATTTGAGAACCATGTCTCCGCAGAGATGTCCATGCTGATCGTTTACCTGCTTAAAATGATCCGCGTCGATCAGGAGTACGGACAGTTCATGTACATATCGCATGGCCCGCCTGTATTCTTTGTCTAATGTCTCCAGGAGAAAACGGCGATTGTAGAGTCGGGTAAGGGCATCGGTATTCGATAATTTTTGAAGTTCCTGGTTGGCCTTTACCAGTTCGTCATTGGCCTGGACCAATTCATCCTGCTGTCTGGCGATCTCCTCGCCCATGTGGCTGATGGCGGAGGCCAAACGGCCCATCTCGTCATTTCGTTCAACGGTACCGGCATTGAAGAATTCGCCTTTGGCGATCATCTGTGTCCCTGTGATCATTTTTTTTACCGGTTGACTGACAAAACGAAGCAGATACAAAACGATAAGGGACGAGGTTATTAAAAAAATCAAAATGATAACAGCGGAAAAAACCTGCTCCAGGAAATGGATTTCCCGGTCCACCTCATCAAGTGCGATAACCGTGTCAAGTGTCCCAAGTATGGTTGTGTCAGGGGAATGGGCGTGGCAGGACGCTGACGAACAGCCTTGTTCATTATATATGGGGGTTACTATCCCGAGAAAACGACGTCCGGCGGGAGAAGAAAAAATCCGCGCCCTTTCCTTTATGGTGAGGGAGGTGGGAGGAATGGCAAATTTGTGGCAAATAGCGCAGGCATAATTGTTGATGTGGGTAATTGTGCCGATCTCTTCGTCTTTATTTGAGAATATGACATGCCCGTCTTTATGATAGATGCGAATGTGTTCAACATTTTCCTGTTTGGCGATGTTTCTGATAATTTGTGTTATGTCATCCCTGACATTGGTCATCATGCTGTAGTGTGTGCCAAGCTTGATCGTGTTGTTGAAACGATCGGCCTCGGCCATGGCATTGTTCATGATGGTCTGGTTGAAGTAGTTGATACTGAAATAGGCCAGGGAGCCCATGCAGAGAAAAAGGATCGCCCCCACTCCAAACAGGAGATTGATAAAAAGACTGTGGCTCTTCCCAAAAAAATTCATTCATTTGCTCCATGAGAAGCCATTGTTGGGAAAAAATGCACCGCGGAAACCTGCAAAATTTTAAATATATGCCAGATTCTGTTGGAGACGAAAATGATTACAATGCCTATTATTTAATGCCATGATGTAAATGTAAAGAGAAAAGGGGCTGCATTACAGAAGTGGTATAAATAATGCTAATACAGGCTGGCAAGCTGTGTGGCCATCCCCTGGGATTTTTTTTAATTATGTTATGAGCAAACGATCATGAGTTGGAAATCTCTCTTTGTATCAGGGCGAAGTATGTCGCCGGTAGAGGCCAGGGCATATATGAAACGGTTCCGGGCCGGAAGATATCAATTGCTCGATGTCCGGCAGCTCAGGGAATATCAGCGGACCCACCTGCCCGGCGCTATCCTCATTCCGCTGCTGGATCTTCTGGCGCGCATTGCCGAGCTCGACCCGCGGCTTCCCACCTTGGTCTACTGTTATAACGGGGTGCGCAGCAGGGCTGCATGCCAGCTGCTGCGCAGCCGCGGTTTTCAGGAGGTGATCAACATCACCGGCGGGATCAGGGCGTGGAACGGCCTGCACCTGTCAGGGCAGGAAACCAAGGGCATGGAGTTCTTTGTCTCGGATGAGTTTGAAAATGTTTTTCTCATGGCCTACAAGATGGAGGCGGGGCTCAAGCTGTTTTATCTGGCCATGGCGGAGCTGGTGGAGAGCGAGGAGCAGAAGGGGCTGCTCAGGCACATGGCGGATTTTGAGGACGGCCATATGGCCAAGCTCCTGCGCCGGTACCGGCAGGAGATGCCCGATCTTGGGGAGGCGGAAGGCAACTCCGCCATGGAAGGCGGGTTTGACAAGGATAAGACCCTGCGGGCCTACCGGGATTACCTGGAAAGCATGGAGGATATCATCCAGCTCGGCATGATGCTGGAAACCCAGGCCTTTGACCTCTACAGCCGTCTGGCCCGGCAAAATGACAAACCGGAACTGCGGGAATTTTATCAGCACATGGCGGACGAGGAAAAAATCCATCTCGGTCAGTTGAGCCGCTCCCTGGATAAGATTCTTGTCGGCCAGTTTGCCGGCCAACCGCGGGGGTCCGATTTGCTGGCCCCCCTTCCCGGAGAGGGGGATTAAATTATGCCCCGCTTCGGCGCCCACATGTCGGTCAGCGGCGGCATCGCCCTGGCCTTTGACCGGTTGGCCGCGGTCAACGGCGAGGCGTTGCAGATTTTCACCGCTAACCAGCGGCAATGGCAGCCCAGGACGCCTGGACCGGCGGAGATCGAGGCCTTCAAGGCCCGGCGCCGTCAGACCCCGGGAGTTCCGGTCGCTTCCCACGATTCCTACCTGATCAACCTCGCCTCGTCCAAGCCGGAGACGGCGGACAAATCAGTCACCGCCTTTGCCGAGGAATTGCGCCGCTGCGCCGCCCTGGGCGTCGAATACCTGGTGATGCATCCCGGCTCCCATCTCGGCGAGGGAGTCGAGGCGGGACTGCGGAGATTCACCGCCAATCTCGACCGGGCTTTCAGCGAGGCCTCTACCGGCCGGCAGGTCATGGTGCTGCTGGAGACCACCGCCGGCCAGGGCACCAACCTGGGGGCGAGCTTCGAGGAGCTGGCTACGATCATCGCCACCACCTCCTATCCTGAACGGCTGGGCGTCTGTTACGACACCTGCCACACCTTCGCCGCCGGCTACGATATCCGCACCCCCCGGGTTTATGCCGAGACCATGGCCGGCTTCGACCGGGTAGTCGGTCTGGAGCGGCTCAAGTTCTTTCATCTTAATGACGCCGAGAAGGGTTTGGGCAGCCGCGTTGATCGCCACGCCCATATCGGCCGCGGCCGGATCACTGTCGAGGGTTTCCGCAACCTGGTCAACGACCCCCGTTTCAGCGACCACCCCATGGTTCTGGAAACCCCCAAGTCGGATGATCTCCATGAAGACCGGGAAAACCTGGAGCTGCTGCGCAGCCTGCTCGGCTAAGATCCGTTTGCCCGTCCTTCCAAGGTTTGCCCCCTGCTACGGGATGGCAACCGTTAAATCAGGGTCTTCAGCGGAGGTGTAGTTGACCTCGTTGTGGTGCGAGTCCATCGTCACGACCCGGATATCATAGCTGCGCCCGCCAAGGGTGTATGTATGCTTCATCTCGCTGTTGCTGGTGGTATATGTCGTTCTGGCCCGGTCGCCCCAGTAAACGTAAATACGAGCGATGTCCGCCGGCAGGCTTGCCGTCAGGGTTACGGTTTTGCCTGTTATCACGGCGGCAAAATCAGCGGAGGCAGGGGGAGGCTCGACAATTTCGGCGTTGACGATTGTGCTCTTCCGGTCACTGATGCCGGTAAGCGGTTCCGTTACCGTAACGGCAGCGGCATAGGCGCCGGTCGCATCATACTGATAAGTGATCCGGTCCTCTCCGTTACCGCCGACAATACTGCCAGCGCCTCCGAAGTCCCAGGTGTAACCGCAGAGCCGTTCCTCGGGCTGGTTGTTGACCAGCTCATAGCAGGAGGATCTGTCGGCAGCGAAGTCAAGGGTGCGGTCAGCGTCTTGTGCATGCAGCCCGCTGATTTGGGCGATGACGACAACATTGCTGTTGATGACCCAGGTGACGGGATCGGAAAATCCCCAGTAGGCATGGCAGGAGTTGCCGGCACAGCTGCCCGGTCCGATGCCGTTCGCCGGTGGGCTGTAGGAGAAGGTAAGCGGCCGGGTCCCATCAGCCGGGCGGCCGGGAAAGGTTGGCCCGGGAGTGACATTTATTGTGCCGTTATTGTGGGTCGGACCAACCACTCCGGCCGGAATGGTTTCGTAATGACAGGTATCGCAGCCATAGCCAAGCAGGGTATGACGTCCATGGCTGTCTCCGGGGCCAACCCGCGGGGGATAATTGTGGCAGAGGTTGCAGTCTGCCTGGAAGCCGTTGCGGTGGGCGTGACAGCTGGTGCAGACCAAGGACCCGTTGTGGTTCGTGCCTGTCCCGTCAGCGCGCCAGTAATCGGTCTGGCTGTGGCAGACCTGACAGACGCCGTCCGGGGTGGAATCCCGTCCTCCGGCCGCCAGCCCGTCACTTACGGCAAAGGTTGCCGGTCCGCTGAACAGGACGCTTTTGCCGTTGATGCTGCTGCGCATCATCTGTCCGTAGAGAAGATAAAAGTCCTGCGAGCCGGTGAGATTGCCTGCGGCGTGGGTGCCGGTAACGGTGATTGACGAGGCGTCGGCAGCCGCCACCTCGGCCGTGAAATCGATGAAACTCTGGCTGTCCGGGTTCCAGAGGCCGTTTCGCACCAGGAAGATAACCCCTCGTTCCGGCCCGCTTTTACTCGGCCAGCGCGCCGGATTTCCCCAATCAGGCGAAGTGGGGTTCAGGCTGGAAATGGTAAAGGTGGTCGTGGCGCCGCTGGTGGTGAAGCCGCTGAAGGAACCGGCTGCGAGCGGCGTGCCGCATTGCGGCGAAGAATGAGGGGTATGGCAGGTTGTGCACTCCAGGGACATGTGAGTGTTGACCAGAGGGGCGCTGTTTTTGCTGTAGCCTCCTCCCGTGTTGTTGGTGTGACAGATAACGCAGGGGGTGGCGGCGCCAAGATGGTTGGGGTGACAGTCGGTGCAGCTCACCCCGTTGCCTGCGCCATGGGGGGCAATGGCCGTAACAAAAGCCTGGCCTGATCCGGGCAGAACAAATAAGGCAAGTAATACAGACAAGAATGGCCGGTAGTTTATTTTCACGTTCATGTCCTCATTTTTTTCTTTTCATTTTCAATCCGTATCCACGTCCTTTCCGCTCAGGGCCGTCTTAAGGGATGGTCACCTCGATATAGCGTATTACGTTACTCCCGACATTGTCCTGTACATTATATTCGATGGTCTTTGTCCGGCCGCTCTGAGAGGCGTCGTAGGAATGAGTGAACACCTGGAGGGAAGGTTGATCGGTGAAAAAGACGTCATGCTGCTCGGTCTGGCCGTCTCGCCATCTGATCAGTATCAGACCCGGACCGGCGCCGTAGTCATAATCGTGATCAACGGTCCGGCCGGTCAGGGTGATGGTGCGGCCGTCCGGCCCGCCCCACTCATAGGTGACATTGACTTCAGGCGCGAAATTCTCCGTGGGTGAGGGGGAAACGGTCTTGGGATAAGACGTCTCGGCGCTGCTGCGGTGGTTATTTTTGTCCCGCGCCCATATGGTAAAGGTATAGGTGCCCGGGGCCGGATAGGTGTGGAAGAAAACCGCGGTTCTGCCGTCGGGGCCGGCCGGGACTTCCCCGGAGGTGTTGTCTCCATAGTTGATATGAAAGATGAAGGGCGGTTCGACATTTTCCCCATATTCGCCAGCGGCAATAACGTAGAACCTGACCTGATTGCCGCCGCCGAGAAGTTGCGAGGAACCGAGGCCAAAGATATTGTAGCCCCAGGTGGGGGTGGAGTCGATAACAACATGATGTGAGTTGAAAGTGTGGCAGACGATGTTGGAGCAGGTGCCGCCGCCGACGTCAAAGTTGTAATCGATGTGGACGCCCAGGGTCGGGTCGCCGACCACATCATAGGCGCCGTTTGCGTGTTTGGATCGGCCGGTGATGGTCACCCCGTCGCTGGTGGTGCCGTAATGGCAGACATTGCAGCTATAAAAATTATGTCTTTGATGGCTGTTGGCCTTATACTGATAGGCCGGATCACTGTCCGGATAGGCGGGCGGATAGCCGTGACAGGTGTCGCAGGTCTGGGGTCCCGCATCCCAGGAAGGCGAGGTATTGGCCATGACGGCGCGGGGCAGGGTGGGCGAGGGTATGGGCGACGGGGTGTTCACGGTGATGCCGTTGCCGTGGCAATAGGTGTTGGCGCAGGTCATGCTCTGGTCCACCTGTATCGCGGTTCCGTTCGTCCCCTCATAGTGGTACGGGGTGCCGGTGGAATCGACACTGGTTTGGCCATGGTAACCCGTGTTGCTGCCGTCAAAACCGAAGGTGTTGAAACCCATCTGGATTTTGTTGTCCAGGATAAAAGCCGCATCTTTCATGCCGCTGTAATGGCATGCCTGGCAGGGATAGTTGTAGCCGATGCCCGTGGCATGTTTGGCATGGGCTCCGGCGGTAAGCGAGCCGGAATCCTCGGGGGCGCAGATCAGCCCGGTCGGTCCGCAGGGGGTGCTGTCGGTGGGCGGATTGCCGTGACAACCGTCGCAACCCGACGGCTTGAAGGCCTCCCGCGGTCCATCGCCGTTATGCTGGTGGCAGCCGGTGCATTTATTGGCCAAGTGGTGGCCGTCTCCGGCGTTGATGGTGTAATGCTCCGTCGCCTCATGACAGACCTGGCAGATCTTGTCATAGGGGCCGTCGGAACCGATGGCGGCGAAATCAGCGCCCGTGGCATTCGCGGTAAAGGAGACCTCCACGGTGGTTTGCGGAATGCCGAAGCTGCCGTCGGATTGCTTGGTGACTTGCTTGTGGATCATGGCAATGTTGCCGGCCGGTCCGGGTGCCGCATCGCCGTGGGGGTCATGGCAGTCCCAGCAGAAGGAGCCGCCGTTGTGCTCAGCGGAATGCTTGTAATGAAAATGATAACTTTCGATCCTGCTGGAGGCGGTGATCGGACTGGAGCCTTCCGGACCGTAGCCGGCGGCTACCGTGGCGTGACAGACCAGGCAGACACCGTTCTGGCCGTCAGGTCCAGGCCCCGTGGTATTGGCCAGCCGGAAGGGGTTGCTTGCGGCAAAGTGATTGACGGCCGGTGCGTGGCAATAGCCGCAGGTGTCGGCGAAGCCGTAACCGCCGTGGCCGCTGCCGTACCACTCCTCCGTATCGATTTGGGCGGGGATGAAGTTGACCGTGTAATCATCGATATCCTCCGTCCCCAGATGGCAGTCGATGCACAGGTTTCCCTGGGGCCGCGTGGGCTCGCTGCAAGACGTGACAACGTGGCATTGCTGGCAGTCAGTATCGCCGTGGCTGGTGGAGGGCAAAAGGAGGAGGCAGGAACACAGAAAACAGGATGAAACAAGAGACTTGATCATTTTTTATCTCCGCGTAATCATCTTTCCAGGCCCTTGGCGCGCATGGAAAGTCAAGGTGGAAGCCGGCGCAGGTCCGGATGTTTTTCAGATTTAACGCCTGCGGCAGACTGTATTTGTTTGTCAATTGGTGAAACGCGAATGTCAGTTATGGAAAATAAGCAATAATTGAGCCCGCTGGGTGATAGGCTATCTTTCCCCTCGTATTGTGTTTTGTATCAGCCAGTTAGGCTTTAATTGAGAATAGCAGTGAAACAGACAATTTTGGGTTATTTGCCCCGTTTTTTGGGTTATTTGCCCCGCATGCCAGGAGGGTGGCGATCCATTCCGGCGGAAATTTTATTGCTGAAACCGGATCTGTGCCACGTAAAGCGGCTTCTGGGCGGGATCGTTGCAGTTTGCAAAGAAGGTTTTTCCATCAGACTATAAAAATTGCAGACGAAAGAATGATGGCGACGTAAAAAGCCCGATCTACTGCGTTGTAGCACATTTTTGTTCGCTCGGCATACCGAGCGTATAGCCTCACTCGCAAAAATGCACTACGCCTTGTATATCGAACTTTGTTGCTTTTATATGGAAGTCGACGGTGCTCGAAACCGACCATGCCGGAGCGCCGGACTTTTATGGTTCGTTGTGGCTGGCCAGCCTGGTCCAGCCATGCTGGTTAGCCATCTTGGCGTTATTGCCTATTTTTTACGGGTTCATCAAGAATAAAAGGATGATTTGGTGAGAATTCGTTACAATGATGACATTGGATGGGGAGGTTGAAATGTTCAGGCCATTTTTATTCATACTGCTTGCCATAATGATGTGCCAGCCCCCAGGAGCCACGGCAAAATGTTTGGAGGGCGATTGCCAGGACGGCCGGGGTACGGCGAGGTTTTCCAGCGGCAGTAAATACTCAGGCGAGTGGCGGAACCGGCAGCCCAATGGCCGGGGCACGAAATGGTACGGCTCCGGCGCCCGCTATGAGGGGGGATGGGAGGATGGCCGGCAGCATGGCCCCGGCACGATGACCGGTGCTGACGGCAGGGTGTTTCGCCAGGAATGGCAGCATGGTCAGCTCGTTGGCGAGGAGCCTGTACCGACAGCAGCTGAAGGAGGGGAGGAGGCGGAGAAGCAAGTTGACGCCGCACAGATGAAGGTTTTTCCGGAAGACGAAGAACAGGAAGGGGCCGGGGCCGTGATTGCCGACAAAAAAAATTCCCCGGCAGCGGATGCTACCGCAACGCTTACCGCGGAAAATCCGGAGCAGGATGAGGCGCAGGGTAAGAAGGCAATAGGCGGGCAGCGGGTGTTTGCCAAGGATTCCGTCGAGGGCCTCGATTTGCAGCCGGCCGTGGCCGCCCTGCATCCCTCGCCGGAAAGGCCGGGCAGTGATGCCACAGAGTCCACTATCATCAACAATGACGGAACGAAATATGAAGGACAGCTGCAGGACGGAGTGCCCCACGGAGAAGGAAAATTGACCATGGTGGACGGCGCGGTCTACCTCGGCCAGTTTTTTCGCAATCGTTTTGAGGGACGGGGGGTGCTTACCCTCAGTAACGGCGAGGTCTATGCCGGCGAATTCAAGAACGATATGCCCGATGGCCGAGGCGAATACACCTTCAGCGACGGCCGCCGCTATGTCGGCGATTTTGTGCACAATACCTTCGAAGGCAATGGCCGGATAAATTTTTCCGATGGCTCGGTGTATGAAGGACAGTTCAAAAATGACGCCCCCAATGGTCAAGGAACCCTGGCCTGGCCCAACGACGGTCCCAAATATACCGGGGAATTTTTAAACGGCAAACCTCACGGTCAGGGCAAACTGCTGCTCCCGGACGGCGTTGTCTATGCCGGCGGCTTCAAGGACCGGAAATTCCACGGCTTCGGCGTCAGAACCGGTCCCGACCGTTTGGAATATAAAGGGGAATGGGAAAACGGCGTGAAAAGCGGGCAGGGGAGCATCACCTATCCCGATGGCCGCAAATACAGCGGGCAGTTTCAAAACGACCTGTACGAAGGCCAGGGCACCTTTACCTTTCCGGACGGGCAGGAGATGAAGGGCCAATGGCATGAAGGGAAATATGCCGGTGAATAAACAAGGATGGGAAGAGTTTATTGGCCGCCAATGCGCGGTTGTAAACGATGAAACAGTTTGTTAACTCTACGCAAAACAGGCGTTACCGCGGGCCGGGTGTTGTTGCCGGAAAAAATATTAACCCGTCCAGCCCTGAAGAGTGATTTTTCCCTCGGCAAAGAGATGCAGACAGGCCTCGACAACGGCTGGCTCATAAAGAATACCTTTATTCTCGGATATTTCCTCCAAAGCCAGCTCGATCCCAGGGGCCGGCCGATAGGGACGATGGGAAGACATGGCCTCCACCACATCCGCCACCGCCAGGATGCGCGCCTCGAGGAGAATCTCGTCACCGGTCAGGCCCAATGGGTAGCCTTTGCCGTTGATCCTCTCATGATGCTGATAAACGATGTCGGCAATCGGCCAGGGCAGGGAGATGTTTTTCAGAATATCGTAGCCGACCCGGGGGTGGACATGGATTAATTCTCTTTCTATGTCCGTGAGCTTGCCGGGCCTGGTGAGAATTTCAGCAGGAACATAAATTTTCCCCAAATCATGAATGACGCAGGCAAGCCGGATACCTTCCTGGCGGTCGGCGGAAAGCTCCATCCGGTCCGCAATGGCGCAAGCCAGCTCGGCAACCCTGTCTTGATGCCCCGCGGTATAGGGATCTCTCATTTCCACGGTCGAGGCAACCGCTTGAATAATTGCTTCCAGCGCTTCCTTAAGTTGTGATTCCCTCACCTTTATTTTTTTTGTTCTTCTCTCGACCTTTTTTTTCAGGCTTTTGTTGAGCTCAATAAGTTCAAGATTCTGTTTTCTGGTGAGTTCGGTCAATTTAATATTTTCCACCAGTAAATTGTGATGGTTGATGGCCTCATTGATTGCCATTTTAAATTCATCGTTATCCCATGGTTTGACAATGAAATGGAAAATTTTCCCCTGGTTGATGAAGGAAAGCATGGTGTTCAGGTTGGTATAGCCGGACAGCACCATTCTGGTTGTGTTGGGCCATTTGTTTCTTACTTTTTCCAACAGCTCGGTTCCGGTCATTACGGGCATGAGCTGATCCGCGACCACTACGGCAACCTCTCTTTTGTCAAGTTCCGCCAACGCCTCTCTCGGGTCATCGAAGGTGAAGACATCATAGGGCTCGTCGCGGGTGAGACGAGTGATGGACTTGAGGATATTTTCTTCGTCATCCACAAAAAAGACGGTTGGTCTGGCCATGCGGGCACTCTCCTGAAATTGTCCTGCTGCCGGGAGCAGTGGGTAAATTGAAGTTCGCTGTCGCCTCTCCCTCGACCCCTCGGCAATGGCGGGGCAGAAGCCAGCCGGTCCTTGCAGCTCACCCGCCAGTACGCGGACACGGAGGAGTTGGAAGCAAACGGCCAGCCTTTCACGGGGGGTGTCTCCTGTAACTATACGCCGAAACGGTTTGATATTCAAACAACAATTAGCAGGCAATCACTGCCCGGAAAATTACACAATCGCGCCGTAATCCCTGTTTGATTTTTCTTCGTCGTTCAACTAACCTTATCATTACGGGCACTCCGCACAGACAATCTGGACGGCAGGGGGCTGGCGGACAAGGTTGGTGGTTGCGGGAAGCCGGCGTCTTGACCAATGTGTTGTTATCAGCAATTCCGTCAGCCGGACTGGCTATCGGCAGAGGAAAAGGAGATAGGGAATGCATCCTTTCGCGGTATTTCTCAAGACGCATGAATTGTGGCTTATGCGCCGAGTGCGGGACTATGCCCTGGAGCGGGGTTATACCCGCTATACCTCCACCCTTGAAGAGGCCTGGCGGATCTCAATTGCCGGACTGACCGACTCGATCACCGCGGCATTGGCAATCTCCGAGGAACCATGGGAGCTGGGGCCTGACGACTCATTTGTTTCCGGCCCCATGGCCGCCTTTGGCGTGCTGGAAGCCCAAAAGCATCGCTCGCGGGGCGTAACTCTTGAGATGTTCATGGGCTTGATGAAATACTACCGGCAGGCTTACCTGGACCTGGCGCGGATGCCAGCACCGCAGCCCTGGCCCGAGCAGCGGCGGGATGAAGGTGAGAGCAATTGGGACAAAGAGTTGCTTGCCCGCTTTATCGAGCGGGTATTTGACCGGATCGAAATCGCCTTCTGCGCCGAATGGAGCCGTCGCGAGACGGTGGACAGCGCGGTAGACGAGTTGCAGGCCACGAATCGGCTGATAACCAACGAGAAGAATAAATTTCTGACCATCTTTGAGAGTCTGCCGACCGCGGTCTTCCTGCTGGATGATAACAGGCGCATCGTGCACATGAACCTTGCCGGCGCCCGTATGATCAACCCGGCCGCCACCGTTGGCGGCCACTATTATTCAAGCCCGGAGGAGCGCATTCCCTTCCCCTGGCTGGCTGCGGCCTTGTCCCGTTTCCAGGAAAACGGTAATGACACGGAGGATGAATACCTGGTTGAGCTGGCAGGGGGCAAGCAATGTCAGGTGCTGGCCCGGTTCCGCCCCATGCAGGACATCAGTTTGAAATTTCCGGGCACCATCGTAATCCTGAGAGATATCACCGAGCGCAAGCGGGCGGAAGAAGAACTGAAGCTGGTGCAAACCCACCTGATCCAGCAGGAGAAAATGGCCTCCATCGGTCAACTGGCCGCCGGCGTGGCCCACGAGATCAATAATCCCATAGGCTTTATCGCCAGCAATCTTTCAAGCCTCAAAACATACATCGATCGGCTGGCGGAGTTTATCGTGGCC
The DNA here is from genome assembly GCA_016219175.1 of Deltaproteobacteria bacterium. GTDB lineage: Bacteria > Desulfobacterota > Desulfobulbia > Desulfobulbales > SURF-16 > SURF-16. The sequence continues at coordinate 2,297 of JACRCD010000053.1, read as the reverse complement.
GGGGATCAACTTGCGGCCCAGGCCGGAAGTCCTGGTTGTGAACAGTTGCGTAACCTCGGAAAGAAGCTCAAGATCGACTTCATAACAGACGATGCCCGGCAGTTGATAAGCGAGAGCCTGGACGGAGCTGACCGGGTGGCGCGCATCGTTGTGGGTCTGCAGAGCTTTTCCCGGGCGGATCAGTCTTTAAGTACCCTGGTCAATCTGAACGAGGCCCTGGATGCCACTATCAATATCGCCGGCAACGAGATTAAGCACGTGGGGACCCTCAACCGTGAGTTTGGCGAGATCCCGCTCGTAAAATGTTACCCGCAACAGTTGAACCAGGTCTTTCTTAACCTTCTGATCAATGCGGCCCAGGCCATTGGCGAACAGGGCCATATCACCGTGCGTACCTGGTGTGACGACAACCGCGTGTTCGTGTCGGTTTCGGACAGCGGCAAGGGGATTCCTGCCGAGGTTCTGCCGCGGATATTCGAACCGTTTTTTACCACCAAAGAGGTCGGCAAGGGGACAGGTCTGGGGCTTTCCCTCAGCTACGGCATCGTCAAGAATCACGGCGGAGAGATCAAGGTGCAAAGTGAGGCCGGCAAGGGCAGCACCTTTACCGTGTCAATCCCCGTAAACCCGGGCAAATGACCTGATCCTTCCTGTGCCGGTTACTCTTCTTTTTTCAGTCTGGGCAATAATTTTGTCTGGACGAAAATGCCGCAGCATAACAGGAGGACAAAGATGATGGAGCTCACTATCATCCCCGCGTTCATTGCGTTGACAATCGTTGCGGCGCCGATGAGACAGGAAAGTATGATCAGGGCCGGATCCATGATCCAGGCGGACAGGAATGCCCCGATCAGCCCGCCCATAACCGGCAGCAGAATGCCAGCGGGGTCATGCAGGGCAAGCGACTGGGCGAGAATCAGGGTCAGGAAGGATCCGGCATAAAATCCGGCCAGGGCAAAGGCGAGGCGCTGGGCGAAAAGCGCAAGCCAAGCCCCGAGAAGTCCGGTAAGGATTCCAGCCAGCAGTACCAGCCAGTAGGGGTGACCGGCCAGAAACATGCCGGCGAATTCCATGCCGACAATAAAGCCGGCAATGCCGACCAAAAGCCAGAAAAGTTTTCTGCCGAAGGTCAGCAGAATCAAACCAAGAAGGATGTTGAATAGTTGCATGGAGAGTAATATCACAATGTTATTGCAGGTTACGGATACGCAACTCGATACCCTTGGCGTCTTTCAGTAAATCCTCGAGTTTCATCGGGTCGGTCTCGCCGAAATGATAGGGGTAGAGAATTTTCGGCTGAAACGATTTTGCCGCCTCGGCCGCCATCTCCGGCGTCATGGTGTAGGGCAGGTTCATGGGCAGGAAGGCCACGTCGATATCCCGCAGGGCTTTCATTTCCGGAATGTTTTCCGTGTCGCCGGCAATATAGATTCGTTTGCCGCCGAGGGTGAGGACGTAGCCGTTGCCGTCTCCTTTCGGATGAAAAGGCTGGCCGTCGTCGCGCCGGTGAACGAGGTTATAGGCCGGCACGGCCTCGATCTTCACACCCTGGACGGTTTTTTCCTCACCGTTATGCATGACGATGCCGCCTTGGAGCTGTTTGGCGCTCGCTTCCGTCAGGATAACCACGCTTTTTGTTGTGCGCACGAGCTTTAAGGCCTGGGGATCAAGGTGGTCGTAGTGATCATGGGTGAGCAGGATGATATCCGCCCTGGGCAGGGTGGCATAGTCCGCCACCTTGCTGAATGGATCAATATGAATGATCTTGCCGGCAAAAGCCAGCATCAGGGTGCCGTGGCCGAGGAAGGTGATCCGCGCATCGCCGGCCGGGGTCGGGATGACATCCGTGGCAAACTGCTGCTGGGCAGGGGCGGAGAACGGAAACATCAGGATGAAAAACATTATCAGGATGTGGATTTTCTTCATGTCGGGATCTCTCTTGATGTCACTATCGTTTTCACGGGTTAACGGCTGAACTCTCTGAGGAGCTGGGCGGGAAAGAGTGTCGCGGCAAGGACCGGAGAAAGGGGCAAGGCAAACAAATTCATGACATTTTTTTTATTGTAATGATCAGGCGTCATGCAATAATTTAGCAGAACCGATATCAATGAGCAAGACGTTAAATAGTGTCTTGGAGGCAACCATTTTCCATGCAAGATGAACTCGTAAAAAGTCGGCGACAAAGCCCGGATGGCTAAGTAACAAAATTCGATATACAAGGCGTAGTGTATTTTTGAGAGTGAGGCAATACATGTGGTATGCCGAACGAACAAAAATGCGCTACAACGCAGTAGATC
>JACRCD010000009.1 GCA_016219175.1 Deltaproteobacteria bacterium | reverse complement strand
CTCGTAAAAAGTCGGCGACAAAGTCCGGATGGCTAAGTAACAAAATTCGATATACAAGGCGTAGTGTATTTTTGAGAGTGAGGCTATACATGTGGTATGCCGAACGAACAAAAATGCGCTACAACGCAGTAGATCGGATTTATGCCCTTCAGGGTATTTTTTACGACGCCATCATGTTTTGTCGGGGTCATGGCTCCGGCAGGGGGGCAGGTCATCGTCCCATGCGGCCCCGGTCAAAACGTCCACCTTCCGCATCGCCGCTCGAACCCTGTCCTCCCCGGCCGGAACGGCCGCGCTTGCTCGAGTTGTTTTCTTCCCGGCCGGCGCCGGCCCCGCCCAAGGGAGTCCCGTCAGTCTCTTCTATCTCCTCGTCCTGGGCGCCATCGGTGTGGTCACCACCTTTTTTTGCCGGTTTCGTCTGGCTTCCCTTGGCCTGTTCCTGTTTCTCCCGTTCAATGCGTTCCCGTTCCTGCATTTCCTGAACAGCCCTTGCTTTTTCCCGGTTTTCAGCCTCGATCCGCTGCCGCTCCCGGTTGTCCTGGTCGATCCTGGCCCGTTCCTGTTTCTCGCGGTCGACCCGTTCCCTTTCCTGCAGCTCCTGGGCAGACCGGGCTTTTTCCCGGCTTTCACGGTCTATGCGTTGCCGCTCGCGGTTATCCTGATCAGTCCTGGCCCGTTCCTGCTTCTCGCGATCTATGCGTTGCCGTTCCCGGCTGTCCTGATCGGGCTCTGGCTGCTCCTGTTTCTCCGGGGCGATACGTTGCCGCTCACGGTTCTCCTGGCCGGGCTTTAGCGGTGTCTGTTTCTCGGGGTCGATGCGCTGCCGCTCACGGCTCTCCTGGCCGGGCTCCGGCTGTGCCTGTTTCTCGGGCTCGATGCGTTGCCGCTCACGGCTCTCCTGGCCGGGCTCCGGCGGTGTCTGTTTCTCGGGCTCGATGCGTTGCCGTTCCCGGTTGTCCTGGTCAGGCTTTGGCTGTGTCTGTTTCTCAGGGTCGATGTGTTGCCGCTCACGGTTATCCTGGCCGGGTCTCACTCTTTCCTGCTGATCCCGGTCAGCCCTGTCCCGGTCCCGGCTGTCCCCTCTCTGCTCCCGGCCATCACGGTCTCCCCTGTCCATATCCCTTTTTTCCGGAATGCCCCGGTCATCGCGCCTGTTCTCCCTCTGAAAAGCTGGAGACTGTCCGTACCTGCGGGCCGTCGGCTTATCGTGGTAGGCAACCCCCCTTCTATGTCTGGGGGCATGGCGCCAGTGATCGGGTATTGTTTCCCGGTCATGATGCCTGAAATATCTGGGGTGTCGGTGCGCATCGATATAAATATAGCGGCTGCGCCAGTCAAAATAACTCCAGGAGATCGCCCCGTAACTGACATGAGGCCCGGACCAGTAATAGATGCCGGCGCCGCTGACCACCGGGCCGGGGCCCCAGTAATAGGGCTCATAGTAGGGATACCACCAGGGACCGTAGACATAAAGAGGGTCATAATACGGCACATAGACAACCTCGGGTTTTGCCGGTTCGATGATGATCGTTTCTTTTTCCACAATAACCTTCTGTTCCGGGGTGGAGGTGAGGTTCCCCTGTTCATGGGCCTTGAGCCTGAGCTCCTGCACCATGGCCATCACCTCGGTCTCCTGGGCCAGAAAGGCGTTGCCCAGATTGGTGGTCTCGCTGATCCTCTCGCTCATCAAGGCGAGAATCGACGGAAAATGGCAGAGAGATTTCACGCTCGGATCAAAATCCTCATTCTCCAGGGCATCATCAAGACCTTCTCCCTGCAGCTGCGAATTTTTTTTGAGCCAGCGGTCGGCCTCAACCACCTCAATCGGGTAGGTTGCCGCCATCAGCACCTGGGACAACAGGGCATCGGGATAAAGGGCGATCGGCGCAAGCATCTGGGCCAGCTGCTCCCTGGTGAAGAGCTGGGGGGGCTCTTCTTCCTCGGTGTCCTGGGCATATCCCGGCAACGGCAAGGAAAGTAAAAAGATGATGAACAGACCGGTCAACCTGTAAAAGATGTTTGCAGCCTTCATGATGCCTCCTCGGGGAATCAATAAGGATGAACTAAGCCTTTGTAAAAAAATAACTGTGACATTTTAGCCGGGTGACCGGCATCAGGGCGAGACGAACCACCAGCCCTCTTTTCACGTCTCTTTTCCGAGCCAGGGGAAAAAACTGTTCAACTGCTCAAAAAGTTGCGGAAATTGCTGTTCAATGAATTCGCGGAAACGAACAAAAATATTCCGTTTACTCTCCTCTATCGGCACGGCTTTGCCCTGCAACTGCAGCTCCAGCCTCTCGGCCCTTTTGCCGGGGGCCGGATGGCTTGACAGAAATGAATGACCATCCCCTAAGGCGGCAAGCTTTTGCAAAGCCGAAACCGCAGCCTGGGGATTGTATCCCTTTCTTTTAAGAAATGACAGTCCGTAATCATCCGCCTCTTTTTCCTCCAGCTGGGAGAACTGGGCGCCCATGATCAATTCGGTAAACCCGCCAAGCTGCGAACGGGCAATCTCCCCGAGCACGCCGCTCTGGGAAGCAATACCCTTGCGCAGGGCGCTGGAGGCATAGGCAAGCTGCATTTTTTTGCGAATATGTTTTTGGGCGACATGGCCCATCTCGTGACCGATGACAAACCGCAGCTCCCCATCGTCAAGCATGTCCATTAGACCGCTGTAAAGGCGGATTGTTCCATCCGCCATGGCAAAGGCGTTGACCTCATTGGTGGCCAGATACACCTTATAATTAAAAGTCACTCCTTCCTCCTGCTGAAGGTCTCCGACGAGCTGCTGCAGCCGCCTGGCGTACCGGTCGTCCGCCGGCGCCATGGCATGCTTGGCGTCGGCATAGTCCGCCGACTGCATGGCCAGTTGCCGGATATTTTCATCCGACAGGGTGACAGCCTTGACCGCATCAAGTCCCGCCTCGGCGGCCAGCCTGACGTCAGTGTCCTCGCAGCCCGCCAGAAACAGCAGGCAGACCCAGCAGATTATGGTGAAGCGTTTCAGCACCAGCGTCTATTCCCGATTTGAATTATTTTGTAATAGATGAATTTAATGATATATTTTGATATACAAAAAACATTACCTTTGGGATCAGAAAATGTCTGACAATCATATCATTGGCGCCCTGGAACTCGACAAGGTCATCAGCTATGTCCGCTCCCTGCAAAAAGAGACAGGAGGATTCGGCGCCACGCGGAGGCTGCCCGCCACCATCGAAGATACCTTCCATGGTGTCGCCATTTTTAAATTCCTGGCTGAACAGTTTTCCCGCCCGGAACAGCTGGCCGGTTGCCGGGACGACGCACTGCTGCACAAATTCATTGCCGGCCTGTGGCCCGGCGACACGCTCGATTTGAAATCCGTCTATCAGCTTTTCGCCACCGCGGCAGACCTGCACGCCCCCCTTGATCCCGTGCCGGTCAGAAAACTTGCCGCCCAGCGGCTGAAGCAGCGCCCCTCGCTGCCGACCTTTTACCATGCCGGCCTCATTCTGGGCAAGGCCTGCGCCCCATTGCTTGAGGAGCAACTGGGCCCAAACTGGCCCCAGCGCCTCTTTCCCGCCAGACACACCTGCGAGGAAATGATGATGGGGCTCACGATCATCAGGGCCGGAGGCGGGCCAGGGGCTGCTCTCCCCGGAAACGATCTTGCAGCCTGGTTTCAGGAGTGCCAGACCGCGGACGGCGGTTTCGGCTTCCTGCCGGGCACCACCTCATTTATCGAAAACAGCCATTTCTGCCTGCAGGCCCTGCGTCTGCTGGATTCCCAGCCCAGGGACCTTAGCGGTGCCGTCTCCTTCATCTCGGGCTGCCAGACCCTCCGCGGCGGTTTTGGCCGACGGGGCAGGGCCGCGCCTTTTCTCGACGCCACCTATCATGCCATGGCATCCCTGGCCATCCTCAGCGAACCGCTTTAGGTTATCGGGCAACCAGTGATAGAGCAAATCCCTGGCTTTTGCAAGGGAATCATTTCTTCCCTTGTAATTAACAATTGAGGCTCTTATAAAATGAACTTGTATGTCATTCCGAACGCAGTGAGGAATCTTTAATGGCCTTGATCTTGTTAGATTTCTCCCTTCGGTCGAAATGACAGGAGGCACTCTTTTACTTATTTTGCAAGAGCCGCAATTATCAATTATTAATTTCTCCCCTTCATCCTCGCAGCCTGTCCCCATACACCCCTGGCGATGAGCCGGGGATTGCTACGGCGCCAGCTGTCTTTGCGTAAAAATCAACGTTGTCCACCCCGCCGATGATGGCGTAGGCATAGCCGTCGGCGGCCATCATGCGCAGACAGCCGAGCAGCAGGGCGGCGCCCACCCCCTTTTTGCGCCACTCCAGGCCAACGCCCAAGGGGCCGAAAAAATTCTTCATGGTGGTGTCATGGCAGGCAAAACCGACCATCTCGCCCTCCCGGACCGCGACAAAAACGGCAACGGGGTTGCGGCTGAAGGCCACATCACACTCAGCACCCCAACCACGGCCGAAATTCTCCTCCACCCAGGCCACCACCTGAAATTTCTCGTAGACCATGGCCCGCCGGATAACGATGCCCGCGGTCCGCAACCGGTGCAGGGCTTCTCCAGCCTCGGGAAGTTCATAGAGCTTGACAAGAAGGTCCATGGCCGGCTAACTCCAGGGGCCGGCCAGTCTGGTGGGCGGCTCGGCAAGAGATTGGAAACGGGCCAGCCGCACCATGTCCTGGTTCAGAAATGACAGCAGCGGCATGAGGCCCGCGTCCAGGATGCGTTCAGCAGCGCGATGGGAAAGCATGGCCTCGGCACAGGGCATCGTCCTCCTTTCCCCCTCCCGGCTATAGATGTGCAGCGGCAGACTATCGATTTCCGCCACTGCTCCCGGCTCCATCCGCCAGCCCTGCTGGCTGAAGGCTTGGCCGAGGAGCAGCGCGCCGATCAGAGCCGGATTGCCCCACAGGTAATTTTCGTGCTCGTCCTCCTCCCCCAACTCCTCAAAGTTCATGGTGTCAAGCGGCTCCGTGTCGGCGCCATAGGGCAAACGCAGCAGAAAACGTGGCAAAACAAGGCCGAGGGAGCTGGCCTCGGGCAGCTGGCGCAGGAGCTGCCACGCCTCCCGCGCCTCCGGTTCCGCCCAGGGCTGCCAATCATCCGGATCAGGGGTCCGGTACAGGGCTTCAGCGCAGAGCATGGTGTCACTGGCCGCGGCAATAAAGGGGGCCCCGGCCGCCTGGGCAACCTGGGCCATGCGGGCAAGCAAGCCCACATCCGCCAGGGTCTCCCGCATGGTATAACAACCGGCCACCACCGCCCAGGGCTCTCCGCCCGGCGTCCGCACCGTTTCCTCCACCAGCACCCTGTACAGTGCGCTTTTACGCGGATCAGAGACGCCAGCCAGATCAGCGCCAAGCTCCTCTTTGGTCATATCAAGCAGATAAACAGCAAGCATGTCATCGGTTTCAAGCCTTGACAGGAGGAAATTCAGGCCGCGCCAGGCCGCTTCCGTCTGCTGAAAACGAGGGTGGCTGATAATCATGCGCAGCAGCTCCGCGGCAGCGGCATCCACCGCCCCTATCGCTTCCCGCGCTTTCGGATGGTCCGCGCGCAGCAGATGAGGGCGCACTATGTCCCGCACAAAGGAATCAAGCTCCGACCGCGATTGCGGCGAAGCGGGGCGGGATGAGGGCTGGCCGCTCTCCTGCTCGATGATCTGGTCAAGCAGACCGCCTCCGCCCGGTATTGGCGGCCCAGGAGGCGGGGGCATCTTCTCATCCCGCCGGGGCTCGGGGTGCAGGGTTTCGGCAAAGGCGGCGAAAACGGCTGGATCCCGCAGACTCTCCCGGGTGTCCCGCAATTCCTTGAAAACATCAACACGGCGGTAGATGCTGTCAGGGTGAAAATCGTCCAGTTCGGAAAAACGGATTCTCACCGGCGCATTGTTTTTACCCAGAATGGGCAGGGCTATCTCCACCCCCATCCTGGCAAACACCGCATCAAGAGTATCCCGGTCAACCCGGACCGGCCGCGGCTTGCCGGGGGGGGCGGCAGCCGGCCCGCTCGCGGCGGGTTTGAGCCTGGCGCTGAAGTCAGCCATGACCAGCATGCGAAAAGGGGTTTCAGGCTGGGGTTTCCCCTCTCTCTTCTCCAGGGAGGAAACAATCTCGAAATCATGTTCACTGATTGTGATGGGATCAGGCATGGCGAAACTCCTCTGCCAACTGGCAGCGCTAAAAAAAAATGAAATTTATTTTACGTAGCGTAACCGATCGTCTATTTTCATAGAAACAGCGTATTGAGTCAAATGGTGCATGTCAATTTATTAAAGCTCTTTTAACCCACTTTCGAGAATGATTTCATGATCCCAAAACAAGACAGCAGCCCCGTTTTCTTTTTTCCTGACGTCAATGATTACAAAAGATTACGAGATCTGCTGCATCAGGCAGGGTTTCTCGATGCGGGTGTTCTGCAAACCCTTGGCCTGACCGACCTGCCCTCCGTGGAAAATGATCACCCGCTGCTGCTTGACCGCACCGGCAGCGGCTCGCCCCTGCATACCCTGATACGTCTCTTTCTCATGGAACTGGAGGTTGAGGCAGCCATCCTGCGGCAAGCCATCCGCCCCATGACCATTGAGAGCTGGCAACAGGCAGGTCTGATCCGCCGCCATGGAGAAAAGGTCTCGGCGGCGGTGAAACTCCTGCCCTTCCAGAACCTGGTCCTGGCCTTTGACCTGCCCGCCATGCTGCGGAGCGGACAGAGGCAACAGTACGTCATGGGCATCGGCGGCAGCACCATCACCCTGGCTAATCTGACCATCCGCAAACACTCCCGGCAAACGCTGGATCTTGGCTGCGGCTGCGGGGTGCATGCCTTTCTGGCCGCCCCGCACAGCGACAGGACCGTGGCGGTGGACATCAACCCCCGCGCCCTGCGGCTTGCTGAGTTTAATGCCGGATTAAACAACATTGCCAACCTCGACTGCCGGCAGGGCAATTTTTTTGACCCCGTGGCCCATGAAAAATTTGACCTCATCATCAGCAACCCGCCCTTTGTCATTTCGCCTGAAACGCGTTTCATCTACCGGGACGGCGGCATGGAGGCCGACTCGGTCTGCCGCCAGATCGTGCATGAGGCGCCGCGCCTTCTCAACCAGGGGGGATTCTGCCAGATCCTGTGCAACTGGGCCCAGAAAAACGGAGAGTACTGGCAGAAAGAGATGGAAGAATGGTTTGAGGGCAGCGGCTGCGATGTCTGGGTCATGCGCTCCGAATCACTGAGCGCGGCGGCCTATGCCTCCAAGTGGATACGCCACACCGAACTGGACGACCGGGACATGGATTTCCCGCACCGCTTCCACCACTGGATGGCCTATTATGAGAAACTCGGTATCGAATCATTCGGCGCCGGACTGATCACCATGCGCAAGGCAGACAAACAAAAAAACTGGTTCCGCGCGGATGAGAGCCCGGCAAACATGCTTGGGCAATGCGGCGCGTCTGTTGAACAAGGCTTTCTGCTGCGGGATTTTCTTGAAACCGTGGGGGACGACGACGCCCTGCTCAACACCTCGCTACGCCACTCACCGGACCTGCGGCTGGAGCAGCAGTTCGAACCCTCCGGCCAGGGCTGGAAGGTAAAAAGCTCCCTGATCCATCTGACAAAGGGTCTGGCCTACAAGGGGAATTCAGACACGGTCATCGCCAACCTGATGATCCATTGCGACGGGCGGAAAAAACTCCGGAACCTCGTCAAGGACATGGCGGCGGCCATGGGTACTTCCGCACCTCAGGTCACCCCCTTTGCCTGTCAATTAATTCGTAAACTCATCGAGCAGGGCTTCCTGCTGCCGGCGGAACAAAAGATGAAATAAGAGAAAGGCATGATTGATGAACTCGCAATAAATATCTGGATGGCTAAGCATAAAAATCCGATATACAAGGCGCGGTGGTGTCGCGAAAGCGGAGGCGTACATCGGGTACGCCGAGCATTTCGCGATCCCGCCGCAACGCAGTAGATCGAATTTTTTGCGACGCCATCATGATTATAATGTGGCCATGACCCACAAAATCATCCATCTGGACATGGACGCCTTCTACGCCTCCGTGGAAATCCTGGATAACCCGCAACTTGCCGGCCTGCCGGTAATTGTCGGCGGCAGCTCCAACCGTGGCGTGGTCTCGGCCGCATCCTATGAAGCACGAACCTATGGCGTCCATTCGGCCCTGGCCATTGCCGTTGCCAGAAACCTTTGCCCCCAGGGGATTTTCCTGCCGGTGCGCATGTCAAGATACCTGGAGGTGTCCGAACGGATCATGGACATTTTCAGCGACTACACCCCCAGGATGGAACAGATTTCCGTGGATGAGGCGTTTCTTGATGTCACCGGCTGCGAAAGCCTTTTCGGCTCCGCCGAGCACATTGCCGCTATCATCCGCCAAAGGGTCCGGGAAGAGATCGGGCTCACGGTTTCAGCAGGGGTGGCCAGCTCCAAGCTGGTGGCCAAGATTGCTTCGGATTACCAAAAACCAGACGGCCTGACCATTGTTGCCCCGGGCACGGAGGCTGATTTTCTTGCCCCGCTGCCCATCAAGCGGCTGTGGGGGGTAGGTAAAAAAACGATTCCCGTTCTTGCCCTGCTTGGCGTGAAAACCATCGGCGATCTCACCCGTTTCTCCCGTGATTTTCTTGAAAAAAAATTCGGCAAGCACGGTCTGCACATGTATTACTGCTCCAGGGGCATTGACCAGCGGGAGGTGGAAACAAGCCAGTCAGCCAAATCCATCGGCAACGAGGAAACATTCGACTCCGACATCACGGATCCGCACCGGATAAAAAAGGAGCTGCTGCGCCTGGCAACCAAGGTGGGTGAGCGATTGCGCCGTGCAAGCCTAAGCAGCCACACCATAACCCTGAAGGTCCGATATGATGATTTTACCACTATCAGCCGGGCCATCACCCTGCCCCGGCCCACCAACGACTCCCGCCGCATCTATCAGGCCGCGGTCGGCCTGCTGTCCAAAACCAGGGTCGGCGCCCGACCCGTGCGTCTGGTCGGGCTTGCGGCCGGCAAACTCCAGGAAGACTCCTTGCCCAGACAGCTTGATCTTTTCGGCGGCAAGATCACAGCGGACCGCCAGGAATTAAACAAGGCCATTGATCTGATCAATAAGCGTTTCGGCTCCCAGACCATCAAACCCGCGGTTCTCGCCGGTGAACCGGCCGAGGACTAAGAGATGGCTCGCATAGGGGCTCTCTTAATGGGTGTTTTGCCTCGATCGGCGCGCAACAAAAAAAGGTTATACACCTTACGCGGTGTCATTCAGCCCTGATACCTGAAAAGTTCTCTTGCATCGCGCCCGCCGCCATATTATACACAAATATAATACCCTTTATTTTTCAATCCCAACAAGAGGAGCAGAGTATGCAGAGACCTTTTGCCAGAGCCATCAGTTTTTTCCTCATCTTTTCCTTTCTGCTGCTTGACTTTTCCGCGCTGAAGGCCAGAGCCGGGATGATCGACACCGCCACGGCAATCGCTACGGCCCAACACCAAAACGAACGGGCCCGGATTACCGCCTTCCTGGGCCGTCAGGACGTGCAACAGGCCCTGGCGCGCCAAGGTGTTGTCGCGGATGAAGCCGCGCAAAGGGTTAGCAGCCTTTCCGATGCCGAAGTGATAAGTATCGCCCAGGCTCTCGATCAGCTGCCGGCCGGCGGGAACGGCATAGGCACCGTTGTCGGCGCGGCCCTGTTTGTCTTTATCATCCTGCTCATTACCGATATCCTCGGCTATACCGACGTTTTTTACTTTGTCAATCATCGCCGTTAGAGCAGGACGGGAGTTCATATGCATGTTGACGGCAAAAACCGCCGGCATGCTGCTTGTCGTACTGCTTCTGGCCTTAAGCGGTTGCGCCATGCCTTCCCGGACGGCGCAACCCTGGCCTGAGAACGCGCCTGACCGGGTCCTGCTCGCCGATGTCCCCTTTTTCCCCCAGGAGGAATATCAATGCGGCCCCGCGGCCCTGGCCATGGCCCTCGGCTGGAGCGGCATCCAGGCCGGACCCGCTGACCTGGCCGGCGAGGTGTACACCCCGTCCCGGCAAGGCAGTCTGCAGTCCTCCCTGATTGCGGCGGCACGCCGCCACGGCCGTGTTGCCTACCCCATTGCCGGCCTGGATCATCTCCATGCCGAGCTTAGCGCCAACCATCCCGTCATAGTGCTGGTTAACCGGGGTCTGTCCTGGTTTCCCAAATGGCACTATGCCGTGGCGGTCGGCTACGACGGACCAGCCGAGGAAATCATCCTCCACTCCGGCAAGGTGCAAAACGACAGGCTTTCCCTGCGGGTTTTCAACAATATCTGGGCGCGCGGTGAATATTGGGGACTGCTGGTCCTCCCGCCCGGGGAACTTCCCGCCATTGCGGAAGAAAATGCCTGGATCCAGGCAGTAGCCGGACTGGAAAGGACGGGGCAGCGTGAAGCAAGCGTCACGGCCTATGAAACCGCGCGGACAAAGTGGCCGGCAAGTTTCGGCGCCTGGCTGGGTTTGGGCAACGCCCGCTATGCCTCGGGGGACATGAACGGCGCAGCCGTGGCCTTCGAACGGGCGACCCGGCTCTTTCCCGAGTCCGGCCCGGCCTTCAACAACCTGGCGGCGGCGCTGGGCAAGCTGGGCAAGCGCGATGAGGCCCTGACCGCGGCCCGCAAGGCGGTGGAGCTTGGCGGCCCTCTCCAGGAAGAATTCAGACAGACCATAAACGAGATTGAGGCCAGCCCCTGTCCGTCGTCCCCCCAATGAAGCCCTTCATGGAATTGCTCAAGATAGCCGGATGTTTTTTTCCGGCGCCTGCCTTATCACTGACAGAGATCAAATGCGGCAATGTCGAAGGTTGAACGGCAAAGCTCACTGGGAAATAGGCCGGAGTCCTATTTCCCCCTGCGGGGCACTTGGGTAGCAATTTTTGTAACTATCCAGGTTGATTAGGCTGTAGCCTGAAGGGTGTTAGTCAAAGAAAGCAGAGAATGGCTGGGGAAACATTTTCTTATACAGTCAGTACCGCCAGGCCTTCAGCCTAAAAGCCTTCAGTCTATTCACCTGGGCAGTTAGCAATTTGTTATTTTGTTAACCGGGTCAGCAAGATGTCTTCCACGTTCTGTCTTGCGTCAAGAACAGACAAGACGAACACCGTATCGTCGGTGATTCTGTATATCAGACGCCAAGGAGTGATGACTATCTCACGATATTGAGTAATGCCTTGATCTTGTAATTCTGGAACAACTCGACCCCTCTGGGGCGACAGGTAGAGATCTGCTTCTTTGTTTTTTATGGTTATCAATATTTTTTTCGCATTAGCGGGGCTATTTTGAGCGATATATTCTATGATTCCGGATAAGTCGGCATTGGCTGTCGCTGACCAAATTATTTTGTCCTTGCGATTCATTTTTTCTTTAACATCTTTTCTATATTTTCAAAGACGTCATCTTGTGTCATTGTTTTGCCATTTCGGATGTCAGTTTCGCCCTGCGAAACGAGTTTTAACAAGCCGATCGCATTCCGCATGTTTTCATAGCTTTGCGGATCTTGAAGCACAGCCCTGGGTTCACCATTTTGGGTAATGATAACAGGACGACGTGTATCGTTTATCTGTTTGAGAAGATCAGCAGCGTGTGATTTTAGATAGGTCACGGGCTTGATGTCGTTTGTGATATTCATAAGCCACCTCCAGTCTTTTTATGGTATCAAATTAGGACCGAAAGTCAAGTTTTAGTGTTTAGCGGTGATATATTTTATCCGGCAAATAACCAAAAACAGGCGCGAGCCAAAAGACTTACCAGGTCGGCGCTGCTCCCGTTGCCTCAATTTGCCATGTTACCAGCGGCAATATTAACCGTTCCAGCAAGACCGGAAGTTGGGTTAATGGCGCCCCCGGCCGGAGCCGCCGATTTTCGTCTCGTTGCTCTTCAGACACTTACGGCTGTAATCATCAAACTCGTCGCAGCTGGTGCGGACAAAGGCGCCCTGGGAGCGATGGAAGGCGCATCTGGTCTGGTAGTCGCAGGTCTTGTGAAAGGAGTCCCAGTGCTGGCATTCCTCGATACATTCCAGATCATTATAGGTGTAAATTTTCTGTTCAAACAAACATTTCTTGTGGAAATCATCCCAGTGCTGACACTCCTTCAGCATCACAGGCTCCTCCGAGGCAAAACCCGGATTCGCCTCTCCACAGATGATGGAGAGGTCCCCTTCTCGATAAGTTTCGCCGACCCCCAGCCGCACTTCCTTTGCTCCGGATTCTCCGCTGGCAAAGGCAAAAACTAAAAACGCAAGCATCAACATGATACGCAACTTCATGACTTCCCCCTCCGTCCGTGGGCAGGCCCTTCCGCCTTCAGCCTTCAGCCTTCAGCCTGAATACCTGACCAGTTACCTTATTCCAACAGTTGATTGAGAACCTTCATGATGTCCTGAATCTGAAACGGTTTAACGATGGCGGCGACAAAGCCGTAATCCTGACAGTGAGCCATGACCGGATCGTTGGAATAGCCGCTGGAGACGATAACCATCGCCTCGGTATTGACGGCCAGGATCCCAGCCACGGCATCCCGGCCGCCCATGCCGCCCGGGATAGTCAAATCCATGATGACAATATCAATCGGCTCCCCTGCCTCATGGTGTTTCTTGAACAAATCGATCGCTTCCTCACCATGCCGGGCCAGGATCACTTCGTGGCCGAGGCTCAACAGCATGGCCCTGGTGACGTCCCGCACCATGGCCTCATCATCCATAATCATGATTTTTGCCTTGCGGGTCCCGGCCGTCACGGCTTCCTTGCCCTCTTCCTTGCTCTGTTCCCCGGTTGAGACGGGGAGATAGATGAAAAAGGCTGTTCCCTCCCCTGGTTTGGACTGCACGGACAGGTGACCATTATGCTTGATGATTATGGAATGGGTGATGGCAAGACCCAGGCCGCTCCCCTCCTGTTTGGTGCTGAAATAGGGATCAAAGATTTTATCGATGATGCTGTCCGGAATACCGATGCCGCTGTCTTGTATGGTGATTTTAATAAAATTACCCTTGCCGGGCAGGGAGACATCCGTGTTTAGCGAGGAGGCAATATTTTCACAGCTGACCTGGATAATGCCGCCGGACGGCATGGCATGCTTGGCGTTAATGATGATGTTCTGGATGACCTGGCTCATCTGGCCTTTATCAATATCAACCAGCCAGAGATCATCAGGGACGGCATAGCGGCAGGCCACGTTGCCGCCGTGCAGGACGAATTCCGCCGAGTCCCGGATAATTTCAGCAATGGATGCCGTCTCTTTTACCGGCTCGCCCCCCTTGGAAAAGGTGAGCAACTGGCGGGTGAGATCCTTGGCCCTGAGTGAGGCCTTTTCCGCTTCGGTCAGCAGTTTCTTTGTCCCGTCCTCAAGCTTGGAGTCCAGCAGGGCCAGGTTGATATTGCCCAGGATGGCTGCCAGGATGTTATTGAAATCATGGGCGATACCGCCCGCCAGAACGCCTACTGACTCAAGTTTTTTGATCTTCAGCAGTTCCTCTTCCATCCGGCATTTTTCCGTGACATCCCGGAAAACCAGGACAACGCCGACAATCCGGCTTTCCCTGTCGCGGATCGGCGCGCCGCTGTCCGCTATCTTCCGTTCGCTCCCGTCCCTGGCGATCAAGGCGGTGTGATTGGCCAGCCCAATGATCTGCCCGGACACCAGTACCTTCTCCACCGGATTTTCGCAGGGTCTGCGGGTTTGCTCATTAATAATGTTAAACACCTCCGCGAGCGGCCGGCCCATGGCCTCTTTCTGGCTCCAGCCGGTCAGTTTTTCAGCCACGGTATTCAGCAAAACGATTCTGCCCTCTATATCGGTGGTGATGACCCCGTCGCCGATGCTGCGCAAGGTGACGGCCAAACGTTCTTTTTCGGCGGCCAGCGCCTCTTCCGCGGCCTTGCGCGGGGTGACATTGATGGCAATTTCCATGCGGACCAGGCGGCCGTCGGTCCATTGGATGGCCTGGTCTCGGCATTCAAACCACTCCCCGGTTACCGTATTGCGGATCAGACTGACACAGGTGCCGGTGGGTTTACCGTCGGCATCCAGGAGTTTGTCGTTGGTGCAGAAGGAACATGGGCCGTTCTGGCCGGACTGCAGGGATTGCCAGCAGGACTGTCCCATGATGTCGCCCCAGACCTCCTCGCCGTAATTATTGATAAAGAGCAACTCATGGGTTTCCATGTCCGCCACGTAGACCAGGGCGTCAAGACTGTCAACCAGCGTTCTGAAGCGGGCGATAGCCGTATTCCTTTCCTCTTCCGCCTTTTTGCGCTCCGTGATGTCCCGTATCACGGCGATCAGGCGGTCGGCGTCGCCGATTCTGGATGAACGCAGACTGACCTCAACCCAGAAAAGACGGCCGTCCTTGGCCCGGGCTCGCCAGTCAAAGATCTGCGGGACTCCAGCCATGGCATCCTTAATTTTGGCCAGGGCCTCTTTTCCTGTGTACGGCGGGATGTTTGCACTGATATCCTCGGCATCGCACCGCAGCGCCTGTTCGCGGGTGTAGCCGTACATCTCGCACATCCGCTGGTTGACGTCGAGAATCTCGCCGGTCACGCCATCATGAACAAAGATGGCCTCGCCCACCGCATTGAAGATGGCGGCAAAGCGCATCTCGCTCGCCCTGAGATCGCTGACATGGGCCGCGACGGCGGCGGCCATGGTATTAAAATCCCCGGCCAGCATACTGATCTCGTCGTGGCCCGGGATGAGGATCTTGGCGCTGTAGTCACCTTGGGCCACCCGTCGTGTCCCGTCGGTCAGGGCGCGGATGTGCCGGGTGATCAGATAACCGCCGGTGGCTAGCAGAAGCAGACTGAGCAGGATCTCGATCGCGGCGATGACGACCCCCTCCCGGACCACCTGGTTTTGCGTGGCCACCAGCGAAGCAAGCGAAATGCCGTAGTGCACCTTGCCTACCTCCTGGCCGAGGATGGTCAAGGGCAGACGGGTGTCGTAGGTAAGGTCGGCCAACGCCGTGGCGACGCTGTGGTCTTCCTCGGGAGGTGTTGCCAGTTGAAAATCGCCGGCGGCGGCGATAATCCCGCCGTCCGGGTCGAGGACGGCGATATAGCGGATCTCGGCGCGTTTTGAGGTGGTCAGACGGTTGAGGATGGCCTCCACCTCGGTGTGATCACGGTGGAAGACCCGGCCGGCCAGGGCGGCGTCAAGCAAGGGGGAAAAGGCCTCCAGCCGCGTCTGGGTCTGCGCCTCGACCGCCCTGTCAAGCAGACGGAAGCTGTTGGCGAGCAGCAGGCTAAGCATGACGCCTTCGATGGCGAGGGCGGTCACCACCAGCCGGAAACGCAGCGAGCGGTACCAGGGAACGAAGCGGGCCTGATCGTTCATCTCATTTCCGCGGTTCAATCAGGACGTGCACGTAGGGGTCGATGCGCGCCATGGCCTCATCGTCAGGTGGCAGGAAGGACTCGAACTGACTTTTCTGCAGAAAAATTTTACCTTCCGGGGTATCCTGAAAGGTGAGCAGCGATTCGCGCAACCGGAGGATGGTTTCCTGGCCGGTCTTGGCGGGAACCATCACCAGAAAAGAGGGGGGCGCCGGTTTTTTCGCCCGGAAGATCTCGCGGAGCTGGCGGTGCTGTTCCGCGTTGACATGTTCCCACTTGTCCCAGAGCAGGGTCGGGGTGGCCCCGGCAGCCACCTCTCCAATGAACACGGACTGCACCACGTTGGAGAAGGTGGCGGTTTCCACGATTTCCACATCCTGGCCCGGGGTGAGCCCCTTTTGCCCGAGGGCCTCATCGGCCTGCAGGTAGGTCACGGAGCGCCGGTTGCCGACGGCCATCTTCCTGCCGCGCAGATCCTCAATTTTGTCAATGCCGGAGTCCTTGCGCACCAGAATCACGGTGGTGGTCTGTTGCCCGGTCATGGCGACAAGCTGCCAGCCGTCGCGTTTCTGGGCCAGCCGCCCCATGTGGGGGGCCGTAAGCACCAGATCGTATTCACCCTTGGCGGTACGTTCCACATAGCTCATGAAGTCCGGAGCGGACACCATGGTGACCTTCTTGCCCAACGCCTCTTCGATGCGTTTGACCAGGGGGGAGAGCTGTTCCATCATCTGGTTGGCCGACAGATAGGGGAAGACGCCGAGTAGAAGCGCCTTATCTCCGGAAGCAGCATGCAACGGAGGAGGGAGGACAAGGACGAGGGCAATAACCACCCCCAGGGCGAGCTTCACAAAGCTGTTCATGATGGGGCCTCCTGAGCTTGTGTTGGCCGGTATTCCCGGCACGGAGCGGGTTTACACCTTACGTACCGGAAGCAATACTACAAAGTATTACTCTATTCCGGCAACAATGTCATTACCAGAGACATCAAGGGCGGCAGTGAAACGGATCAGCGGCCGGTCCTCTTTGCGCGGCGCCGGCCAGGGCCGCCTCAAGGGCGGTGGGCAGCAAAAGGCGCCGGCTCAATCGCCTTCCCTGTTTTTTTCGGCGCTCACGCCGATCTTGCCGTAGTTACTGGCCCCGCATTCATTCTTACCGAGATCCATGACATCAGCCTCAGCCTCGTCAACCTGGAGCCAGCCGCCGTTGACCCGCCTGATCGTCGCATAGATGCCGGGCTGCGGGCGCAAATTGGCTTTGATGAAATCAGCAAATTTGTGTTCGGTCGGCAGATGAAAGGCGACATTTTTTTGGCGGAGATCACCCAGGGTATCCATGAAGATGCCGTCGCTGTTCGCCTCATCCCAGGATGAATAATGGCCGGGCAGAACCAGGACTTCATCCCCCAGATCACGGATCTTCAAAGTCAGGGTCAGATACAGATAACGGGACCATTCCTCGCTCTTGCCCCCCAGATCGGGACGCCCCGCCGTATTGATGAAAATGGTATCGCCGCTGATGAGATATTTATCATCAATCGGGTACGAGGTGCTGCCCATGGTATGGCCGGGGGTATGGATGGCCTTGACCCGCGGCCCGGACTGACTGAAAGAAACAACATCGCCATCCTCCACGGCGGTAAAAACGAAATCCGCGCCGAGGAAATCCTCTTTTTTGACCATGATGGCGGCCCCGGTTTTTTCTGCCATCCGGATGGAGCCGGAAATATAATCGGCCTGCCGGTGGGTCTCAAAGGTTCTGATAATCCGCGCCCCTTTTTCTTCCGCAAAACGGATGTAAAAATCGACATTGCGCGAGGGATCAAAAACCATGGCCTCCTTGCCGCTGATGAGCAGATGACTGCAGGCCGCCTTGCCGGGGCGGATCATCTGATACAGGCTGTAGGGGGCCTCCGGCGGGCTCACCAGCCGTGGGGCAAGTACGTTGCCCCAGGCGACAATGCCTCCCTGCAGATAACCGACATCAGCGAAACCGGAGGATGTTAACTGCTCGGCCACATATTTAGCCGAACCTTCCTTGGCGCAGACAATCCGTATTTTCTGCCCGGCGGGGATCATACCGATGCTCTCCTGCAAATCCTCCATAAAGTTGAAATACGGGATATTGATGTACGGGAAGAGCGAAGGCCCCTCCACGTACCAGTTGGCAAATTCCTTCTCATTGCGGACATCAAGCAGAATAAAATCAGGCTTTCCGGAAATCCAGGCAAAAAGCTGGGCGGCCGTATATAAAAATGGTGCGGTTGATGACATAACCCCTCCTGTTTACAAGTAAAAAATATGAAGTAGGCCGGGAAACCTCTCCCGGCGGGACAGCGCCGGCATGGGTCTGCCGGGCTGCGGGACAATTCGGGCTTGACACGACACCAAGCAATTACGCAGATTTTAGATTTCCCGCAGATATCTGTCAAGAAGATACAAGCCATCAGGGGTGAATGGCATTTCCCCGGACATTTCAAGAATACTGCCGATATCCATGAATTCCCCCCACTCCACCTCCTCCGGCTGCAGAGTCACCGGAGCGTCGGCAAGGCAGGTATAGGCCCTGCCCCAGACCTTATTGCCCGCATCCTGCCAATAAAAATCAAAGAGCGGCCACAGTTCCGCCCCGACAATACCCGTTTCCTCGGCCAGCTCACGCCGGGCTGAAACATCATACTCCTCGCCGGCCTGCACCACGCCGCCGCAGGCTACCTCGTGGAATCCGGGATAAATGTCCTTGCCGAGGGTGCGTTTCTGCACAAAAAGTTCGCCCCTGGAGTTAAAGAGCATAACATAGGTGGCGCGGTGGATCAGATTCAGCCGCCGCATCTCCCCTCGCCCGGCGCTGCCCACGACGACGTTGCTCTCATCGACAATGGCCACCTGCTCTTGCTGTCCGCCTGGTTTATTCGTACTCATGATATTTCCATGATTTTCCCCGGGCTTGGTCCGCCGGATATTTTTTGCTGTTTTTGCCCAGTTTTTCCCAGGCTGCCTCCAGGGGATCAATACCGAGTTTTTCAGACAAATTCACCAGATAAATCAGCACATCGCCAATCTCTTCCTTGATCATTTCCTTCTTTTCAGGGGAAAGGTTTCTGCTCTGGCTCTGGGTGAGCCACTGAAAATGCTCGGCCAGCTCCGCGCATTCCACCATGAGAGCCATCACCAGATTTTTCGGACTGTGAAACTGCTCCCAATCCCGTTCTTCCCGGAATTGCCGGACTGCTTCCTCCAATTTTTTCATGAACACCTCCGGACAGACATTTTTTAATACTCCCCGCCCATGATGAAATATGCCCAAAAGTGCCAGGAAGAAAGGGCAAGAAACATGGCGAGCATGACAAGGGAGAAACGGATGGAGAAACGCCGTAAGCAGCCGGCGGTTTCCTCCAGGCCATCAACATTCCGCAGGAGAACGGCGATAACCGTGACCCCCCCGGCAAAGCAGGCGGAAATGAGCGAAACAAATATGGGGTAGCCGATGCCGTCATATTCCGCTTTCAGAATGCAGAAAGGGCAATGGTGATAGGGCATGGCATAGATATAGGAAGAAACCACGATGGTGATGACGACAAGCGCCAGGATGAAAAAGACAAACCAGCCGAACCCGGAAACGTACGTCACCCCAGGCGAAATCCTCCTCGCCGATAGCTGGTACAGGCCGGAAGAAAACAGCAGCAAGGCCAGCCCGTAGAAAAGCGCCATCAATTCCCAGCCTGCCTGCCCGCCAATCAGGTTCTGCCCCAGCTGTTTATCCCCGCCAAAGACCACGGCGCAGCAGGAGGTGATGATGTCCGGCGACAGACCGGTCAGATAAAGGGTCTGCAGGGTGGTTTCCAGCAGCAGCAGAGGGAAAAGCGCCAGCAGATACCGGTATTTCAGCCGGACCAGGGGGTAGGACTCAGCCCGCATATCCAGCTGATGAAGGACGATCCAGAATCCATAAAGAAAAATACCGGTCAGCTTGACCACAAGCAGCGGCGCCCCGTAATCATTGGCCAGCAGCGAGCCGGTGGCGCACATCGCACCTTTGATCATCTGGGCGAAGCGGTCCGCGGCCATGATGAAAATGAGCAGCGAGACCATCTGGAAACCAAGCCCGTATTCCACCAGGGTCGAGGAGAGCCATATTTCATTTTCCAGCTCAATCTGCAGATTGCTATCCGACCCCGGCTGCCAGTACCGCAGCACCCGGACAGCACTCCGCAAAGCCGTGCCGACCAGAAAAAGGACACACAAACTGATGATGCACAGGGCCAGGCCCCAGGAATTAATAAGCATCACAGGCCCCGGGGCAATACGGCCAACCGGCGTCATGCCAGGTTGCCTTCAGACCAAGACCGCGAACACCCCGCAAGGGGGGACAAGGGCAAGCGAGCAGCGACGAGCATGGACGCTCTAGTGTCGTGCGAGCCATGGACGGCGAAAGCACGACCGACGAGACAGTACATGAAGTACGGCGAGGAGCCGCACAGCGTAGCCGGCAAAGGTAGTGGCCTGAAGGTGACTTGGAATTAGACAAGGCGCCCATCCCTGATATCAATAATACGGTCGATTTCCGCATGATCCGACACCAGGGGATCATGCGAGGTCAACACCACGGTTTTCCCAGCCCTTTTCAGGGTGCTGACCATGTCCATGAACTCCATGCTGAGATGCGAATCAAGGTGGGCGGTGGGTTCATCGGCCAGCAGGTAGGGGGGATCATTGATCAGGGCCCGGGCGATGGCCACCCGCTGCAGTTCGCCTCCGGAAATCTGTCCGGCCGGGAAATTCACGCGGTGGCCGATGCCGAATTTTTCCAGCAGAGGCGCGGCCCGCTGCTGCCGTTCCTTGGGAGGGATACCCAGGGGAAGAAGAGGCAGGGTGATATTTTCCAGTACCGTCAGCTGGGGCAGGATATTGAAACGCTGGAAGATAAAACCGATCAGCTCACGCCGGTAGCGCCCGAGAAAATGGTCGGGGAGTCTGGAGATCTGTCTGCCGCCGATGACGGCCCTGCCGCTGCTGGGCGGAAAGACGCAGCCGATAATCGACAGCAGGGTGCTTTTCCCCGAACCGCTGGGTCCGCGCAGACAGACCATGCTGCCGGCCGCAATCCTTAGGGAAACGGAGAGCAGCGCCGTGACTTCGTTGGCCCGGCCCTGGTTGTAAATCTTGCGCACCTCTTCCAGCTCTATGTCCAGACCCATATGGCCCGCCATCAGACGACCGTATCCGCCCGGATGACGGCGCTGCGCCAGGCGGGAATGATGGTGGCGGCCAGATACGGCAGAACCGACCAGGAGAAGATGAGGAGAAGATCGGCGCCATTAAGCGAGGGGGCAAGGGAGAGATCAGGCCGCAATACCGACCAGCCCACCAGCACCGGCTTAAAGAGGCCGCCGTCAAAAAAGGCGACATGGACATAGGCCAGGCTAAGGCCGATGAGGAAGGCCAGCCCCGCCACAACCACGCTTTCCCAGAAGCGCAGGGCCAGAATGTCGGTTGTTTGAAAACCCAGGAATTTCAGGATGCCGATCTCGCGTTTCTCTTCCCGGGAGAGGCCTGAAGCCTTGTCAGAGGCCAGAATGACAAAGGAGGCCAGGGCGGCAAGCAGACAGACCGAACCAAAGCCGCTGCGCCAGCCGAACACGACCTGATAGGTCTTACGGATCTGCGCCCGGGTCAGGACCCTGGTTTCCGGGAATCTGCCGGCAATTTTCCGGGCCACGTTATCGATTTCAACAGGATTTGCCACTTTGACGCCGATGTCGGTCACCATGTCTTCAGGCATGGCAAAAAGATGCCGCGCATCGGCCAGACTCATGAGGATGATATCGCCGGTCACAATGTCCGTCTCCCTGCTGAACAGGCCGGAGACCTTAAACGAGGCCTGGGACAGATCCGGCCGGAACAGGCTGAAGGCGCTGCGCCCGGCCAGATCCAGACTTTGCCGGACAGCCGGACTGACGGCAACCTCACCGGGGGCGCCGGGCAGCCGTCCGGATTCGAGAATAACCCCGGTCATGGCGCCGATCTCTTCTTCGGTCAGCCCCAGCACCGTATAATTGGCGCCGTTGTCGTGGTCAAAATAGTAGCCCCAGATGCGCGGCGAACTGGCGGTGATGCCGTACATATCGGCAAGTTCCCTGATTTTGTTTGCCGCTATCGGCGTCTGGCGTCCCGCCACCAGGGACTGAATGGTGATATCCGGGGCAAAGGCCAGGAGCTCCTCGGCGGATGACTGCAAGGTCTGGCTCAGCAGCTGAAAGGAACCCAGCAGAAAGATGACGAAGGCGAAGATGGCGAGAATCGCGCCATTTTTCATCCTGCGCCGCCACAGGGAAGAGAGGGCATAGTCAAGGAGATTGAGCTGACGTTGCAGCGGATTGATCTTCATGTATTTTTTAATCAGGAGCCGGCAAGAAGCCCCACCGGCCGCCACAAGGACCCGGTTGGGAAATGTTCAATGGCCCCGGGGTGATCCATAAAAGGGGCCACCGGATCGCTCACCGCGGGGTGCCTGGTGTAGCGGGCCTCGGTCGCCACGCAGAGATCGGTGAGCCCCATGGCGAAAACAGCGGCCTGCCGGCCGGCAACAGCCTGAGCCCTGGCCTCTTGCCCCATACGCCATGCCCCCAGCAGGGAGCCGTCAATGGCCGCGATGAGCAGCAGAAGCATGAAAAGATAAAATGATGGCCGCATCCCCTCAACCTGCTATTTCATCATCTGTCCTTTCATCTTATGCTGGGAACGCATGGACTCAACCATTTCGGCCGTAATCTCGGTAAAGGCCACCACCTGCGAGCCGTGATGATCCTTCAGAAAGCTCTCAGCCGCGGCCCGGTCAAGAAAAGGAATGAATTCTTCTCCCATGGGTCCGTAGACATCGCTGCCGACCACATAGAAAGCCTTGCGGCCGTCAAGCCATTCCAGGCCATAATACTCCTTGACCCAGATCTCCCCCATGTTCGTTTTAGCGTCAGCCCCGAAGGAGGCCGGGGCAAAATAAAAGGCCATCATATCCTTGACCCCGTCAAAAAGCCTCATCTTACCGCTCTGATCACGAATCTGGGTAACCCAGTTGGGATATTTCGCCACGAACATGCCGCAAACCGGGCAGCGTTCACCGCTGTCAATTTTTGACAGCGGCTCGGCGCTGACCGGAGGTCCCGAAAAAACAACAGCAAAAAACAACAGCATGCCATAGTAATGCAGCAAACGAACACCTTTCATTGACGTCCTCCCTTATCAAGATATGTACCGATGAGCTCTTCAAGCTCGGCCTGACCGACCCCGCCAAGGATGGCGGCAATAATCCTCTGGCGCGGATCGATGACGATGGTCTGCGGCACCGCCTTTACCCGGTAAAGCGCCGCAACCTTGCCGCCATCATCCAGGACCACGGGAAACGGGATGTCAAGCTCCTGAACAAAACTTTCCACCTCCGCCGAGGAGGCGCCGTTATTCAGATAAACCACCTTGAGCCCTTTTTCCCGGTAATCATTGAAATATCTGTTGAAAACCGGGGTGTCGGCCCGGCAGTATTGGCAATCCGTGCTCCAGAATCTCAAGATGACAGGGAAACCCGCCCATTGGCGCAGAGTGACCTGCCCGCCTTTCATATCGGTGACGCTGAAATCAGGCGCCTGGTCGCCAACATGCAAGGCGCCCGGCCGGTCATCCTGACCGCAGGCCCAAACAGCAAGCAGCGCAAAGAATGCAGCCGACAAAAAAACCATTCTCCCCCGCGGCAGGAGCCCCGTATGCACCGGACCGGCAATCATGGCGATCCTAAACGAATTGCCCGTTTTTCATGTGCAGGGTACGGCAACCATTCTGGCTGGCGGCAAGATTTGCGTTATGGGTGACCACCAGAAAGGTCATGCCCTGTTCATTAAACTGCCTGAACATTTTGAGAATATCACCTTCCGTTTCCTCATCAAGATCACCGGTCGGCTCGTCAGCCAGAATTATTTCCGGGTCGTTGATAAAGGCCCGGGCAATGGCAATACGTCTCTGCTGCCCCCCGGAAAGCTGGGAGGGGTAGACATTCGCCTTATCCGCCAGTCCCACCCGGGCAAGAAGTTCCATCCCCTTTTCCCGCCGGTTATCCGTTGCCTCTCCGAAATAAAGGGGCAGCAGCAGATTTTCCAGGACGGTCAGGGTGGGAATGAGGCTGGCAAACTGGAAAATAAAGCCGATGGTCTTGTTTCTCAGCAGGGAAAGATGTTGATCTCCCATGCTCCAATTGTCTTTGCCATGAATACGGACACTGCCGCTGTCAGGGCTGGTCAATCCGCCGATAAGGCTGAGCAGCGTCGTTTTACCCGAACCGGAATGGCCCAGGATCACAACAAAATCGCCACGGGCAATATCAAGATCAACATGATCGACCGCCCGCACAACTTGCTCGTCAGCCTTATACGTCTTGGCCAGATGCTCGCACTGGATAAGCACTTGTTGCTCCATTATTCATTATCGGGAACTATCCGGGTGGATAGACTGAAGGCTTGCAGGGTGAAGGAGATGCGGCACAAAATATAATATAAGTCACTACCGGCAGCCCTAGAGTATTCACTCTTCAGACTAAACACTTACAGACCTGAGCAGTTACATTAATCGACAGTGATCTTTCCATTTTATCCGCAAATAATTCTTGACAGATGGTGCCACAGTGTGTCACCGTCTGTCAAGAATTATTTGTGCCGGTATTCATTAACTGCACCTGCCGAGAACTGCTCCATGGAAAAAAATGAGCTGATCCAGATTCGCAAGAAATTAAAAAAAACCCAAAAGGAACTTGCTGCGATTCTAGGCATTTCCCTGAGAACCATCCGCAGCTATGAGCAGGGGAACAGGCCGGTGCCCGCCCATGTCGAGCGCCAGCTGTTTTTCATTTTAAGCAAACTCAGCATCAGGCATTCCTCAGCAAAGATGTGCTGGGACATCAAGAAATGCCTTGATGAACAGAGAAAATCATGCCCTGCCTGGGAATTCCGCTGCGGCACCCTCTGCTGGTTTATTAATGGCACCATCTGTGAATGCGCTCACAAGGAAAACTGGCAGGACAAAATGTCTGTCTGCCGTAAATGCGAGGTATTACAGTCCATCTTGGACGATTCCATATTGATAAATGATGAAGATGCTTAACCAGGCGGCGAGCAGACTTTTGCAAAACCGTACCACAAATAAATCAGGAGGGAAATCATGAAATCAGCAAGAAGGAAAATTCTCAGTACCATCACGCTTAGCGCCCTATTTATCGGAGCTGCCGGCATCGGCAATGCCTTGGCGGAAGGCGGGTATGGAGGAACAGCCTATGTCGCCGGCATGGGCGGCCATTTCGCCAAGGCGGTGTTTAAAATAGACCCCAAAGCGGAAACGCCGATCACGTTGGAATCACTGGATAAAATTGACATCGGCACCGGAGCCACCCACCCCGTGCACGATGCCCGTATTGACAGCAAGGACCGGGATACCATGTACTGGTCGACCTATAAACCGGATGCCAGCGCCAATAACGTTTACCATTACGGCAAGACCGATCTCAAAACCGGCCAGGTCGCCAAGGATGTCAGCGTGAAGATTCCCGAACAGGTCATCAATACCAAGGCAGGCTACTGCGCCTCTGCCCAGACCCAGGATTATTTCATGCCCATCTCCATGAACAAGCCCGGTTACATCAGCGTGGTCAGCAAAAAGGACATGGAGATGAAACATAACATCTTCCTGGAAGGCACCGAGGCCGACATCAAAACTGGCTACAAATATATGCACGGCATCAACTCGCCGGATATGAAGGAAATCCTCGTCACCATGAACGAGGCCAACGTCGCCCAGGACAACAAGGAGCTTGGCGATACCGTGGGCAAGATGCACATGGTGGCGCTGGATGCCGCGGCCCTTGAACAGGGCAAGGTAAAGGTGCTGCGCAAGGGCGTGGCGGACGGAAACAAGAAGACGACCATCAGCTTCCGCCAATATTACTCGCCTGACGGTAAATATATCGCCAACGCCACCGGCGACATTCTCTTTCTGATTGACGCCAAGACCCTCAAGGTCCTGGATGTGGAAACCATGCCGAAACTGGAAGAAACCCATGACGCCATCTTTACCCCGGACAGCAAGTATATCATCGCCACCTCCCGGACCAAGTCCGTTTTCCCCGATTGCAAGACCCCGGACCAGCCGGCTGACGGAGAATGGCGCATGGACGGCCAGCTCAAGCTTTACGACGTCGCGGCCCAGAAGTTCATCGGCAAGCCCACCTCAGCCTGCCTGAAATGCCATGACGACCAGCTCGGCACCGGAACGGATGCGCCCCATGCCGTGCTGTGCGGCCTGGATGTTAACTGGAAATAATTTGCTTTATCTCCTAATAATAGCGTCAGCCGGCAACTGCGCATAACTGTTGCCGGCTGAGCTGTTTATTTCTAAAGTATGAGGCTCTTGCAAAATAAGCAAAAGAGTGCCTCCTGTCATTTCGACCGAAGGGAGAAATCTAATAAAACCATGGCAATTAAAGATTCCTCACTGCGTTCGGAATGACACACATGTTCATTTTGCACGAGCCTCGTATTAAAGTTTTTTTACGTCTTGAAAATCCACAAAAGATAGAGAACCGCTGCCGATAAAATTCTCAGCCCCCTATCCTGCTGCCCTCACGGAACCTCACCATGCCGATTTACCGATCAGTGGCCATTGCCGCAATTGCCTGGAAAAACGTGGCCAGGAAGATCTTCCGCAATCTGATTCTGGCCCTGGCTGTCTCCCTGCTCGTGGCCCTGCTCTCTTTTGCCCTGCTGTTCACCAAGGCCGTGCGGGAAGACATCGACGCCGCCACCCGGCGTCTCGGCGCCGATATCGTCATTGTGCCGTCCGAGGCAAAAACCATGGCTGATGAATTCATCCTGGAATCAGTGATCAAAACCTTTTACATGGACGACCTGGTGTTTGACAGTGTGATGGATCTGCCCGAGATAGCCGCGGGCACCTACCAGATTTACCTGCACACCTTGAGTTCAGGATGCTGCAGCATTGATGAAGGACAGGTTATCGCCTTCAACCCCGACACGGACTTCGTCGTTACCCCGTGGCTCAAGGGCGCTAAGCAACTCAACGAGGGGGAGGTATTTATCGGCAGTTACGTCTATGACTATCTGGGGTTGATTTCCACGGCGAAACTCTTCGGCTCGGGCGTGAAGATTGTCGGTCATCTGGAAGAAACAGGCACAGGACTTGACCGCGGCATTTTCATGAGGATTGACGACCTCAACAAAATCTCCAAGGAAGCCATGGGAGAGTATGCGCCCGGCAATATTTCCATCATTTTCCTGAAAGTGAAAGAAGGGGCTGATGTGGACCAGGTGGTGGCCAAGATCCGCAAGATCAATCCCAGAATCGGCATCATGACCAGGGGCTCCATCGGCGCCGATGTCCGCGATACCCTGCAGGACATCTTAAAAATCTTTTCCATCACCATAGCCATTTCCTCAATCCTGGCCATCCTGCTGGCCTGGTCGACCTTTACCGCCATGACCAACGAACGGCAGCGCGAAGTGGGCATTCTGCGCGCCCTTGGCGCCCGCCGCCACCATATCGTACAGATGTTTCTGGGGGAAGCGTTCATCATCAGTCTCGCCGGGGGGCTGCTCGGCATCGGACTTGGTCATGGCCTGATCATCTACCTGGCCGACGATTTCAACCTGCTGACCCGGCTGGGGGCCCATTCCGTTCTGACACCTGCAAATATTCTGCTCAGTGGGGTTGCCATGTTATCAGGCATAACGGTCTGCCTGATCGGGGCGCTGGCCCCGGTCTTGCGTTTGGCCCGCATGGAGCCGCTGCTGGCCATCAAGGAAGAATAATTGCCCCGGCTGGGCTGCAAAAGCTGGCCAACCACCGGTGTGGAAAACCGCATGATTTGCGGGATCATCCCGTTTTTTTCGTGCCTGAATAGGTAAAAGCCTTGGCAATCATCTTGTAATAGGCGCCTTTGTCGATTCCCACATCCTTGCCGCACAGACACTGGATCTTGTGGCCGTCACTCTTTGAGCCGTACATCTTGGTAATGCGCTCCTTGTGGCAACGCAGCACCTCACCCGGTCCGATCTTGTCATAGCGCCAGAGTTTGGCTTTGCAGGCCGCGCATCTCAGCACCAGGATGGCTTTTTCTCCTAACAGTATCTACTCTAAAACGAATTGATTCACCGTAAACTTTATACGCCTACCCGCGACTAAAGAAAATGGGAAAATATACGCCTCACCCTCTTTAATTCGACTAACTCCGCACAAACAGCTTGACAGTTACCTCAGCTTTTCCTATGAGAAATAAACGGCTTGGCGTTCCTGAAACATGTAGGGCATCAAACCGACATCTCACTCTGACACAGGCCACTCCATCAGACAGCGACTCAAACTGGTCGAGCGTTGGCGGACCCGGAAGGATCGCCCGAATACGCAGCGGCAGCTTTCGCTTTTTAAATTACTGGATATGGAATAACGAGGTGCATGATGAAAATTGAATCAATTCGCTTGAAGAATTTCAAATCCTTTCAGGACGCGGAACTGTCTGAATTACCTAATTTCTGTGTCTTTGTGGGCGCAAACGGCACGGGAAAATCCACGATCTTTCAAGTCTTCGGATTTCTGCGCGATGCCATGACCAGCAATGTCAATGCAGCACTGGCCAGATTGGGAGGAAGCCGCGGCTTTAAGGAGGTGCGCAGCCGAAATTCGCAAGGCCCAATTGAAATAGAATTGAAATTCCGTGCCGGAAAAGACAGTCCGTTAATCACCTATTTTCTGCAGATCAACGAAAAGCAGGGCAAGGCTCTTGTCGAACGGGAAGTTCTCAAATACCGGCGGGGCAGCAGCGGCCAGCCATGGCATTTTCTTGATTTTTCCAAGGGAAAAGGGACCGCCGTCACCAACGAGCTTGATTCGGTGACGGATGTTAAGGATTTGCATCGTGAGGAGCAACCGCTGAAATCGCCGGATATCCTGGCCATCAAGGGGCTGGCTCAGTTTGAACGTTTCCCGGCCGTGATGGCGCTCGGCAATCTCATTGAAAACTGGCATGTCTCGGATTTCCATATCAGCAAGGCCCGTCCGGAACAGGAAGCCGGATACGCGGAGCATCTGTCCCGCGAGGGGGAAAACCTCTCTTTGGTGATTGAATATCTCTACAACAATAAAAAAGAGACTTTTGATAAGATCATTTCGCTTTTAAAGATGCGCGTCCCCGGAATATCCCATGTCGAATCCAAGACTACCGAGGAAGGGCGTGTTCTTTTGAAATTTCAGGACGGTGCATTCGAAGACCCCTTTCTTGCCCGCTATGTCTCGGACGGCACCATCAAGATGCTCGCCTACCTCACGCTCCTTTACGACCCAAAACCCCATCCGCTGTTGTGCGTTGAGGAGCCGGAAAACCAACTTTATCCGAAGCTCCTGTGGGAGCTGGCCGAAGAGTTCCGCGCCTATGCCAACCGTGGCGGACAGGTTTTTGTTTCCACCCATTCCCCGGATTTTCTGAACGCGGCGAGGCTCGACGAAGTTCTCTGGCTGGTAAAAAAGGACGGCTACACCCAGATCCGGCGTGCAAAAGACGATGAACAACTTGCCACCTACATGGCTGAAGGGGACCAAATGGGCTACCTCTGGGAGCAGGGTTTTCTTGAAGGAGCGGATCCACAATGAAAACCATTGTCTTTTTTCTCGAAGAACCATCGGCGAAAGAGATGCTCGTAGGGGTTCTGCCGCGTTTTCTCCCTGAGAATATCCAGATTCGCTATTTCGTGTTTCAGGGAAAACAGGATCTGGAAAAAAACCTAAAAAGGAAGCTGCGCGGCTGGAGGATGCCGGATTCTGTTTTTGTTGTCATGCGTGATCAGGACTCGGGGGATTGCAAAGCGATAAAAACCAAGCTGGCCGATCTCTGCCGCGAGGCAGGGCGGGAGGGGGTGCTGGTCCGCGTTGCCTGTCGGGAGCTGGAGAGTTTTTACCTGGGAGATCTGGCGGCCGTGGAACAGGGGCTTGGCTTCAAAGGGCTCAAGGAACAACAGCAAGGGAAGAAGTTCCGTAATCCGGATACGCTGGGCAATCCGGCGGAGGAACTCTTCAGGCTGACCAGAAATACGTATGATAAAGTCGTCGGTTCCCGCGCTATCGCACCCTATTTGAGTTTGGAGGCCAATTGCTCCAAGAGTTTCAGGGTGCTTCTGTCTGGAATCAAGAATTTGGTAAAGGTTTAAAAGTAGACCTCTGGACCGATCAGATTCTCGCCAGCCCCGATCTCAATTGCTCAAGTAAAAGAAACGTAGCGGCGCGGCGCTTTCAGATATGAGCCCGCACCCATTGCAGCAGATTGGTCAGATCCATGGCGCCGGGCTGACGCGCCACCTCCACCCCGTTCTTGAAAACCGCCAGGGTGGGGATCGAGCGGATGGCAAAGCGCGCGGCCAGCGCCTGCTCCTGTTCCGTGTTGACTTTAACCAGCCTGGCCCGGGGTTCGATGCGGGCCACCGCCTGGGCATAAACCGGACCCATCATCTTGCAGGGGCCGCACCAGGGCGCCCAGAAATCGACTACCACGGGGATATCGTTGCGCTCGATATGTTTCTGAAAAGCCGCCTCGGTAAGTTCCACGGGATGGCCGCTGAACAGATGGTTTTTACATTTGCCGCACAGGGCGGTATCCCCTAGTTTGGCGAGAGGAACCCGGTTGACGCTGGCGCAAACCGGGCAGACGATATGTTTATTAGTGGTCATGATATCAGTTCTCCTTTCAGCCCGTATCCGCTTCAGGCTGATCGATTTTTGTTTTGATTCGCAGGGGTGTGCTCCGCACAAAACATACTTTAAACCGATCAGACAATAAATCAACTCCCCTCCGCGCAATCTCCCCTTCTTGCGCGGTTCCGCTATTTAAGGTAAGAACAAAGTATTAAAGATGATGATCCGCCCATTCGAATTTTCAACTTCAAACACGGAATCCCAACCTCATGTTTGCTAAATTATTGCATCTCTACCAGTTTGTCGACCAGACCATGGCCATGCTTTTTGCCAAGTTTCCGGCCGAAGTGCGGTGCACCAGCGGCTGCACGGACTGCTGCAACGCCGTCTTTGACCTTTCCCATATTGAGGCCTCCTTCCTGCTGCGGACCTTTGCCGCCCTGCCCCCTGATGTCAGCCGGGAGATTACACAGAGATGCCGCCCGGCGGAGCAGCAATGGCAGGAGGTCGTAAGCCGGCAAACCGATCCTTCCCTGGCCCGCATCCGCTGTCCGTTATTAAATGATCGGGGCAGGTGCGGCTGTTACGTGGCCCGGCCGGTGAATTGCCGCACCTACGGGGTGCCGACGGTTATCAACGGCGCGGCCCATGTCTGCGGGCTGTCCAATTTTTCCCTGGGCAGCGCCTACCCCTCCCTTGACCTCACCCCCCTGCAAAAAAGCCTCTACGACTATTCCGTTGCCGCGGCAGGCGAAAGTCTCGGCGGGAAGAGATGGCCCGTTGCCGTCATTTTCCTGCATCCCGAGCAGTTAGGGGAAATGAAAAACGACGAAACCGGCATAAAATAATCATGGCAATCCGTATCTCAATACCGTTTGATTACTACTTTTCAGAAGGAGGCATATCATGCATTTCAGACTCTCATGCATCGCGGTTGTTCTGTTGTTGTCCATGCTGCAGGGCTGCGCGGCAACCTCGGGGAAACAGGGTTCTTCGACATTTATCGACCTGGGAAACGGTATTTTTCAAATACCTGGCTCAAGTCTGATGTGGCAGAAAGAGAAAAGCCCCTTGCTGGAAAGCGGGGAGGAGGCCCTGCAATATGTGAAAAACCTTGATCTCGGCGGATACAGGGATTGGAGACTGCCCACCCCGGACGAGGTGCTTGCCCTGCATCACGTAATTGATTTCGGCAAGGCCAAGGAAGGGGATCAGGGCATCCATCTGAAGGGTGATTACTGGTGCGAAGTCGCCGAGGACACGATCATGGCCGGCTCATGGCAGGACAAGGCCTCTTGCGAGCTGACCCGTTTCTACACGCCGAATTACAAGGGATACGTCCGGGCTGTCAGACCTTGAGTCAAGGTCTACGAAAAAATTACCATTACAGCGCACGAGCGGCATGCAGACAAAAAAACCGGGCTCCACAAGGAGGCCCGGTTTTTTATTGCAAAACAGCAAGACCATACCGGCTAGAAAGGCCGCATCAACCACACCCCGCAAGGGCAGGTATTGGCGCAGAAGCCGCAGGCGATACACTTCTCATCGTCGGAGACATACTTGTAATCCTTTTCTCCGAGGATTGCCCGGGAGATGGCGCCGGTCGGGCATATCGTCTCGCACATGTGGCAGTCACGGCAGGTGCCGCAGCTCATGCAGCGATCCGCCTCATGGATGTCGGAATGGATGCTCGGGCATGTTTCCGGCTCATAATGGGCAGGATTGAGGTTCTGGATATTGATCACCTGCTTGGTGAACGGTTTCCATTCCTCGCCCTTGATCTCGGCGATAATGGCATGGGCCGCGTTCTTGCCGTGACCCAGGGCATTGGTGGCCAGGCCCGGACGCTCCACGTCACCCACGGCATAGACCTTCGGGTCGGAAGTGCGGCACGCCTCATTGGTCTTGATCCAGCCGGCCCCGCCCACGGTGAGTACTTCCACGCTATCGGACAGGAACTTCAGGGCGGGAACATCGCCGATGGAAATGATCACGGTCTGGGCGGGAATGAGTTCATCCGCCGCATCAATCAACCCCAGTTCCGTAATTTCCTTGGTGGCGACCGGCCATTTGAACTTGGCGCCCAAGGCTTCCGCCGCCTTTTTCTCCTTGCCGAAGGCCAGGGGTTTCTGGATATCAACCAGGGTAACCTCCTGGGCCCCCAGACGGTAGCACTCACAGGCCACGTCACAGCCCACGTTGCCGGCGCCGATGATGACGACCTGCTTGCCCATTTTGGGCGGGTCATCGCTCTTGGCCGCCTTAAGAAAATCAAGGGCGGCCAGCACCCGCTCATGGCCAGGAAAGGGAATACGGCGGGGTTCGTGGGTGCCGACAGCCACAATCACATAATCATATTCCTTCTTCAGCTCGTCAAACTTGTCCTTGGTCATGCTGACGCCGAAGTGGACATGGATGTTGGGGGTATCCATGAAACGCTTGACCTCCGCGTCCCATATGGCCCGGGGCAGCCTCTCCCAGGGGATAACCTGGGCCAGTTTGCCGCCCAGCTTGTCGTCACGCTCGAAAATATGGGCCTCGACGCCGCGCAGGGCCAGCTGCCAGGCGGCATTCATGCCGCCGGGACCGCCGCCGATGATGGCAACCTTCTTGCCAAGAGATTCGGCAGCCACCGGCGGGGCGGGGAAATCCTTGACCGCCCGGCCCAGCAAGGCCACATCAATACTCTGGTCAACCATCTGGCGGGAGCAGCCCTGCATGCAGAGATTCGGGCAGATGGAGCCGCAGACCGAGGCGGGGAACGGGGTGTACTCAAGAACGAGCTTGTAGGCCTCGTTCTCTTTGCCCTCGCGCATCAGACGCAGACGGTCGATGGTCGGGATATGGACCGGACAGTAATAGGCGCAGGGCGCGGCGGACTCCTGGTTGGCCCAGAAGGGTTTGCGCCGTCTGAGATCCCCGGTCTCGATCAGGCCGATGGGGGAACGATCCAGGCCGGGGGCAAGATCCCTGATGGGATCGCCGCCGCCGAAGCCCTTGTCCCAGATATTCCTGCGGAACTCATGCATGGGCATGGGGCCGGAAGACATCAACGCCCTGTCCTGGGGAGGAATGGCGTCCAGCATCTTCCAATCCTCGCGCACGGAGAGGGTATCCAGCAGATCCATCCGATCGATGGACTCAAGATAGCCGGGCAGACGGTCAATAAGCCACTGCCACTGCGTATCGTTGGGCAATACCGCCATGACGTTGCCGCGGGCATACGACTGATCGGTCTGGCCCCGGTAATAGATGGCGCCGCCCACCATGCCGACGCCGGGCCGGTAGCCCAGCACGTTCTCCGGGCATTTGGGATTGATGCCGCAGACGACGGCGATACCGCCGCAGTTGAATTCGGCAAAGGTGTCGCCAACCGAACCGAGCACCCACAGCTGGGGCCGCTTATATTCCGGGTTCCATTTGGTCATGGTCAGACCGCGGGCGCCGATGGAGCCGCCGATCATCACCCTGCCCTCGGCCATGGCGTTGCACACTCCGTTGGTGGCGTCGCCGCGGACAATGATGTCCGCGCCGATATTGAGATAGCCCACATCGTCCGAGGCGGAACCATAACAGGTGATGGTGGCGCCGGGCATGCCCATGCAGCCGAGCCGCTGCCCGGCGGGACCCTTGATCCGGATGTCCAGTTTGCCGCCCTTGGGATTCAGGCGTCCGCCAACATTATGCTGGCCATATGTTTCAAGGATGAGCTGCGGTGATTTCTTGAAGGCGGCCTGTACCAGATCTTCAAAATCCTTGGAACTGATACGGTTGCCCTGCTCATCCAGTCCTTTAATGGTAATTGCTTCAGTCACTTCTCTTCCTCCGCGAGGAACGGGAAAGGTCACCCTCATCCCGCATTCTTATATAGTTCCGGCCTTCGGCACCCTTCTTTCTTGTGCCTACTGCCTTTTGCCTTCCGCCTTTCGGCATCAACAAACGTATTTTATTTTCAGCCGTTCAGCCGCGGACTCATCAGCAATGCCGATGGCGTCGGACATGCCGATGGGCAGACTCTGCGAGCGTCCCAGCGGGGCCATGATCTTCTTGATCTCGGTGCGGATCGCCATGAAGGTGTCAACCACCCGCTGGGCCACCTGATCGGGATCAAGACGGCGGTACAGTTTGGGGTTCTGGCTGGTGATGCCCTTGGGGCAGATGCCGACATTGCAGACGTTGCAGCGGTTCTGCTCGCTGCCCAGACAACCGGCCGCCGCCTGCATGATGTATTTGCCCATGTGCACGCCGCTGGCGCCCAGCATGATCAGTGACATGCCGTTCTGGGTGACATTGCCGGTTTTGCCCACGCCGCCGGCGGCGAAGATGGGAATCTCGTTCTGCTTGCCCTGGGCGCAGAGATCCAGATAGCAATCCCTGACGTTGGTGGCAATGGGATGGCCCATGTGATCCATGCTGACGTTGTAAGCCGCGCCGGTGCCGCCGTCGATGCCGTCGATCAGAAGTCCCGAGGCATAGGGGTTGCGCACCAGGTTGTTAAGTACCGACTTGGCGGAGTTGGAACCGGAAATCTTGGGATAAACCGGCACCCGGAAATTCCAGGCCATGGACATGGTCTGGATCATCTTCATGACCGATTCCTCAATGGAGTAGAGGGTCTGATGCACCGGCGGAGAAGGCAGATCAACGCCTTCCGGCACGCCGCGCAGACGGGCGATGATCTTGCTCACCTTGAACCACATGAGCAGTCCGCCGTCGCCGGGTTTCGCGCCCTGGCCGTATTTGATCTCAATGGCCGCCGGATCGCACTGCATATCCGGAATGGCGCGGATGATCTCATCCCAGCCGAAATAACCGGAGGCGATCTGCAGGATGATGTATTTCAGAAACGGACTCCTCAGCACCCAGGGCGGACAGCCGCCCTCGCCGGTGGCCATGACCACCGGGATGCCGAGCACCTCGTTGCAGTAGGCCACGCCCTGCAGCAGGCCGAGCCACATATTGGGCGACAGGGCGCCGAAGGACATGGAGCCGATGATAAAGGGGAAGATCTCCCGCACCGGCGGGATCCATTCCCCGGCCGTTTTACGGCGGATGTACTCCTCGGGGGAGACAACCCGGCCGAGCAGGGTATTGAAATCAAACTCGTGCCGGCCCGCATCAAGGGCAGGGTCGGTGAGCATGGAGATACGGTTGAAGATGATCTTGTCGAGCAGACCGGGGGCCGGGTCGTTTCTGCGGCCGCCGCGTTTCACCGGCTCGCCGCCCACCGTGCTCTGAAAACGGAAGCGGTCGGCCATGGGGTTCGGCACCGGCTTGATGGCCGAATTGGGGCAGACCATGGCGCAGGTGCCGCAGCCGATGCACTTGTTGGCGATCTCGGTCTTCTGCCGGATGCCGACAAAGGTGCGGAATGAACTGCCGCGCTCGTTTGAGGTCAGCACCAGTCGCGGCATACGCTGCCGCATATAGGTCAGCTTGATGGCATAAACGGGGCAGACCGCGGTGCAGCGCCCGCAGAGGGTGCAGCGGTCTTCCCTGTGCTCGATGATCCAGGGCAGATCCCCTGGGGTTAAGCTGCTTGGGGTAGATGGAATTGATCGAATTGAGACCATATCTTAAACTCCTGTCTGTCTGGAGGGACTATTAC
Organism: Deltaproteobacteria bacterium; assembly: GCA_016219175.1. Classification (GTDB taxonomy): domain Bacteria; phylum Desulfobacterota; class Desulfobulbia; order Desulfobulbales; family SURF-16; genus SURF-16. The sequence continues at coordinate 17,974 of JACRCD010000009.1, read as the reverse complement.
TGTATGAGGACGCATTGGTTGAAAATCCAGGGATTGATCCCGGTCCGGGATCATGGCATCCACCCCGCACATCTCGGAGGCGATGGCCCATTCACCCGGCTTGCCGCCGATGGTGGCCGGACGCATTTTCTTGGCGTCCATGACCAGCAGGCAGGTTTCATCAGCCAGGGAGCCGATAACCGCATTGGGTCCGTCAATGATCAGACGGCGGCAGGCATCACGCAGGCCGCGGAGAAAATCGCCCTGGGGATGCTTAAGCAGCTCGGCTGTTTTCAAGGGGGTGATAATGTGCTTATACGCCTCAAGGGGCAATTTCAGCTGTTTCACCACATAGTGCAGAATGTGGGCGAACACCTCGCTGTCCGACTGATAGCCGACATAGCCGGGATAGCCCTTGCCGGTGAGCCAGTCCTTGATGGGGATAAAGGCGGTGTTCTCGCCGTTGGTCATGGTGGCAATGCCCTGGATGAAGAAGGGATGGCAGGCATAGAGGTTGATGCCCCAGTTGGTGTTCTGGCGTCCCTGGGCCATGCAGACCCGGGATTTGATGCGGTGGGTGTCAAGGCCAAGGGCCTGGCCGAGGCCAAGGGGCCAGCCCACCTCCTTGATCATGGCCACATCGGGCCAGAAGGAAAAAACGGTCAGATCGCCGCCGTTCTCCTCTCCGTCCCGGCGCAGGGCCAAGCGGGTCATCATCATTTCATATTCGACCTGTTCAACGGACATGGCTTCCCAGGCCACGGGCTTTCTGTAGACCCGCAGAACATATTTATATCTATCCTTGGCCTCTATTTTACTCAGATCGGCATCGAATTCGTGGTCATGCTTCAAGGCGAAGCCATGATCCTGCATGAAGTCATTCAAACGATGCAGCGCCCCTTCCGAATGGGCGATGCCCGAAAGGACCGGGTCCGCTGATTTGTACGTGTAATCAGTAAACTGCAGGCCCCGCAGCAGGAGCCCCAAGCCGCTGCCGTCATATCCCTCCTGCATGGCCTCCATGGCCGTCAGCACAGTATAGGGAGAAAACGGCTCACTGGCGGTTTTTAACGCTAACCGGCACATCAGTTACTCCTTGGTTTATTGGTGAAAAAAACTACAGGGTATCAAAAATCGAGGGTTAAGCCTCTTATGCTCAGACGCTCGGAGTCATCAAAAAGTTCGTAAAAAAAACCGTTTGGGAGTCGAGACGGCACGCGGCAAAAAAAATTCCCGGCAAAAAGATAATTTTTGAAGAGCCCCGCAAATCCGCAAAAAAATGCGCAAATTGGCAATTTACGTTTTCACTAAAGGAAAATGAGTTAGCGAATACAACGAAAGAGTCTGGTTGTCAAGAGGAATTGGCTTATAATGAAGCGGCGTAAAATACCGGGAAGACATATCAGCCCGCGGGAATGGTTTCAGGCCGGCAACAGGGCTCCTTCCAGAAAAGGGGCAGACGGATTTCTATGCTCTGCGGCCCCCCCCTTCCGGTGTCCCTGAACCGCACCGCGCCCTGATGCTCCGCCATGATCTGGCTGACCAGATCATGGGTAAAATTATATTCCCCCTTTTCACCTGCATCGGCAAGGTGGGTCCTGGCATAGTTTACCGTGACGCAGTGCCCGTCGGCGCACGTTGCAAGCTGGATGGCCACCTCGCCCCCGGCGGCGGAGGCCAGGGCCGCATAGCGAAAGACGTCGAGCAGGGCAATGGTCAAGGTCCTGCGGTTGGCCTTTACCCGCACCCTTTTGTCCGGCGTCACAACCTGAACCCTTATTTTTTTTCTGTTTAAGGTCACGCAGAGGGTCAGGGCTTCCCGCACAGCATCAACCAGGTCTTCGTCGTCAAACAGGCTTCTGTTGCGCCTGGCCAGCCCGTCAAAATCCCGCACGGCTTCTTCCAGCTTTTCCGCCTGTTTCCGCAAGGCCCGCAGCCTGTTTTTTTCTTTTTCGTCACCAAGGTTCCTAGCCTGCAGCAGGTTGGCGATGCCGCCGATAATAGCGGCCGGATTGCGGATGCGGTCGGCTATCCGCAATGACATTTCCACCATGGTCCGTTCCCCGGCCAGTTCCTCCAGGTTTTTGCCCAGCAGCAGCAGTTCACCATTGACCCGGTCAAGCTCCCTGGTTCTGGCCGATTTCTCCTTGAGAAGCTTACGCACCTCATCGTGCTTGATCTTGAGATTTTCCACATAGGACTCTTCCGTGTCGGTAAAAAGATCCCGCCGTATCCTGCCGGCCACATGCTGGAGTTCATCCCAGCCCAGCCCCAGCCCCCATTTCAGGCATTTAATGCGCAGGGGCATGCCCCACACCAAGCCCTGGGCCAAAACGACCTTGTCCAGCACGCAGCGCGCCCCCCGGACCTGCTCCAGAGAGTCGAAATCCTCGCGGATTCGCAGGTTGCTTACGGTATCCGCCCTGGAACCGTCGCCCAGATTGATGTAGGGTTTCCTGCCCTCGAAATGCAGTTCCATGCCGGTTTGCTCTCCCCTGTCCAGCATATGAATCACGGAAAAATGGGCCTTGCCGCCCCCGTACCTCTGCCAGAGCAGCCGGGACATCTCCGAGGCGGCGGTGGCCAGCTGGGTGACAGCCAGACGGGGACAGCCAGCCGCCCCGGCCAACAGCTTTGTCTTTGACCGGACCAGGGGAATATCCTGCCGGCGGTTGATGACAAGGGTTATGATATGCAGGGATTCGTAGATTTCTCCGGCCATTGCCAGGTCACCAGGGTTGCGTCGTCCCGCTGCGGGGTGACAGGATCAAAAAGTATCTGGGCGGCAACCGGGGGGGAAAGGGTCAAACCGGCTGTCAAATCAGCAATTCTGTTCTGCCCGTCCGTATGCATCAACACCCTCACCCCGGACCGCACCCCGTAATCCTGTCCCGCAATCTTCCGCCATTTGCCATGACCGACGATGCCGGGCGGATCGCCTTCCCGGATCTGGCGGCCATCGACATCCAGCAGGGTGGAAATATTACCGACCCCGGCCGAGGAGAGGATCTTCTTCACCTGGTCAAACAGCAGCACATGGACCGCGGCGCCATGGGTGCCGGCCAGGGCAAACTCAAGCTCTTCCAGGAGTTGGGCCGGCGGCCAGAGCAGCGGGTGTTTGTTCAGCTCTTCAAAAACCAGGCGGCTGATTTCAGCCGCGCCCTTGCCCAGCCCCAGGCTGTCCACCAGGGTTAGGCGGAGGTAACGCTCGTCCTGCCAGGCGCTGAAGCCGTCCCCGCACCAGCCCGAATCCGACCGCGGCTGGAGCAGCACGGCAAGCGAGCCGCCGATGCGGTTTATCTGCCTGCTTATTTCCCGGTCCGGACCGAGCAGGGCGCTGATAATTGTGGCATAGGGACATGACCCGTTTTTCCCGGCTGCCCGGGAAAAGATGTCCAGCCGGTCCGACAGGCGCAACACCGTGCCCAGACCGGCGCCCAGGCCGCCCTCGGCAAAATGTTTCCTTTTGAAGGCTTCTGTTTCAGGATGGAGGCCAGGCCCCTGATCCAGACTGGCAATGGCAAGACAGGGAATGGCGGAAACAAAAAAGCCGCTGATGCGGATACGGCCCTGCACGGTGTGATGCATGACGTGATTATGGGCCAGTTCACTGGCAATAAGCACGGCTTCGGCCCGGCGGTTCCGCGAAAAACCCAGGACCGAGGCCATCTCGCCGGCCACCCGTCTGGCAACGGTGGCGCTGGCCAGATCACCGACCCCGATATCGGCAAACAGGGGATGGGGAATCATCGGGTGCACGCCCCCCTTGTCACTTAAGTTGCGCCAGCGCTTTTTCCACATCAAGGGCAAACTCCATATCCTTGAGCATGATGCCGAAATCCGTCAAGGTCATCACCACCGGCACCGAAAGTCCGACAACAACCATCCTGGCATTGAGCAGGTACAGGGTGGCGGCCATATCCCGCAGATGGCCGGCCATATAGGAATCGACCACCTCGACATTTTTCAGATCAACGATAACGCCCCTGATCTTCTTTTCATTCACCAGCCTGGACAGGCTGGCAAACATCCGTGAGACGTGCACGTCCCCGATATCCTCCTGAATGGAAACCAGGAGTATCGACCCCAGGGAAAAGAAGGAAAAGGGTTGCATGGTTACCCGGCCCGCAATCAGTCATTGGAGTTACTGGCGCCGATCAGGGCGGTAGCCCTGGCCACCAGTTCTTCCTTGCGGGCCAGCTGACCGATGGCGTAATGGAGGGCATCGGTCATCCTGCCCCGCACGGTGAGATTTTCCAAACCCACCCCTTCTTGGGCGATGATCTGGGCGATGTGCGGCCCCACCCCGGTCAATATGGCCTGGCTGCCCATGAGGCGGGTGGCATTGGCGGTCTGCAGGATATGGCCCGCCACTTCGGAATCCACGGCGGGCACGCCGGTAATGTCGATAATGACAAAGGAGGCCCGGCTGCGTTCAATGGCTTCCAGCACTCTCTGCATGGCGATCTTGGCCCGGTGGCTGTCCAGGGTGCCGATGAGCGGCAGGGTCAGAATACCGTCCCATATCTCGATCACCGGCGTGGAAAGCTCCATGATCTCGTCCTGCAGATGACGGATATCCTCCTCCCGTTTTCTAATGAGCTTTTCCTTCTGCTCCAGAATGATCCTGTCCTTATCCAGCCGGTCGCTGATATCGATGAAATTTTCGACACAGCCGATGATATCGCCCTGATAATTGCGCAGGGGCCGGGCCGTATACTCAATGGGTATTTCCTGGTCGTTGAAATGTAGTATGGTTTGGCCCCGGTTGATCGATTTATTTTCCCTGGCCATCAGATTGGGGCAATCCGGGGTGTTGCAGAGCGGCGTATTGAAAATCTCGTAACACTTCCGGTCAAAGCATTCCCCGGCCCTTTTCCCCACCATTTTCGCGCCGGGCTTGTTGATCATGAGAATGTTCTGCTGCAGATCGGTGACAAAGATCCCCGAGGTGATGGCATTGATAATTTCCGACAAAAAACCTTCGTCCCGCGTCAGATCGTCTAAGTCCTTCATTGCCCATTCCCCTTTAAGTCAGAAAGTTCACAGCCCAAGGCGCGGATGCCCCCTGAGGATGTTGCAAAAAAAATTCCAAACCCCGCATAAAACGATACCACAATTTCCCTGAAATCTGAATTTTTAATTTCCAATTCAAGGCGTTACCAAATAAAAAAACAGAAATATTCCGGCGCGCATATTGCAAAACTTCCAGAAGCTGTTTATAAGAGCAGTACTACAAATGAGGTTACAACCCTCGGCAACCGGAAATTTCTTACACTGGCGGTATGTCATGACGGAAATTGATCTTTCACCTTTACGGGCTGACCTGAAGAAGCTTTTCCAGGAAAAGCTGCCCAATGCCAGAATCGATTATTGCCTCACCTGCGGCCTCTGCGCCAGCGGCTGCCCGGCCAGCGACATCGAAGGCATGGATCCCCGCAAATTCATACGCTACCTCGCCTTGGGCCAGGACGATCTGCTCAGAAACACCAACTGGCTTTACTCCTGTTCCATCTGCCAGCGCTGCGAATACGCCTGTCCCATGGGCATCAATGTCGGCCGTTTCGTCTATGAACTGAAGGGCATGCGCCCCAAGGAACTGCGCCCGAAAAACCTGCAGAAATCCTGCGAACTCCAGAAGGAAAGCAACTCCACCGGCATCCCCAACGCGGATTTCGTCTGGGTTGTCGGCGATGTCCTGGAAGAGACCAAGGCCAACGAACCGGAATGGACGGATCTCACCGCGCCCATCGACAAGGTCGGCGCCCAGTTCTACCTGAACCAGAACGCCAAGGAGCCGACGGTGGAGCCGGAGGAGATGGTTTTCCTGTGGAAAATCCTGCACGCGGTGGGCATTGACTGGACCTATTCCTCCGAATGGTGGGACGGGGCCAACTACTGCCTCTTTTCCGGCGACCCCAAGGACTGGGAATACGTGACGCGCAAGCAGGCGGAAACGGTGGACGCCCTGGGGTGCCCGACCTACATAAACACCGAGTGAGGCCACATGCTTTTCTCAACCCTGGAAGGGTTGAAAAGATTCAAAATCCCCCACAATTTCAATGTGGTCAGCATCATCAGCCTCTATGCCCAGTGGATCAGGGAAGGCCGGCTCAAGGTCAGCCCCGCCTGGAACACCGAAGGGTTGAAGTTCACGGTCCAGGATCCCTGCAAGCTGGTGCGCCAGGGTCTCGGCGACCCGGTGGCGGACGACCTGCGTTTCGTCATCAAGCAGGTCTGCGGCGAGGAGAACTTCGTTGAGGTCTGGCCCAACAAATCCAACAACTACTGCTGCGGCGGCGGTGGCGGCGCACTGCAGGCCGGCTTTACCGAAAACCGCAGAAAACACGGGCTGATGAAATTCGAGCAGCTCCACGCCACCGGCGCGGACGTGGTCATAACCCCCTGCCATAACTGCCATACCCAGATCAAGGATCTGGCCGCCCATTACGGCGGCAAATGGCAGGCCACCCATCTGTGGAACTGGATTGTCAAGGCCATGGTGCGGTAAAAAACGTTCCAGCGTTCCAGCGATTAAACGTTCAAACGTGGAAAAGATAGAACTTTAAACACAGGAACGTTGGAACATTGAAACGCTTGAACGCTAAAACGCTTGAACGCTAAAACGCTTGAACGCTAAAACGCTGGAACGTTGAAACGTTGAAACGTTGGAACGCTGGAACGTTGAAACGTTGGAACGCTGAAACGCTTGAACGCTGAAACGTTGGAACACTATTAAACAAAACGGAAAAAGAAACATGCCCAAAGGATCGGTATTAGTCGTCGGCGGCGGAATTTCAGGGGTGCAGGCTGCACTCGACCTGGCAAACAGCGGGTTTCTCGTGCACCTGGTGGAGAGGACAACGGCAATCGGCGGCAAGATGTCCCAGCTGGACAAAACCTTCCCCACCAATGATTGTTCCGCCTGCATTCTCTCTCCCAAGCTGGTGGAATGCGGCAGGCATCTCAACATCAACCTCCTCACCCTGTCCGATCTGGTCTCCCTGGAAGGGGAACCGGGCAATTTCAAGGCCGTGGTGCGCCAGCGTCCCCGCTACGTGGATCCCACCAAGTGCATCGCCTGCGGCCTGTGCGCGGAAAAATGCCCGAAAAAGGTCACCAACGATTTCAACATGGGCATCGGCAAGAGAAAGGCGGCCTATCTCAGCTACCCCCAGGCGGTGCCCCTGAAATACGCCCTTGATCCGGCCCACTGCATCTGGATCAACAAGCCGGGCCGCTGTGGCGTCTGCGCCAAGGAATGCCCGGCCGGGGCCATCAATTTTGACGACACCGCCAGGGATCATGTGCTGGAAGTGGGCTCCGTGGTACTGGCCCCCGGCTTTTCCCGCTTTAATCCTACCCCGCTTGACTTTACCGGCTACGGCCGCCTGCCCAACGTGGTCACCACCATGGAGTTCGAGCGTTTTCTCAGCCCGTCGGGCCCCTGCATGGGCCATCTGGAAAGGCCCTCCGACGGCAAGGAACCAAAAAAAATAGCCTGGCTGCAGTGCGTCGGCTCCCGTGATATCAACCGGGCCGGCCACCCCTACTGCTCCTCGATCTGCTGCATGTTCGCCTTAAAGCAGGCCGTGATCGCCAAGGAACATTCCCATGGAGATTTTGAACCGTCCATCTTTTATATGGATATGCGCACCCACGGCAAGGGCTTTGAAAATTATTACACCCGGGCCAGGGAGGAAGGCGTCCATTTCCACAGGGCCCGGGTGCACTCCATCATTCCCTCCCCTGACAACCAGGGCAACCTGAAGATCCGCTATGTGAATGAGCAGGGCAAGGTCAACTTTGAGGAATTCGACATGGTTGTCCTGTCCACCGGCCTCGAACCCTACCGGCACACGATTGAACTGGCCTCCATGCTTGGCCTTGAGCTTGACGCGGACAACTTCGTCAGGACGGACAGCTTCAACCCGGTGGCCACCAGCCGGCCCGGCATTTACGTATGCGGTGCCGCCTCCGAACCCAAGGACATACCCCAGTCGGTGGTGGAGGCCAGCGCCGCCGCCGCCGAGGCGAGCCGTATCCTGGCCCCGGTGCGCTGGACGGAAACGAGCAAAAAAGTCTACCCGGCCGAGCAGAATATTTACGCCCAGGCGCCGCGCATCGGCGTCTTTGTCTGCCATTGCGGCATCAATATCGCAAGCGTGGTGGATGTGGCGGCGGTTTCCGCCTATGCCGGCACCCTGCCCGATGTGGTCTTTTCCCAGGCCAACCTGTTCACCTGTTCCCAGGACACCATCAATCAGATGATCAGCATCATCAAGGAACAGGACCTCAACCGGGTGGTGGTGGCCTCGTGCTCACCCCGCACCCATGAGCCCCTGTTTCAGGAGACCTTGCGCGACGCGGGCCTCAACAAGTTTCTCTTTGAGATGGCCAACATCAGGGACCAGGACTCCTGGGTGCATCAGCGCGAGCCGGAAAAAGCCACGACCAAGGCCAAGGACCTGGTGCGCATGGCCGTGGCCAGGGTGCGGGGCGAAGGCGCCCTGCCCTACAACACGGTAGCGGTGACCAAGGCTGCCCTGGTTATCGGCGGCGGGGTTTCCGGCATGACTTCCGCCCTGGCCTTTGCCGAGCAGGGTTATCCGGTGACCCTCATTGAGCAGAGCGACATGCTGGGCGGCAACGGCCGCAAGGTTTTCCGCAACTGGAAAGGCGTGGAGTTTCTGCCCTTTATCAACGATCTGACGGCCAGGGTCGCAAGCCATCCGCACATCACCGTTAAATACAATACGGAAATAAAGGAGGCCTCGGGTTCAGTGGGCAAGTTCTCCACCACCTTTTCCGACGGCCGCACCTTCGAGCACGGCGTGACCGTGATGGCCGTGGGCGGGGAACCCTACAAACCCGAAGGCCAATGGCGGTTTCTCCATGGCGTGAACCCCAATGTCCACACCCTGCTGGAACTCGATAAAAAATTCATTGATGATGACCCCACCCTGAAAAACATCAAACAGGCTGTTTTCATCCACTGTGTCGGCTCGCGCATTGCCGAAAGGCCTTACTGCAGCCGGGTCTGTTGCACCCATGCCATAGATTCCGCCGTCAAGCTTAAAGAAATGAACCCGGACATGGACGTCTTCATGCTCTACCGGGATGTGCGCACCTACGGCCAGCGCGAACGGATCTACCAGGAAGCGCGGGCCAAGGGCGTCGTCTTCATCCGCTACGATCTGGAGCGGCTGCCCCAGGTCAGCGAGAAAGAGGGCCGGCTCATTATCAAATGCCACGACCCGATCATTGACGCCCATGTCGTGATTCAGCCGGACATGCTGGTGCTGGCCACCGCCATCCAGCCCCGCAGACAGAGCAGCACCAGCCTGGCCAAGTTCTTCAAGTGCGCCATTGACAGCCAGGGCTTCCTGATGGAGGCCCACATGAAACTGCGTCCGGTGGATTTCGCAACAGAAGGGGTGTTTTTGGCCGGACTCTGCCATTATCCGAAATCCATGGAAGAATCCATTGCCCAGGCCAAGGCCGCCGCGGCCCGGGCCTCCATCATTCTGGCCCACGACGCGGTGCCGGCGGAAAGCGTCACCGCCGTGGTCACTGCGGCCAAATGCACGGGTTGCGGGCTGTGCACCGAGGTCTGCGCCTATAATGCGGTGAGCCTGGACGACAACGGTATCTCCGTGGTCAACACCAGTATGTGCAAGGGATGCGGGGCCTGCGTGGCCGGCTGCCGCTCCGACGCCGTGACGCTCAAAAATATCGGCAACGAGCAGATCATGGCCACGGTGGATGCAGCTTTTGAATAGTCTGACTGGTCTTATTACTCGGACCAGTAAGGCCAGTAAGGCCAGTTAGACCAATAGGACCAATGAGACCAATAGGACCAATGAGACCAATATGACCAGTAAGACCAATGAGACAAGTCAGACCAACTGGGAACCGAAGATCATCGCTTTTCTGTGCAACTGGTGCAGTTATGCCGGCGCGGACCTGGCCGGGGTGAGCCGTTTCCAGTATCCGCCCAACATCAGGATCGTCCGGGTGCCATGTTCCGGCCGGGTGAGCGAAAACATGATCCTGTCGGCCCTTAAATCAGGGGCGGACGGTATCCTGGTTTCCGGCTGCCATCCGGGCGACTGCCACTATATCAGCGGCAACTACTTTGCCAGAAGGCGCTTTGCCCTGCTCGGCAACCTGCTCGATTTCATCGGCATCGAGCCGGGCCGGGTCAACTTTTCCTGGGTATCGGCCGCTGAGGGCGAGCAGTTTGCCGAGGTGGTGCGAACCGTGACCGAAAAGGTCAAAGAGCTGGGACCGGCAACCCGTCTGGTCAAAAAAATCGAGGCTATGCAGGCGGCTTAAACAAGCCGGGGACAGAATGATTTTCGCAAAAAATGCGAAAAAAATTCAGTCCCCTCGGCCTATTGGGATTATCGAGGCCTTTCGCCCCGGTGCGCAACAAAATTATAAAATTCAGTCCCCTCGGGCCGAGGATAAATTAAATCTGTCTACAAGTGTAAGTTATAAACCTTAAACCTAGAAACCTTGTTTTATGCCCACTATAAACGAAAAAATAAGCGAAGAAATCAGGGCCCAGGCCAAAAAACTTCTGGCCGAAGGCACGGTCGCCGCGGTTATCGGTTATGCCTCGGGCAGCCTGCCGATGACGGTCAAGCCGCTGGTGGTCCGCAGGCCCGAGGATTGCGGCAAACTGCTCTGGAACACCTTCTGCGTGCTGAACCTGGCCAATTTCCTGCCCGAGGTGCTGAAATCCGTGGAGCCGCCGCGCGGTCCCCGTGATCCCAAACCGGAAGGTCCGCTGCCCAAGGTGGCGATCATGGCCACCGGCTGCTGGTCGCGCAATATCGTCGTGCAGATCCAGGAACATCAGGTGGAGCGCGAGCGCGTGGTGGTCATGGGGGTGGGCAGCCGCGGCATGGTCAGCCGCCGCAAGGTGGAGGCCCTCTTTGCCGGCCGGGAGATCCTGGCCGTGGAAGAGCTTGACCACGATCTCATCGTCAGGGGCAGCGGTTTCGAGGAGAAGATCAACCGCTGGAGCGTGGTGCGCGACAACTGCCAGACCTGCACCCATCCTGATCCGCTCCTCGTTGATGTGCGCATCGGCGAACCGGTTTCCGACCGCAAGAACCCCAATCCCTTCAAACAGGTGGACGAGCTGGAAGCAAAATCCGCCGCCGAGCGCTGGGGTTGGTTCACCTCGGAATTCGCCACCTGCATCCGCTGCTATGCCTGCCGCAACGCCTGCCCGCTCTGCTACTGCCCCACCTGTTTTGTGGACGACGCCAAACCGCAGTGGGTGGGCAAAAGCCTCGACGCCACGGACACCGGGCTTTTTCATGTCATGCGGGCCTACCACTGCGCCGGCCGCTGCACCGACTGCGGCGCCTGCGAGTCGGTCTGCCCCATGGGCATCAACATGCGTCTGCTGACCAAGAAGCTCAACAAGGATGTGCTGAATCTGTATGGCATTGAAGCAGGCATGCAGCCCGACTCTCCCCTGCCCCTGACCACCTATAAGATAAACGATCCCCAGAAATTTATCGTCACCGAAGCCGGGGCTGGAAAGGAGGGCGAGTAACCGTGAAAGTTTTCAAGATCAGTCAAGCCGAACTGGACAACATGGTGGCGTTGTGGAGCCAAAGCCGCAAGGTGTACCGGCCCGCCGTGGGCAGACAGCAGCAGGCCCAGCCCGACTACGGACCGGGCTGGCGGAAAGCAGAGGGCGCTTCGCCGCTTACCGTGCCCATCGGCCCGGCAGCCGGCTCGGTCAAGACCTTTCTCTTTCCCCAGCCGGAAACCATGATGACCTACAGTTTGAAAACCGGTGATCCGGACCGGGGGCTGATGAAAGAGCCCGCCAAACTCACGGAAAGTCAGGTCGTGGTCGGTTTGCGGCCCTGCGACGCCAGAAGCGTCCTGTTAAACAACCTGCCCTTCCGGGAAGACCCCTTTTATCAGGCCAATCTGGAACGCACCGTTTTTGTCGGCTTCACCTGCGACGAATCCCTGTCCACCTGTTTTTGCGAACAGATGGGCGGCTCGCCCCTTGACAGCGACGGCCTTGACATCGCCTTCTCCCGCGCGGAAAACGGCTATCTCGCCGAAATCCTCACCCCCAAGGGCGAAGAGCTGATGGCGGGCCTCAACCTGGCCCCGGCCGCAAACAGCGATATCACCGCCCTTGCTGACCGGCGCAAGGAAAGACCCGGCAAGGACACGGCCATCCTGAACACCATGCAAGGCAAGGATCTGAACAAACTTTACGAAGCCCCCCTGTGGCAGCCCCTGGGCGACTCCTGCATCAACTGCGGGGCCTGCACCTTCATCTGTCCCACCTGCTACTGTTTCGACATCCAGGACGAGGTGGTCAAGGGCAGCGGCCGGCGCATACGATACTGGGATTCCTGCATGTTCCCGCTCTACAGTTTGCACACCACGGGCCATAATCCCCGGGGCCGCAAGCTGCAGCGCACCAGAAACCGCTTCATGCACAAACTGAAATATTTCCCGGAACGTTTCGGCCCCTTTTCCTGCGTGGGCTGCGGCCGCTGCGTCCAGGATTGTCCGGTCAACATTGATATCCGCGAGGTCATGGCCGACCTCCTGACGGTGGAGTAAGATATGATATCCTATTTGCCATACCCCGTCCGCATCGACGACATTACGGTTGAAACGGAAGACGGCAACCTGAAGTCCTTCAAGCTCGTCTTTGAAAACGAGCAGCAGAAAAAGGCTTGGCGCCACGTGCCCGGCCAGTTCGCCATGCTGTCCCTGGCGGGTCAGGGCGAGATCCCCATCGGCATCGCCTCCTCACCCACCGAGGATGGCCACCTGCTCTTCACCGTCAACCGGGCCGGCAAGGTGACCACCGCCCTGCACCAGATGAAAACGGGCGAGCGCATGGGCGTGCGCGGCCCCCTGGGCAACGGCTTTCCCCTGGCTACCGACATGAAGGGCAAGAATATCGTCATCATCGCCGGCGGCTTCGCCGTCACCACCCTGCGGGCCACCCTCATTTATCTGCTGGAACACCGGGCTGATTACGGCAAGATCACCTTTATCTACGGGGCCAGAACACCCGGCATGCTGCTCTACCAGAACGAACTCAAGCAATGGGCCGCGCGGGGCGACCTGGACCTGCATGTCACCATCGACCGGGAGGCTCCGGGCTGGGATGGTCTGGTCGGCTTCGTACCCACCATCGCCGGCCAGGTGGCGCCGTCGCCTGAAAACAGCGTGGCCTTAATCTGCGGCCCGCCCATCATGATCAAATTCACCATGCCGCCCCTGGAAAAGATCGGCTGGACCGACGACCAGGTCTACCTCTCCCTGGAAAACCGCATGAAATGCGGCGAAGGGGTGTGCTGCCACTGCAACGTCGGCCCCACCCTGGTCTGCAAGGACGGCCCGGTCTTTACCCGCACCCAGGTGCGGCAGCTGCCGGTGGAATATTAAGGACTTAAAAGTTATAAAAATACCGTTTATCTATGTCGTCATGCCAGCATGCTTTTAGCTGGCATCCAGTGAGGACCTGGATTTCGGCTAAAAACATCCCGGAATGACGGACGTTTCGAGACGTGATAAACGGTATATTTACAATTGCTGAATTCCTTCCACCACCCCTGACGCGCCGGGCAATTTTCCCCACCTCTTATCCTCCAAACCATCAAAGCCGTATCGGCTGAGCCTCTTGCAAAATAAGCGAGAGAGTGCCTCCTGTCATTTCAAGAGTACCCCCTGTCATTTCGACCGAAGGGAGAAATCTAATAAAACCAAGCCAATAAAGATTCCTCACTGCCTTCGGAATGACACTCAAGTTCATTTTGCAAGAGCCTCAGCTTACTCCATTTCGGCTGCCGCCGAGCATCCGCATATACCTGGAAAAAAGCGATCCAGGAAGTTCGCAGTCACACCTTCATCAACTTAAAGTATTTGTTGACGCAACTTTTTTTTGGTGTTATGGCAAAAAAACCTGACTCGATGCTGCCGGAGTGGTGATCGCTCCCTTGGGAATATGGGGACGGTGTTCACTTAATAACTTTATTGAGGGGGGACGGGGGGACGCCCTTAACATTTTAAGTTTTATTTCCTGCCGTCAAGGATCGGCATAGATGGCTTCAGGGCTTTTTGGGGCAAGCGAGAATAGCAAAACAGGGTCTTGAAATATGAATTTCAAGATATTTTAAAGCCACAGGAAACCGATTTTTCAAGACCCCATATGTTGCAGAGGGGTAGAAAGGAAGGACATAGTCTCTGACGCGGCAAGGATAGAGACAACTTTTCGACCGTTTGTGGACGTTGACCAGGTGCGTTTACGAGCAATACCGGGGAGGAGTCAAATGAAAAAAAAGAGAAAGGAGAACCGCCGCAACAGTGAAATCCCTCTTTCGTGGAGAATCTGGCAGTCTCTCGGCTGCTCCTTCGCCGGCGTGCTCCTTTTTGCCGCTATCTACTTGAAGTTCTTCGTTGAGCTGGCAGCCTCGGTCGGCAGTGCTCCTGATCCCGTTGAGAGGGTGGTTTTCAGCACCGGGTTTGCGGTCTTCTTCACCATCCTGATGGCCGTATTTTCCAATGTGATCATGCAACGCATATATAAAAAGCAATCCATGGCGGATATCGCCGAGGATATCGCAAAGGATGTGGCTGGCGAGGTGTTGAGCGAAGTTGCGGGCGGTATCGCCGGAGGCGACACCGGAGGCTCGGGCACGAAGGGCGGCGGAGGTTCATTCGGCGGTGGCGGCGCCTCGGGAAATTATTGATTGTCTGACGCAGTTGTTTCGCATGAAGCATATCCGGGCTATGGGCGAATCGATGGAGCGGGATGTGTCCCAAATTTCTGCTAAACGCAACGTGATGAGATGAGATGAGATGAAAGTATGACGGAAAAAACAATGGAATTTCAGACTGATCAGTTCATCCAGCTCAAGCGGGAAACGCCACGCAAGAAAACAGGCGATTCAAAGCGGCCTGTTCGGGGGAGTGCTCCTCCTTGCCGGAGGCATTATTCTTTATCTCGCTTTTTCCAGTCTGGAGAAGGAGCCTTTCTCCGAGTCCTGGGTCACCTTTCTGGTGGGTGGGATTTTTTCTCTCTTTGGCCTGCTGCTGGCCTTTGCAACGATCAAGCAGTCATTTGCAAACCTGCTTCCGGAGACGATCGTCGAGATCGACCATCTGCCCGTCCATGCGGGGGATACGGTCCGGATCACCATCCACCAGCCCGGTCCGATCCGGATCAAATCCATTTCAGCCAATTTAGTCTGTGAAATTGTTACACGCAAGGCGATTCGAAACCAGAAATCCGGAAAAGAAAAGTGGGCATATGTATCAAGCTTTCCCTGCCAGCAGAACATATTTCGCACCGGACCTGCCGACGTCTCCTCCGGAGGCGCGTTCGATTATGCGGCGGAATTCACTGTCCCGGCAAATAGCGCTCCGACATCAGGCCAGGATGAGCGGCGAGTCATCTGGCGTATTGAACTCTGGGGAAAGGTCGAAGGAGGGGCAGATTTCATGAATCCTTATACTATTGAGGTTTCAGGCACTGGAAAGTAACGAGAGGCAGAACAGTTCTCGTCTGGTTATGGGTCATCGGGGTCAAATTTTCATCGTTGAGCGTGGCCAGCGAAGGGTATCGCTTTTCCCTCCCGATTGTTCAGACACCAACTAAGCAGCCGCGGTCCGCCGTGATGCGGCAATAAATTTTTTGAATATCAGAAAAAACACGACAGTGACAAAAATGATGCTCAAAAAATTTACAGCCCCGAGAAAGGCGCTGGCGAAGTAAAGCTTATAAACCATTGTACCCAAAACTTGGGTGCCAACAAAGCCTCAGACCATGCCCCATTGAGCCGGGGAAAAATCGGCAGACAAAAACTCCTTTCCTAAATATTCCCTTAACCAGTATATGGCAAAAACAAACCACGCCATTGCTCCAGCGTAAGAAAAAACCATGGTAAGAAATGAAGCTGTAGACAGATCAACGCCATAACTCTTACTGGTAAACATCATGAGCTTAAAAGAGCTAAAACCAAGAAGACACATGGGAGGTATGAATAAAAAATAGGCGGGAAGAATGTTAACAGTGGGCTTGATTGCTGATTTTGCCTGTTGGTAAACCAGGACTGATATCTTAAAGGCAAAAATAACCACCCCTACAGCTAAGGAGATGGCAACCATAATAGCTGTAGTACCGGAAATCAGAGGATTTTCTGAGGCACTGACCAGACTCGAACCAAACAAAGAAAGTGCACCGAGGGCCAACACGTCAAGGAGCCAGCCAAAGTTCAAGCTTTGATAATTAATCTTGTTTGTCAAGAAAACATGGACGACTTTCATTTCCAGGATAAGAAGAGGGAGCCACAAAAGACAGAACACCACAAATGCCGGGGCCATCAGAGCCTGCATGTTCACTGTAATCTGCGGTACAAAAAAGCTCAACGGGCCAAAGAGGACTATCATGGTCATGGGCAAGGAGATGAGCGGTGAAAACAGCGATGCGTTCATCGCTGGATTGCAGAGTATTTCTTTAAAGGAGCTGGAGGTGGCGAGCCATTTAACAAGCTCCCGAACAAAAAAGGCCGTAAGGCTGAGATGAATAACAATGAAACTTCCCATCACGGCAATCAATAACCAGGCTGCCATATACTCCAGACTCGGGTTTGTCAGCAGAGAGAGGTCAGCTAGGGAAATCTGACCGTCGTTTTTAAATATATTAACCTTCAAAAAAACATAAGGCATCAGGGCAACGCCGGCTGCTGCCAGTGTCCCTTGAAATTTCAGGGGGGTGAATTTCATTGGAATTGCCTCCTTTTCTAATAGGTGATTACCTTATCGCTGTCCATTATCAGCCGATAGAGGTCAATCTGTTTTGCCCGCTGGTGGTAGTTATCCTCCACTCCATGGAGGTCAAGGAGTTTGCCTCAGGCTTGCAGTACTCCCTCGGAAAGCGTGAAAAGCTTTGCCTGTTCATTAATGGGATATTTTTCCGAGGACACGGATGCATAGTTTACAGAGGGTCCGTTGAGGAAGATAGTGACATCGTCCATCTGCTCCAGCATGAGATTCCCCATGCGGAAACAGTTCCAGAGGGTCTCTGGATTGCCACTGCAGGCGATCAGGGTGATATTCATGTTTTTTTCCCTTTAATTTAAAGTTTTTCCGAAAGATTCTGTTCCGTTTTTGTTTTATTTACTGTCATGTCCAATGGTATCGGCGAGCCGTTTAGTTTAATAAAACAGTAACTATCCAGCTGGTTAGACTGTAGCCTGAAGACTATAGGGCTGCCGGTACTGTCGTATTACATATTTTAGGCGCTTTTCCTTCGGTCTACAGCCTTCAGTCTATCTACCTGGATAGTTACAATTTTTCTTTCATGATGAGGACTCCATTAAAAATCGAATGGCCCATAAAACATCAACTGCGACCCTGTCGTTTTGTAAACATATAAATATACATTTATATGTTGATGTCAAGTTTTTTTTGGGCGAGGGGATGCTCAAGCAAAACCGGGGGCAGGTCTTAAAAAATTTAAGTATTGGTGCGATAAATAGGGAGCAGGCACGACCTTTATCACACTC
Organism: Deltaproteobacteria bacterium; assembly: GCA_016219175.1. GTDB lineage: Bacteria > Desulfobacterota > Desulfobulbia > Desulfobulbales > SURF-16 > SURF-16. The sequence continues at coordinate 422 of JACRCD010000009.1, read as the reverse complement.
ACAACATCAGGGGACTTCACGGCTTTAACGACAAAGGCCAACATGGCGTTTTCCCCCTCTTCAAGCAATGACTGCGAGGGATCCTCCTCTATTTTGCGGATATCGGCTTCCTCGATCCCCTGTTTCCTTAAAAGATGGCGATTAAGATCCATACAGAACCCGAAATTGAGATTATGGGCCACCAGATAACGGATATGGACCAGTAATACTGGTGGGCGATGTTTTTGAAAAACAGCAAGCTGCCACTGTTTCAGCAAGAATTCATTCATCTTATCAGTAAATTCAGATAACCTGATCTCGGCAAATTTTACTTTGATACCAGGATTGCGATTCGAGAAGAGTGCCTAAAGTACTTAAAATGCCTAAAGTACTTGAAGTTGCGGTACTTTCTGATCAGATAACTCCTTTAACTTTAGGCACTT
>JACRCD010000055.1 GCA_016219175.1 Deltaproteobacteria bacterium | reverse complement strand
GGATTGAAACGCGGAACAATAAAACAATCCGCTGATAGATAGCGGGTCGCCCCCTGCACGGGGGCGTGGATTTAAACCCAATCCTGCCTACAGTCGGTATGGGTAATGCCGAGTCGCCCCCTGCACGGGGGCGGGGATTGAAACAATTCGTTGACCGGACAATACGCCGCAGACTTTGGTCGCCCCCTGCACGGGGGCGTGGATTGAAACATATACCGCCACGGCTTTCCCGACTGAAGTAAAGTGTCGCCCCCTGCACGGGGGCGTGGATTGAAACAAGAATGCCGCCCAACAGACTCAAATTTCAATGGCGTCGCCCCCTGCACGGGGGCGTGGTTTGAAACCATAATCTCAACTCCAAGACGCCCCGGAGAAATAGTCGCCCCCTGCACGGGGGCGTGGATTGAAACAGGTTCAGGGGCGGCGAAAAGCTACGCCCTGGACGTCGCCCCCGGCACGGGGGCGGGGATTGAAACAGCAGCTTCATGAGCTTGTTGGCCTCGGCCAGGGGTCGCCCCCTGCACGGGGGCGTGGATTGAAACAACTCCATGATAGTGGGGGCAATGAGGCGCACCCGTCGCCCCCTGCGCGGTGGCGTGGATTGAAACGGATGAACCGAAATTTACTCAGACGATGGGGTAAAAATAGGGCTGTTCCCCACACCCGTGGGGATGAAGCGACGGATTTCCCGGTGGCGGTGCTGAGGGCGCAGGATATGGAGGCGCTGGGGCGGGGAGCCAGACGGTGTGGATGAGCCCGGAGAGTCTGGCCAAGAACAAGGGCGAGCTGCCGGCCAGAAGCGGCGGCCATGCCGGGCTGACCCTGGCCGATTACCGGCGGATCCCGGAGATCATCGACAGCGGCGAGGTATACAGGCAGAGCGATGAGCGGCTGATCTTTCAGTGGCGGACGGGGTGTTGTACCGGGCGGCGCTGAAGAGGATCAGGGACGGCGGCGAGATGTTCTTTCTCGCGCTTTTTAAGGGGGATGAGGCCAGGGCTATGAGACAGGTAGCTGAAAAATATGAAAGGATCCGTTGACCTTGGGCGGGGCGGCAGACCCGCAAGCGCTCATCAACGGGTAATCCCGAAGGCGTCGGCAGCCTGTGGCCGATCCGGTCAACGGATCCTTCTATTAAAAGAAGTAGTGCGGTCCGTGGATAAAGTCAAATGGAAATATCGATCACCATCGGCACGGGCGGCTATATCCCGTACGCCGCGATCCACCAGTTCGGCGGCCAGGCCGGGCGGGGTAAAAAGGTGACCATTCCGGCCAGGCCGTATCTGGCCCTGTTGACCGCAGCCAGCGAATCAGGGCAGAAGGAATTGATGACCCGGCTGGTCATGAACCTGATTGCTTCATCCATTTCTTTCAGGCTTTTGGCCGGGCCGTTATACTTGAGACAGGCTGCCACTTCGGAAAGAGTTGTCGGCGGATATGGCCGGGGCGTTTCAGCAGGATGCCGTCAGCGGTGTCAATAACCTTCATTTTCTGGCCAGGTTCTAATTGATGGGCGTCTCGCACGGATTTGGGGATAATAATCTGTCCCTTGCTGGAAAGTACGGTTGTTGCCATGGGTGACCTCCGGTAAAGCAAATGGCTATTTACCCAGAAGACGACCTCCTGCCACTGTCTGCCCTGCCGCATCTGCTGTTCTGTCCACGGCAGTGTGCCCTGATTCACAGCGCGCTGGGTATTCCGGCCGCTGCCTGAAGGGGGGGCCGCCCTGCTAAAAACCGCGGGATGGGCGGCGTCATACTTGTCGTCAAGGGTGGTAAATTATGCTAAGGTAACTTGATGCTTGAAACCTTGCCGCTGGATTTTTCCGGCGGGATTTGCAGTCAGGCGTCATGGCCGGGGGGCCTTTGGGCGGACGCCTGAAGATGTGCTGGAAGTTGACGAAGAGAGTGGATAAGAGACCTGTGATAAAGAAGAAACGGAAAGATTGCAAGATCCTTGTCATAGATGATGATGCCGAAATATTGAAGCTTATCGAAGCCATCCTTGCCTCGGCGGGCTACCAGGTGGAATCGGCGCTCAGTGGGCGGAAGGCCTTGGAGATAGCGGAGATCGCCGATGGTAATGTTGATCTGCTGCTGACTGACGTGGTCATGCCCGAAATGAACGGGGAGGAGTTGGCCCTTGTTTTCAAGCAGGCCTATCCCCGGACAAAGGTGATCTTCATGTCGGCCTATCTGAGGCCGGCCGCGGCCAGATTTGAAGAATACTACGGCAAGACCGATTTTATCCTCAAGCCGTTTACCCCTGAAAAATTAATAGGGCAGGTGAAGAGGGCCCTTTTTTGAGGCCGCTTCCTCTGGTGGGCAAGATGAACCCATGCCCCCTGCTCCTATTCCCGCCATCCTCTTTTTTCTTTTCTGTCATCACCTGCTGCCGGAAATCCCGCCCTGTTGAACCTCTTGCAAAATAAGCGGGAGAGTGCCTCCTGTCATTTCGACCGATGGGATAAATCTAATAAAATCAAGGTAATAAAGATTCATCGCTGCGTTCGGAATGACACTTGAGGTCATTTTGCTGGAGCCTCTGGTTTTTGAATTATTTTGCGCCGCCCGTCTTTTTCCTGTAAGAATGTGTTTTAATGCTGAAAAGTAACGTTGCAGCACGATAACTGCTTTTATATGATGGCGCGGAGGGTTTATGGCTGGACAGGATGAGACAAAGCCGCGGGGGGCTGCCATGAAGGAGCTTTTGCGGGCGATCCCCAAGGTTGATGAGTTTTTAAGCTGGGTGGAGCACATTGAAGCCCCGGTGCGTTTTGTCAAGGGCGCGGTACGGGAAGTGCTCGCCGCCGAACGGGAGTTTATTTTAAGCGGTCAGCCCGGCAGGCTTGAAGATCTTGGCCGGCAGGTGTTGCTGTCAAAATTTGAAAAGAGGCTGCGGAACAAGCTGACCGCCAATTTCCGGACAGTCATCAACGGTACCGGCGTCATTGTCCATACCAATATGGGGCGTTCCCTCCTGCCGCCGGAGGCCATGGCCAACCTGGTCAAGGTGGGCAGCCGCTACTCGAACCTGGAGTTTGATCTGGCAACCGGCAAGCGGGGCAGCCGGTACGCCCTGGTGGAGGAGCTGCTCTGCGAACTCACCGGCGCCGAGGCGGGGCTGGTGGTGAACAATAACGCCGCGGCTGTTCTGCTGGCCCTTGATACCCTGGCCAGGGGGCGGGAGGTGATCGTCTCCAGGGGACAGCTCGTGGAAATCGGCGGCTCGTTCCGCATCCCCGAGGTGATGGAAAAAAGCGGCGCCTTTCTGCGCGAGGTGGGGGCCACCAACAGAACCCATCCGCGCGATTATGAAGGCGCGATCAACGAACATACCGCCCTGCTGCTCAAGGTCCATACCAGCAATTACCGCATCATCGGCTTTACCTCCGAGGTAAGTCTGCCTGAGCTGGTTGAGCTGGGCGGCCGGCATAATCTGCCGGTCATGGAGGATCTGGGCAGCGGCAGCCTGGTGGACCTGACCCGCTTCGGCCTGGAAAAAGAACCGACCGTCCCCGAGGTGATCAAGGCCGGGGTCGATGTGGTCACCTTCAGCGGCGATAAACTGCTGGGAGGCCCCCAGGCCGGCCTGATCCTGGGCAAGCGCGACATCATCGCCCGCATCAAGCAGAATCCGCTGAACCGGGCCCTGCGCATCGATAAATTCACCCTGGCTGGGCTTGAGTCCATTCTCCGGCTTTACTTTGATGAGGAGAGGGCTCTGTCCGTCATACCCACCCTGGCCATGATGGGCATGTCCGTGGCTGTTATTGAGCGGAGGGCCGGCAAACTGATGCGCCGCCTCAAAAAGGTGCTGGCTGAACGATGCGGGGTCGCGGCAATTCCTGTTTTCTCCCGGGTGGGCGGCGGGGCCATGCCTGAGCAGGATCTGCCAAGCCGGGCCGTGGCCCTGCGTCCTTTGCTGATGAAGGTGACGGAGCTTGAAAGGAAATTGCGCGAGGTTTCCCTGCCGGTGATCGGCCGTATTGAAAATGAGGCCTTTCTGCTTGATATGCGCACCGTGGCCGATGAGGAAATTCCTCAGCTGGCGGCTTCTCTGTTTGAGGCGTTCGAGGTGGAGGAAAAATGAGTTTCCCTTTTGACTGGAGCCGCAAGGAGCTTGTTGAGGCTGATCTCGATCTGTTCAGCCCGGAATTTGCCGAAATCGTCACGCTGTTTCTCCCCTGCCGCCAGGTGCGTTTCGCCGGACCGCACCATGGCGGGGAGCTCAGTCCCGCCTGGAAAGCAGGGGTGGAGATGGTGCGCAATGAACAGAAACCCGTGGTGGACGGGGGAGAGGAAGAGCATCTCTATCTGCCGCTGTGGGCCGGGGCCTCTCTTTTCGGCGTGGCTGTCCTGGATAATCCGCCGGCAACCTATCAGGATTCGTCTGCTGTTCTGCTGCTGGAAAAAAGCAGGTTGATCTCCGCCGAAATGGCCAGGATCAAACAGTATGCCCTTGATCCGGTCACGGGTCTACCCACCGGACGCCTGCTGGCCCGCCGCCTGCAGGCGCTGCTGCCGGCCGGCGGAGACACCCGGAACAATGGCGCCCCTTTTTCCCTGCTGCTGGTGGAGATGCACCCCCGGGCCCGGGACGGCGAGCAGGCCCTGGCGGTCATCGCCCGCGGCGGCGCCTTTCTTGACTCGCTCATCGGTCATCTTTTTACCCCCTGTCATCTCGGCAACGGCATCTTCGGCCTGCTCTGGGACGGGCTGGCGGTCGAACAGACCATGAAAATGGCGGAAATGCTGCTGCGTTGGTTGAAGCGCGAGGGATTTATCCGGAGCCGGATCGGCATCAGATCGTTTAGCCCGAATGAAACCATGGTCAGCGTTGAGCAGTTTTTGGGTCAGAGCTGGGAGGCCCTGGGCATCGCCCGCCGGCGCGGTCCTTCCGCCCTCTGTTCCTATCAGGCGGTGAGCGACCGCAGCGCCCATCCTCTCTGTCCCTTGCCTCCAAAAATTTTGTCCCGTCTGCGCAAACGGTGGATGGAGAGCAGCCGTTTCGCCCTGGTGCTGCTTCATGCGGACCGGCCCGGCGCTGATCTGCCCGCCTTGCCGGCTGCCTTGGCCGCGCCGCGGGTGGAGTTGAACGGCCGGGAGGCATTTGTTTATCTGGACGGGGCCGACCGGGAAGCGGCCGAGACCTGGTGCCGGGATTTCAGGGCGCGGACCGCGGGCAGCGCCGGTTTTTCCATGGGCATAGCCGTCTATCCCCAGCACGGTTTCAAAAAAGCGGAGCTGCCTGTCAATTGCCGCAAGGCTTTGCTGCATACCGGATTTTTCGGGCCGAACAGCATGACGGTTTTTGACGGGGTCAGTCTTAATATCAGTGGGGATATTTATTACAACGATGGCGATCTGGCCAGGGCGGCCAAGGAATATCGTCTTGGTCTGCAGCTTGATCCGGAAAATATCAATCTGTTGAACAGTCTGGGAGTGACCCTGGCCCAGATGAACCTCTACCGGAAGGCCATTCCGCTTTTTCAGCGGGCCTTGACCCTTGACCCCGCCAATTTCATGGCCCTTTTCAATCTTGGTTTTGCCTATCTGGCCTCTGGCGAAGAGGCGCAGGCCCTGGAAAATTTAGAGAAGGCCCTGGGGATACAGGAAGACAATTTCGACCTGCTGCTTCAGCTTGGCAAGCTTTACTGCAAGAGCGGCCGCTATGACGAGGCCGTGAAGGTGCTGGGCAAGGGGGAACAGGTTGGGCCGGCCGGCGTGCGTGACATCAGCCATGGCGCGGTTCATCGTTTTCTGGGGGAGGCCTATAAGGAACTTGGCGAAAACGGCAAGGCCATGATCTGCCTGCAGAAGGCGACCCGGCATAATCCCCGTGACGGTGCGGCTCTCAGCCTGCTTGGCGAGCTTTATTTTCAGGAGAAACAGGGGGGGGAGATCGCCCTTGCCCTCTGCCGGCAGGCGGTGGAGCTCGACGAGCGGGACTGGCGCAACTGGTCCCGGCTCTGTTCCGTCTTGATGGGGCTGGAGAATTATGAAGAGGCCCTGCGGGCCGTGAGAAGGGGGCTTGGCCTGGCGTCCAGGAACAGCAGACTTCTCTTCCAGCTCGCTGCTCTTTATGAAAAGAGGGGCCGGAAGGCCTTGGCGATAAAGATGTTCCGCAAGGTTCTGCGTCTTGATCCGCAGTGCGCGGAGGCTGGGCAGCGGCTTGCCGCATATGGGCAGGCGTAGGGTCGTGTCAAGTATCTTTCACCGTTTTATTGTAGGTCGGGCAGGTTCCGTTGATGTTTTAAAATTTTGATAACTGTCCAGGTTGATTAGGCTGTAGCCTGAAGGCAGTTAGTAAAAGAAAGCAGAGAATGGCTGGAAAACTTTTTCTTATACAGTCAGCACCTCCAGGCCTTCAGCCTAAAAGCCTACAGTCTATTCACCTGGGTAGTTACAAATTCTGCGAGGGAATTGAGGTATAAAAATGATGCGTAACGGTTCAGTAAACGAGAATCAGCAGTATGGGCTTGATACTTTCAAGGCGGGCGATTCCTGGCGGCTTTTCCGTATCATGTCCGAGTTTGTCGATGGTTTTGATTCCCTGGCCGCCGTCAACAGGCCGGTTGTTTCCATTTTCGGTTCCGCCCGCACCACCGAGGACGATCCTTACTATCAGCTGGCCGTCGAGGTCAGCCGCCGGCTGGCTGGCTCCGGATACGCCATCATGACCGGAGGAGGACCCGGCATCATGGAGGCGGGAAACCGCGGGGCCGCGGAGGTCAAGGCGCCATCCATCGGTCTGAACATCAGCCTGCCTTTTGAGCAGGAGGGGAACAAATATGTCAATCTGCCCCTGGAGTTCAAGTATTTTTTTGTCCGCAAGGTCATGCTGATTAAATACGCCATGGCCTTTATCGCCCTGCCCGGCGGTTTTGGCACCCTGGACGAGCTGTTTGAGGCCATTACCCTTATCCAGACAAGGCGCATCAAGCCCTTTCCCATCGTTCTGGCCGGAAGCAAATACTGGGGCGGACTGGTTGAATGGATCCGCGGCACCCTGCTGGCTTCCGGCAATATCAAGGAAGAAGATCTCCTCATCTTTCAGGTTCTTGATACCGCGGACGAGATTGTTCATTATATCCGGCGCACGGTCATCATCTGATTTCTTTTACTTCACCCACTTTCCACCCACCTTTAGAAAAGGATTTTTTTATTTTTTTCTAACAGCCTCTTTCTATTTGTTTCCATATCTTGTGTCTCACTTATTGCACCATACAATATGTTGTAAATTGTGATTCTCCCCCTTATTGGTCTTGCGAAAGCAGCAAATATTTTTTCTTGACACTCAGGTTCTTTGCCTCGTATAAATAGCATACTATGGTGTAAAGTGGGGCAATAAGGTGTAGAGGGGTGGATTGGGGCATGAGTGACACGGTTACAAAAAATCAGCCGGGCCGTTTCAGGGGAAGGTCCGAGCATGCGCTGGACGGGAAAGGAAGGCTGAATGTGCCGTCCAGATTCCGTGATGTGCTCCTGCGTGAATATGACGACCGGCTGCTTATTACCCCGCCCTGGCGTACCTGTCTGCGCATCTACCCCCTTCCCGAATGGGAAAAAATGGAAGCCACCCTGCTGAGCAAGGAGAAAAAGGATCCCCAGTTCCAGAAGATGATCCGCTATCTGATCGGCGGCTCGGAAGAATGCCAGATAGACCGGAATGGCCGCATTCTTCTGCCGGTGCATTTGCGCAATCAGCTGGATCTGAAAAAAGATGTGGTCATGAACGGCATGGGACCTTTTTTTGAGATATGGGATAAGGATGCCTGGGAGGCGGAAAGCAGCATGACTCCTCAGGATTTTAATGATTTTGACGCAACCCTGCATGAGCTTGGCCTCTTTTAACAATGCCGATGAAGCAACTTCACCTCCCCGTCTTGCTGGCTGAGGTCATACATTATCTGACGCCGCGGGATGGCGGGGTCTATGTCGACGGTAATCTGGGACTTGGCGGGCACACTGAGGCGATTCTCATGGCAAGCAATCCCGGGGGACGGGTTGTGGGATTTGACTGGGATGAGCAGGCGCTTGAGCTGGCCCGGATTCATCTGGCCAAGTACAGCGGCAGGGTTGAATTTGTCAGGCGAAATTTTGCCGAGGTGAAGGATGTGTTGAACGAGCTGGGCATTGCCAGGGTTGACGGACTGCTTCTTGATCTGGGGCTTTCCTCCCTGCAATTGGGGGTGAGCTGCGGTCGCGGCTTTTCCTTTCAAGGATCCGAGCCTCTCGATATGCGCATGGATGTGCGAGGCGGGGAAACGGCGGCGGATCTGCTGAACCATGCCAGCGAGGAGGAATTGGCCGATATTTTCTACTATTACGGCGACGAACGCCAGGCCAGGAGGATCGCGGCCCATGTGGCCGGGTTCAGGAAGGAGCAACCGCTGCTGACGACTGACCAGCTGGTGAAAGTAGTCGAAGAGGCGGTGCCACCCCGCTTTCGGCCCAAAAAGATTCATGTCGCAACAAAGGTTTTTCAGGCGCTGCGTATTGCCGTGAATCACGAACTTGATAATCTGGAAAAAATTCTAGCCTGTGCGAGTGAAATCGTTAAGCCACAAGGGCGGATTTGCATCATTTCATTTCACTCTTTGGAGGACCGGTTGGTGAAACGGGCTTTTCGCGATAATTCTGCTTTAAAGATGGTAACCTCAAGGGCGGTTGTCGCAAATGAAGATGAGGTCAAGCGCAACCCGCGATCAAGAAGCGCCAGACTGCGTGTGGCGTCAGTGAGGGAACAGTGATGATTGCCGGATATTCTTCTCGCTATAAGGTTGTTGCCGGCCGAAGCCTGGCAAAAAAGAGATCAGGCCAGAGGCTGGCTCTGGGTAAATGGTTCTGGAAACTGTCCGGCGCCATCATCGTCGTGGCCACCGCGATCGGTATGGCCGGCGGGTTCTGGTTTTCCTGGAGCATCAGCCGTGGATTTGATGATCTGGCCCGGCAGCGGGGGATAAAGCATGCGCTGCTGCAGGCGAATCAGGATCTGGAAAAGCAGAAGGGTAAACTCTTTGACAAGGACCGCGTCGAGGCCATCGCCTCGGCCAGGCTTTTTTTGGCGCCGGAGGAAAAGGATTTGGGGGGAGGGGTGATAGTAAGGGTTCCTCAGCCATGAAAAGAGATAAAGACCCATTTTTTAAACATTGGGTCAAGGCGGGCGGGTACGGCGGAAAGGAAGAAAACAGGGGAAAGAAAATCAGCGGGCTGAAGATTATTGTGCTGCTGGGAATTATTATCTCCCTTGCCTGGGGATATTCGTTTTTTTTTGTCAAAAGCGTTCCTGAAACAGAGGGCGTCACCAAGGTGGAAGAACCGGCCCCCTCTCCGCCGCCGGAAGAAGAGAAAAACCGGAAAAATATCTATGACCGCAATCTCAGGGCCCTTGCCATCAGTTTCAAGGTTGAATCGATTTATGTCAAGCCTCTGGAGTTCGATGACATCGAAAAAACGGTTTCCAGCCTGGCCGGGGCCTTGGAACTGGATGAAAAAAATGTCCTTGATGAGCTGAAAGCCCAGAGAAGTTTCAAGTGGGTGGTAAAAAATATTTCTCCCGAGAAGGCAAGATCGGTTGAGGCCTTGAAACTTCCAGGGGTTTATTTTTATGAGCAGGAGCAACGTTTCTATCCGAATAGGGCCAACACGGCACATATCGTCGGCGAGGTTAAGGATGGCCGGGGACTGTCGGGCGTAGAGCTGCTTTATGACGATATTCTCCTGAGCAATGCCGGTCAACCGGGGGCTGCCGAGAACGGCGGCAGAGAAATAGGCCTGGTCCTTACCCTTGATTCAAAAATGCAGATGCTCATGGAGCAGGAAATGACAGAGATGCTTAAGGAGATAAGTGCTCATGAGTCTGCCTCGGAAAACATTACCGGGGTGAGCGCCCTTCTGGTGGATGCCTCGGCCGGGGAAATCCTGGCCTACAGCAAGCTGCCCTCCTTTGCCGTAACGGATTTGCATGCCGCCAGCAGTGCCGGCGGGGAAGACCGGTTATTGTCCGGCCAGCTTGACCCCGGGCTGCTGTCGCAGCTTTACAGGGTTGCGGCCTTTTATGAGCAAGGGCTGCCCGTCATGGCAGGGGCGGATGTGCTTCCGGAGTATATCAAGCTGCTTGCCCCGCGCCTGACGAAAAAGGCAAGGGGCGGGTCCGGGAAATTTCCGGTCGTGCAGGTTAAGGATGGGTCCTATGTTTCTGACTGGCTTGTGTCGGCCCTGCTGGAACAGCAATGGGCAACCGAAAAAAACATTAATGAACCGTTCGATATCACCGGCATTAAGGAGACGTTCGGCCAGTGCACTGTTGATCTGCCGGGAGAAAACGGGGGAAAGGATACGGGGTTGGGCATGCTGTGCGGATTTGCCTCCCTGGTGAACGGGGGCAAGATGATAACGCCTCACTTTCTGAAATCAACGCTCTCCGAGGCAGGGGAACAGAAGGAATGGCAATGGCCAGCACAGGACAACAAGGTCATCGGCTCAGACGCGAGCCGGGGCCTTGTTTTTGTTTTGCGCAAGGGAGCGCAGGCCACAAACGGGCCATTCGTTCTGGAGCTGCTGCAACCCCAAAAGGATTTGCCTGCCGACGCCGGCATGGAGACGGCGCCGGTTGAGGCGACAGCGGCAACCGGCAATAAAACGGAGAAGCCGGAGATAAAGGCCGATAGCGCTTTTGTCGCCCGCGGCGATGCCCTGGCCCTGGCCGCGGTCCCTGCTTCCAAGCCTGAGCTGGTCCTGCTGATCATGGTTGATGATGGGCATTTCGACATGAACAAGCCTTCCCCGGTAAAGCACCATGCTGAATCCTTGCTGCAAGCCGCTTTACCGCTTTATCATCAGAAGGACGGCGGAAAACAACAGGCTGAGTCGTTATCCCGGGAGGAAATATTCCAGCGCTGGCGCTTGAAGAATAACCTGGGGCCGGACTGGGCCGCCGTAAGAAAAGAAGATGGCGACAAGATGATCAATGTGCGCGGCATGAGTCTGCGCAAAGCGTTGCAGGAATTGCAGCGTTATAATGTCAAGGTGGTTGTTGAGGGTTCGGGGGTCGTAAAAATGCAACATCCGGCAGCGGGCAGCAAAGTGCCTGATGGAACTCTGGTCGTGCTCAAGGCAGAGGCAAAACAGTAAACCATGGACCAGACGCGGGCGAAGACGATCAGGGAGCTTTTTGTTGAAATAAAGCTCAGCTGCAGCGAGGAGGAGAATAATATCCAGGTGTGCGGGGTAACCGATGACTCCCGGCAGGTTCGCCCCGGCATGCTCTTTGTGGCGGTGACGGGCATCACTGTCGATGGGCATCGGTTTATTGCCGACGCGGTGGCCAATGGCTGTGTTGCCGTCCTGGCCAGCCGGGACTTTGGGGGCGAGTGCCCGGTCCCTCTGCTGAGGATCGATGACACCGGCGGCGCCCTGGGGTATCTGGCTGCCGCCTTCTATGATTATCCCTGCCGGCGGATGAAAATGATCGGGGTCACCGGAACCAACGGCAAAACAACCAGCACCTATCTGCTGGAGGGTATGATTCACGACGCAGGCGGCATTCCCGGCATTATCGGCACGGTGAGCGTGCGCTATAAAGGGAGCGAATCCCCGGCCAGTCTGACCACGCCGCAACCGGTTGAGCTGCAGCGGACCCTTTGGCGGATGCACCAGGCCGGGATTACCCATGTGGCCATGGAAGTCTCATCCCATGCCCTGGCCATGCAACGAATCAACGGGGTATGGTTCGATGTGGTCCTTTTTACCAATATCACCCGGGATCATCTGGATTTCCACGGCAGCATGGAGGAGTATTTCAGTCAGAAGGAAAAGCTCTTTGCCTCGCATCTGAAAAGGGATGGCAAGGGGGTTGTCATGCTTGACGGCAACCCGGGCGAGGTGGATGGGGAGAGTGAGGCCTGGGGCGACAGACTGGTCCGTGTCCTGGCGGAGGGCAATCATCCCGTGATAACCTGCGGCATCGGCAAGGGGTTGATCCGCTCGCGTAAATTTCAGTTTGATCTGCAGGGCATCAGGGCGGAAATTGTTGCCGCTGAGGAAGAATATCTTTTAAATAGCCCCCTGGTGGGCTTGTTTAATTTGAAAAATCTGTTGGGCGCCATCGGTTGCGGCAAGGCCCTCGGTTATGATCTGCCAACCGCCTGCAAGGGGGTGGAGAGGGTGCGGGGCGTTCCCGGCCGGCTGGAAAGAGTGACGGTGAACGGAGAAGCGGAGAGTCAGGCAGCAGGGCTGGCCACGGTATTTGTTGACTATGCCCACACCCCGGATGCCCTTGAAAATGTATTGCTGACCTTAAGGGCGCTTGAACCTGCCCGGTTAATAGTGGTTTTCGGCTGCGGAGGGGATCGCGACAAGGGGAAACGTCCATTGATGGGTGCGGTTGCGGCCCGTTTTGCCGATGTGCTGCTTGTCACATCGGATAACCCTCGCAGTGAGTCTCCGCAAAGAATTCTGGAAGAGATAGAGGATGGCATAAGGGGAGAAAAACTGTCAAAAGTGCAGGGGGAGTTGCTCATGCGGGGTCCTTTTCGCAAAGGCTATGATATTGTCGAGGAAAGGGGAGAGGCCATCAGAATCGCCATTCGCGGGGCCGGGAAAGGCGATGTGGTTCTGATCAGCGGCAAGGGGCATGAATGCTATCAGATCGTCGGCAACAGAAAACTGTTTTTCGATGACCGGCAGCAGGCAAAAGAGCAGCTAAATATGGCAAGGCAGGCAGCATAGCAGAAAGGAGAAGGGGAATGGAACTGATGCGGAGCATGGGAAAAGAGTTCTGCCGGCAAGGGATAAGCCGGTCGTCGACTGATTGCGGCTCCGGATTTGGCGCGGAGCAGGATCCGGTCTGGACTTTAAGCCAGGTATTATTGGCGACAGGGGGGCGTTTTGTGTCAGGGGCGCCGGAAGCCCGCTTCCGTTCCATCTCAACGGACACGCGGACCCTGGAACGGGGTGATCTCTTTCTTGCCCTGGCCGGGGATCATTTTGACGGCCGTCAGTTTGTCAAGGAGGCAATCAGTAAAGGGGCCGCGGGGCTCATTGTGGCGAGCCTGGTGGATGAAGAGCTCCATGTTCATGTCCCTGTTGTTCTGGTGGAGGATCCTCTCCGGGCCCTTGGTGATCTTGCCGCCTACCGCAGGGCGCTGATGAATAACCTGCAGGTGATCGCCATTACCGGCAGTTCGGGGAAGACAACGGTCAAGGAGATGTGCGCCACCATCCTGAAAGAGGAATACAACGTCTTAAAAACCGAGGGAAACTTCAATAACCTGATCGGCATGCCTCTCACCCTGCTGAGGGTTAATGCCCACCATGACGTGGCCGTGCTGGAGATGGGCATGAACCGTCCCGGCGAAATCGCCAGGATGACGGAAATCGCCGACCCTGATATCGCCTGCATCATCAATATCCAGGGCGCCCATCTGGCGGGGCTGCATTCGATTGACGGCGTGGCCAGGGCCAAGGGCGAATTGTTCCAGGGCGGCAAATCATGGGCCAGATTGTGTGTCAATGTCGATGATAAGCGGGTCAGGGCTCTGGCAAGAAATTGCAGTCAGGAAAAAATCACCTTCGGCCAGGAGCGGCATGCCTTTGTGCGGGCGACCCATATCAAAAACCTGGGTGAGGAAGGGGTGGCTTTCACCCTGCATATCGGCAACGAAAGTGTACGCCTGCAGCTTCGCAGTCTGGGCGAGCATAATGTCAACAATGCCCTGGCCGCCGCCGCCATGGCCTACGCCGCCGGCGTTAAAACGGAACAGATTGCCCAGGGGCTGATGGCCTTTAAGCCCTATGATAAGCGTTTGCAGATTGAAACAGCCGGCGGACTGAAGATTGTTAATGACTGCTATAACGCAAATCCGGCCTCAATGCATGCCGCCCTTGATACACTCATGGGTATGAAAAAAAACAGGAAATGCGTGGCAATTCTTGGTGATATGCTTGAACTGGGAGAGGAAAGTGATGCGGCGCATCGCCGGCTGGGGGAGACAGCGGCCTGCAAGGGGGTTGACTACCTTTTTGTTTATGGGCAGTTTGCGCGCAAGGTCGTCGAAGGGGCGCTTGACGCCCGCATGACCATGAAGCAGGTGAAACAGGCGGAGAGCAAGGAGGAAATAACAGAAGCTATCGTCAGGCTGGTTACGCTCGGTGAATTGACCCAGGGAGATCTGCTTCTGGTCAAGGGATCGCGCGGCATGCGCATGGAGACCATTATCGAACAACTGCGCAAGAGGCTGTAACAGGCGACATAGATGCTTTATTCTCTTCTCTATCCACTCCATAACCTTTTCAGCGGGTTCAATGTATTTCGCTACATCACCTTCAGATGTATCGGGGCCATTGTCACGGGCTTTCTCATTGTGCTGATAGTGGGGCCTCATTTTATCAGGCTTGTGCAGCGCAACCAGGTGGGGCAGGTGGTGCGGGAAGACGGGCCGGAGTCGCACTTCAGCAAGCGCGGGGTGCCGACAATGGGCGGGGTGCTCATCATTTCCGCGGTCGTGATTTCCACCTTGCTGTGGGTGGATCTGACCAACGCGTATGTCTGGCTGATACTCGCCTTGACCCTTTGGTACGGGGCGATCGGCAGTATCGATGACTGGCGCAAGATAAAAAAGAAAAATTCCAAGGGATTGAGCGCCAGAGGCAAAATGGTGCTGCAGATCGCCGGAGTCGCGGTCATTGGCGGGATTTTAATCAATCAGCCGGGTTTTGATACCTCGCTGAGTTTTCCTTTTTTGAAGGATGTGAAACCAGAACTGGGGTGGCTGTATATCGTTTTTATGGCGCTGGTAGTGGCCGGCGCCTCGAATGCGGTAAATCTGACTGACGGACTGGATGGACTTGCCACGGGTCCAACCGTGGTGACAAGCGGCGTGTATCTCCTGTTTTCCTATTTGGCCGGGCACGCAGGGCTTGCCGCCTATCTGCAGATTCCCTATGTGCAGGGCGCGGGTGAGGTGACGGTCTTCTGCGGGGCCCTGGCCGGGGCAAGTCTTGGTTTTCTCTGGTTTAACACCTTCCCGGCCCAGGTGTTCATGGGCGACGTGGGGTCACTGGCCATCGGCGGGGCGCTGGGAGTGGTGGCGATCATCATCAAACAGGAGATCCTGCTGGTGCTGGTGGGTGGCGTATTTGTCATGGAGGCCCTGTCCGTCATTATCCAGGTTGGGTATTTCAAGATATCAGGTGGGAAAAGGATTTTTCTCATGGCCCCCTTCCATCATCATTTTGAAAAAAAAGGATGGCAGGAGCCGAAGGTTGTGGTGCGTTTTTGGATCATTTCCATCATTTTCGGGCTCATGGCCCTGGCAACCTTAAAACTTCGGTAACCGGACCATGGGAAATATCAAGACCTTGATCGAATCAGGCAAACCCTGCAAAGCCCTGGTGGTGGGCTCTGGAAAATCCGGATTTGCCTCGGCTCGGTTTTTGCGACAGCTTGGTTGCGAGGTGTCTTTAAGTGAAAAATCCGCTGAGTCGGCCATGGATCCGGAACTACTGGCTTGGCTCAGGGAATGGCAGGTGTATTACGAGACGGGGGGGCATCGCAGGGAGACGTTTCTGGCGGCGGATCTCATCGTGGTCAGTCCCGGCGTCCCGCTCGAAATAGAGCCCCTGGCTGCGGCGCGCCAGGCTGGGGTGGAAATTGTCGGAGAACTCGGACTTGGTGCTGCTTACCTCCAGATTCCAATTGTTGCCGTGACCGGCACAAACGGCAAAACCACAGTGACCAAGCTGATTGGTGAATTGCTGCAGGCTGCTGGCAGAAAGGTCTTCGTGGGGGGGAACATTGGTACTCCGCTTACTGATTACCTGCTGGGGGAGCAGGGTGCGGAAATAGCGGTTCTGGAGGTAAGCAGTTACCAGCTCGACACGGCAGGGGAATTCAGGCCGGATGTGGCTGTGTTGCTCAATATCAGCCCGGATCATCTGGACAGGTATGCATCATTCGACGACTATGCCGCCTCGAAAATGAAAATATTTGCCTGGCAGATGCCGGATGACCTGGCCATCTTGAATGCTGATGATCCGGAAATAGCGCAGCGGCTTGCGAAATTTCCCGCACCTGCTAGAAAAGCGTGGTTCGGCAAGCAGCTGGACGGCAATCCCGGGGCTGTTTTTGAAGAAAATCAGATTGCCCTGCAAGGTATGTTCTCCGCCAGGGAAACCTACCCGCTGCCAGATGGACTGCGGGAATCCCCGAACAGGGAAAATGCCATGGCCGCCACCCTGGCCGCGCGGATCATGGCCTGTCCGGTTGAGGCGATAAACAGGGGACTGGCCGAATTCAAACGTCCGCCCCACCGCCTCTTCCGGGTGACTGAAATAGACGGGGTGAGCTACTATGACGATTCGAAGGCCACCAACGTGGGCGCGGTGCAGTCCGCCCTGGAGGGCATGACGCAGCCGGTGATACTCATTGCCGGGGGCCGGGACAAGGGCGGGGATTACCGCTACATTGCCGAAAGCGTGCGCGCGAAAGTGAAGAAGATGGTGTTGATCGGCGAGGCCCGCGAAAAAATGGCCGCAGCGCTGGCCGGGCTGACGAGTATCGAAATGGCGGAAAGTCTGGAGGAGGCAGTGCGAATGGCGGCCAGTGGGGCCGTGGAAGGGGATGCGGTGCTGCTTTCCCCAGCCTGTGCAAGCTTTGATATGTTCCTGAGTTACGCCGACCGGGGCGAAAAATTCCAGAAGATTGTGCTGGCTTTGGCCAAATAGCGGTGAAATGCTGAAATTGAAGGAATTGCAGTACCTTGTGATCGCGTCCCGATGGAAGGGATACTAAAATCCGAATTGAAAAAAATAAATGAACAATCGAGCCAAAAAAATGGAAAAAATATGCTGCCGCTGTAAGAGAAACGAGCGGGACGGAAGGTGGGTTCCGGCTAAGGATGAAGACAGGAGGGATTTTTCCTACGGTTTCTGCCCGAATTGTTACCAGGAGACCCTGGCCGAGATCAAGATGGCGTCAGAGTACAACAGATATCCTAAGGCCGCGGAACTGACCGTTTGACCAACGTGGGGTTATGGGAGATAGGGCGATTAGACTGATGGTCTGCGGCGGGGGCACGGGGGGGCATCTGTTTCCCGGCATCGCGGTGGCCGAGGCTGTTTTGGACAGATACCCCGGCAGCGACGTGCTTTTTGTCGGCACGGGACGGCATACGGATGAACGGGTGCTGGCCAACCGGCGGTTCAAGACTGTCAAAATAAGTTGTCAGGGGCTCAAGGGCGCGACCATGCGGCAAAAGGTTTTCGCCCTGCTCCAGGCGCCGCTGGCCACAATTTCGGCCATGAAGCTGATGCGAAACTTCAGGCCCGGGCTGGTAATCGGGGTGGGAGGTTACGTGACCGGGCCGGTATTGCTGGCGGCGAAGCTGCTGGGTATCGCCACCTGTATCCATGAACAGAATTCCGTACCCGGCATGGCCAATCGGCAACTGGGCAGATTTGTGGACAGGATATTTCTTTCCATACCGGGCAGTGAGCACTATTTTGGGGCAAAAAAATGCGTGCTGACCGGTAATCCCCTGCGCCGTGAGCTTGTCGCCGCGGCGGGGCAAAAAAAGGAAAGCGGGTCAGGCGTGACGGTGCTTGTTCTCGGCGGCAGTCTGGGAGCGCACCGGGTCAACACCTTGATGGCCGGGGCCATGACCATTCTGCGCAAGGATCTGCCTGAAAATACCCTTGTTATTCATCAGACTGGCAAGGATGACGAGCAGATGGTGCGGGACGCTTACCGGCAAAGCGGTATCAAGGCGGAAGTGGCGTCTTTTTTTGATGATATGGGCGATCTCTACGGCCGGGCGGATCTGGTTGTTTCCAGGGCCGGGGCCACGACCCTTGCCGAAGTTACCGCCTTTGGCCTGCCGATGATCCTCATCCCCTATCCTTTTGCGGCGGATGACCATCAGCGGAAAAACGGTGAATATCTGCAGCGCGGGGGTGCGGCAAGGATGCTCAGGCAGGAGGAGTTGACGGAACAACAGCTGGCCGGGGAAATTTTGTCCCTCCTGAATGATGAGGCAAGACGCCGGGATATGGGTGCGGCCTCGAAAAAATTCGCCCGCCCCGGCGCCACGGCGGCGATTGTGGATCAATGCGAGATGCTTATGGGCCTGAAGGCATGAAATGGATAGCAGTGCAACAACACGATTTGCTGAAACATAATCCGGATACAAACAGCCTTGTATAAAAAAACAAAACATATTCATTTTGTCGGCATAGGCGGTATCGGCATGAGCGGTATCGCCGAACTGCTGTTGAACCTGGGGTATACCGTGAGTGGTTCGGACCTGCGGCAAACCGATATCACCAAAAGGTTGCAGGGGCTCGGCGGGCGGATATCCCAAGGCCATGACGGCTCCTTTGTGGGTGACGCCGATGTGGTGGTTATTTCTTCCGCGGTCAAGGAAGACAATCCCGAGGTGCTTGCGGCGCGTGAGGCCTTTATTCCGGTCATTCCCAGGGCTGAGATGCTGGCGGAGCTCATGCGTCTCAAAAAGTACGGGATCGCGGTAGCAGGCAGCCACGGCAAGACCTCGACCACCTCCCTGGTCGGCTGGATTCTGGCCGAGGCTGGTCTGGATCCCACCGTGGTGATCGGCGGCAAGGTAAACAGTCTGGGCACCAATGCCAAGCTGGGCGACGGGGAGTTTCTGGTGGCCGAGGCGGACGAAAGTGACGGTTCGTTTCTGCAGCTTTCCCCGGTGATTGAGGTCGTGACGAATATTGATCTGGAGCATCTTGATTACTACAGCGATATTGATGACATCAAGGAGGTATTCCTGAAGTTTATCAATAAAATA
The DNA here is from genome assembly GCA_016219175.1 of Deltaproteobacteria bacterium. Classification (GTDB taxonomy): domain Bacteria; phylum Desulfobacterota; class Desulfobulbia; order Desulfobulbales; family SURF-16; genus SURF-16. The sequence goes on along the minus strand of JACRCD010000055.1, from coordinate 12,580 downwards.
CCATTTTACGGGGCCGTGGTTCTCTGTCTGGATGATGATAATGTCTCTTCCCTGCTGCCGCATATCAAAAAAAGAGTCATAACCTACGGCTTAACAGCCCAGGCGGATATCAGCGGCCGGCAGTTGAAAATCGACGGGCTGACCTCCCGCTTTGAGGTTTGCCGGGGACCGGAGGTGCTCGGGGAAATACTGCTCAACAGTCCCGGACGGCATAATGTGTTGAACAGTCTGGCGGCAATAGCCGTGGCCATGGAGCTTGAGATCCCTTTTGCCAAGATTGCCAGGGCCCTGGCCACCTTCAGCGGGGTGCAGCGCCGTCTGCAGATCAAGGGCGAGGTCAAAGGCATCACGATCATTGATGATTACGGGCATCATCCCACGGAAATCAAGGCAACCCTGGCCGCCATCCGCGGGGCCTGGCCGAGCCGCCGTCTGTTGGTCATGTTTCAGCCCCATCGCTATTCCCGCACCCAGGGGCTGTTCAAGGAATTCTGTACGGCCTTTCATGACGCGGATATCCTGCTGCTCACGGAAATATATGCCGCCAGCGAAACCCCCATCCCCGGGGTGACCGCGGAGCGCCTCATGGCCGGGATCAAAGAGCACGGCCAGCGCCAGGTCTATCTGGCCGGACGGGTTGCTGATCTGCCGGGGCTGGTGCAACCCATGCTTGAAGAGGGAGACATTGTCCTTTCCCTGGGCGCCGGCGACATCTTGCGGGCCGGAGAAAAACTTTTAGCCCTTCTTGCATAGGGAAGAACCAGGCATGACTTTGCTGCATTTACAAAAGGCTGCATGAGGATGAAGACCCCCGTGGGCGGTGAGCAGGGCGCGATAGTCCCCTGGGCCTCTGTTTTCAGGGAGGAGATGGATGATTTTTTGACCGGCGATGTGAGCTGGAACACCTCGCTGGCGGGATATACGACATTTAAGGTGGGGGGAAAGGCTGATCTGCTGGTCTTCCCCAGAAGAATCCATGAGCTGTCGCTGCTCATTCAGGGGTTGCGCAAAATAGAGGTCCCGTGGACCATGCTGGGGCGCGGCAGCAATGTCGTGATTGGGGACCAGGGGGTGGCGGGAGCGGTGATCATTCTCGATCGCGACTTTGCCGCAATCGAGCAGATCGGGGAGAGCGATAATTCGGCCCTGGTCAGGGTTGAGGCCGGATGCGGCCTGGCCAGGCTGGTCAACTGGACGATAAGGAAAGGACTCGGCGGCCTGGAATTCGCCGCGGGCATTCCGGGCAGCATCGGCGGAGCCATTGTCATGAATGCCGGGGCCTGGCAGCAGGAAATGAAGGATGTCCTGGCCGCGGTCAGTATCATGGATGAAAAAGGCACTCTCCGCGCCAGGAGGGTTGAAGAGATGCATTTTTCTTACCGGAGCTGGGGTGAGAAGCCTGGCCAAATCGTGCTGGAAGGTTTTTTCCGTCTGCCAAAGGACGATCCGGCAAGCATAAAAAAAAGGTGCGGCGAACTGCGGGAACGCCGCAAGAGATCCCAGCCCCGGCATGTGGCAAACGCCGGATCGTTTTTCAAGAATCCGCCGGGGCCAAAAACCGCGGGGCAGCTGATCGACGAGGCGGGACTCAAGGGCAGGTCCATCGGCGGGGCCATGGTTTCTCCGGTGCATGCAAACTTTATCGTCAATACCGGCACGGCCACGGCCCGGGATATCCTGGAGTTGATGCGGGTTGTTCAGGAGACAGTACAAAGAAAATCCGGAATAAAACTTGAGCCGGAAGTGAAAATTCTGGGGTTGCCATGAAAAAAGGGAAAAAAAGCATAAGGGCTTATCCGGCCCGTAAAAAGAACTGGTTAAGCGAGAAATCGCTGAAGGTGGCCGGCTTGACCTTTGCCGCGGCCATTTTGCTGTTCGTTGTCTCCCTCGTGGTGTACGAAGGGCTGAGCCGGTCGGTGTTTTTTCAGATTGAAGAGGTGGTGGTGAACGGCTGCAAGAGAACGACCCCGAATCAGATCCTGTCCTGGAGCGGTCTGGATGTGAAAACAAACCTGTGGGCCGTGCGCGGCGGGCGCATCTGCAAAAAACTTGAAAGTCAGAGCTGGATCGCCACGGCCGCCATCAGCAGGAATTGGCCCAATAAGCTCACCATTACCGTTAGCGAGAGAAAACCCTTTGCCCTGGTGAGCAAGAAGAACGGTCTGCATTATGTCGATAAAAGCGGGGTGGTTTTTGCCGAGGTGCTTCCTGCCGATGATCGGGATTTTCCGGTGATCACGGGCGTGGAACTGACGGCGGAGTCAGGGGGCAAGGAGGAGGAGAGGCTGACGGAAGCGCTCCATTTCATTACCCTGGCGGAAAAAGGAACCGTATCCCTGCCCAAGCAGAATATCTCGGAGATCCATGTGACCGCGGAGGGAGGGCTGGTGCTCTTCATGGCGGATCACGCCTTTCCCATTTCCCTGGGCAAGGGCGAGATGAAGACCAAATACCAGCGATTGAGCACGGTGCTTTCCTGGCTCTATCGCAGAGAAAAGTTTAACTTGGCCGCATCAATAGACATGAATTACATGCCGGACGACATCGCGGAAGGCGCGGCCAGACGTGAGAGGGTTCTGGTGCGAATGAGTGAGTATAAGGCAGGGCATTGAGGAAGGATATGGCAAATCAGGAAAGAGGTGTGTTGATTGTCGGCCTGGATATAGGCACTACAAAGATCTGCGCCGTGGTGGGAGAGGTGGTCGATAACACGGTGGACATCATCGGCGTCGGTACCCATCCCTCAATCGGCTTGCGGAAAGGGGTGGTTGTCAATATCGAAAGCACGGTCAACTCCATAAGAAAAGCGGTAGCGGAAGCGGAAATGATGGCCGGCTGCAATATCACCTCGGTGTATGTCGGCATCGCGGGCAGCCATGTAACCGGCCAGAACAGCGATGGCGTCATTGCCGTCAAAAATCGGGAAATCCGGCAGGAGGAGATCGACAAGGTTGTTGAAAACGCCAAGGCCATTCCGCTTGGCCAGGATCAGGAGGTCATCCATGTCCTGCCCCAGGAGTTCAAGGTGGACGGACAGGGCGGCATCCAGGACCCTCTCGGCATGACCGGCGTGCGTCTTGAGGCCAAGGTGCATATCGTCACCGGCTCGGTAACCGCGGTGCACAATATCATCAAATGCTGCAACCGGGCCGGACTTGAGGTCGATGATGTGGTGCTTGAGCCGATCGCCTCGGCCGAGGCGGTATTGACTCCGGAAGAGCGAGAGCTTGGCGTGGCCCTGATCGATATCGGCGGCGGCACCTCCGATCTGGCGGTATTCGCGGAAAATTGCATTCAGCGCACCTTTGTGTTGGGTATCGGCGGCAACAATCTGACCAACGATCTGTCCATCGGGCTGCGCACCCCCCTGAAGGCGGCCGAACTGCTCAAGGAAAAATACGGCTGCGCCATTTCGTCCATGATCGACAAGGATCAGGCCATCGAGGTGCCCAGCGTGGGCGGCAGGAAATCAAGAAAGCTCTCGCAGCGGGTCATGGGTGAAATTCTTGAACCCCGGGTGGAGGAGATGCTGACCCTTATTAATCATGAACTGGCCAACTCCGGGGTGAAGCAGCTGGTCAATGCGGGGCTGGTCTTGACCGGAGGCACCTCGATGCTGACCCATATTCAGGATCTGGCCGAGCAGATTTTTGATCTGCCGGTCCGCATCGGTTACCCGCGAAATATCGGCGGCGTCACCGATATCGTCGATACCCCGCAATGCGCCACGGGAGTCGGACTCGTGATCTACGGCATGAAAAGCGAATCGGAAAGAGGCTACCGTGATGGAGGCAGCAAGGGGATCGGCGGCCTGGCCAGGAAAATAAAAGGATTATTCGGAAAAATAATGTAGAATAATTGCGGGTTTAGTAGTAAAATATTTGATGAATTTCAGTAATCTAAAGCAGGGCGCGAGATTCATCGGGAGAAGGGGGCAAGTATGGAGTTTAAAATGGCGGAAGACACATCACGGGTTAAGATCAGGGTCTTCGGTATTGGCGGCGGCGGGGGAAACGCGGTGAATACCATGGTGGAGAGCAAACTCCAGGGTGTGGAATTTATCGCGGCCAATACCGACCTGCAGGTTCTGGAGCATTCCAAGGCGGATGTCCGCCTGCAGCTTGGCCCCACGGTGAGCAAGGGTTTCGGCGCCGGCGCCAATCCCGAAAAGGGTAAGGAATCCGCCGAGGAAAGCATAGAAGAGATCAGAAAGTGCCTGAAGGGCAGCGATATGGTGTTTATTACCGCCGGACTTGGCGGCGGCACCGGCACCGGGGCCGCCCCGGTGGTGGCCAAGGTGAGCAAGGAGCTCGGCGCCTTGACCGTGGCTGTGGTGACCAAGCCTTTTGTTTTCGAAGGCAAGGCGAGAATGAAGAATGCCGAGATCGGCTGGGAACAGCTTAAAAAACATGTGGACACCATCATCACCATCCCCAATGACCGTATTCTTTCCCTGACCCAGAAAAAAACCAGGTTTCTTGACGGCATGAAGATGGCCGACAATGTGCTGGTGCAGGCCGTGAAAGGTATTACCGATCTGATCAATCTCCCGGGTTACATCAACCCGGATTTTGCCGATGTTTGCACGGTCATGAATGAAATGGGCCCGGCCCTGATGGGCGCCGGGGTCGGTGTCGGCGAAAACAGGGCGGTCGAGGCCGTCAATATGGCCATTGCCAGTCCGCTTCTGCAGGACATCAGCATAGACGGCGCCAAAGGCGTACTGGTCAATATATCCGCCAGGGAAGATACCCTGACCATGGCGGAGGTGACCGAGGCCACCAGTAAAATTTATGAAGAGGTGCACGATGACGCCAACATCATCCTGGGCGTTATTTTTGATGACTCCCTGGGTGAGGAACTGCGCGTCACCGTTGTCGCCACGGGCATTCGGGTGGCCGAGGAGCTTGAGCCCCTGCCCGATAAGGTAACCCCCTTGTTGAAAAAGCCTGAAGGGAAAGCGGCCAGCCAGACCCTGCCGTTTGGGTCGGAGCGCAGGATGGCAAATGGGTCGCCAAATGGCGGCAATATGTCCGATACCCGGCGCAAGCCTTTTACCACCATCAATATTTTTGATGAAGATGCCCTGGATGAGCCCACCTTTATCCGGCGCAACGAGAATTGAGGGCTGCGAGCAAACAACTCATAAAAACGACAAGATTAAGCGAAACGGGCGCCGTTCGGAAAAAATGGACGGGAAAGCTGCCGGTCGCTCTGCTGTTTCCCAATACCTACAAGCTCGGCATGTCCAATCTGGGCATGCAGCTCGTCTATGGACTGATCAATGATCAGGCCGATTTCGTCTGTGAACGGGTTTTTCTGCCCGACACCCCACTCTCTCCCCGCTCTGTTGAATCCTCCCGGCCCCTGCTTGATTTTCCCATCGTTTTTTGTGCGGTAAGCTTTGAACAGGACTATGTCAATCTGGTCGCCATGCTTGCCGGCGCGGGTATCGAACCTTTTGCGGCCAAGCGGGGGGCGCAGGCGGGTATAGGCCCCGGCGCGCCGCTGGTAGTGGGCGGGGGAGTGGCGACTTTCATCAACCCGGAACCGCTTGCCCCCTATTTCGACATGTTCGTGCTGGGCGAAGCCGAATCAGCCCTGCCCGCGATTCTGAACCGGCTCCTGGTCCATTTTCAAGAGGGTTTTCCGTCACGGCGCCAGCTGCTGCTGGAAATGGCCCGCCTTGAACAGGCCTGTTATGTTCCCGGGTTTTACGAGATACACTATGAGGGGAACAGGATCACCGGGATCGAGGCCCTTTTTGAGGCGCCCAACCCGGTTGGCAAAGCTACCCTGAAACAGACGGCGGTGGCTGGCCATTCGCGACTGCTGACCGCGGATACGGAATTTGCCGATCTTTTTTTGACGGAACTTGGCCGCGGCTGCAGCAGGGGCTGCCGTTTCTGCGCGGCGGGTTTTGTTTACCGGCCGCCCCGCCTCTGGCCAGGGGACGCTATCATCCGGGCCCTGGGGGAAAAGGGAGAGAGCACAAAAAGGGTCGGTCTGCTCGGCATGGAGATGGCGAAAACAGAGGATCTGGCACGCATTGCCGATGCGCTCCTCGACTCTTCCTGCCAGCTGTCCTTTTCGTCCCTGCGGGCTGATGCCATAGGGCCCGAACTGTTGTCGCTTCTCAAGGCCAGCGGGCTGAAAACCGCGGCCATTGCCCCTGATGGGGGGTCCGCCAGGCTGAGACGGGTGATCAACAAGGGGCTCGGCGAGGAGGATTTGCTTTGGGCAGCGGAAGAGCTGGTGCGGGCCGGGGTGACAAATTTGAAACTCTATTTCATGATCGGTCTGCCCACGGAAACAGAGGAGGATTTACAGGAACTGGCCGCCCTGACTTTTAAGATCCGGGAGCGGATCGGCGCGGTGGGCCGGGCGCGGGGCAGGCTCGCCACCCTGACGGTAAGTCTTAATTCATTTGTGCCCAAGGCCTGGACGCCATTTCAATACTCTGCCTTTGCCGGGGTGGCCGTGCTCAAGGAAAAAATCAGCTTTCTGCGCAAGCAATTTGCCGGCCAGGCTAATATTAAATTAAATGTCGATAATCCGGACAACGCCTTTTTTCAGGCGGTTTTGGCCAGGGGGGACAGGCGAGTGGGTGAAATGCTTTTCCCGCTGGCCACCGCGTCTAGAAATTGGCGACAGCTTTTCCGGGAACACGGGATAATACCGGAAGAATACATCAGGGAACGGGGCCGGCATGAAATTTTCCCCTGGGAGGTAATCGACCACGGCATCCGGCGTGATTATCTGTGGGCGGAATACCGGAGAGCTCAGGCCGGCAGGGTAACTCCGGTCTGCGTTACAACAAGCTGTAAACGATGCGGGGTGTGTCATGGAAAATAGAGTGGCCAGGGATATCGCCAACCTAAAACCCTTCATGCTGGTCAAGTTTTTTTCCTTTACCAGCCTGGCGGTCATTCTTGTCACCTCGCTGGTTCTGGCCCTGCTGATATCCAATTATACGAAAAATGTTCTGCTGGAGCGCAGCGAGGCCTACAATCTCGTGCTGGCGGAGAATGTCAGCCACCAGATATTCCAGCAGTTCGTCCTGCCCCTTGCCCTGCAGAACAGGCAGATTGCCGTGGAGGACCCCCGCCAGTTCAAGCAGCTTGACAAGGTCGTGCGCAGCGCTACCCACGGCATGAATGTTCATTCCGTCACCATCTTTTCCAAGAAGGAAAACCAGGTCTCCTACAGCACCATCAGCGAACTGGTCGGGGCCAAGGATCTGGGCAAGGAGGAATATGAAAGGGCCTTAAACGGGGAGAATGTCTCGGTGCTGCGCTTGCAGGGGTCGTTGCTGAATCTCCTGCCGGGCATGGCGGAAATTTCCTGTCAGTTGCGCACCTTCATCCCCCTGCGCAAGGAAAAACCCTTCAGCCCCACCCGGGATGTCATGGGCGTCATTGAGATCGTCCAGGACCTGACCGGGGATCTGGAGGCGCTTATTCATCTGCAGGCCTGGATTATTTTTACCTCTTTTTTCATCATGTGCGGTCTGTTTCTGGCCCTGCGATTTATCGTGGCCAGGGCTGACCGGATCATTGAGGCCAGGGGGGAGGAGCGCCGCAAGCTGGAGGTGAAGCTGAACCAGTCGGAAAGACTGGCCTCACTCGGTAAAATGGTGGCCTCGGTCTCTCATGAGATCAAAAACCCACTGGGCATTATCAGGAGCACCGCGGAGATATTGGGCAAAAGGGTGGTGAAAATAGCCCCTGAAAATGCGCATCTCGCCAAGATTATTGTTGAGGAAACAACCCGCCTGGACAGCATAGTCAGGGAATTTTTGGATTTCGCCCGGCCCCAGCAGCCGGAATTCAAGGATGTGAGCCTGAACGAGGTAGTAGCCAAGGTCACCGGGTTCATGGCCCCGGAATTTACCCAGCGGAAAATCGAGGTGAAATGTAACTTTGATCAGTCCCTGCCCATGATTCAGGGAGATTTTGACCAGCTGTACCAGGCCTGCATGAATATCCTGGTAAACGGCATGCAGGCCATGGAAGACGGCGGGGTGATATTCGTGACCACCGGCATGTCGATTGACAGAAACAAGGTCTTTCTGTCAATCGCCGATACCGGACACGGCATGACGGAGGAGGTGATGGCGCAGATCTTCCACCCCTTTGTGACCAGCAAGAACAGGGGCACGGGGCTGGGGCTGGCCATAGTCAGGAACATCATTAATAATCACCATGGCATCATCTCCGTGGCCAGCGAGGTTGGGGGAGGGACGGAGTTTATCATGGAGTTTCCGCTGTAACGGTTTGCGGCAATCCTAATACTCCGCTTTGAGCCGGTAGCCCACTCCCGCCTCCGTCAAAATATAACGGGGCCGGGAGGAATCCTTTTCGATCTTATGCCGCAGATTGCTGATGTTCACCCGCAGGATGTGAGGTTGGTCCAGGTAGCCGGCGCCCCAGATCTGCTTGAGGATCTGGCGATGGGTCAGCACCTTGCCGGCATGGATCACCAGGAGCCGGAGCAGGTCATATTCCGTTGGGGTCAGCTGCACCTCCTCGCCCCGGACCAGCAGCCGGCGCCGGGCAAGATCGATTTCCAGCTCATCAATGATGTACACCGGTTCCGGGGTCTGCTGCAATGAACGCCGCAGGGCAACCCGGATCCGGGCCAGCAGCTCCCCGACTCCGAACGGCTTGGTCAGGTAATCATCCGCTCCGGCATCCAGGGCCTTGACCTTGTCGTCTTCCCGGTCCCGCACGGAGAGGACGATGATGGGCACCTGCGACCATTCGCGCACCCGCTCGATAACCTTGACGCCATCCATGTCAGGCAGGCCGAGATCGAGCAGGATCAGGTCCGGCCGCACGCTGACCGTTGCCGCCAGCGCGGCATGGCCGGTTTCCGCCCGGTGCAGTGAGAATTCCCCGGTGTCGAGGGCGGTATGCAGGAAGCGCTGGATGGGGAGTTCGTCATCGACAATGAGCAGGCGGGGCAGTTTGTTATCTTGCACTATCTTCCGGTCTCCTCGGGCAGAGGCAGGCGCATGGTGATACGTATTCCGCCTCCGCCGCGGTTATCGGCCCGAATGGTTCCGCCATGGGCCTCGACGATCCCCTTGCAGATGGAAAGACCCAGGCCGGTTCCCCCCGCGCCTTCCGGAACCGGGATCCGGTAGAATTTGTCAAAGATCCTCTTCAGGTCATGATCGGGAATGCCCGGACCGTGGTCCGCCACCTCAATGATCAGGGATTTTTCGTCCGTATGGGCGCTGATCTCGATGGGGTGCTGTGGAGGGGCGTATTTCAGGGCGTTGTCAAGCAGATTAACCAGAACCTGGGTCATGAGCACCAGGTCCATGGTGACCAGGGGCAGCCCCGCCGGCAAGGAAACATCCACCCGCCTTTTTTCCAGGCGCTGGTCAAGGGCTGCCAGGGCGCAGCCCACCAGGTCCTGGACATCGCACGCTTCTTTCTTCAGCAGCAGCTCGCCAGCCTCAAGCCTGGTCATGTCGAGCAGATTGGTGACAAAGCGGTTCAGCCGTCCGGCCTCCTCCCAGGCGGTATCGAGGAGTTCGCGCCGGGCCTGGTCGTTGCGCTGCTGTGCCGTGTCCCGCAGGGCGCTCAGCGCCCCGGCGATTGACACCAGCGGAGAACGCAGATCGTGGGAAATGGAGTTGAGCAGAGCCCGTTCGAGATTCTCCCTGGCCTTCAGGATGTTGGCCTGCTCCGCCTGGCGGGAAAGCTGGATCCGTTCCATGGCCATGGCGGTCTGGGTGGCAAAGGCCTCGAGCAGGCGGCGGGTCTGCGAGTCCCGGTACCCGGTCTCGTTGGCCAGACTGACCCCCAGCGTCCCCAGCACGTCGCCGGAGATCCGCAGGGGAAGGTAAAGAAGGGAAGCCGAGTTGAGGGTCTCCGTGCCATGTCCGGCGGCCTGCCGGTTGCGGAAGGCCCAGTCGGCCACGGCGCATTCCTTCATGTCAAGGGTCAGGCCCTGGCTTGCGTCTTTTATCTCCAGGTGTTCCCCCTCCGGCAGCAGAACAACGGTCCGGGCATTCATGGTCTCCGTGCTGTTGCGGATCACGGCAGCCAGGACCTCTTCCATCCTGGCCGCGGCGGCCAGGTCCCGGCTCAGGCAATAGAGGCTATCGGTCTGTACTTCCCGGGTACGCACGGCCTCGGCCCGTTCCCGCACCTTGGCCATCAAGGTGCTGATGACGATCCCCACCGTGAAAAGCGCCAGAAAGGTGATCAGATACTCCGTATCGGCCACGGCGAAACTCAGGAAAGGGGGGACGAAGAAAAAGTCAAAGGCGAGCACCCCCAGCAAGGCGCTGAGAAGCGCCGGCCGTTGTTCGAGCCGGATCGAGGCCGCCACCACGGCCAGCAGGTAGATCATGATCATGTTGGTCTGGGCGAGAAACGGCTGGAGGAGTTTGCAGGCAAGCGATGCCCCGGCCACCAGAAAAAAACTCTCCACATAGCCGGTCCATGGGAAAGGGCGCTGCCTGGCCATGGCGCGGGCGGTTTTGATCCCCTGTTTGTGGGCAATGCTGACGACATGGACATCAATCGGCCCGCTCAGCCCGATGATCTCGTCGACCAGGGGGGGGCGGAGAAAATTTCGCCAGCGCGATCTGTCCGGCTTGCCCACCACGATTCTGGTGACGTTGTGTCTGACGGCATAGTCCACCGCGGCCCCGGCTACCGAGGTGGCTGTCAGGGTGGCGACCTGGGCGCCGAGACTTTCAGCCAGGCGCAGATCACGCCAGACCCGCTCCCTGTTTTCCTGCAGGTATTTGCCGCTGCCCGGGGTTTCGATGTAGACCGCAAACCATTGGGCTTTCAGAGTATTGGCCAGGCGGCGGGTGGTGCGGATAAGTTTTTCCCCGAACGGGCTGCCGCTGACACAGACGAGGAGGCGCTCGGCCACCGGCCAGGGACCTGGAATGGCGCGGGTTTCCATGTAGGAAAGCATCTCGACGTCCACCCGTTCCGCGGCCCGGCGCAGGGAGAGTTCGCGCAAGGCGATCAGGTTGCCGTCCCTGAAGAAATTTTCCGTGGCCCGGGCGATCTGTTCCGGGATGTAGACCTTGCCTTCCCGCAAACGCTGCAGCAGATCTTCCGGCGGGATATCCACCAGGCGGATTTCCGCGGCCAGATCCAGCAGACGGTCGGGCACGGTTTCCCGGACGGTTACGCCGGTGATCTGGGCCACCACATCGTTTAAACTCTCAAAATGCTGGATATTGACAGTGGTGTAAACGTCGATGCCCGCGGCCAGAATCTCCTCAATGTCCTGCCAGCGTTTTTCATGCCGGGAGCCGGGCACATTGGTGTGGGCCAGTTCATCCACCAGGGCGACCTGCGGCTTTCTGGCCAGGACCGCATCGATATTGAGTTCCGGCAGCTTTACCCCCTGATAGTCGATGAGGGTTTTGGCAATGACCTCCAGTCCTTCAAGCAGGGCATCAGTCTCATAGCGGCCATGGGATTCCACATAGGCCGCCACCACGTCCCGGCCGTCACGCTTGTGCTGGCGGGCGACCTCCAGCATGGTGTAGGTTTTGCCGACTCCGGGGGCGTAACCCAGAAACAGTTTCAGCCGGCCCCGGCCGGCCTCGGCCTCTTCGGCCTTGGCCAGCCTCAGCATGGCCTCGGGAGAAGGCCGGTTATCGTTTTCCATGGTGGTCATGGGCTCATTGTATCCAACTGCAGGTTCAAGGCAAGCACATTTACCCGTTCCGCCCCGAGAAAACCAAGCTGCTTGCCTTCAATGCGCGAGGTGACCGCGGTTGCCACTACTTCCTCGTTTAACCCCCGGGCCCGGGCGATCCGGGGAATCTGGGCCTGCGCCGCGGCCGGGCTGATATGGGGATCGAGTCCGCTGGCCGAGGCCTGCGCCAGGTCGGCGGCAAGCGGCGCGCTCAGCCCGGCCTCGCGCAGCACGTGCAGCCGTTCACCAACCGTCTTCAGGTAAGCGGGATTGGTGGGCCCGGCGTTGGAGCCGCTTGAGGCAAGCGGGTTGTAAGCGAACTCGCCGGTGGCCGAGGGCCGGGGCCAGAAGTACTCCGGAGTGGAGAAGGGTTGGCCGATGAGCTCCGAGCCAGCCACCCTGCCGGTTTGATCTTTGATGAAGCTGCCATGGGCCTGCTCCGGGAAAAAGGTTTGGGCCAGGCCAGTGACAACGGCTGGGTAAAGTCCGCCGCAGATGACGGTGAACAGGGTGAGCAGGAGAATGGCGGGTTTGATGTCTTTCATGGCATGATGTCTCCGGAGAGCAATATTAGGATACAAGCAGGGTGATGCACAGGTCAATGGCCTTGATGCCGATAAAGGGGACAATGATGCCGCCCGCCCCGTAGATGAGCAGGTTAAAGATCAGCAGCCTCTCGGCCGGCATGGGGCGGAACCTGGTACCCTTCAGCGCCAGCGGCACCAAAAACGGAATGATGACGGCGTTGAAGATGACCGCCGACAGGATGGCGCTGTGGGGACTGGCCAGGTGCATGACGTTTAAGGCCGCGAGTTGCGGGTAGATGGAAAGAAGGGCGGCCGGGATGATGGCGAAGTACTTGGCAATGTCGTTTGAGATGCTGAAGGTGGTGAGG
>JACRCD010000054.1 GCA_016219175.1 Deltaproteobacteria bacterium | reverse complement strand
TCTACTGCGTTGTAGCGCATTTTTGTTCGTTCGGCATACCACATGTATAGCCTCACTCTCAAAAATACACTACGCCTTGTATATCGAATTTTGTTACTTAGCCATCCGGGCTTTGTCGCCGACTTTTTACGAGTTCATCAAACATTATTAGCCACCAAAGGGTTTCCGTCAACATCTAAAAAGCTCTTGACTTTTGAGAGGGGAGAAGGATGGAAAATCAATAAACTGTTAAGGGGCTTAGAAATTTCAAAAGTACCATTTATCGTTATCGTCATGCCCGAATGTTTTTATCGGGCATCAAGCAAAAATACTGGATTCCCGCTCAACAGCATTGCGGGAATGACACCGCCTTGAGACTCGGTAAGCGGTATATTTAGAATTACCTAAAGCAAATTAAGATCCTGTGCCCCCTGTTTGACCCCCTCACCAGCCGACAGCATGCACAACATGCCGATATTATTGCACATCATGCACTGCATTTTTCAAAAACAAAACAGAAGGGCATCCTTGAAATACGTTATAATTTTATATGGTTAGCAGGAAAAATCTCCTGAGATCTTGCTATCTTGGGAGCAGGAGGTCGGAGGTTCGAATCCTCTCGCCCCGACCAGAAAATTCAAGGGGCTACGGTTTTATGCCGTAGCCCCTTTTTTTGTTGCAGCAAGCCGATTTTTTAGCGGCCCAGGATGGCGTCCACCTGTTCCTGGGGCAGCACCTGCGCCACATAATTTCCTTCACCAATGACCTGTTCGATATTCTTCACATAGGCCCGGAGATGATCCTCGGAACCGGCCACCAGATGGCCGTACATGGTCTTCAGCCGGTTCTCGTCCGTATAATCCATGCCGCATTCCCCGGCATCAATGTTGGGGTCGGTTTCAACAATGACCTTGGGGCAGCCGATGATGTCAATCATGTCGAGCTCCTCGATAAAGGCGCCAACGTACCAGGCATCAAGCAGACTCTGCGACCCCCAGCTGACCAGCAAGGAGAATTTCTCGGTAAAATACCAGCCATAGTCGGCGCCGGTGAACACGCCGATGCTGTCCGGCAGGTTGTTGGCGTCCGGGTTGGGATCTTCGATGCCATAGGTGGCGAGCATGTCACGCACCGTATCGGTATGGGTCTGTTCGGAACCGTCGCCGATATTCCAGAAGGTCTTCGATTCCGGATAGCTCCCATTCAGGGTGAGATAAACATCCCGCGCCAGTTTTTCCTCTTCCCTCATGAAGACGAGATGGGTCTTCTCGCCGATGTCAAGGGTGCCGGCCATGCTGCCGAGCGGTGCGGAAAGTGCCAGGATGCCGAATGTCAGTGTTGAAAACAGTTTTTTCATGGTGTAACTCCTTGGTTAAAGTTTAAAAATAAAGCAGTTAGGGGTCGTCCTCTTGCAAGAGTAAATGGATAATAGTTATCGTTGCCTTTCGAGCCTATTGTATGCTTTGCCTAAGAGGCAATGCAATGTGGCAAATTGTCGCACCGTATTGTTTTGCCTGGTTCCTCTCCGGCTGAGGTTATGCCTCGGAGGAGTCCGTAGGCCGGAGACGGCATCGAACCCGGCAAGGTGAGTCGGCCCTGCTGTCTTGCGTCATCGGACAATGTCGCTTGCCGCAGGACAGAGAGATTGGATTGCGTCTTCCGGATCGCGGGCCGCGGATTGGAAATGGGGCAGGCTGAGCAGTGATTGCGCATGGTTCATCCGTTCATGGCAGGGCATTTCATGGGGCAATAAGGGCAGCAGGGTTTATTGTCGTGGCATGTATATTGAACTTCATTTCTCATTTTAGAACTGCAAAAGAAAAGCCGGCGCCCATGCGGCAAATTGTCCCACCCTCTGGTTCCGCGGCGGGGAAGGGGAGGAGAGGAAAAGGCAAATGGATCAGGTCATGGCAGTTACCGGCAATGTTTTCTGGGTTGGGGTGAATGACCGGGAAACCCAGCGGTTTGAAAACCTGTGGCCCCTGGATCACGGCATTTCCTATAATGCCTTTCTTGTCCGGGCGGAAAAGAATGTCCTGATCGATTCGGTCAAGGCCCTTACCCAGGAGGACCATTTCCGGCGCATCGCCGAGCTGCTCGGTCCGGGGAACAAGATTGATTATCTGGTCATCAACCATATGGAACCGGATCATTCCGGCGCCATTCCCTGGCTGCGCACGCACTACCCTGAGATGCGCATTGTGGGCAACGTGAAAACCCTGGATTTCCTTGAGCGTTTTTACGGCATACGGGAAAATATCGTCAAGGTGGCGGACAATGATGTCCTTGATGCGGGTGGGGCTCGGCTACGTTTCATCCTGACGCCCATGGTGCATTGGCCGGAGACCATGATGACCTATCTGGAGGAGCAAAAAATCCTTTTCTCCGGCGATGCGTTCGGCAGTTTCGGGGCGTTGAACGGCGTCCTTTTTGCCGATCAGCAGGACGATCGGGACCAGTATCTGAACGAAATGCTTCGTTATTTTTCCAACGTTATCGGCCGGTACAGCGACATGCTGCAGAAGGCCCTGGTAAAGATCAAGACCCTGGCCATTGACTGTATCGCTTCCACTCACGGTCCTGTCTGGCGCCGGGATTTGGATCAGCTCATTGCCCTACATGACAAATGGAGCCGCCATGAGACCGAGCCGGGGGTGGTGATCGCCTATGCCTCCATGTACGGACATACCCTGCAGCTGATGGAGGCGATTGTCGCAAGCCTCGGCCGCTGCGGGGTGGGCCGCGTTATGGTGCATGACGTGGTCAACGTCCATCCATCCTATATTGTGCGCGATATCTGGAAATACCGGGGGCTGATCCTTGGCACCCCCACCTACAACATGCGGCCCTTTCCCTTGATTGAGGATCTGGTCAGTCTGCTGGATAATAAACGGATGAAGAACCGTTTGCTGGGGGTGTTCGGTTCCTATGGCTGGAGTGGCGGCGGGGTCAAGCAGCTCGTCGATTTTGCCGCCGCCGGCGCTGAGCGCTGGCAGCTGGTCGAGCCGGTGGTTGAAGCGCACTGCGCCGCCGGAGCAGAGGATTTCGCCAGGGCGGCGGAGCTGGCTGCCAATATGGCGGGGCGGCTCGGAAAGCAAGATTGACAAAAGGGGAGAAAATCATGCGGGAGCGGGATCGCAAAACCGCGGAAGGGATGTTATTCACCGATCTGTATCAGCTGACCATGGCCCAGCTCTACTTCCGTACGGGCCTGCATGAGCGGCCGGCCCGCTTCGACCATTTCTTCCGTAAAAATCCCGATTACGGTCAGCACCAGGCGGGCTTCTGCATCAATGCCGGCCTGGAGTGGCTGCTCGACTGGATGGCGGCGGCCCGCTTCCGGGAGCAGGACCTGGCCTGCCTGCGCAGCCAGCGGGGCCGCGGCGGCCGGCAGCTGTTTGGCGACGACTTTCTCGATTGGCTCGGCCGGTCCGGCAATTTCAACGAGATCAGCATGTGGGCTGTGCCCGAGGGCCGGGTCGTCCATCCCAACGCGCCGGTCACCATGGTGCAGGGGGGGCTGGCCATGGCGCAGATCCTCGAATCCTCCCTGCTCAACCATCTCAACTATCAGACCCTGATCGCCACCAAGGCGGCCAGGGTGCAGGCGGCCGGCCTGGGACGGATGGTGCTCGAATTCGGCATGCGCCGCGGTCCGGCAATGGGCGCGAACGCCGGGGTGCGCGCCGCCCTGATCGGCGGGGCCGACTATTCCTCCAACGTCGGCATCTCCTGCGTGTTGGGCAATCCGCCCAAGGGCACTCACGCCCACAGCATGGTGCAGGCCTTCATGGCCCTGACCGGCAGCGAACTGGACGCCTTCCGCGCCTTTGCCGAGGTCTACCCGGATGACTGTCTGCTGCTGGTTGACACGGTCAATACCCTGGAGAGCGGCATTCCTAACGCCATCACGGTCTTCAGCGAACTGCGCCGCAAGGGGCATGTGCCGGTGGGCATCCGGCTTGATTCCGGGGACCTGGCCTATCTGGCCATCCAGGCGGCGAAGATGCTGGATCAGGCGGGCTTTAACGATACCGTGATCGTGCTGTCCAACGAACTGGACGAGCTGGTGATCTGGCAGATCATCACCCAGATCCGGGAAGAGGGCGCCAGATACGGCGTTGATCCCGAGCAGCTGACCAAAAGACTCATTTACGGGGTGGGTACCCGGCTCATCACCTCCATGGGCGCGCCGGCCCTGGACGGGGTCTACAAGCTGGTGGCCATAGATAGTGAGGCGGGCTGGCAGCCCGCCATCAAGATCTCGGAGACGCCGGCCAAGACCATCAATCCGGGCAGCAAGCAGGTGTGGCGGCTTTATGACCGGCGGGGCTGCGGTACCGTTGACCTGATCTGTCTGGAGGATGAGAGGCCCGAGGCCCAGGCGGAAATCGTCCTGCGCCACCCCATTGACCACGCCAAGGAGAGGCGGCTGGCCAGGCAGGAGATAACGGCCTGCGAGCCCCTGCTGGTCGAGGTGCTGCGTTGCGGCAAGCAGGTGTCGGAGACGCCGGATCTTGCGGCCATGCGCGCCCTGCGCCAGCTGGATATCGAGCGGCTGGACCCGGGGGTGCGGCGCTTCGTCAACCCCCATATCTATCATGTCTCAGTCAGTCCGCGCCTGTGGGACCTCAAGCAGCAGCTCATCAGCCGGGCCCGGGGCCAGGATGCGGAACCATGGGTGCAGGAAAAGGAGGGAACAGATGACACAGCGCCTTGACATCACGGAACATGACGGACTGCTGGTCATTGATGTGCAGAACGATTTCCTGCCCGGCGGGGCCTTGGCCGTGCCGGATGGGGATGCGGTCATCACACCGTTGAACCGCTGCATTACGTTTTTAACGGAAAAGGATCTGCCGGTTTTTGCCAGCCGCGACTGGCATCCGGCCGGCCACTGCTCGTTCACCGGACAGGGCGGCATCTGGCCGGTTCATTGCCTGGCAGGCAGCCCGGGCGCCCGCTTTGCCCCGGCCCTTGCCCTGCCGGAGCAGGTTGTCATCATCTCCAAGGCCACCAAGCCTGAGCGGGACAGCTATTCCGCCTTCGGGGAAACCGAGCTGGACGCCCTGTGCCGGCTAAAAGGCATCAGCCGGCTGCTGGTGGGCGGGCTGGCCACCGATTACTGCGTGAAAAACAGCGTGCTTGATGCTTTAAAGCTGGGCTACGAGGTGGTGGTAATCCAGGAGGCGATTCGAGCGGTTGACCTGCGGCCCGGCGACGGCCTGCGGGCGGAAACCGAGATGCGCAACGCTGGAGCGGTTTTTGTCTCCATCCGGGATATCGTTCAGTAGAAAATGTCTATATCAGCTCCTGCCGAGCAGAGGTGGTTGTCTTCCGCCTATTCTCTGACGACCAGCACCAGTTTGCCGCGGACATGACCGGTCTGGCTCTGCTGATTGGCCTCGCGGAACTGGGCGAAGGGAAAGGCTTTCACCTCCGGCCGCAGCCGGCCGCTGTCGATGAGCTGGGCGATTTCCCCGAGCTGCAGGCTGTCGGGTTTAACCAGCATGGCCGCACCCCGTACCTGGTAGCGGGCCAGCACCTCGGCCTCCGGCTCGGGCGGCAGGGTGGTGACCAGTATACCGTGTTTTCTGAGCAGGGGCCAGGAGCGTTCCCGGGTCTCGCCGCTCAGGAGATCAAGCACCACATCGACCTCGCCGGTCAATTTCTCGAAGCGGACCGTGTGGTAATCGATCACCTGATGGGCGCCGATTCGCCGCAGAAAATCCAGATTGGCGGCCGAGGCGGTAGCGATCACATGGGCCCCAACCCAGCGGGCGAGCTGCACGGCGAAATGGCCGACCCCGCCGGCCGCGGCGTGGATGAGCACCTTCTGGCCGGATTGCAGCCCGGCCATGTCGAATAGACACTGCCAGGCGGTGAGGGCGGCTAAAGGCACCGCCGCGGCTTGGGCGTGGTTCAGAGAGTCGGGTTTGCTTACCGCCTCGGCGTCCTTGACCACCGCGTACTCGGCATAGGCGCCGGGCCTGGACAGGTTGAGCAGGGCGAAAACCGGGTCGCCGGGCTGGAAATCCTCCACCGCCGCCCCTGTCTCCTCCACCACCCCGGAGAGGTCGTAGCCCGGAATGAAGGGCAGCCGCAGCCCCAGGAAATCATGCAGATATCCCTCCCGCACCTTCCAGTCCACTGGGTTGACGCCCGCGGCATGGACCCGGACCAGCAGTTCGTCATCACCAATAACCGGCCGCTTCACCTCTTCCGGTATCATTTTTTCCGCGCCGCCGTAAGTGTGGACGCGGACCGCTTTCATAGTTGCCATGATGAACCTCCTTGCTTTCAAGATTTCAGTGTTTCGACATTTCACCGCGCGAAGCGCGCACATTCAAATCTCCATTTCCGCAATCCATCTCAAGGTTCGCTGATGCGCAGCACGGGCTTGATGGCGTACCCCTGTTTGGCATCGGCGATAGCCTGGTTGATCTCCTTGAAATCATAGAACCGCACCAGCCGGTCAAAGGGAAACTGGCCGGCCCGGTACAGGTCGATCAGTTGCGGGATAAAGCGCTGCGGCACGGCGTCGCCCTGGATGATGTTGATGCTCTTTCTCCCCCCGGGCAGGGCGCCAGGTCCATTGCCGCCGGCAATGAGGGCCACGGTGCCATGGGGATTCAGGACCTGGACGGCAAGCAGCAGCATCCGCGGGCTGCCGGTGATTTCCAGGACAAAATCAACGCCGCGGCCGGTGATCCGGCGGATGCGGGTTGCGATATTCTCCCGGCTGTTGTTGATGACATGGGTGGCGCCCAGCTCCCTGGCGAGTTCCAGCCGCAGGGGATTGAGGTCCACGCCGATGATGAACTCCGCGCCGGCCACGGCTGCCGCCATGACCGCCGCCAGGCCGACCGCGCCGGCGCCGAAAATGGCGATGCTCTGTCCCGGACGGACGGCCAGCGAGTTCAGCACCGTGCCGGCCCCGGTCTGCAGGCCGCAGCCCAGCGGGGCCAACAGGGCAAGGGGCAACTCTTTATCGACCTTGACCATGTTGCGGCTGGTGGCCAGGGTGTGGCTGGCAAAGGAGGACTGACCGAAAAAATGGCCGCGGACCCCGCTATGCCGCAGGGCGTTGGAACCGTCGAGCCGGGCAAAGCCGAAATTTGCCTCCATGAAGCGGTCACAACGGGCTGGCCGGCCGGTCAGGCAGGGGTGGCATTGACCGCAGGACTGGAAGGAGAGCACCACATGATCGCCGGGTTTGACACCCTGCGCATCCGCCCCAACCTGCTCCACCACGCCCGCCCCCTCATGGCCCAAGACCAGGGGACCGTCGGCCGCTGACCAGGAGTCGCGGAAGTCGATATCCGTGTGGCAGATGCCCGAGCCAACAAGGCGCACCAGCACTTCATCGTCCCGTGGGCCTTCCAGCTCCAGGGCTTCGATGCGCAGCGGTCCGCCCTGGCGGCGCAGCACGGCAGCCTCTATTCCGTGGATCCGCGGATCGGCCTGGTGGTCCATAATTGTCTCCCGGTCACTGGCAGGCAAGGCGGCTTTTTTGGCAGCCGCCATACTTCATCATGGAAAGGGGGCGAACGGCTTGTCAAGGGAAAATTCGGCGTTGTGATGCAATATAACGACAGGTGGGTGGGGTAAGGGGCTTAAGGTGCTTTCCTGCCGTTCAGATGTCCCCTGCTTGACAAGGATTGACAAATATGATGTCATCTGAGCAAAGCGTCAAAAATCAGAAAAGGAGAATATCATGCGTAACGGAATTCTTGCTGTAGTCATGCTGCTCGCGGGTTGTGTCGCGGCCTTGGCCGACCAGGCCGCGGAGAAACGTTTTGTCGCCTCAGTCGATAGTGACGGGGTGCAGCGGGTGACCATGACCGGCGGGGAATACTATTTTGACCCCGGGGTCGTGGTGGTGAAGGTTAATGTGCCCGTTGAGCTGCGCGTCAAAAAGGCGGAGGGCATCGCGCCTCATAACATCGTGCTCAAGGCGCCTGAGGCGGGGATTGATTTTGCCGAGGAGCTGGGCAGCGAGGTTAAAGTCATCGGCTTCACCCCGACCAAGACCGGCAACTATGCCTTTGAGTGCAGCAAGCGGTTTCTTTTCTTTGAGAGCCACAAGGAGAAGGGCATGCACGGCGTACTTGAGGTCGTGCAGTAGCGGCGGAAGGATCCGACAATGATCCCCATCGGCGCGGAAACCCCGCAGGCAATCAGGCAGATCATTCCCTGGCTCGCCCTGGGACACGGCATCTTCAACGCCTTAGTCATGCTTTTTTTCTGCTATCAGGGCTGGCTGGGCCATGTGATCCGGGTTAACCGCCTGGCCGGCGGTCCACCGCCCCTGCCAGCGGTGCGCCGCCACCGGCGCTTCGGGCCGTGGCTCGTGGTGTTGGGCTGGAGCGGTTTTATGGCCGGACTGCTCATCGTGCTGATCGACAAGGGCAGGGTGGCGGCCTATCCTCTGCATTTCAGCCTTGGGTTTTCGATTGTACTGGCCCAGGCAGCGGCCTGGGGCGTTTCCCGTAAAATCAAGGGGCGCGGCTTAACCGGCCGCGCTCCCCATCGCCTGCTGGGCATGCTCATCCTCAGTCTCTATCCGCTCCAGGTTCTTATCGGTCTCGCCATCCTCCTGTAAGGGCGTCATAATAAGAGCGGTTGAACAAGCGAAGGCAGCCTGCGGTTAAACAAGTTTTTGTAAACCGCTGTAAAAGAAATAGCAGGCAAAGAGCAGCAGCAGGGAGGCGCAACTGCCTATCAAGCCCCGGTAGAGCTTGTCGCTCAAAAATCGTTTTCCCCTGGCCAGGCCCAGTGAGATGAGGGAATACCAGGCCAGATCAGCCAGGATGTGGCCGCAGAAGAATGACGCCACCCCGGCCGGGCCGAACTTGACCGAATGCATGATGTAGCCGAGGCCGATGGTGGCCCACCAGATGAGCCAGTAGGGATTGGCGATGCTGCAGATGATGCCGGCCAGGATCAGGTTTCTTTGTTTTTCCGGGCCCGCATCAAAATGCAGCCGCAGGGTCGGCAGGCTTCTCAGCATGGCAAGCGCCATCCAGAAAAGAATCCCGCCGCCGGCCAGGGCGATAACGACAAAGACGCTGTCATGGGTAAAGAAAGGGGCCAGGCCCGCCAGCAGCGCCAGCACCAGGATCAACTCGAGAATGCCGTGGCCGAGGATCATCAGCGGCCCGGCCTTTGCCCCGCGCCGGGAGCTCTCGCTTACGGTCAGGGTAAAGAGGGGGCCGGGCATCAGCGCCCCTGACAGGGCGATGACAAACGATGAAAAAAATATGGCGGCAAGGCTTGGCAGCATTAAATCGTTACTCACTGCGGCCGCGGACGCTCCGCATGGCCTCCCGTAGATAGGGAGGGATGATCACCCCGGCCTGAATCGCATTGTCAAAGGCCTGCAGGAGATCAGGGTCAGGGATGCCGGCCTTTTCCCAATAGCTGACCGGATCGCGGGCAAAGGCGGCAATGATGGCCAGCACATCTTCATAACCGCGGACCACATGACAGAAATTCGGCACCCAGGCGGGGGCCAGCCGCACAACGTGGCTGCCGATCGTCTTCAGGCTGGAGGCGGTTTTCAGCTGCGCCAGGGTGGAAGCCCAGAGATGGGAGCC
This sequence comes from Deltaproteobacteria bacterium, assembly GCA_016219175.1. Lineage (GTDB taxonomy): Bacteria > Desulfobacterota > Desulfobulbia > Desulfobulbales > SURF-16 > SURF-16. The sequence continues at coordinate 18,436 of JACRCD010000054.1, read as the reverse complement.
GTTTTCGCCCAGGCCGAAAGGGTCGACAAAGATATGCGGCGCGGGCAAACTCTGGAAAAGCTTCAGGTTGGTGATGGCGATGAGCAGCTCTTCAAAAGTGCCCATGCCGCCGATATTATAGATCTTGAACAGGGAGGTGCGGTCGAGAATATTCTGCCGCATGTGTCTGGCTGAATTGTTGAAATTAAGCAGGATGGGCGGCCGCAGGTTGGCGCGCTGGCCGATCTTTTCGCTGTCGATGCCGATGCCGATGCGGAGAATCCCCTGATCCGCGGCTGCGTCATCGGCGATGCGCATGACTCCGGGGCCGCTGCCGTGGCAGACCGCGAAACAGCCGCCTATTTCCGGCACCGTGCTCAACTGTTCAAAAAAGCAGTAGATTTGTTCGGTCAGCACCTCCGCCGTGCCGTCGACATGGGAGCCGAACATGGCTATCATGGTGTGGGCATTGGCAATTTTTTCCTTGCCTTCCCGGGTCATCCAGAAACCACGGTGAAATTCCCGCACATGCCGCTCCCCGCCATCCCCGGCTATCAGGTAAAAACGGGCGCCTTCCCGGCCGGTCAGATCACAGAAGGTTTCATAGGTTGTCTGGCCGAAGTAGATGTTATTATGGACGGAGAGGGAGTGGACCTGCTGGCCGTTGGCCGGGATCTCCTGGAATTTGAGACTCCGCCCTATGAAAACCCCGACGTTGTTGCGTTTGAGAACGCGCAGGGTATCGGCGGCAGGGAATTCATGGCAGACAAAGACCTTGCGTAAATTCTGGGCGCCGCCGACCAGCTCAAGACTTTCTACAAATTCGCGCAGTTCAGGGGTGATCTGTTCCCCGTGATGAACGCCGGAGGTGATGGTGCCGCGCACCGCCTCGTAGACCACGCGGTTCTGCGCGCTTTCATGCCACTCGTTTTCCAGCAGTTCCCGCTGGATGTCAATTACCTTGCTGCGGGTAAGGATGCGGCCGTAATTGCCCCGTTCGGTCGGCTCGGAACTCAGGGTGTCAAACAGTGAATCACAGATGTTGATATCAAAAATAGAGGTGGCGTCGGCGAAATCAACCCCCTCCTGCATGATTTTCCGGGCCCGGCTGCCGGAAAGAAGCCGGGTGGCGATACGGGTCGTCGTCACATCCGCCGGATAAATACGGAGTCTCACCCGCAGGTCGCGGGTCGCCACGACCCTGTCGCTGCCGTTGTACAGTTCCACCTGCCGCGGCACGCTGATGCCGCTGGTCCGGACAGCATCGAGCAGGCGGGCGGCAAGGTGAAAAACTCCCGGGTCGTTGAGCTCCCTTTCAATCAGCGCGCTGTAAGGCCCCAGGGAAATATGGATCGCGCCGCACAGGAAATCGCCTGGTTCAAGGGATTCCGGCAGCCCGCAACGGGAGGAATACTGGATCAGCCCCAGCCCCTCTTTGCTCTCGTAAAGCACGATCTGGCCATTCTGGCCGGCCTTGAGCAGGGTGTTGGAGAGGAGGTAGCGGGTATTTTCAAGGGGGATGGTGATGATGCCGTGCTCATCCACACTGGACTTGGGGGTCAGCAGCAGGTAGTTATTGAGGGTGGCCTCTTCGATTTGCGCGCGTGAAAGCGGCGGCCCCATGGGCACAAAAAGCCTGCCGATGGTCAAACGTCTGCCGCTGTCAACCATGGCCTTAATTTCGGCAAAAAGAGTGTCAGGGATATTGGGGTTGAGTGAAGTGAGCTGGATGGGCAGATCAATGCGTTTGCGGCGGGTGTCAATTTCAGGCAAGCCGCTGCCGAAATCCACATCCAGGCCAATCTGGGAATGTCCGCTTCTGCCGATCAGACAGCAGCGGTCCCGGCTGAAACCGGCGGAAATGAGATCGCTGACCACCCCGCGCAGGGTGTCGCTCGTGGCCTCCAGCCGCATGATTCCAGCCAGCCTGGACACTCCCAGTTCCTCGGCAATTGAGGGGTCGGTTTTCTGGTCAATCAGCAGATAGCCGTCTTCGGTAAGAAGGGGCGGGCGTTTCATCTTTCCATCTCCTCTGAAATCATGGATACTGTCCCGAGGCCATTTGCCCCGCGGCGTGTTTTGCGGTCAATGACCGGGGACAGAGGATAAAACAAAAGCCGAAAAAAATCTCATAAAAACTATGTAACGCGCCGGGTTGTGCTATAATAAAAAAAACTTTTAATCTCTCAATCAATCAAAGGAGGAGCGGCAATGAAGACCTGCAGCTTGAACGATTTCATGCAAGAGCTTAAACCGTGGCTGGACAAAAATCATATCAGGAAGGCCCTGCTCGACGAAAATGGGCATTTTGTCGTGCACTTTGTCGATGGAATGAAAAACGTCTATCATGTCGATGACTGTAATGAGACCAAGATAAAAGGCGTGTTGAAAAATCTGAAGGCCAAGGGCATTGCCGTGGAAGAATAACGGCGTCCCCGACACTGTCCGTATCTCCCATTTTGCTGCAAAGGACCCCCCCCCGCCAAGGCTGGTCAGCGCGCTGCCTCCGTGAATGCCAATTCCAAATCAAAAGTAGAACGCGAACCGGCCTTCCGCCCCTGCCTTACCTGCCGGAATTTTTCCATTTTTTTTCATGCGCATTGATTAAATATTGACATTTTGTCTTGCTAAATATAATAGGCGGCATATAAGGTTTTATATCATTAAACAATGAGTCAAACCGACCAGGTTTACACTCGGCAAAAAAAAGAAAAAACAGGAAAATTCAGGAGAAAATAATGGCTGTAAAAATCATTCCACTAGAAGAACCGGAAGAGCCTCCCGGCAGTTGCGCGCATACATGCTCCTCCTCCTTCGCTTCCGCCCTTCCGGTAAGATTTCCCGCAATTTCACGCGCCAAAGCCTTTCGAAACAGAAATTTCCCCAACACCTCCATTGCCGAATGGAATGACTGGCATTGGCAGCTTAAAAACCGTATAACCACCGTTGCCCAGCTTGAACGGTTTGTCATGCTCACCGACAACGAGCGCCAGGCCCTGCAGCGCCACAGCTCCACCTTGCCGTTTGCCATAACTCCTTATTACGCCAGCCTGATTTCTCCCGTCAACCCGAAGGATCCTGTCCGCCGGGCGGTGGTGCCCGTGGTCAACGAACTGATCGTCTCCAGCGGCGAGGCCCATGATCCCCTGGGCGAAGACAGCCACACTCCTGTCCCCGGCTTGGTGCATCGCTACCCGGACCGTGTTCTTTTTCTGGTCACGGACTATTGCTCCAACTATTGCCGTTACTGCACCCGCTCCCGCATGGTCGGCAAATCAAAAAGATCAAAAGGCTTCAAGGAACGCTGGGAAAAAGCCTTGGGCTATATCGAAAAACATACCGAGATCCGCGATGTGCTGCTGTCCGGGGGCGATCCCCTCACCCTGCCGGACGAGTCGCTGGAATGGCTGCTGCAGCGTCTGCGCGCCATCAAGCATGTGGAACTGATCCGTATCGGCACAAAAACCCCGGCGGTTCTGCCGCAGCGCATCACCACTCAGCTGACCAAAATGCTGCGCCGCTATCATCCGCTGTGGATCAGCATCCACTGCATGCATCCGGCGGAACAGACCCGGGAAATGAAAAGGGCCTGCGAAAGACTGGCCGACGCCGGCATCCCCCTGGGCAGCCAGACGGTACTGCTGGCCGGCATCAACGATGATGTGACGACCATGAAGAAGATGATGCAGGGGCTGGTGCGCATGCGGGTAAAACCCTACTATCTCTACCAGTGCGATCCCATTATCGGCTCCGCCCACTTCAGAACTTCCGTGGCCAAGGGGCTGGAAATCTACCAGGGGTTGCGCGGCCACACCACCGGCTATGCCGTGCCGACTTATGTCATTGACGCCCCCGGCGGGGGAGGCAAAATTCCGCTGTTGCCGGATACGGTCATCGGCCGTGAAGGCAACGATATTCTCCTCAAGAACTATGAGGGCAATGTCTACCGTTATCCTGACACTCTTTAGATCTCAATGTCTGTTTTTTTCATTTTCCGGAGAACACCATGAAGTTTGGCATGACCTACGACCTGCGGGCGGACTACCTGGCCGCGGGCTACGGCGAGGAGGAGACCGCGGAGTTTGACCGGCCCGACACCATCGACTCCATCGAAACCGCCCTGCGCAACCTGGGCCACGAAACCGTGCGCATCGGCAATATCCGGAGTCTGGTCAAACGGCTGGCGGCCGGGGAGCGCTGGGATATGGTCTTCAATATCGCCGAAGGTCTGTACGGTTTCGGCCGCGAGGCCGCGGTGCCGGCCTTGCTGGATGCCTACCGCATACCCTACACCTTCTCTGATCCGCTGATGTTGTCGGTTACGCTGCATAAGGGGGTGGCCAAGCGGGTGGTGCGCGACCTCGGTCTGCCGACCCCGGATTTTGCCGTGGTGCGCACGGTGGAAGAGGCGGCCGCTGTCAGGCTGCCCTATCCGCTCTTTGCCAAGCCCGTGGCCGAGGGAACCGGCAAGGGCGTGACCGCCGCCTCAAAGATTGCCTCGGCCGATCAGCTGGAAGCGGTCTGCCGCCAGCTGCTCGACACCTACCACCAGCCGGTGCTGGTGGAAACCTTTCTGCCGGGCCGGGAGTTCACCGTGGGCATCGTCGGCAACGGCAACAAGGCCAGATCCATCGGGGTGGTGGAGGTGGTGCTGCTGGAAAATTCCGATCCCGACGTCTACTCCTACCGCAACAAGGAAATCTGTGAAGAGGTGGTGGAATACCGGGCCGTTGACGATGCCGAGGCCAAGGCGGCGGTGGAGCTGGCGCTCAAGGTCTGGCACGGCCTTGACTGCCGGGATTCCGGCCGGGTCGATCTGCGTTCGGACGCGGCCGGCCGCCCCTCGTTTATTGAAATTAATCCCATTGCCGGTCTGCATCCGGAACACTCGGATCTGTGCATCATCGCCGGTAAATTCGGCATCGGTTATCAACAGCTCATCAAGGAAATTGTTGAGGCCGCGCTGAGCCGCGGCAAAATGCGCTGAGTTGCGGCATGAAAATCGCCATTGTCTACAACAGGCCGGCCGAGACCGGCAGCGAAAACTGGCAATCGTCCCAGGACGTGCTGCGGCAGGTGGAAGCGGTGGAGCAGGCCATGGGGGAGCTTGGCATCCCCCACCTCGCCCTCGCCTTTGACCGCGACCTGGGGAAATTCCTGGATGGGGTCAGGCGGGAGAAGGTAGACGCTATTTTCAACCTGTGCGAAAGCGTTGACGAGGATGCCCGGCTCGCCGGCCATCCGGCCGCGGTTTTCGAGCTGGCCGGCCTGCCGTTCACCGGCTCCGGCTCCCTTGCCCTCATGCTTACCACGGATAAACTGCTGTCAAAACACCAGCTGAAGGCAGCGGGGCTGCTCACCCCGGATTATCTATCCTATGGTGGCGAGGATCCCGCTACTCTGTCTGATCTGACCTTGCCCGCCATCATCAAGCCCCGTTTTGAAGACGCCAGCATCGGCATTGACCAGGAATCCGTGGTCCGCTCCAGGCAGGAGCTTTTTGAAAAGCTGCCCGTCTTTTACCACCAATACGGGCCGCTCCTGGTTGAGCAGTTCATCGCCGGCCGGGAATTCAACATTTCCCTGTTCGGTTACCCCGCCCCGCGGGTGCTGCCACCGGCGGAGATCGATTTTTCCACCTTCCCGCGGGAGCTGCACCGCATTGTCGGCTACCGGGCCAAATGGGATGAGAACGCCTTTGAGTACCACAACACCAACCGGTTTTTCCCGGCCAACCTGCCGCCGGACATGGCAAGCGAGCTGCGCCGGGTGGCCGCGGCAGTCTTTGATCTCTTCCTGCTGCGCGATTACGGCCGGATCGATGTGCGCATGGATGAGCAGGGCCGGATCCATGTCCTGGAGGCCAACGCCAACCCCTGCCTCAGTCCGGATGCCGGGTTTGTCGCGGCAGCGGAACAGGATGGCATGAATTACACCGATATCGTTAGTGGATTTGTCACCTTCCTTTCCGCCAGGTCGCAACCATGATGATTATCCGCCCCGCAACAGCCCATGACCGGCAGCCCCTGTTTGCCCTGGTGGCCGGTATCGCAAATTTCAACGCCGAGGAGATTGAGCTGGCCCGGGAGGTGATCGGCGACGGGCTCGCCTCGGCGAAAAGCGGCTACCATATCCTGGTGGCCATTGCCAGCAGTGATGATCACCTCACCGGCTTCATCTGTTACGGCCCCATCCCCATTTCCGACAGGCGCTGGGATCTTTACTGGATTGGGGTGGAGCCCGGCCGGGCGCGCAGCGGGGTCGGCTCCCAACTGCTAGCCGGCATGGAAACCCGGCTCGGCCCCGGCCAGCGGGTTTATGTGGACACCTCGTCAACCCCTGGCTACACCTCGGCCCGCTCATTCTACGAACGGCACGGCTACCGGGTGGCTGCTGTTTTTCCCGATTTTTACCGGCAGGGGGATGATAAGATCGTCTACGTCAAGGATCTATAATTCCATTTCCATGAGGCTCTTGCAAAATGAACGTGGGTGTCATTCCGAACGCAGTGAGGAATCTTTAATTGCCATGATTTTATTAGATTTCTCCCTTCGGTCGAAATGACAGGAGGCTCTCTTTTGCTTATTTTGCAAGAGCCTCCTATGTCAAGCGTTGACTATGCCCTCGGTTACAGTTCCTTGAATTTTTTCAGCCGGTAGTGACCCTCTCTTTCCCTTTCGCCTATATACTGGGCAATGGCCCTGATCTTGACCTTGAGATCGGGAAAGACCCTTTCTTCCAGGACCCTTATCTTCCTGGTCATCAGGAGAATCTCCGCGCCGAGCCGCTTCAGCTTGCTTTCAAAGGATGCCAGTTCGAGCATGGCGTCGAGTATCTTTTCAAAACCGCTTATGCATTCCTCCAGGTGCGGGGTGGTGGAGGTATAATCGTAGCCTCTCTCAGCGGGACTTCTCAGCGGGGATTCATGGGTCAGGACATCCCGGTATTTCAGCCCCCAGATGCTTCTTTTGATGATCTCCATACCCATATCCCGTTGTGTGACCAGCGCTATGGATTCAATCCCTTCCCTGCCTTCCCGCTCGCGGCTGATGGTCAGTTCGCTGATGGCCCGGCCGTAATTTGCCTGGATGTTTTCCCGTGAGCGGAGAAAGGGCTTGGTGGTGTTCAGGAACTCCCTGATCAGCGCCTGCCGGCGCGCCTTGAGGATGGCTATGCCGTTGGCGACGGAGTGGGCCTTGTCTTTCAGCAGCAGCAGATTGGTCCTGGTCGGATGTATCATGGCCCGCCCCCGCAGAACCTTTTTATCAGTTCGATGCCCGTATCAAGGGTTTCATTGATGTTTTTCCTTTTTGCTCCCTGGGCCACAAATTCACGCTCAAAGGCCTCGGCGAAATCGAGCAACCGTTTGTCAGCCTCGGTCATGCCGTCGCGTCCGACAATGGCCTCAAGCCTGCGGAGCTCCCTGCCCTTGGCGTAGTATTTGTAAAGCTGGTTGGCGATCTGCCGGTGGTCGCCCCTGGTGTGTCCAGCGCCGATCCCCCTCTGCATCAGCCTGGAGAGGCTTGGCAATACGTCCACCGGCGGAAAGATGCCTTTCTGGTGCAGGTCCCTGCTCATGACGATCTGGCCTTCGGTAATGTAACCCGTGAGGTCCGGGATGGGGTGGGTTATGTCGTCCTCGGGGATGGTGATGACCGGGATCATGGTGATCGAACCGGACATCCCCTTGATGCGGCCGGCCCTCTCATAGATGGAGGAGAGATCCGAATACATGAAGCCCGGATAGCCCCTCCGGCCCGGCAGCTCTTCCCGCGCCGTGGAAACCTCCCTGAGGGCGTCGCAATAGTTTGTCATGTCCGTGATGACCACCAGCACGTCCATGCCCAGCTCGAAGGCCAGGTACTCGGCCGCGGTCAGGGCGAAGCGGGGCGCGAGCAGCCTTTCCATGACAGGCTCATCCGCCATATTGACGAAGGCGGTAAAATCCGTCCGCATTTCGCCCAGGGCCTGCAGGTAATAAGAATACTCGTTGTGGGTAAGCCCCAGGGCGGCAAAGACAATAACAAAATCCTTTCCCCCGCCTGCCAGCCCGGCGTTTTTCAGAATCGCCGTGGTCAGTTCCTTGGAGGGCAGCCCGGCGCAGGAGAAGATCGGCAGCTTCTGCCCCTTGACCAGGGTGTTGAGCCCGTCGATGACGGAGAAACCCGTTTCGATGAACTCTTCGGGCCTGGCCCGGGCCGTCGGGTTGATGGGGAACCCGGATATCCGCGCCCATTTGCGCGGCACAAACATGGGCAGGGAGTCCACCGGCAGGAAAGAGCCGTTAAAAATGCGGCCCAGGATGTCTCTGGCGAGAGGGGCCTTTTTGACGGAGTCGGTAAAGACCACGGAGGTATTTTCCAAATCCAGCCCCCTGGTTTCGCCAAAGACCTGAATGAGAACATCCCCGCCTTCTATCTTCAGGACCTCTCCTTCCATGACCCGGCCGTCCGGCGAGATGACCCGCGTCATCTCCCCCATGACCGCGCCGCGGACGTTTTCCACAAAGAGCAGCACCCCTCTGATGGCTGCGATTGTTTTGTATATGTGTTCAGAAAGTCTCATGGTCCGGCCGCTTCGCTGAAGGTGAAAAGAGCCTGCTCATTTTATGGAACAATTTCATCGAGAGTCCCGCCTTTTGTTATTTTCTCCGCCGCGCTGTCATGGCCTTGCAGGATGGCCGCGATGGCGGCCAGGGTCTTTTCAGGCGGGGAGAAGGCGTCCTCCGTGTAGGCATTCTGACAGAGAAACTCCTGCCGGATGGTTTCCGCGGTCCGCATCAGGAGCCGGTCCGCGTCCTGGAGCCCATCATGTCCGACGATCTCGGCCACCGCCGTGAGCGACATCTCGCGACTTAGGATGTCCCGGCATCTCCTGATGGCTTCTTCCCAGGCGGGAGAGAGGCTCCCGTTGAAGTAGGCCATGGCGGACTTCTCATAGAGGGAGTAGCTTTGCAGCCAGTTGATGGCCGGGAAGTGTCGCCGGTGGGCCAGCGTGGTGTCCAGCATGAGGAAGCCCCCGGTCGCCCTCATGCAGGCCTGGGTCACCGGTTCGGTAAAATCCCCGCCCGGCGGAGACACGGAAAGAATCATGCTCAGGGAGCCGGTGGCGCCGCTTAAGGTCTCGACCGTGCCTGCCCTCTCAAAAAAGCTTGAGAGCCTTGAGGCGAGATAGGTTGGATACCCTTCCTCCCCCGGCATTTCCTCAAGCGAGGAGGATATCTCCCGCAGGGCCTCGGCCCAGCGGGACAGGCTGTCGGCCAGCAGCAGCACGTTGAGTCCCATGTCCCGGTAATACTCCGCCATGGAGACCGCCGTATAAATGGAGGCCTCTCGCGCCGCCACCGGCATGTTGGAGGTGTTGGCGACAAAGATGGTCCGCTCCATGAGCTTCCTGCCCGTCCAGGGGTCATTTAAGCCGCCGAATTCGTCTATCAGTTCAGCCATCTCATTGCCACGCTCGCCGCACCCCACATAGACGACGATATCGACATCGGCGAATTTGGCGATGGACTGTTCCAGGATGGTCTTGCCGGTGCCGAAACCTCCGGGCAGGATCACGGTGCCTCCCCTGGCCATGGGGAAGAGGAAATCAACGCAGCGCTGTCCTGTCAGCAGAGGGTCGGAGACCGTGAGTTTTCTCCGGTAAGGCCTGGGAACCCTTACCGGCCACTCGAGGCTGCCCGGAATTTCCGTGCCGTCCTCGAAGCGGCCGATGGGGCTGTCGAGACGGCAAGCCCCCGAGACAAGCCAGGCAAGGGTCCCGTTCCAGCGGCTGACCAGATGATGCTTGAAGGCGCCTTCGGCAAAATAGCCGAGGATGTCGCCCTGCTTAACCTCCTCGCCCTTGTTCTTTTGGGGGAAAAAGTGGAATTTTCTCGTATAGTCAAGGGCGGATATTTCCTGCCCCCCGGTAATAAAGGGGCCTATCTCTTCCTTCAGCCTTTGCAGGGGCCGCTGCAGACCGTCGAAAATCCCGGATAAAAGCCCTGGCCCCAGCCTGACGGCAAGCGGCAGGCCGGCGCCCCGGACAGGCTCGCCCATGGCCAACCCCGCCGTATTTTCGTAGACCTGGATCACGGCGCCCTGTTTGGCAAGTCTTACCACCTCGCCGGTCAGCATGGCGTGACCCACGTAGACCCTGTCGTACAGCCGCAGTCCCGGCATCTTGACGTTTACCGTTGGTCCTGAAATTCCGTCTATCCGGCCTGTCATGCTTGATGACCTCGTAAAGTGTATCTGGATTGCTTAGCACAAAAGTTCGATCTACTGCGTTGCGACGCCATCATCCTTGCAGCCTCACATGATAACCGATGGCCCTTCTAATGAGCCGCAGCGCGTAATTTTCCTCTTCAGGGGGTGCTTTCTCGGGCGAGGGCAGGACGAGGAGGATGCCATGCCACCTTGCCTCCAGCTCTTTAAGTTTTTCATCGGCTATATGCTTTATCAGTCTTTCATCCATGACCACGAGCCCGGTATCCGCTTCGGCCAGGACCGTATTGAGGAGATCTTCCGCCTGCTCCGCCGTGGCGGTGAGCTGGGTGACGCCGGCCAGGCCGAAGCCGTATTCGGCGTCATTTGCGGTGATGAAGACAATTTTCTTCATTCCGCCTGCCCTCCCTCGGACATGGCAGCGCCGGTGGGGGTCTTCCTGCTCTCCATAAGGCAAAGCCACAGGTAATTCAGGATAAAGGCGATGCTCAGGGGCTCCCTGGCGCAGCGCAGCAGGGCGCGGGAGATCCAGCGCAGCGAGGCGGACTCGATATTGCCGGCCGCGGGGCTCGCGATTTCCCGGCCGGTCAGGTGTTTGACCAGGGGTGCAATCCCGCTGACGTCCCGGGCCGCGAAAACCCCTCTGAGTTTCTTCTCGCTGGTCAGGCCGCCCCGGACAAAGGGGGGAAAGCGGTCCATGTCCCAGCGCAGGTGCTTGTAAAGGGCCACGATATTGCGCGAGTCTATCAGGAGGATAAAGAAATGTTTTATGTCGGGATGCTGTTTTGTCAGAACAACATGCTCCAGAAAGGTATTGAGCAGCCGCTCTTCAACGCCGCGTAGCCCCTCCCTGGCAAAGGTTCCCGCAAGTCCGGTAAATCCGCCGCAAAGGGGGGAGAAGCCGGTTTCAATACCTGCCAGCAGGTCGGCCATGGCGCCGCTTTGGGTCAGCGAGGCCCGCATTGCCTTGGACAGGAGGCTTAAACCGAGCACTTCCGCACCCTTGGTGTGCCCTTTGGTTTTGTAGCGGAGATACTGGCTGACTGTTCGTATCTCCATGAGGATGAAAAAAGGGCGGAATATCTCCCGCAGGGTACTGTTCATCTGCAAATAAACCCAGCGGTATTCCCGCAGCAGACTTTTCCAGGCGGCAAAGTAGGGCTCGGCCGCGACGCACTCCCCGTACCCGCGCCTCCGGGCTCGCAGCCTCGCCAGCAGATAGTCCGTGGGATAGCCTCTGTCCTCGACTTTTAAGAGCAGTTCCATGGTCGTGTCGCGCAGTCATGGCCAGGCAGCACCTTAATCCTGGGCACTCCGCGTCTCTCCCGCAGCCTGGGCGGCGTTTTCCATCATTTCCGGCAGGATAGCGGCCCAGGCCAGCTCAAGCCTCTTTTCAAAGGTGTTAATAACCCGCACCTTGCCGTCGGCCGACATGACCTCAAGCCCCCCGCTGATACGGTTGTCGCCAACCACTTTTGCGTCGGGAAAACAGGCGGCGCCAATTTGCAGGTCCTCGGGATTGACCGTGACAATGTCCCAGCCGTAGGTGGGCAGTTCCCGGACCAGTTCGCCAAATATACCGTCATACCCATTGTTTCTTAAACCCTTGAGCAGACCGGCGGCAAGTGTATAGAGACGATCCGCCAGCTTCTTTTCGGCAATCAGCCGCGCAATCGCCGCCTTTTTTGCCGCGGCCGCCATCAGGGCGCCGCCTTCTTCCCGGACGGCCTGGTTCAGCAGGGTATTGTATCTTTCCCTGATCGTGCGCGCCTTAGCGGCGGCCTCATTGCTTATCTCTTCCAGGGCCCGGCCGGCTTCGAGCCGGATGGTGGCAAGCTTTTCTTCTCCCTCCCGGTGCAGGGCGTCAATCAGTTCGTTGTGCAGCATGCTATTTGAGCATCAGCAGAATCATGGTGGCCACGACAAAACCAAGGATGACCATGGTTTCCGGAATGGCCATCATGATGATGATGGTGCCGCTCAGTTCCGGTTTTTCCGAGAGGGTCCCCGCCCCGGCGGAGCCTATCCTGGACTGGGCCCAGGCTGTGGCGAGCGATGTCGCCCCGATGGCGATGGCCGCCGCCAGGGCTATGATTGCCTTTTCCATGCTTATTCTCCTTTTACGGTTTTCTTGAAAGGTTCAAAGCGTTTGCCGCCCTGCTCCAGGAACTTACTGAAAAATTCCACATAGTGGAGTCGCAGTGTATGAATTGCCGGGGAGAATACCCCGAGCACCATGTTGACCGCATGGAGCAGTATGGCCACAATAATGCCGACCACGATGTTGCCGGTCATGCCGGCAAAGGCGTTGGCCACATAGGCCAGAAAGACGGAGGTAAGTCCGATGGCCATTATCCTGGCATAGGAGATGATGCTGCCTATGTTTTTTATCAGTTCAAGAGGGCCCAGCAGACCTCCGGTAAAAACAAGAAAGGGCAATAACAGCAGGACCGCGATGATGACCGGCCTGGTGAGAAGATCGGGAAAGATGTCAAAAAGCGAGACAACTATGGCTATAATGCCGACAACCGCCAGCAGGTTTAAAATTTTACAGGCTATGCCGGCTTTCGCCTTTTTCCGGCACGCCGAGACAAGGCCGAGAACGAGGCCCAGCAGGACATGAAAGGCGCCTACGGTGACGGCCAGGTAGAGCATCGGCAGGATCGAGGTTCGCCTCTCAAGCCAGACTGGCTCCAGTCCGAAAAGCAAATGACCGAGGTCGCCGAAATATTCGCCGTAGAGAATGCCGAATAAAGTCGTGTGGATGGAGGAGACAAACAATATTCTGGCTGCGTCCCTGATATTATTATTCTTCCTGAACCCGCGGGCCGCGAAAAGTGAGGCGGCCATGAGGATCATGCCGTAGCCCGCGTCGCCAAGGATCATGCCGGTAAAGACCGGAAAGAAGATGCCGATGAAAAGGGTGGGATCAAAGGATGAATATTTCGGCAGGGGCAGCAGCCTGGCAAAGATTTCGAAAGGCTGGAAATAAGGAGGGTTCCTGAGGGCCACCGGCACCAGGTCCAAGTCTTCCTCGCGCACCTCTTTCTCCTCAAGCACCACCTTGCCCGTGAAGGCCTGACCCAGTTTTTTTCTCACGCCCGCAACGTCCGCGGCAGGCATCCAGCCGTGCACGAAAAAACACATCCGGGTTTCAAATACCGAGGCGGTGGCCTTCAGCAAAACCACTCTGTCATTGACCCAGTCAAGAACCTTCTGGTAGATAGGGAGCCAGCGCGAGGCAAAGACCCGCAGCTGGTCATCAATCCCTTTGATTTCAGAGGATAAATCAGCCAGCCGTTTCCTGGCATAGGCTATCTTTGCGGGCAGGCTGAGGCCGCTGAGGGAGGAGGGGAATTCGAGTTCCGGGATATGTTCGCTGCCCAGGGCCGTTCTAACTTTTTCAGACAGGCTCTGGTCGATGGTTATCAGCACGACTGTCTTGTTGTCGGGGGAAGCGGTGGACGCAAGCTCAAACCTGTTGTCCGTGAGTGATGACAGCAAGCCCCGCAAGTGCTCGATTACCGAGGCATTTTTTATTTCCAGACCAATAAAATCCAGCTCCTTGGCCTGCCCGTCGACTGCCAGCAGGGGGACAAGCGTATCGAGAAACAAGGCATGCTGTCTGAGCCCAGCCAGCTCTTTTTGCAGTTCTTCCCCGTGGGCGCGCAGCTCTTTGCTTGTCGCGATATGCCGCGGCAGGGCCTTGGCAATGACGTCGATAATCGCCAGGGGGGCGATATAGCTTGTTCTGAAAGGAAGCTGGGGAAGGTAGGAAAAGAGCTCGTCAATGCCGGCCCTGATGTTTTCGAGGTAGAGCCTTTCCGCCAGGGAGCTTTCATCGATCAGAAAGCGTCTGATTGACCCTTCATCGACTTTTTCCATAATCCCGGCCGTGCAGGGCTCTATCTGGAAGGTATTTAATTCCTGCAGCAGCGCAAGGACGTCCTGAAGAAGCCCTTTCGGTCCCGCGATCGCTATCTTGGCCATCTTCAGTATCATGCCTTTTCATGCCGCCCCGGAGTTTGCAGCAAAGGAGTACAGGGCAGTATCCGTGATAAATGGAGATTCAGGATGTCTTGTAAGGTGTCGTCGCTGAGTTTTGCCAGAGACCCTGCCCGGGTCTCGGCTTTATGGATGAGTTCAGCCGACTTTTCCTCAGCGTTTTTTTTGGCGGCAAGTACGGCAACATCAAACTTCCGCCGCAAGCGCGTCTCTTCGGCGGCAAGGTTCCCGTCAGCCTCTTTCCTTGCTGCCGCCATGCGTTTCTCGGCCTGTTCTTTTTCGAGGGCAAGGCGTGCCAGGATTTCACTTTCGGCCTTCAGCACCTCGTTTAACGTATTATTTTCCACAAAGAAATTGTATCAGAAAAAACCGGGGGGATGGAAACTATTTATCCGCCAACTCCCTGGACCAATAGTGCAAGGGTGTTCCGGCAGCGGTAATCCCGAATGCGGGGAGGCGTATGGTGGCGCTATCCTTTGCCCGCGGCAAAGGAGTGGTGTGTGGAGGTCTTCCCGCTGTTCCCCGTCTCATTTAGAACATGAAGACCTCGGCACGCACAGATCTTTGTGTTGGGCATGAGAAAAAAGAAGGCGGGAAATTTTGGCGGGTAAAAGAAAAAAGAAGGAGTCATCGACTGATTGTGGTTGCATGCTCAAACTTTTGAGCGGTTTTGTTTATGTTATTGCTTGAATTTAAGCCAATCCTTGCCGGGTGGGCCGGATCGGGACATCGTCATAAGCCGGGACTACCTATCAAGAAAAAATAATTCCGGTTGCCGGTTTCTTAAAAATCATCGTCCTCTTCATCATCCAGCATGGATGGGGCAAATTCATCCTCTTCTTCATCCGTTTCGTCATCGGTCCCATCATCAACGGCTTCCGGATCTTCTTCCCCGGCCGCATATGGGATAGCAGCTTCTTCATCCTCATCTTCCTTCATCATGCGCATCAGTTTAGAGGGAGGAAGAACAATATCCGTAATCTTTTTCACTTCAGTGCGGACATCCGGATCAGCAAGGCACGCGTCACATCCCTTAAGATGTTTTTCCATAAACTCAACCATTCTGGCTGGAGCCAATGCCTCTTCCTGTACCTGCACATACCATGACCGTACAAGCCTGTTTAAGCGCCCGCATTCCATTTTTTTTCTCCAGATTAAACAATATTAAAGCCGATGGGTCCTGCAAAAAAAAACGCATGCATGAAGGAAATCCAACCTGTTATCCAGTTCCCCAACCGGCCGCCAGCCCCCTTTATAAAAAAAGTTGATGTATTGGGCAAGAAGAATTAGTATGAACCCGTATGAAATTTTCTCGTTGGCGCCATTTTACGCCGGCGGGCTCCTCTCTTGCAACAGCCTTGAGGAAGTGGTAAGGGCACTGGTGGCTCTCCCGGACTTCAAATCCGGTGCACCGGGTTAACAGCCTGGTGGGTGGGTTCGATTCCCATGCACTTCCGCCATTCATGATTTCCTTGACAGTTCCCTGACCTTGTCCGCTATGGCCCTGGCGGATATTTCTTCGTAATCAAGCAGCTCCCGCGGCTTGCCGCTTTTTGGTTTTTTGCGGACCGCGAGACTCGCCACCGTTACCCCGGTATTCCACAGGGCGCTGCGCACCGCTTCCCCAAGCCCTCCTTCCGGCACATGATCCTCAACGGTGATCAAGAGACCCGTGGCCGCGGCGGCTTCCCGCAGGGTCTTTTCATCCACCGGCTTGATGCAGTACAGATCGATGACTCTGACGCTAATGCCTTCTCGCCGCAAGTCCTCATGGGCTGTCAGCGCCTCGTATACGGTAATCCCGGCGGCCACCAGGGTGGCCCGGTCGGCATCGCTTGCGCGCAGCACCTTGCAGCCGCCGATGGGGAACTCCTCCCGCGGTTCGTAAAGCACCGGCGTTTCCTGTCTCGTGGTCCGCAGGTAGACGATGCCGCGGTGGCGGGCGGCCTCGGCCACCAGCTTTTCGGTGCTGACCGCATCACAGGGATAGAGCACCACGCCATCTATAATGGTGCGGAAAAAGGCGATGTCCTCCAGCCCCATCTGGCTCGGGCCGTCCAGGCCGATGGAGACCCCGGCATGGGAGCCGACGAACTTGATATTGGCGTCGGAATACTGGCTCATGCGGATCTGATCATAGGCCCGGCTCATGAAGGCGGCAAAGGTCGAGACAAAGGGAATCTTGCCGCGGCCGGCAAAACCCAGCGCCACTCCGGCCATATTCTGTTCGGCGATATACATCTCGAAAAAGCGGTCAGCATGTTCATCCTTGAAATACTCCGCCATGGTGGAATTGCTCACCTCGCCGTCCAGGCTGACGATATCGGGAAAGGCGGGATAGAGCCGGTTCAGGGCATTGCCGTAAGCCTTGCGGGTGGCCACCGGGGTGCCCACGGCATAGGAGAGCGGAGCCGCTCCGGCCGCAGGCCGCCGCTCCGGCTGCAAATTCCGGGGAAGGGGGATGGAACCGCGCACCTCTTCATCAACTTTGCCCAATTCGGCCAGGGCCAGGTCAAGCTCCTCTTTTTTCAGGGTTTTGCCGTGCCAGCCGTTTTTGTCCTCAATAAACGAGACGCCCTTGCCTTTGATGGTCCGGGCAATGATCATCACCGGCCCGCCGGCATACTGGTCCGCCTGCCGGTAGGCGGTCAATATCCCTGCAAGGTCATGACCGTCAATCACCAGGGTATGCCAGGCAAAGGCCTCGGCCCGCCGCCGGTAAGCGTCAAGGTCATGGCCGTGCATGGTTTCCCCCCGCTGCCCCAACCGATTGACATCAACCACCGCCACCAGGTTGTCCAACCGGTAATGGGCGGCAATTGCCATTGCCTCCCAGACCGAACCCTCCGCCATCTCGCTGTCGCCGAGCAGCACATAGGTCCGATAGGTCAGTTTATCCAGTTTGGCATTAAGCGCCAGGCCGACGCCGATGGACAACCCCTGGCCCAGGGAGCCGGTGGCTGCTTCGGCGTAGCGAAAGGAGGCAGTGGGATGTCCTTCCAGGGGGCTGCCGAAGCAACGGTAGGTCAGCAGATCGGCCCGGGATAATTTCCCGGCCGCGGCCCAGAGGGAATAAAAGAGCGGCGAGGCGTGCCCCTTGGAGAACAGCAGCCGGTCATTGTTGAGGTGATCGGGGTGATCGGTATCGTAACGGAAGGCGCCGCCGAACAACAGTCCCACCATCAGTTCCACTGCGGACAGCGACGAGGAGGGATGCCCGGAGCCGGCACTGGTGGTCATGGTCAGGATGTTATACCGGACCAGACGGGCTATTTTTTCGAGCGGTATTTTTGTCTGCATTTCTTTCATTATTATCCCTCCATCATACACCTTGTTCCATCCCTTGCTCAGATAAGCGGATGGCTTGGTAAAAAGCTGTCAGCCCTCGGAAAATCGGGTTCTGCCGCTGGGCAGAGGGCCATTTTTCTTCTTCCCGGCCATTATCCGGCCTGACAGGACAAAATCCTGAGCAGCAAGACAGAAGTTGCCTGACGGGACAAAACTGATTCATGCCGGGAGGCGGGACTGCGTCGCTGGCCGGCAAATTGCGACTGCGGGATCAGAATTTCTCCGAGGCTTTGTCGAAAGCCTTCTGCAGCGAATGATAGCTTTCGACAAAGCCTTTTTTCATCTCGTCCCAGGCGGCGGCGGAACCGTGCTTCATTCCGCCGTACCATTCGGCAATGTCATTGCGTTTTTTGCGCAGCTCACAGAGCGCCTGCCGGCTTTTCTCCCGGCTCGCCTCGCTCATGTCCCGCCATTCCTCGCTGCTTCGTTTTTCCAGCTCGTCGATTTTTACATCCATTTTATCCAGTACATCCTTGGCCTTGGCCATCACCTGGTCTTTTTTGTCAATGGAATAGTCTTTGATTGCCTGCAGGGTATCGTCCGCTTCCTGCCGGATATCGGCCATCTCCGGTTTTTCATCCTTCCGCATCTGTTCCGCGGCGTAGAGAAGCGTGCCGGGGGTAAACACGAAAAATATCAGGGCCATTGCCCAGTACATCATAGTGCGCTTTTGTGGTTTCAGCATACCTGCTCTCCTGTGCCGGAATTGTTTAAAGCCAGAACTCCTGACTCCATAACGTAATTTCAATAAGTTAAGCCGCTATCTCAGATTCTGGCTTGTTACCGGTTTGAGTACTTAAAGTGCCTAAAATGCCTAAAGTACTTAAAGTGAAAGGTTTTATCTGATCAGAAAGTACCACAACTTTAGGCACTTGAAGTATTTTAAGTACTTT
>JACRCD010000057.1 GCA_016219175.1 Deltaproteobacteria bacterium | reverse complement strand
TAACTTGAATGCTACAAACAGGTCGCCTCTCCGTGGCTAAAGAAACGCTAGAAATTAAAAATCTGTGTAATCTGTGAAATCTGTGGTTTCAACTTTTTTTGTCAGTTAAGGGTGATACCCCTCCGGGGTATTAAGAATACTATGCTTGCCAAACGAATTATACCATGCCTGGACGTAAAGGATGGGCGCGTTGTCAAAGGAACAAACTTCCTACGTTTAAAAGACGCCGGTGATCCGGTGGAGATCGCGGCCTTGTATGACAAGGAAGGGGCGGACGAGTTAACATTCTTGGACATTACCGCCTCTCATGAAAACCGGAATATCATTCTCGACGTGGTAAAAAAAACTGCGGAACAGGTATTTATGCCGCTGACCGTCGGCGGCGGTATTCGCACTATTGATGATATACGCGGATTACTCAATGCCGGGGCCGACAAGGTTTCCATTAATACCGCTGCCGTTAAAGACCATGAGTTTGTCACCAAGGCGGCGAAACGCTTTGGCAGGCAATGCATCGTGGTGGCTATCGACGCGAAAAAGGCGACAACACCCGGCAATACCACGCCGTGGGAGGTGTTTATCCACGGAGGCAGGACGCCAACCGGGCTGGACGTTATCCAGTGGGCAAAGGAGGTGGAGTCGCGGGGCGCCGGGGAGATACTCCTCACCAGCATGGACTTCGACGGCACGAAAAACGGTTTTGACATTGCGCTAAACAGGGCGGTGTCGGAGGCCGTCGATATCCCCGTCATCGCTTCCGGCGGCGCCGGTAAATTAGAACATTTTTATGAAGTATTTACCCAGGGGAAGGCGGATGCCGCCCTGGCCGCCTCCATTTTCCACTATAAAGAAATTGCCATAAAGGAAGTGAAAGAGTATCTGGCGCAGAAAGGGATTGAGGTAAGAATTACGTAACGATTAACAAGGCGTTTGTGGCTCTGCGCTGACCAGCCAAACCGGTCCGTTGTCTGCCTAAAAATGAGTGTCGAACAAACGTGGATGAGGATGGATGCGGTATCAACTCTACAACCTGATTATCGATTCAGACCTGGATATCGCCTTGCTTCCCAAATACGATGGTGAAGGTGACGCCGATTTGGTCGTGCGCCAGGACCGGGTGGCGTTCGACCTGCCAAATATTCTGCATGAGGCATCGTGGTACCAGATTGGCCGCGAAGCATTTGTTGTTGAAATTCAGAAGGTGGCGCGGTTTAAGGTTTGCCAGGGCCGCCATGTGACAATTGAACGTTTTTTCGGCGCCGGAGACAACGAGGTGGCCCTCTATCTGCTCGGGTCCGTCATTGCGGGGGCGCTGCTGCAACGTGACGTATTTTTGTTACACGCATGTGCCGTAGCCGCGGACTCAGGAACAATTCTGATTGCAGGAGAACCCGGCGCGGGCAAATCAACCCTGACAGCCGCATTGGTCCGGCAGGGCTACCGGTTGGTTGCCGACGATGTCTGCCTGCTGACCATCAAGGATGGCAGGGCGATGGTTCACCCGGGTCATCCCTATATCAAGCTGTGGTCCGACAGCCTCGACCTGCTCGGCATCTCCGCCCACGGTCTATCGAGGGTACAGTCCGGGGAAAACAAGTTCTACTGGCCGGTCGGCGCATTTTTCGGGGATGCCCCGCAACCGGTTGACGCATTTTTTGAACTGGCCTCCGGGGATGGAGCAGAGGTCGTCTTATCAAAGCTGTCAGGGGTTGACAGAATTCTTACCCTGATCCGAAATGGTTACCGGGGTGAATTTCTGCAATTTATCGGTTCTCACAAGGCGAATATCGTCTATTGGACCTCCGTGGCCAGGAGGTTTCCCCTCTTCAGGCTGTTTCGTCCCCCGAACGAGTGGAATTCCCGGGGGGTTATTTACGGGGTTGAAGCAATCGAGAAGTACCTCAAAGAGGACAAAACATGGACCATAAATTAGAAGCCCGCACCCTGATCCGGCGTGACCAGGATATTCTCGCCACCGAAATGGACGGCGAATACCTGATCCTCAGTATTGAACAGGGGAGTTATATCGCCCTGCGCGATGTATCTGCCAGGATATGGGAGCTTTTGGAAAGCCCTCGGCCGGTGACGTTTGTGTTTGAGACCCTGCTGGGCGAATACGCCGTGGACCGGAAGACCTGCGAGGCGGAGGTTTCGGCCTTCCTGCGTCAGATGGCCGAAAACGGGCTGATCTCGTTTGAGAATCCCGCATGAGCATTATTTTCGGTTTGGTGGGGAGAAACGGACAACCTGTTGCCGGTGAAGAGCTTGGCGGCATGCAAAAGTCGTATACCCATATTCCGGCTGATGGATCATTCCTCTGGCGGGAGGGGGAGGTTGGCCTGGGCGTCATCCAGCGTTATGATACCCCCGAATCAACTTGCGAGGTCTTTCCGCAGCACAGCCGTTGCGGTCGGCACACCTTCGTCTCCCATGCCCGCCTGGATAACCGTGAGGAATTGTTGCGTCGCCTTGAAATACCACCAGACAGGGCTTCT
>JACRCD010000056.1 GCA_016219175.1 Deltaproteobacteria bacterium | reverse complement strand
TCTACTGCGTTGTAGCGTATTTTTGTTCGTTCGGCATACCACATGTATAGCCTCACTCTCAAAAATACACTACGCCTTGTATATCGAATTTTGTTACTTAGCCATCCGGGCTTTGTCGCCGACTTTTTACGAGTTCATCAACATCTAAAAAAGCAAACAATCTTTCGGGTAACCATCCCGCTGTGCTGCGCTGCCGGTTAGCTGCCACTAGATCAACCTTGTCCCTGGCAATTCTACCACGTTATCCTTTCTCCCAGTAAAATATGGGAACAGTTGTATCCCGTTTTTTTTACGATACATCTCAACCTTGGCGATTTCTGCTGAAATTGGGATTGCCAGTGAAAATGTCAGCAAATAAGTCATTCGCAAGGCCCTGGGGTAAACCTTCAAAACAGGAAAAATTTTGTACTGACAATTCTCCCAAACATAAAGGCCATTCTTGCCAGTCTGAACGGAAAACGCATACCCATTTTTTCACCGCACTATCTGCAAGACCTCGGAATACATTGAAGTGAAGTATCGGGCAAAGGGAAAGTCAGTGCGTTTTTTTACCGATGCCCCCGGTTTGGTGTGTCTCTATATTTCACCGCCCCGAAGGCGGCAAAACAGGCATTCTTATGGAGCAGTTCCACCCGGTCGAAGCCGACCCTTTTCAACAGCCGCAGTTGCCAGGTGACCGGCCGGGGCGAATCCTCCCGGGCGATATAGGCCACCACCTGGTCCCTGTAAGCCGTACCGCCCAGTTCCACCAGATATTCTTCATAACGGAGCCACATCAGTTGCCGGATTGCTTCGGTCTCATGGGAGACCAGATCGGTGATCCAGACGCTGCCGCCCGGGGCGGTCAAGGTGTGGATCTTGCGGAAGGCGGTTTCCCAATCCTTATCGTCGCGCAGGTGGTGCAGAACCGTCGCCGCCAGGATGACGTCGTAGCCCTCCGATTGAAGCTCGATGGTGCGGAAGTCTCCCTGAAGCAGCCGGACTTTTCCGGTGTTGTTGGACCGGATTCGTTCCGAGGCCCGCGTCAACATCGGCAGACTCAGATCGACCAGGTCACAGTCAAAGGGGGTGGCGCTGCGCTGTCGGAGCATGATTGTATTATTGCCCGCGCCGCAGCCGATGTCGAGCACCCGCCGGATCGGTGAGGTAGCGGCTACCGCGGCCCTGGTGATCAGCTCCATGGCCAGGGGCGCGTCCATGGTGGCGCTCTGGCCGGTTTCGAGATTGGCGAAGCGTTCCACGTCGGCGTCGAAACGGTGACGGATCTCCTCCACTGTGGATTTTTCGCTATAATTTTCTGTTGTCATTTTCTTTCCCGTTTGTCGCATGTCCAATAACCGCGACAACCATATTTGGCGGTTACACCGCTTGAACGTTTGTGTGTCGTTATTTCCCGGCCAGCACGAAAAGCCGTTTAAAGACCAAATCGATCCGGCCATTGGCGTCGGCCTGTTCGGCGAACGCCTCACGCACCTCGGCCCGCACCCGCTTAGCAAAATCAGAGGGCAGCGGGACGGAGAAATATGACTGATTGAGGTAGCCTGCGGCAGCACCCGAATTAAAGATATCCATGGCCTGTGGGACTGTGTAACCCCGATTGACCGTGTCGATCCGGCAAGTGGCTACCCGGAAACCAGCCTTGGTAAAGAGAGCACGGTACGCCTCGTCCGTGTCCAGGAAAAACCAGGGGGAGCGGAACCAGGCAAACAAAGAGTCCAGTTCTGGTGACCGGCGGCAATGCTCGATGGCCTGCAGAAAATTGGGACAGTACGAACTCGTTGCCGGTGTTTGTACCCCCACCCTGCCGTCGGGGCGCAAAGCCCGGTAAAAACCCGCCAGGTTGACGGCCGGCCGCGGGAACCACTGAAAGACGGAGTTGCAGAAGATGCAGTCGAATTCCCCGGCAAAGGGCAGATTCTCGCTGTCCGCCGATAGGAATTCGATTCCCTGATCACCATGGAAGGCCTGGGCCTGACCGAGCATCCCCTCCGCCCGGTCGATCCCCACCACCCGACCCGAGGTTTTGGCCCGCAGAACAGCGGTCAGGTTGCCGGTGCCGCAACCCACATCCAGGATATCCTCATCCCCGGCCAGGCGGAGCAGGGATAGCAGCATCTCGCCCTCCGAGGCCTGGACCAGCGAATTTTTCTGATACGACGGGGCAATGGCTGAAAAGTTGGTCATGATTCACCTCTTTTGGCGCCGACCAGCACCCGTACCGGCGCGGTATAGACAACAACGTCTTTTTCCCGGCGGGCGGCGATCCCCAGTCGGTTGACGCCGATGTCGGCGATAATTTGCTCACGAAGCCGCTCCCGGCCGCCCGGTCCCGGAAAAGAGGCACGCAACTGCTTCTCCAGTTCGATCTCCACCCCCCAGGCTGCCTGCCGGCAGCACACCAGACCGGTTGTCTGGCTAAGCGCTTCGAACTCTTCTTCTTCTTCTTCTTCCTCCTCTTGACGTGAAATGAAATACCTGGAGGAAGTATAGCTTGCCTCCTTCTGGCAATCTTCCTATACTATGCCAATGAGTATCGTAAAACTGACAAGGATGGCGCCGGTGATGGATGGCTTTCGGCTGGATGCCGGGCTGCCGATCATCCCGCTGGCCATGGAGGTCAACCCACGGCGACTGGGGGCGACCCAAGTCGGCCGCGCCGCGCCGCACGCCCATCCCCGCGGGCAGTTGATCCATGCCAGCAGCGGGGTGATGCGGGTGATCTGCGGCCGCGATATCTGGGTGGTGCCGCCCTCGCAGGCTGTCTGGGTTCCTCCCGGGCAGGAACACGAGGTCTATTTCCCCGGCGAGGTGGCGTTGCGCACCCTTTTTATCGATCCCTCGGCGGTCAGCGGTATGGCGGAGCAGTGCGCCGTGCTCAAGGTGTCGCCGCTCTTGCGGGAGTTGATTCTAAAGGCAATAGCGGTGGGCGAGAACTATACCCCGGAGAGCGCGGGCTGGCGGTTGATGCAGGTGATCCTTGACGAACTGCGGGAGGCTGAGACCACGCCGTTGCACCTGCCCATGGCCCGGGACGCGCGGGTCATGCGGGTGATCGAGGCGCTGCTGGCCGACCCCGGCAATAAACACGGCCTTGACTGGTGGGCCAGGAAAACCGGGGCAAGCGGCCGCAATCTGGCACGGCTCTTTGTCGCCGAAACCGGCCTCACCTTTGGGGCCTGGCGCAAACGGCTGCTGCTGCAGGAGGCGATCAAACGGCTGGATCAAGGCCAGCCGGTGACCACCGTCGCCTTTGATCTGAGCTACAGCAGCCTGAGTGCCTTTATCGAGATGTTCCGCAAGGCCTTGGGCGCCTCGCCCGGTCAATATGCCCGAAGGCAGGGCAGGCGCGCCGATCTGCTTCTCCCACGGTGATTTTTCAAAATTGCCTGCCACTCAAACCTAAAATTTGATCTGGCAACTTAACCTCTCACTGGCCTTCTCGAACTTTACATTTTCTCCTGCCTGGGAAGGGGCGGGTCAAATTTCCCCCGCCCGCGCATTAATAGTTAACCGTAAAGGTTTTCTATCCTGAATATCAGAGGGGAATAATTTTAAGACCTCCCCAATTCTCATCCCGCCTCTGGCCATGAGCTCTCACATGAGTCTGTTCCGATTGTTCATGGTTCTGAAAATAATCTCATCTACTGTTTCTTTATCAATCTAAATTGGTATTTGGGCCTCTGCGCTACCCTATATTATCACACCAACTACTCAGGATGGAAGGTTATCGGTTTTCAAAGAAATTTTAACTTCTTTTCGAATGGCTCAGGAATATCAACTTGCTGTTTCGCTGAAATGCTTAATTTTGACGATGAATATTTCAAATCTGACAATTACAGTTAGTATCTCGCCTCTTTTTGGTGCCGAATCGTCAGCACGGTAACGAAATCGCCGCCGTCGAGCGGTACAACGCGATATAGCCGCTGTCTCCAAAGTCGATCAGCAATTCTCTATGTTCCGGCTCCAAGTTGTCGGCAGGACGTCCGATCTGTGGCTGCTGCCCAAGTGCTTGAACCGCTTTCTTGATAGCTGCAGCGGCACGCTTCGCCACATCTGGGCTTTTCGGGCGTAAGAACTCGCGCAACCTTTCCAGGTCGCGTAACGCTCGCGGGGCAAATCTTACTTGTGGCATATGGGCGTAGCCTTTTCGTTTTCTTCGCCCCACGTATCAAGCCACGTGGAAACTTCATCCCCGGTCACATGCAAGCCGGTTTCTTGGTATTCCTCCCACGCATTAATGGCATCTTGTCGGAAGGATTCGCGCTTTTCCTCACGCTCAAGGTATTGCTGGATAGCCTCGCGCATCACCCAATGTGTTGTACGGCGGTGTGTTTCGGCTAAATGTTCAATTCGGGCGCGTGTTTCTGGATCCAATTTCACAGATACGGTTTTAGCAGCAGTAGCAGGCATGACGTTTTCTCCATACAGTAACAATAAGTGTTATTTGGTAATACTTATTGTTACAACTCATGCTTGGTATGTCAATTTATTGTAATATTTTATAAACTGAGGTGGCCGGCTCAAGAATAATATTAAGTTTTCTTATGTCTGGCGGAGGTTGTCCTTTCCCCTGGCAATTACCACGTTTCCTTTCTCCCACCCAAAAATGAGAACAGTTGCATCCTCCCGTTTTTTACGATACATCTCAACCTTGGCGATTTCTGCTGGAATTGTGATTACCGGTGGCAATGTCAAAACTTGGAATTCTCGGAAGAAAAAAGGTGCTGCATCTAAGAAGTTTATCCCGCAACAAATTCAGAAATCCAGCAATTAAGCTGATCACCGAGCAAAGGTAAGTGTTTACGCATAAATATTTATAAAATAGCTCCTAGGTTTCGAGTTTGGATTTTATAGGGTTAATCAACCTTTTTTCGTTGTAGTTCCAAACGTATTTCCTGAATTGTGAGACAAGCTCTCGAAGGCCTCCCAAGGCCGAGAAACCATAGACTTTAGGTTTTATCCAGTGCCAAAATATTTCCACAGGATTGTATTCTGGCGAGTAGGGAGGCAAGAAAAACAAATGTATGTTTTTGTGCCGTTTCAAAAATTATTTTGTCTTTTTGGACCGGTGGATGCTGGCATTGTCCAATATGATCGCAATTTGCTTACCTGGCGTTCTCTGATTCAGTTGGGTCAGTGATTCAGAGAACGTCTTGCTGTCAGATGATCTTGATTTCTTCCAGTAAAATTTTCGTGTTATGAGATTCAAGCATCCAAAGAAAGTGAGACTCTCCCGCTTGTCGCTTGTTTCTATTTTGTGGTGGCCACCTTTTTTTAAACCAACCTCTAACCAGATAAAGTTCGGTTGAAAAGTGAGATTCATCAAGGGGGTAAATCTCGGTCTCTGACTCAGACAGCAGGGATTTGATCCTTTCAAGCATCGAATCGATTGCTTGCTTTTTAGCTTCCTTTGATGGCCCCCGGGCAGGAACAGTTTTGGAGGGCCGTTTGTAGCTGTACCCCATTGAGTTCAAGGCTCTGGTCACAGTATCGTTGCTCACAGTTATTTTGAGTTTTTGCATTGAATCATGAGCAATAAGAGGAACGGACCAAACATGATCGTTGTACCCGTGCACAACAGGGGAATTGGATATGATCGCCACAATGTGCTCTTTGATCTTGGAACGTTTTTCGTCGGGCCGGCCAGGCGAATAATTGCGAGACAATCCTTTTATCCCTGACTTTTTGTAACGTCTCAGCCAATCTCTTACTGTGTGAGGATTGCGCTTTAAGGCGGCAGCGATCTGATCGACCTTTTGACCTTCTGAGCACAAGAGGATCATCAAGGCTTTTTCAGAGTCTTTCGATGAAGATAAGCGACGAAATTGCTCGAGTTCTTTGCGTTCATCAGAAGTAATGGAAATTTTTATCATAACAACCTCTCTGGTAGGGCGATCTTTCCACTACGGGCAACAGATGTCAAGTTTTTTATAAAAATTTATGCAAACATACTTATCTTACGGACTTTACCACAACCGGGTATATCCTTCTCATTTTCGCAGGAGGACAAAACAAAGGCCAATCGGTTGACTAGGAACACGACTGGCCTAACCTTGTTCATCCCTATCGGACTTGCGCTACTGGCTGCTTTTCTTGTCCAATATCTATAAAAAGCGAAACTATCTCCCGAACTGAAGCCAACCAATCTTTCAAAGGAACAATTTTCAAAACTTTACACAAATTAACAGTAAATTAACAGCGAGGAATAGCTCTCCGGCGTAAGATGATTCATCGATAAGCAATTTTTTATTTCAATGCAACTCATTCAGGAGATCCCCGCATGAAAACCAAAAAAATGAATGCCGTTTTTTTTCATGGATGTGTTCTTTTGGTAAGCATTTTGTTCGCTTCCGCCAATGCCGCCGCGCAATTCGGTCCTGGAGGATCATTTACCACGGAACAGGAGTTGGACATGCTGCAACAAAATATTACCTTGACCACGGAGCAGCTTACGGAAATAACGGCATTGTTGGAAAAAACAACTGCAACAAGAGAGGCGATTTTAGCTAGCTACGGACTCAGCAACGAACAGTTCGAGACGCTGATGGAAGCATTGCGAGTCAATATGGATAGCTATTTCCACGATCTCCAGAAACTGCTCAGTGATGAGCAGAAAAAAATACTCCGTCACTCATACGGTCCCATGAACGGACATCGGCCTCCTCCCATTCGGGATGAAAAGCAATATGTCGATCTCGCGAGGAAAGAATAATGCAAACGAGTGTTCGCTCCCTTGTATACTGTCTGGCGGGAGTCACAATGCTGTTGCAGATCGCCGCCTGTAACCCCACTGAGCTGGAAAGCTCGTGGTGCGCTGGCAAAATAGTCATTGACGGGAAAGGCGATGAATGGGACACTGCCCGTGCTGCCTATTTCAGCGAAAACAATTTGTTGCTTGCTGTAGCCAATGACTTCGATAATCTCTATCTGCGTCTGTCGACAACCGATTTTCATTTGCAGCGACAGCTTATGCAGCGAGGCTGCACCATCTGGTTTGATGCAGACGGGGGGGAGAACAAAGTATTCGGGCTTCGATTCCCATTGCCTGGGTGCATGATGCCTCCTCCCCCCCAAGGACAAACGGGGCAGTTGCCAAACCTCGAACAGCTGCAGGACAGGACCGAACACCTGCAGAGCCTCCTAGAAATTCTTCAACCCACCCGATCGCAACAAAGTGAAATCCTCACTGTCGATGAAGCGAATCGTATGGGAATATATTTGCAAATAGCCCTCACCAAGGGATCGCTCATCTACGAGGTAAAAATTCCATATCGTGGCATGGGCAGTCAACACCCCTTTGTAGTCGCTCACCAAGGAGCGAAAAGGATTGGGGTGGGTTTTGTTTCAGAAAAAACACCGAGGGGTGAGATGCCGCAAGGGGGCCCCCCTGGAAGTAGGCCTGATGGGCCGCCGGGGGGATTTGGGAGCGGTCGGGGAGGTGGGCCGGGAGGAGATTTCGCAGGTGGACGAATGCCGCCGCATGGCGCCATTCAAGCAAAATCATTTGAACTGTGGACTAAAGTCAACCTTGCGGTTGCGCCCCCCTGATCACCAAGAAGACTCCCGGTACCGCAAAGCCGAAGTGATCCCTTCCCCTGAGAAGCCGCCCCTCCCTCTGGCCTCCCCATAGGGGAAGGGATCACCTCGGCTTTACGGTTTACCTAACTCATCCGGTTTGAGCTTTCATTCCGTGATCCGCGCTCAGACAATACAGCACCATGATAATTATCAGGAGTCGGCAAAACATCATCTAATGTTGCCGTCGTCGGGATATCGACCTAAGGATTCTTCGTGAGCAAAAGAAAAAAAAGTCCCAAAAAACCGATAAGAAGGAGAAAAAATACGATCAAGAATGAAAGGCGGGCCTTTCGCCTTTCAACTGGAGGTTGACGTCTGATATCTTCCATAAGCCGGTTCTGCCAGGCTGCGGAAGGTTCCCCTGTATCTTTTTTTTGATAAACAACCCGGAAAGCCTTAAAGATTTTTGAAAGAGCGTCCTTGCTCAATTTCATAAAATTCACCTGCTCATCAATCTTTTATCAGGTCTCGCAGCAATATTTTAAGCTTAGCTTGCGCCCTGAAGGATCTGATTTTTACATTAGCGACACTCCAGCCGAGCAGTTGCGCCGCTTCCGCGCAAGTATACTCCTGCAGGTGGACAAGTTCAATCACCATTCGGTCGGCCGGTGACAGCTTTGCAAGCAGCCAGGTCAGCAAATCCCTTGCTTCTACCTGACGGACTTCAGCTGTGGTTAACTGATCACAATCGCCGCACACGGTCCTTTCAAGCCAGTCAATATGTTGATCGGATAAGGAACTGATTGGCACTTCCCTACAACGGTATTTTTTCCTCCAGAAATCATAGCATGTTCTGACCGCAATTGACGAGAGCCAATTTTTAAAATCCCCCTTATTATTGAAATGAGCAAGTGAACGATACGCCCTGACGAAAACTTCATGAGCTATTTCCTCGACATATTGGCGGGCCAAATGGTTATTAACAATGCTGAAAACAAGTTTTTTGTGCCGCTCAACCAGGGTGGTGAATGCCTCCACCTGCCCTTGAAGAATTTGCGCAATAAGGTCGAGGTCGTTGCCGTCAATTTTCGGATTATTCATGCTGCCCCGTCTGTATTCGATTTAAATGGGAAATGATCAATACCCGGAATCGTTTTCCGGACCGAAAAAACTCATATCCTTTTTTCGGCTTTCCAGCACCAAAACTCACGTTAAGTATTGTAAAAAGACGGGGCTTTTTTTTACAATACTTAACACGCATGAAAGTCAAGTTGTCCGCGTTGTTTTTTGTGAAAAATATTAAGTAGTTGCCTAGGTTTGTAATAATTGTCACAGATAGTCGAAGAGATTAAGCTTCATCACCTTGGCAGCGGCGGTAAGCGCTGCCTCATAGGCGGTGGACTTCGCAGAAAGCTGCATGGCCGCCTCAACCAAGTCGGTGTCTTCCTTGTTGGAAAGATTCTCCTGAATCGCCAGCTCCAAATCGTCATAAATCTGACTTTGCAGCTCAATACGATTGTATGTTGTGCCGCAGCTAGATACTTGCGAGGTTATTTCTTCCATGCATTGCTGTATATCGACCAAAGATTCTTCCAATGCCTGACTTTGCATTATCTCGTCGGTTATTCCGGCAAGTTGCAGGAAATTGGTTGTGTCCTCTGAAAAGGAAAAACTGTAGCGGTTCGTATCATCACTTGCGATATTGAGGGAACCGTCATTATCCCAGTATGCCGTAATACCAGTTATTCCGTTAATTTTGTCAGCTATACTGTCGAGCGTGTCATATTGCGTGTCAACTGGAATCTCCAAAGACAATTCACGCGGCGGACTGTAGGCCTTGTCGTAGACCGTCACAGTGAAGTGGCCGTCGGTAAACTCGGTTTCATCCCCTTCAAGACCGGTTGCGCCCTCCGACAAAATGGATGTCGTGTCGTTTGCGGTCGCAACGCCGGTCACCATGGTGTAATTTTCGCCGAGTAACGCCTGTTGCAGAGAAGAAAGGACTGTAAAAATGCCGGTATCAGCCACAGCCTCCTGGCCGTTTACCGCTATAGTCAAGTTGCTGCTTCGACCGATTTTTATTCGTAGGTCGCTTGTATCGCCCACATAACGGACATTGCCCTCCTGCTCCAGCGCCGTATCGACATGTAAGATGCCGTCCCCGGCATAATCATTCGGTTGTCCGGTGATTTCTGCTCCACCGTCGAGCCCCAAGGCCGCAAGAGCGCCGGAGGCAGATGTCTCATCTTGGAGGGTAAACGGCGCTTCCGAATACAGCAGAACCGAGCCGAAATAGACCATATCTTGCGGGGTAGCAGGATCGGCTCCGTTTAAGTGCGTCACCGACTCGCCCACGGCTGAGGTTTCAATCTGTATATTCCGCCCATCAATGGCGCTCAAAATCAGCTTTCCGCCGCTATCTCGACTGGCCGTTACACCGGTCTGTCCGCTCTGGTTGTTAATTGCCTCGATCAAGGCGTTATCATCATCATTGACCAGAATCGTGGTGGAGGAAGAAAATATATCCACTCCGTTAATGATCAGATCACCGCTTGAAAGCGTTCCTCCTGTGACCGGAAAATGGGTGCGGATAGAAGCGGGAGTAATTTCGGCGTGCACCCCGGTTGTCTCAGTATATGCATTTATGGCAGCAGCTTTTGCCGATGCCGAGGTGTCGGCGAAAATGGTGGAGTGAGCATCGGCCGTGGGTGCTCCGATCTCAGCGTTGTTTATCAAGAGCTCGTCCTCATCCAATCGGTAGCCGTAGATGAGAGTGCCGTCTCCGCCCTCATCGTTAAAACCGATATTACCGCCACCAAGACCAATAATATCACGGACGGTGTCATCAGTATAATTATTGCTACCGATTACAAAGGATTCAGCAGAGGTGAGAGAAATTTCTCCGGTGTTGCTGGTCGGCCCCACCGTCTGGTTTACATCGGAAAGGCCTGTGCCCGCCGTGCCGCCTGTTTCGCTGTATCCCGCAATCGCGATATCCGCCTCATCGCCGTCCATGCTGTTGCGCAACACAACGGCTCCGACAGCGCCACCGTTGGAACCGTCGCCCAGGTAGGCGGTCACTCCGGTCTGTCCGCTCACAGCGTTTATCGCCGCAACGGCATCATTGCCGGGATCGGTGCTTGCGGTGAAGGCTATTGACACCCCATTGAGACTGAAGCTCACGTCGGTGGCGGTGCCGGATGTGGCCGCTGTGCCGCTGTAATAAAGGGTGGTGAGTCTTGCCGTGACGTTACTGTTGCTTGCATTGATGGCTGCTTTCAAGTTGTCGGCCCCGCCCATATTCAACCCGTTGATCATAAGCGTTGGAGAGTCAAGATCCACCGCGCCGATATCTACGCCATTGATAACGAGATCACCGTTGTTCAAATCGGTCGCGCCGCTTATTGGGTTACCGGTCAGCATGGCGGCAAGCGTTTCCATTGATGAGCCATTCACTTGATACCCAACGCCCAGATCGGCAATAAAGGGCGCTGGCTCGCTCTCCGTGTAACCCATCGTCCGATATCCGCCAAAGATATACTTTCCGTTTATCCTGGTGTTTGCCAGGGAAATGGCTTGATCAAGCAGACTGCCTACTTCCTCGGCAACAATCTCCCGGTCCGCCATGGAGAGAGAGTCATTACTGGC
Source organism: Deltaproteobacteria bacterium (assembly GCA_016219175.1). GTDB lineage: Bacteria > Desulfobacterota > Desulfobulbia > Desulfobulbales > SURF-16 > SURF-16. Next base: position 43,474 of record JACRCD010000056.1, on the reverse strand, counting down.
CTGCAGAGTCAGATTGTTGGCCTGCATCATTAAATCCTTCATCTGGCTCAATGCCGTTTCAGCCGCCGTGACCATGGTTTTCCCGTAGGAAAGATTCTCCTGGTACTGGGCGATGGTGGCGATGTTGTTTCGCAGACCAAGGACGTTCACTATGTTTGCCGGGTTATCGGAAATCGATCCCATCTGTTTTTCCGAGGAGATTTGCTTGTTGATTGTTTGTACGTCGCTATTTAATTTATTGAGATCATGCGACATATTGCGATATATCATCCGTGTTGTGATTCGCATAATTCCCTCGCTGTTCGTTTGAGTCTTTTGGCGGTCACCGTTGCACCTGCCGTTCCGAATGATGTATTGAAATCGTGATGACTTCATATGGTGTCCAGTAATGTCTGCATCATTTCATCGGCAATGGTAATCAGCTTGGCGGCGGCGGTATAAGCCTGTTGGTATTTGATAAGATTTGCCATTTCCTCATCAAGGGAGACGCCGGAGGCTGAATCGCGCATATTCATCAGCTGATTTGCTAGCAGGGTGTTGAATTCCAAATTGTTGTCCGCAACCTGACTGTCCGTGCCGATATCGCTGATAAGCGCGGCGTAAAAATCATCCAGGGTTGCCTCTTTGCCTCCTTGAAAGGCAAGACGTTCCTTGTCGCGGATATTAATAATCTGCAGGGAGTTGGAATTGTCCCCGGTATAAATTTTTCCGTTCTCGCTGACAGTGCCTGCCGCCAGGTAATCGGTGTTGTCAAGTACGGTCTGCTGAATGGCAATATCCGCAGCGCTGCTGCCGCTAAAAAAGGTGTTCAGTTCGGCCGTGGCAAGAAAATTTGTCGTATCTTCGGCAAAAGCGAACTGATGCGTTTTGTTCGGGGTGAGAACCAATTGATTGTCGCGTACCGAGGCGACAAGCCAGGCTGGGCTGGCTCCGGTTTCATTGCTGAGCGCGGTGTTGATGGCATCGGCCACATCCTGCAAAGTGTAGGCCCTGGTCAAATCGACCGTCACCGAAGTGGTCAATGCAGGGTTGCCATCAGCGTCATAGAGCCAGATGTCGAAGCTCCCGTTGTCGGTTTGCAACTGGTCCGCATAGCCCAGCCCTTGCAGGGATCCTTTTGCTGCATTGTCGCTGGTGCGAAAGGTCAGCCGACCGTCGCCTGCAATATCATCGGCACTGACATTGCCGCCGCCGAGACCAAGCTGATTCAGAAGAGAATCGTTTGTCCCGGCTTCTATTTCAATGTCTTCGGTGGAGAAAAGAGCAACAGTCCCGGTATTGTGGACGGCATCCGCCTGAAAAGAGCCGTTGTTTAAGCCAAGTTTGTTTTCCGCCGCATCAGCGGGATCAATGCCGCTGATAACGATTGCCGATTCATCGCCCTCATTGGTATTGCACAGGATAATGCTATTAGCTGCTCCGCCGTTTGCGCCGTCGCCCACCACTGCCTCAAGGGTCATTTGGGGAGTGTTGGCCGGATCGCTGTTATAGGATGCAAGGGCGCCGTTAATGGCTGACACAACATTGGCAGCCGTCTGCTCAGCTGTTTCCACAGCGGCGGCAGTGTAGGAAATGTCGATGCCGCACACTGAAAAATTCACCGTTTCTCCCGCACCCAGCCCACTGGAGACGGCATCGCCACTGACCTGCGTGGTCAATTTCGCCGTGACTCCGCATTCCGCTGCATTGATTGCCGTTGCCGTATTGGCCGATTTGGTAGTCGCCAATCCGAAGCTTGCTGCTCCTCCGGGTATCCTGCCAATATCCGTCCCGTTAATCTCCAGGGTCCCGGTGGCAACGGTTGATGCAGCCGTCTCGGCGTTAATTGTTGCCGTGAGCAGCGCAGTATCCGCCACCTCTACACTCTGTAACTCCTCATCAAAGGGGGTGAGTCCAACACCTTGACTGTATTGCTGGTTGACTTCCCGGATCAGGGTGTTGGCAAAGGCGTTCATCTGTCCGAGATAATTATCCGGATCCCCTTCCGCGATCTGGCCAAGCACCTCGCTCCAACCGCCGATTTTCCCTCCCAGGCTCGCCCCGCCCTTGAGAGCGGTTTCGGAGCGCCTGCCGGAGGCATCTTCACTGATCCAGGAAAGCGAATCTTCACTCCAGCCGAGATCCCATTGCTTATCGTTTGTGACCAGCGAATGGCCGTCCGACAGCATCACCGTATAGGCGCTATTACTTGATTCGAAATAGGAGATATCCAGATACCCGGAAAGTTCATTAACCAGGGTGTCCCGTTGATCACGCAGATCATTCTGTTGCGCCGTGGGGGTTTCCGTGCTGCTGATCTGCAGATTCAAATCGGCAATCTGCCGGGTGATGGTGTTTGCCTCATTGATCGCCGAGTCCATACTGACATTGAGATCCGAACGCAATTGGCCGATTGATGATACGATATGGTGCAATTTATCAACAAGCAGCTGACCCTTTTCCAACACCTGCTGGCGAGCGGACTCAAGCTCAGGATTGTCGGACAGTTCCTGCCAGCTGTCCCAAAAGGAATTTAAAATACCGCTCACGCCGAGATCGTCGGTTTCGTCAAAAATTGCCTCCACTACAGGATACGTCTCACTTTGCGCCTCGAGATAGCCAAGGGTGGAATTTTGCTCAACAATCTGCCTAGTGAGGAATCGGTCATATTGACGCATAATGCTTACCGCCTTCACTCCGTTACCGAGATTTCCCACCCCAACAGGAGAAGAAGATGCCGTTGTCAGGTTCAAGCTCTGCTGACTGTATCCCTCGGTATCTGCATTGGCTATATTGTGGCTGGCCACGCTGATCGCCGTCTGCTGGGCGCTCAAAGCCTCTTTGGCGATATTAAGTATGGTGGAAATCCCGGACATGGCATGGTATCCCTTCAGGAAAAATCGTGGGCCAGGCGATATAAAGCAAATTTTCAGCCTGCATCATTCGTTGCGTCGTTGACCTTCAGCACCGATCCCACCTCGACCGGTATGGCATTATCCAGGGTGAGCACGGCCGAGCCCGACTGATAGTCAAGTCCGGTCACCTTGCCGGTGGTTTGGTATTCCACCTCCACCTCCTCGCCTTCCGCGGTGAGTCCGGTCACCTCGAACAGATAAAGTCCGTCGGCAACTGCCGTGCCGCCGCTGTTGGTCCCGTCCCACTCCAGCTCATAGAGTGTGTCGCCTTCCAGTTGGCCGGCATTGATGGTACGGACCACATTGCCGGAGGAATTATAGATGTCCACTCGGCAGGATTCGACCGCAGCCGAGAGGGTAAACTCCCCGGACCCTGGGCTTCCCTCATTGACCGCCACCACATTGGAGGACACCGTCACGTCATTGCCCAACAGGGAGAGAAGTTGCAAGTTGTTTTGCGACACCTGATAATCCAGGAGTTTCTCCATATTCACCGCCATTTCCTGTGTAGCCTCCATATTGCTGAGTTGAGCGACCTGCGCGACCATATCCGAGGTGTCCATCGGATCCATGGGATCCTGATTTTGGAGCTGGGTGATCAACAGATTCATGAAATCCTCACTGTCGAGACTGCTGTCCCCCACGGTGGTAAGACTTTGCTCCTTATAGAGCAACGAACTGTCCAGAGAAGATACTGCAGACATAATATTCCTCCGTTTTTTTCAAAGAGTGATTTCCGTCCATCCGAGTCATGTTTTTGAATTCTGCACCTTGTTCATGGACGCCGGGCGTAAATCAATGCGAATCCCTTCCCAATGCAGTCTGAACCATCCCTGGACAGCTTCTTGATGATTAAGTCGCCGAGAAAAAACATCCGGTTACACTTTTTTCTTTGCAGTCTCAGGAAAATTTCGAAACGGCCGTCGGCAAAATGAAGAAATCATCAAAAAAATCGTTCGGGCATGGTTCGCGGTCACACGAAACAGCGCGAAAAAATGGAAATTTGAAAAAAAAAGTAACCGGAAAGGTCCCAGCGGCGTCTATCCTGTTAAACGAAGCAAATACGTGGCAGTGCAACTTCGCCACAACAGTACATGAGTCTCTCCTTCACCCTGTTCATGGACGTCGGGCAAACGTTATCGGGAAAAGGAGAAAATTATGGGCATTTCTAGTTCGTTATATTCAAGCATCAGCGGCCTGAACACCATGGGAGAAGCCATGAGCGTGCTCAGCGACAATGTGGCCAACGTCAATACGGTGGCCTTCAAGTCAAACCGCTCCACTTTTCAGGATGTACTGTCCCAAGCGGTTTCCACCGCCACCGGTAGTGCGCAAATTGGCCGGGGCGTTACCTTGAGTACCGTGGACGGACTTTTCGCCCAAGGAGCATTCGAATCCACCTCGACGGCAACCGATCTTGCCATCGGCGGGCAAGGATTTTTCATGCTGCGGACGGAAAACAGCTCGCAGGCTGACATGTATTCCAGAGCAGGGGAATTTCGTTTCGATGAAAAGGGGAATCTGGTAAGCCCGGCAGGCTATTATGTGCAAGGCTGGTCGATCGATCCGGATACCGGTCAGAAAGAGGGCACCATTGGCGACATTACCATCGATACCTCTACCCCGCCCGTGGAAACGGAAAAAGTGGATGTCGTCGTCAATCTCGATTCCGGGGTGGAAAACGAAACGGTGAGTATTCCTCTTTACGAAGCCTGGGAGGGTATGAACGCCGCGGCGGTCGTTCCCCGCGATCCCATCAACTCCGAAAATTACAACTATTCGACTTCCCTGGCGATCTATGACTCCAAGGGGGCCAGTCACGATATCACCATCTACTTCGACCGTACCAACAACAACAATGAGTGGGAGTTCCTGGTCACCTGTGATCCGGCGGAAGACCAACGCGTCCTCGAAGGTGACGAACTTACGACCTATGCGCCGAACACCACATACGACTATGAGGTTAATACCGGAGCAGGCGCGTTACTCTATGGTGTCATCAACTTCAACACGTCTGGAGATATCACCAACATTTTCGCCTGGAATGTTCCCCCGGACGGTAAGGTCGACCCCGCCTTGAGCGAAAATCGGCTTATTCTTGAACCGGGAGACAGCTTCTACAGTTTCGAAGCCAACTTTACCGGCGCAGCCACCAATCAGACCGTGGAACTGAACTTTGGCGCCGCTTTCAGCGGTCTCATGACCAGCCAAAACCAAATCCTGGTCAGCAAAAACGGAGCATTCAGCAACCTGGACATGACCGCTCCCGTTACGAGCGAGACAAGCTGGGACAGTGTTTATGACAGTGTGGGCAATGTGATGAGCGACGGGGATATCTTTACGTTTACCGGATACAGCAACGACGGAACCGCGGTTTCGGGGCAATATGTGGTTAATGCGGAGGATAACGTACAGGATTTGTTGGATGCCTTGGGCTCCACTTTTGGCGCAACGGTTACCATCGATGCGGCTGGACGACTGAAAATCACCGACAACACCGGAGGCGACAGCGCCCTTGCCGTCAGCAGCTTTACAACCTCCTCACTCACCGGCGCCGAACCTTTTGGCGGCGGTGATCTGGTTCTTAACCAATGGGCTGTTTCCTCCGCAGCAGCAAGCTCCGACGGAGGAGCAACGGTGATCGGCGATCCCACAACTCTGCTTACGGCAATCGGCGACGGAACGGATACGGTGACGGCGGGTGATACCTTTACCTTCACCGGCACCGCTATTGATGGAACCGACGTCACCCTGGCCGGCAACAACGTTTTCATCGTAGGAGCAACTTCCACCATCCAGGACCTGCTTGATTTTATCTCCGCCCTTTATGAGGACGGCGATTCCGGTAGTGCCGGTACCGGCACGCTTGCCGTCGACCTGGACGGCAACGGCATGCTGCGAATAGTAGACTCAACCTTTTCCGGCAACCTTGACGTGTCCATGAGCTTTACCGATACTGACAGCAGCGGTTTTACCGATCCGTTTGGTGGTTCTTTTGCCATGCAGGACGCAATATCCGGTCAAATCAACATCACCACATCCAGGACAGAAGTGATTTCTTCGGGCAGGGCTTTAAGCACTCCAAGCGGTACCCCGCCGGCAATCACTGCCGACACGTCGTGGAACAGTGTATATAGTGCCACAAGTCCAGGAATTGCGGCCAGCGACGTAATCAGCTTTTCCGGCACCAAGGGTGACGGCACGGCTGTCTCGGTTTCCTACAATATTGACGCGGCCATAGCTGACGAAGAAACGGTTCAGGATCTTCTCGACCTGCTTGAAGAGGAATTTAATGCAGATGCATCGATTGATGAGGCAGGAAGAATGATATTACGCGATCGGACGGCCGATACCTCTTCAGAAATCAGCTCCCTTTCCCTAATCATTACCAATTACGGAACAGGGCCGGAAATTTTCGGGGAAGCCGGGACGGCTTTTGAAACCATAAGCGCTGATCTGCTCAGCGACGGCAGTTGTGAAGGCGATGTGGTCAGTTCCCTTTTTGAGTCGGAGGCACTGACGTCTACCCAGTATGCAAACAGCTCCACTACCACCTACCAGGACCAGGACGGGTTTGCCTCAGGGTTTCTGCAGTCGGTGTCGGTGGATACAGAAGGGATAATAACCGGTCAGTATTCCAACGGTCAGGTTTTGGCAAAAGCCCAGGTCGCCCTGGCCAACTTCCAGAATCTAAACGGGCTTTACAAGGAAGGAGGAAATATCTACAAAGAAACCACGGAATCCGGCTCCCCGATTACCGGCGTACCGGGAAGTAACGGTCTAGGGTCAATCTCATCCAACTCGCTGGAGCAGTCAAATGTTGACCTCAGCAATGAGTTTGTCAAGCTGATCACCACCCAGCGCGGTTTTCAGGCCAACTCGAAGATTATAACCACGGCGGATGAAATGCTGCAGGATCTTATTAATATCATACGGTAAGAAAATATGCCCCATCACCCGCATGGATAAATCCTGCCGGGGTGATGGGGCATGGGTAAATTTCGGGTCAAACAACCGCATTCCCCTTTTTAGTCGGAATTACCCGTAATCGCGGCAAATGTTTCGGTCAGATATTCCGACATGCTCTCCATCTCGCTTAAATACGTATCTAATTCGACAAACTGCTTGGTCAATATTTCGTATTTTTTATCCAGCCTTTCTGTATCTCTCTCAATCTGGTCTTCCAAACGATTAATACGTTGCTGAGCGAGCGATGTTTCTGAGGCCCAAACGCCTTCATCTTCGGTTGCGGCATTTCTCAGGAAATCGCTTATCTTTTCGGCAAAACCATCTATGTCATTATCCTCATCGCCGGTAAAAAAAGTGGCCACGGAATCGAAATTTTCGGCAAGCATTGTATCAAGCAAATCCTCATCCAAGGTCAAGGTCCCATCTGATTCATAGGACAGTCCCAAGTCGAAAATGGAATTCACCGTACTACTTTCATCCGCATTGAAAAAGGTATTCATCAAACTTTGCATAGAGTAGGGCAAATCATCAAAGCCGGTGGAGCAGAGAATGCCGAGTTCTTCCTCCTCCTCGTCATAACTTGAATTCGCCGTAACCTCGGTAATAATATCGTTGTATGCGGAAACGAGATTGCTTATGAGCTCCTTTATTTTTTCTACATCATTGCTGACGGAAATCGTGCTGCTGCCTGGCTCCTGAAGAGTAAACCGTAAGCCTGCGATAACATCGGTTACCGTGTTGGTCTGCCGCTGGTAATCGATTCCGTCAATGGAAAATGAAGCATTGAGGCTTTCCCCGTTCGCCCCATTTTTTTCCGTCAGCGATAAATCGGATAATTGGGTAAAAAGCGTGATCCTATTTCCCTCCCCCGTTTCATCGGCCTGCAAAACCAACTGATAGGGATTGTCTGCGTCACCGTTATTCACAATGCTTGCAGTAACGCCGGGATTGTCAGCATCATCGTTTATAATATCTACCAAGTCCGCCAGAGTCGTTCCGCTCGAAACATCAAAAGTCACGGTGGTATCGCCAAGCTGATAAACAAAAGATGTTGTTTCCTCGGCTTCCGCATCATAAACAACAGTGCCCTTATCGGCCATTCCGGCTGACAGCCATGAACTTTTGCTGGCCAATGAGTTTACGGTAACGGTTATGTCTTGTGATGCCGCCCCGTCAGGAGACAGCAAAGTCAAAACACTCTCATCGGAAACCGTGGCACTGCGGCTATAATAGGTGCTCTCCAACGATAACTCCAGGGCATATCCTTTCATATCTAACAGCTTTCCCTGAACCACATCGAACTCATTGAGCTTTGTTTCCAGCTCGGTTACCGAATTTTCTTTTTCGGTAATGACCTCCTCATCCAATTTCCGCAGCGAATCAAGCGTTCCCTGCAAATCAATGCTCGACCCGAGCCCCAATGATGTAATTGTTCCAGACATGGCTCATCCCCTTTGTTCGTAAATGTTTTTCGATGCAGATGGAGTTCCTTCTTATGGTTATATAGTCGCCATCCACACGGATCTTGGTTACAAAATAAATAGAATTTGCTGTAACCGGCGATGGATGGTGGGCGACTAATTCATCAAGCAAATACTCAGGAAGAACCACGTAAGGAAAGAGTGTTTTCAATGTTAAGTTTTGTAAAGCAATACCCTGCTTTTTTAACAAAACTTAACATGAGTTCTATAAACGGTCGTCCGATGAGAAATAAAACCGCTATCAACTTTGAGACAGACAAAGAATGAAACGGCTATTCCATTAACCCAAAGTAGATTTCAGGAAAAAACGAGGAGGAAAGAACATGAGCGCAATCGACGGGTTGGGTAGTTCCATGAACATGATGTATGCAATGGGTATGCAACGTCCTAATCAACAACAGATGTCCAGTAAAGTTGACACAGACGGCAGCGGAAAGGTTGATCAAACGGAATTAACGGCCTTTGCCGATGGACTGTATGAAAAAACGGGAATAGAGATCAATACGGAGGAAGCCTTATCCTCCTACGATACAGATGGAGACGGCGGACTCTCCGAAGAGGAAATGTTGGCCATGATGAGTTCGTATATGTCACCTCCACCGATCATGGGGTCCGACGGGCAAAGCCAAGCAACCGGAAGGATGTCCGGTTCGCTGAGTCGGCCCGACAAGCAGGAAATGTTTAACACCATTGATACAGACGGCAGCGGCACCATCGACGAAACCGAGCTGGCTTCATTTATCGAACAGCTTGCGGAGGATACGGGCATTACAATGGATGCGGAAAATGCTCTGTCCACCTATGATGCCGACGGGGACGGCAGTCTGTCCCATGAGGAAATGGATACTATGATGGCGGCGAACAGACCGTCAGCGCCACCGGCAAAGGTCATAGATGCCTATAGCCAGAATAGTGACGACGACGAAAACGATAAGATTTCCCAGCTGTTGTCACTTTTCAGCAACTCCGATGATGAAGAGCAGAACATGCTGAAGATGGCATCCTATATGCCGGTGAATATAACGGCGTAAAGCACAAGCTAAAGGGATATAAAAAAGAGGCTGGTGGCGGAAAAGCTGATCGGCACATATCAGCTTGAATCCCGCCACCCTCTTTCACAAGAGCAATTACGTATTTTTGGACAGAGGAAGAGAGATGGTCACGATCAGTCCTTTCTCTTCGTCATTGGCAGCGGTTATGCTTCCTTCGTGCATACGAACTGCCCTCTCGGCAATGGCCAGTCCGAGACCGGCACCGCCACTTTGACGGTCTCGGGATTCAGCTACTCGAAAAAATGGATCAAAGAGAAATTCCAAACTCCAATCCGGCACTCCCGGTCCATGATCCCGTACCGTGATGACAACATACCAACTGTCGTCTTTGCGCAACTTGACGCATGATATTTCCACCTCGGTATTTTTCTCCGTATTACGTACCGCATTGCGTATAACGTTTTCAAAAGCGCGCCGGAGAAATTCCCTGGAACCTTGCAGTACCATGCCATATGAGCATCCCAATGCAAGCGAGACACGACAATTGCGACTCCCTGCCTCAAAATCCGCGTCCTGGGATACCTCCATAAGCAGTTCAACGATATCGACGGATTTTCTTTCTAATTCATGCGCCCCGCTTTCCAAAATAGTAAGAATGATGAGCTGGCTGATTAATTGATTGAGCCGTTCGGCCTCTTTCTCGATACGGGCCAAGGCGGTTTCTTTGTCGTCCCGTTGACGGGCAATTTCCAACGCCACAAGAAGTCGTGCTAGAGGTGAACGCAATTCGTGCGAAATATCACGCAACAGCTGTTTCTGTGAGTGCAGCAACCCCTCAATGCGTTCCGCCATGGAGTCGAAATCCTTTCCCAGATCTACAACTTCATCCCCTTTTTTGTCGCCCAGATCTTTGGCTATCCGCACGGTGAAGTCTCCCCGGGCCAAACGTTTGGCCGCCTCCCGTAGCTTACGTATTGGAGTGGTAAGGGAGCGGGAAAGAAAATAACTGACCATCCCCCCCACCACGAAAAAAAGAAAAATATTCCCCCATGGATTGTGGGGCGAGAAAGGCATGAAGGGACGAGTAGGTTCCTGAATTCTGAGCACAATAATAAGTGGTTGCCCGGCGATTTCGGCTCCAGTGTCGAGGCGGCGGCCTAGCCATTTATATTTCCCCCTCGGAATCGGAGGACGATCCCACTCCTCACCCCGCAGAACCCGCTGCGCCGTTACTGCGACCTCAGCCGGCGGCTGATCGCCGGACAGAAGCGCATCACCGCCGGAAAAGAGATAAATGCTGATACCGGATTGTTGTTCAACCCTTGCGACATAGGCAAGCAAGCCCTCCCTGCCATTATTGCGCCAGGCGTCAATAGCCTCCTCTCCATACTTGGCCATGGCCTGCATGCTGAAATCGTGCAAGGGGTGCGGATGTTCAGGTCGATTCATCAGACCGATAAGGTAAAACGGCACACCCATCAGCACAATGGTCAACCAGAAACTGAAAAATATCTTGAGAAATAAACTGCGCATTGTCCTCACTTACAGGAAAAAAGTTACGAGGCGGGTTGAGCGTACAGATATCCTACCCCGCGAACCGTCTTGATCCTTTCTCTGCCGTTGATCTCATGCCCCAATTTTTTGCGGAGGCTGCTGATATGCACGTCAATACTCCGGTCAAAGATGGAAAGCTCACGGTCCAGAACCTTTTTCGAGAGTTCATCGCGGCTCACCACCTGCCCGGCGTGCATGAGTAATTGATGAAGGAGCGAAAATTCAACTGAGGTAAGATCAATAACGTTACCCTGCTGCTCAACCGTCCGAGAACCAGGATCAAGGAGGACATCATCAATACTCAGTTTTTCGTCTTTCAGCTGCTGGTGTATTTCAACAAAGTGCGCTTCACTGCGTCGCTGAATGGCCCGGATTCGCGCCAACAACTCCCGGGGATTAAATGGTTTGGGCAAGTAATCATCAGCACCCATTTCCAGGCCGACAATTCGATCAATTTCTTCACCGCGGGCGGTGAGCATGAGCACTGGTACAGACGAAAATGCACGGATATTGCGTAGCACATCGAACCCGTTCATCTCTGGCAGCATCACGTCTAGAATGACCATGTCAGGAGTATCAAACAGAACACTGTCGATACCGTGTTGGCCATTATGACTTGCAGCGACCGCAATTCCTTCGGGTTGCAGATAATCCGCTAGCAGTTCGCACAGCTCCATGTCATCATCAATGACCAATATCCGACTCATTATCTTCCACCTCTTTAAACGGCATGATAGTGATTATATTATGCCCGTACAAATTTTCCGTTAAGAATTGTAAAGATACAACATCTTGCTCAACAGCTTTATGCGCTTTTATTCATGACGCAGGGCATCAATGGGGTCTAGGCGGGCGGCCTTTCTGGCAGGAAAGAAACCGAAAATAATTCCGACTGCCGCTGAAAAAAGAAAAGCAATCGTCATGATGCCGGGATTAAAAATAAAGGGAATTTTCAGCAGATGAGCCAAACCGACGGAGGCACTGATGGCCAGCAGAATGCCGATCAACCCGCCAAAAGAGGAAAGCACTACCGCTTCCACCAGAAACTGCAACAACACCTCCCGTTCCAAGGCCCCGATGGCGAGTCGGATGCCGATCTCCCGGGTACGTTCCGTCACTGAGACCAGCATTATATTCATGATGCCGATGCCGCCTACCAGTAGGCTGACCGCGGCCACCGCGCCGAGAAGAGTAGTGAGAATCTGGGTGGTGCTGGTTGGCATGCGGGTGATCTCCTTCATGTCCATCACCTGAAAATTATCGTTTTCCGATCCCGAAATATGACGGCGCTCACGCAGCAGATACTCGATATCTTCCTTGGCCTTGTCCGTCGACTTCCCTTCCGTTACAGAAACCTGAAACAGGTCGATATCTTGGTTGCCTGCGATACGACGCTGGAAAGTACGCAGAGGCAGCAGGATGAGATCGTCTTGATCCGAACCGAAGGTGGACTGCCCCTTGGCATCCAAGACGCCGACAACCTGACATGAGAGGTTGCCCGCCCGTATCTTATCGTCCACTGGATCCTGCCCTCCAAAAAGCTCTTTTGCCACCGTGGCCCCAATGACGCAGGCCGACTTGCCGGCCCGTAGTTCGGTCTCGAGAAACTGGCGGACGGAACAAACGCTCCAGTTGCGCACAGTGAAGAACTGGTTATCCAACCCTGTGGCAGTCGTGGACCAGTTGGCATTGCCGTAAATCGCGGTGACCTTTTGGAAGGCTGAGGAGGCTATTGCGCTGATGGGCGGAATTTCGCGATAAATGGCATGCGCATCCGCCAGATCAAAGGGAGGAGCGGCAGATGTCTGGCCGGGACCCATATGCTGGCCAACTCGGATCATCAGCAGATTGCTGCCGAGACTTGCGATCTGTTCGGTAACTTGAGCGGTGGCCCCACCGCCAATGGTGACCATAACGATGACCGCGGCCACGCCAATGACGATGCCGAGAATGGTAAGAAAAGAACGCAGCACATTGCGCCGAATCTCTCGCAAGGCAAGAAGGAAAGTGTTCCCAAGCATCAGGGCGACTCTCCTTTTTTTTATCTACCCATACGAGGCCGTCCCGAAACTGTACAATCCGCTTGGCGAATTGCGCCATCTCCTGTTCATGGGTGACCATAATAATTGTGATACCCAGTTCTCGACTGAAAGAGCTGAGCAACTCCATGATCTCGATGCTTCGCTCCGTATCCAGATTGCCGGTAGGCTCGTCAGCCAGGAGTACCTCAGGTTCGGTGACAATGGCCCGGGCAATGGCCACCCTCTGCTTTTGGCCGCCGGAGAGCTCTCCTGGGGTGTGATGTTCCAAGCCGGCCAGTCCCACTGCGGCCAGCGCGGCACTTGCCCGGCTATGGCGCACCTCGGCCTCTATGCCCCGGTAGATCAAAGGCAATTCGACGTTTTCCAGGGCCGAGGTGCGATTCAGCAGATTGAATCCCTGAAAAATGAATCCCAGATGATAGCGACGCAACAGTGCGCGTTCGTTTCGAGTCAGTTCGCCGACTGCAACATTTTTAAACAGATAGTGCCCCTGCGTTGGCGTATCCAGGCAACCGAGAATATTCATACAGGTGGATTTGCCTGAGCCGCTCGGCCCCATCACAGCGACGAATTCTCCCTCGTCAATACGTAAATCCAGACCTCGCAGCGCCTGCATGGACGCAGTGCCCCTGCCGTAAACCTTGGTAACGCCCCGGAGTTCCGCCAGGGGATGACGCTTTGTTTCTGCCTGCTCCGCCATGTTTAAGTCCCCTTGCTGGTCGCTTCGATGATCAACGGCATTACTCAGAATACAAGTTCACTTTGGGCCAATTATCAACGGTGACTACTGTCCGTATTTATAGTGAGGCAGAAGGCAGCGGTTATCTCTACGAACGAAGCCATTGCAGTAAAACACCAGAGCAACTTTCGCCTTATAGGACGAGCAGGCCATGTGGGGATGATGAGGCATACTCTCTACACCTCGCAATATCTGCTTTTTCTCAATATTACGAGGAAGCTGTAAAAAAAGTCATGAGCCTGATGAGTCATGGCTGATTGTTAATGAGAGGTTCGAATAAAAACAGCAACAGGCTGGAGCAATTCTCCTTGTTAAAGGCGGCTAGAGATTTTTTCTTTAACCGCCTTTCTTCATTTCCAATCGGCGGGCCACGGAAGCCGGACAACCCCCAAGTCCCTCCCCGCCGCACTGCCCCGCGCCCGGCAAGAACCACCATCCGATAAAGACAGTGGTTGGCGGATTTTTTGCCTGCTATGTTGCATAAAATCTCTTATGTACAGTGCGGCGGCGGCAGCCGTACCTATCTTGCTTCCGCACTGTACATAAGACGATTTTATACGTCCTCCAGGGCCGGCATCCGAGGCGCAGCCGCCGGACATAGCCTGCACAAAATGTGATTCATACCCCTTGCGGGGTGCAACCACATACCATGAGCCCCCTGCGGGGGGTTGGGGTGAGAAGATAAAGTCCAGATGCGCAACGGCAGAAGCCCGAGCATGACCTCCGCGTCTATTTCCCTTCGTAGGCAGCAATAAATTCATCAACCGAGATGCCGGAACTTCAACTTCATGAGATTGGCAATGCAAATCTCAAAGTAGCTGATACATGCTAAAAGTTGACCTTACTCTGCGGAAGGTAGCTGGCCATTTCTGAAAATTGCCAGCCACTCAAATCTGAAATTTGATCTGGCAACCACAACCCCTCGCGCGCCTCCCAAGCTTTGCCTTCCTGCTGCATCCCATGCTACGTCGAAGAGCCATAACTTCGGTTAGTGCAGTTTGCCCATATAGTTGATAAGCTCGGCCGCCAGGTCGCGGTTGTCGATCAACAGGGACACCTCATGATTTTTTGCCAGGGCCGAATGGCTCAGATTGTGGCTGCCGATGAACGAGTAGCGGTTGTCGATGACCACAAATTTCGCATGGGTGGTTTTGTCGGCTGCATCAAAGAAGACCTGGATGTTGTTTTTGCGCAGCTTCTGGGCGACCTTCCTGTTTTCCTTGTTTAAGGACTCATCATAGTCCGAATTCTCCAGAACAACCCGCACCGCGGCGCCTTTTTTTTGGGCTGCGGCCAGCTCCTTTACCAGCATCGCCGGTTTGTTGCCGGAGGATGCGGTTGTCTTGAAGAGAAACATGGTCATATCGATGGAGCGCTCGGCTTTTCTGATGAAATCGACCAGGGTGCTGAAATATTTTTCATCCGGCAGCATGATGATGTCGCCGGGGCGGGTTGCGATATTTCCTTGCACCGAGGCGACAACCTGTGGGTTTTGTCGCGGACCGGCGCCGGTGACCGTGAGGTAGGGCCTGACCGCATCCAGGGATTTTTCCCCGATATCGGTCACCGCCAGCAGCTGTTCCAGGTTTTGAAAGGGGCCGTGCTCCCGACGATATTTGACGATTGCCCTGGCCCGGGTTTCCCCGATGTAGGGAAGTTCCTGCAGCTGCTGTTCCGTGGCCGTATTGAGGTTGATGATGCGGCCGGTCACCCCCAGGGAGGTTTCCGGCCGCATCGCTACCAGCAGAAAAAGGGCCAGCAGAAAAAAGATATGCCTGTTTACGCTGTTCTTTTTTCCGCCCCGCGCAGCCGCGAGGGTATCTGCTTGCAGATTCCCCGCCATTATTTTTTTGGCCACCAGTCCACGCCCAGACGGGAGATGATGTTAAATCCTCCCCCCAGGACGAGGGTGTCCGTGCTGCCGGTGCTGTCCAGAAAGACCTGGACCTCGTAGGAGCGGGTGCCTGCGTCGCAGATAATGATCAGCGTTTTATCCCGGGGGATCTCCGCCTGGCGCCGCCGGACCTCGTTATAGGGGATGCCCAGCCATCTGGCCCCGAATTTCTCGGTAAAAGGCGCAACCTCCTTGGCATGGCGAACATCAAGGGCAACCCAGCCGGGACGGGATTCCGGGCTATCCATCCAGTCCAGGAAGTCCTTGACCGTGACATTGCGCTGTCTGCCGCAGGCCATGTTGTCCGCCACATTGGCCGCGGCATTGAGGGCGTCAATGGCGGTGGCAAAAGGTGGGGCATAGGCCATTTCCAGCAGGCTGAAATCATCAATGGTGCCTCCCTTGCCGATCAGGGCCGCCGCCGCGTCGATGCGGGCCAGCAGCGCGTCGCTCATGGCGCCGAAGGCTTGCATTCCGAGGACCCTGCGGCTTTTGCGATCAAAGACGAGCTGCATGGGCATTTTGGTTTCGCTGGGAAAGAAATGGGCCCGGTCCGAGGGGGCGGTAAGGGAGGCATCCGCGTCAAATCCTTCGGCCCGGGCTGCCTCCAGGCTGAGGCCGGTGGCGCCGACGCAGCTCTCGAAGGCCTTCATGATAAAGCTGCCCACCACGCCGGGGAAGACGGAGTGGATGCCGGCCAGGTTGTCGCCCACCACCCTGCCTTCCCGGTTGGCCAGGGAACCCATGGGGGCAAAGAATTTTTTGCCGGTGATCAGGTTGGTTGTTTCAATGCAGTCGCCGGCGGCGTAGATGTCCGGATCCGAGGTCTGCAAACGGTTGTTGACCACAATGCCCAATGGGGAAACAAGCAGCCCGGCCTCTTTGGCCAGCTGGGTTCGCGGACGGACACCCGCGGACATCACCACAAGGTCGGTGTCAATGGTGCGCTTGGGGGTTACCACCCGGCAAACCTTGCCGTTCGCGTCTGCCTCTATGCGCAGGGCGCCTTCGCCGGTATGGATGTTTACCCCGTGCTGGCGCATGTGATGCTGCAGCATGGCGGCAAAAGGCGCATCAATAAGGCGCGGCAACACCTGGGGCATGAATTCGAGCACCGAGGTTTCCGCGCCCCACAGGTCGGCAAAGGCCTCGGCCATCTCAAGCCCGATGGCGCCGCCGCCGATGACCACGGCGCGGCCCACCTCACCCTGGGCCAGTTTCTTTTTGATGGCGATGGCTTTGTGCAGATCGCTGATGGTATAGACCCCCTCAAGATCCGCGCCGGGAATGGGCAGGACAAAGGGCTGACTGCCGGTGGCAATGACCAGTTTGTCATACGGGAGGGAATCCTTGCCGCCGCCGGCCAGATCCTCGACCTCCACGCATTTCCTGCCGCGGTCAATGGCCAGCGCCCTGGTCCGGGTACGCACCATCACCCCCTTGGCATCAAGAAAAAATTTTTCATCGCGGGTCATGTGAAAACTTGTTTTGCGCAGTTCATCCTCATCGCTGACATCTCCGGACACATAATAAGGTATGCCGCAGCCGCCGTACGATATAAGGCTGTCCTGATCAACGATGGTGATTTCCGCATCCGGCATGAGCCGTTTCGCGTGACAGGCAGCTTTCGGACCTGCTGCGACTCCGCCTATAATAACAATTTTTTTCCCCATGCTGTGTTTCTCCCTGGCCGGTTAATTGATGGCGTCGCAAAAAGCCCGATCTGCTGCGTTGCGGCGGGATCGCGAAATGCTCGGCGTACCTATTGTACGCCTCTGCTTTCGCGACTCCACCGCGCCTTGTCTATCGAACTTTTGTGCTTAGCCATCCAGATACTTTCTATGAGTTTATCTTAATTCGGATTTCGTGGAAATTTTTCGCCTCCGGTGCAAATACCGCAACGTAGCTCGAAAAAAGATCAGTGTCAATCCGGCGGGTATAAATTTTAGAAAATACTTAAATTCTTCCTTGACAGTGTCTCCGGCAAGACGTATATGTGAGCATATGCACATAATTATAACGCTTCATTCTTGAATATAAAAGGGAAAAAGGAGTCTGCCGTGCAAAAAGATCAGGTTTACGCAATCGAGTCGGCCAAGAGTGTCGGGGAGTTTGTCAAATCCCTGGGAGAGGTTCTGCGCAGGAGCGGATTTATCATTAATAATGAGTCCAGCATGGATATGGCCCGGGCGTTTAGAGCGCATGGGACGGAGGTGGCAGAGGGTTTTGATCTGCACATGATCCAGGTCTGCAAGCCGGAAAAGGCGGCTAAAAGTTTGGGCGGTAACCCTGAGCGGGCCGTTCTCATGCCGAAATTTGTCATGGTCTTCACCGGGCAGGGCAAAACCCAGGTCCGTTTTCTGAGCTACAGTGAGGAAGATATCAAAAACGTCGTGGATGATCCGGTGTTTCCTGGCGCCCTGGCCGAGACCTATGCCAAGATCAGGTCGATGATCGACGAGGCGAAATGATCAGGGAGGCCTGACTTTTTGATTTTGCCCGTCCCGTTGCTGACCTGAAGGAGACAGCCATGTGGAATTTTCTGATTAAAATCAATAAAAATTTGCTCATTGCCATTCCGGCCATGATGGCGGCCGGTTTTTTATTCGGCCTGAGTGTGGACCAATCGCTGCTGCCGCGGCTCAAAACGCTGATCGTTCCCTTCACCTTCCTCATGGTCTACCCCATGATGGTGACCTTGAACATCAAGCATCTGCGGGAGGGGGTCAAAAACGTCAAACTGCAGCTGCTGGCCCAGGTTATCAATTTCTGCTTCATTCCCTTCCTGGCCTACGGGCTCGGGCGTTTTTTCTTTGCGGATCAACCCTATATGGCCCTGGGTTTGCTCCTTGCCTCCCTGCTGCCCACCAGCGGCATGACCATTTCCTGGACCGGATTCGCCAAGGGCAATCTGGGCGCGGCCATTAACATGACGGTGATCGGTCTGACCCTTGGTTCCTTGGCCACGCCTCTGTATGTTCAGCTTCTCCTGGGCGCCAAGGTTGATATTGATATATATCTGGTGGTCAGGCAGATCGTCATCATTGTTTTTATCCCCATGCTGTTTGGTTATCTGACCAGACAATTCCTGCTCAAGAAATACGGCATGCAGAAATTCAAGCAGGATATGATGCCGCGTCTTCCCGCGCTCTCCACGGTGGGTGTGCTGGGTATCGTCTTTGTGGCCATGGCCTTGAAGGCAAACCAGATTTTTACGCAGCCGGCCGTTCTCGGCTCGATTTTTGTGCCGCTGCTGATTATCTATTCAGTGAATTTTCTCATCAGCACCCTGGCCGGGAAATTTCTTTTCAAGAGAGGAGATGCCATTGCCCTGGTATACGGCACCGTGATGCGCAACCTTTCCATAGCCCTGGCCATTGCCGTCAATGCCTTTGGCGCCCAGGGGGCCGATGCCGCCCTGGTTATTGCCCTTTCCTATATTATCCAGGTGCAGTCGGCTGCCTGGTATGTCAAGTACACCGATACAATATTTGGTCCCCCGGCCGAGGGGGCGTAAAAACAAAGGAGATTGTCATGAAAACATTGAAACTGGCGGTACCGACCAACAACCCTGGCGGCATGGAAGCCGACAGGTCCGATCATTTCGGGCATTGCGAGCTTTTCACCCTGGTTGATTTGCAGGACGGGAAAATAAATGGGGTGGAGACATTCGGCAACGTGGAGCACGGCGCCGGCGGCTGCATGGAACCGGTGCAGCTGCTCAAGGAGAGGAATGTCGACGCCCTGGTGGTTGGCGGCATGGGCATGCGGCCGCTTCTGGGATTTAAAGAGGTGGGGATAGATGTCTACTTTGCCTCCCGCGAAGAATATGCGAATGTGCGGGAGATTGTCAGCGGCTTTCTGGAGAACCGGCTGACCATGATGGACCCGGGCCAGGCCTGCAAGGGCGGAGGCGACTGCCATCATTAATTTATGTAACTGCTCGGGGCGATAGACTGAAGGCTTAAGGCTGAAGGGGACAGGCGGCGCCGTGACATGTATTAATAAGTCAGGTGCCTGCACCCTTCAGCCTAAGCACCTGAGTCATCTGCTTCCTCATTTTTTTTCCTCATATCGGAGACCCCGGTCTGGAGCTGCGGGATTTCTGGATAATCCTCCTGGAAGACCAGGGCGGAACCGGTCACCAGGGCCTCCGTCACCTTGTGTCTGGCCCGGGTGAGAAGGCGCTGGACCGTGCCGCGGGAGATCCCCATTTTCAGGCCGGCCTCTTCCTGGGTCAACCCTTCCATGTCGCAGAGCTTTAATGTTTCGAGCTCATCCCGCAGGAGATCGATCTTGCGCAGTTTGGTCATGGGGATGCGCGCCGGTTTAAAGGCGCGGCCGCACAGCTTCCCTTCGCAGAGCCGTTTTTTCTTTGGTCGTGACACAATGGTTTCGCAATAATTGGGTTAATAAAGAAACTGTTCGGGTGTTTGGGCTGGAGACAGACGGTTGCGGGGCCGGCAGGTCCTGATTTATCTCGTGACGCAGTCCCTCATGTCGTGCAGCTTCATATCCTACTATAACCATGTTGCCGGAAAATTTTGTCTAAAAAAAAGTCTTGATGAACTCGTAAAAAGTCGGCGACAAAGCCCGGATGGCTAAGTAACAAAATTCGATATACAAGGTGTAGTGTATTTTTGAGAGTGAGGCAATACATGTGGTATGCCGAACGAACAAAAATGCGCTACAACGCAGGAGCTCGGATTTATGCCCTTCAGGGTATTTTTTACGACGCCATCAAGTCTTGGGAAAAAGTTTTTCTCCAGGCGGCCTCGCCGGCCGCGATCGGAAAAAAGCAGGCGGTGGAGCAGGGCTTGTCCCATTAATTTTTCGCGGCCGGAATTGCGGGTCTCGGGCCTGCGCGGCAGGCAGAAATTTTCATCGAAAAGATAAAGATTTTTTGTTGACAAAACCTTGTGAGGTGGATAGATTCGTCAAAACTGAATTACTATTCAGTAATGTGTTTGTTCATTCTGCAGCAAAAAAAGGTGGAGCGTAATAAGGCGCATCATAAATGATAAGCTGACAGGTGAGCAGGTTTAGGCTTACATATTAACAGATCCTTAGGAGGAAACGAGAAAATGCCAAAGCATGATACGCCCTTATTGGACGAACTCGAGAAAGGACCATGGCCAAGCTTTGTTACAGATATAAAGCGCCAGGCCGCAACAAAACCGGAATGCTGGGACATTCTGGGCCAGGTTGAGCTGTCTTACAAAGACAGAATCACCCACTGGAAACATGGTGGTATCGTCGGTGTATTCGGATACGGCGGTGGTATCGTCGGCCGTTATTCCGATGTGCCCAAGCAGTTCCCCGGTGTTGCCCATTTCCACACCGTACGTATCGCCCAGCCCTCAGGTATGTATTACAGTGCCGCGAAACTGCGGGCCATCTGTGATCTGTGGCAGAAATACGGTTCCGGTATGACCAACATGCACGGCTCAACCGGTGACATGGTATTGCTCGGTACAACTACCCCGAATCTGGAGCCCCTGTTCTATGAGCTGACCCATGATCTGAATCAGGATCTCGGCGGTTCAGGATCCAACCTGCGTACCCCTGCCTGCTGTCTCGGCAAGTCACGTTGTGAGTGGGCCTGCTATGATTCACAGGCGCTCTGCCATTTCCTGACCAATCATTATCAGGATGAGATCCACCGTCCGGCCTTCCCCTACAAGTTTAAATTTAAATTTTCCGCATGCCCCAACGACTGCGTTGCCGCTATCGCCCGTTCCGACTTTGCTGTTATCGGCACCTGGCGTGATGACATCCGCATTAATCAGGCGGAGGTGAAAGCCTATATTGATGGCAAAACTCCTTCAAACGGCGGCGCCCATAGCGGTCGCGACTGGGGTAAGTTTGACATCAAGAAAGAGGTTATCGACCTGTGTCCCACCGGCTGTATGTGGATGGAAGGGGATACCTTGAAAATCGACAACAAAGAGTGCACACGCTGCATGCATTGCATCAACGTCATGCCACGCGCCCTTCGTCCGGGCGCAGAGCAGGGTGCAACCATCTGTGTCGGCGCCAAGGCCCCGATCCTGGATGGCGCCCAGTTCGCCACCATGACCTTCCCGTTTGTCAAGATCGATGCCGAGACCGAGTTTGAAGAGGTTGTCGAGAAGATCGAGAAGATCTGGGATTGGTGGATGGAAGTCGGTAAGAACCGCGAGCGCGTCGGTGAGACCATTCAGCGTGTCGGTCTGCCCACCTTCCTGAAAGTAATGGAGGTTGAGCCTATTCCGCAGCATGTCAGGGAACCCCGCTCCAACCCCTATGTTTTCTGGTCAGACGAAGAAGTAGAAGGCGGTTTCGAGCGCGACATCAGGGAATTCCGTAAACGTCACGCGCAATGATCACTGTTACGCATAAATAATATAATTTAAGCTCTATACTTACTGACATAAGGAGGTATATTTATGGGTTACGATCCAGCTAATCCGATGCAGGATAGAATAACAGATATCGGTCCCCCGCATTATGAGCAGTTTTTCCCGGCGGTGATTAAAAAGAATTTCGGGAAATGGCTTTACCATGAGATTACCCAGCCGGGCGTTCTCATGCACAAGGCAGAGAGTGGCGACGAGTGCTGGACAGTACGCGTCGGTGCCGCCCGTCTGATCAGTATTGACCATATCCGCGAGATTTGTGATATTGCTGACGCGCATTGTGACGGGTTTGTCCGTTGGACCACCAGGAATAACGTTGAGTTCATGGTTGATTCCAAGGCCAAGGTTCAGCCTTTGCTTGATGATCTGGCCAGCCGCGGCAATAAATTCCCGGTTGGCGCTACCGGCGCAAGTGTGTCGAACATCGTGCATACCCAGGGTTGGGTGCATTGCCATACACCGGCCACGGACGCTTCCGGCGTTGTCAAGGCTGTTATGGATGAACTGTTTGACTACTTCACCAGCATGACCCTGCCTGCTCAGGTTCGTGTGGCCCTGGCCTGCTGTCTGAACATGTGCGGCGCCGTGCATGCTTCCGATATCGCTATCCTCGGTGTACATCGCAAACCGCCGATGATCGATCACGATGCCATCTCGGGTCTGTGCGAGCTGCCCCTGGCTATTTCCGCCTGTCCCCTTGGAGCTGTCAAGCCCATCAAGGCTACCAACAGCGCCGGACAGGAAGTGAAGTCAGTAAAGGTTAACGCGGATCGCTGTATGTTCTGCGGTAACTGCTACACCATGTGTCCCGCCATGCCGCTTGCGGATCCGGAAGGTGACGGTATCGCCATCCTGGTTGGCGGTAAGGTTTCCAACTCCCGTTCCATGCCGAAATTCTCCAAGCTGGTTATTCCTTTTCTGCCCAACAATACTCCGCGCTGGCCGGAGACGGTTGCCGCGGTAAAGAATATTCTTGAAGTTTACGCAAAGGACGCCCGCAAATACGAGCGTATTGGCGAGTGGGCTGAAAGAATTGGCTGGGAGAAATTCTTTGAAAAAACAGGGATTCCTTTTACCATCAAGTCAATTGATGATTATCGCCTGGCTTATGATACATGGAGAACCTCTACTCAGTTCAAGTTCACCAGCCATATTAAGTAATTGACTGCCTTTAAGCAGTCGGGGCTTCCAAGGACTGCGGGATCGTCGTGTTCCTGCAGTCCATAATGACAAAATTGGAAGCATGCCTGGACTCATTACTAAAAGGAGTAAATGAAATGGCTTTAAGCATTGATGAACTAAAGGCAGCAATGATTGAGAAGGCTACCAAGGCTCCTAAACCACAGTTGTACATCAAGGATTTTTACGAGTGTGATCCGGATGCTAAGCCTCGCAATGTGAAAAACGTTGCCAATGATCTTGTCAAGGAAGGCAAGCTGATGTTCTGGTCAAGCGGCAGCACAACCATGTACGCCCTGCCCTCCAGGATCAAAAACGAGGAAACAAGAGAAGCGGCTGAAGAAAGTAAATAGCCAGCAATCTGACTGTATAAAATAAAAAAAACCGGCTGTTCGCAAGAACAGCCGGTTTTTTTTATTTTATTTCAGCCACGCCAAGGGTCTTTCAGGCCTCTATGAGGACCTCCTCGGCTTTCTTGAGCAAGGCTTCGGCATGTTTCGCGTGCTTATACTTGGCATGGATGGAGGCCGCGGTGCGGAAACAGTCCGCGGCCTTGTATCGTTTGCCCGCATCAATATAAATCCCGGCGAGGATTTCGAGGGTACTCACCGTGCCCTGGGGATTTCTCATGGCGTTATATTCATCAATGATGTCAAGGTAGCGGGCGATTGCCTCTTCGTGCCGGCCGCAGTCGGCATAGAGCTTCGCCTTCTTTTTATCGAGGGAGAAGACGCTGAGGCTGTCCCCTTGATCGTGACAGATGGAGGTGACGCGATCATAATGTTGCAATGCTTTTTCCATATCCCGCCGTTCCGCGCAGATGTCGCCTAATTTATCAGCGGCATTGGCCACCCCGATGCTATCTTTTTCCTGCTCAAAGCCTAACAGGGCATTGTGAAACATATTTGCCGCCTGGGCGGTTTGGCCGCTTTTCAGTAGGGAGAGGCCCTCTTCGTAATCAAGGCGGGCCTGGCTTTTAGCTTCTTTTTTTTCCTTTTCGTTCATCTTGATATCGCTCATTGGTTGCTCCGGAAATATCTCTGTTGTTGTCACGGCCCAGGCGTTGAGACCTTCGGCCAGTCCGATTGAAATTTATCAGCTATTGGAGCCTCTTGCAAAATGACATAAAATCAATTTGCCGTCATTGGCGTCCCCACTGACGTGAGGATAAACTCAAGCGGGAATCCGGAAAGCACAAGGGATTCCGGGTCGCGCCGCGCTTGCCCGGAATGACGGAACGTTCATTGTCGTCATTCCGCAAGAGTCTCCTTGTTTAACTATTGCATTGGTATCGATGGGTTTACTGCTTACTCCGGTTGATCTGTCATGACGGACAGGGCCTGCCTGGCCAATTCGCCGACCGTGGTTGGTACGGGCAGGCCGTTTTCGTAAACAATCAGGGGTGCGGGGTCATCAATTTGCTTTTCAATTTCCCCTTTCAGTTCCAGGGCATTAATGCGGCCCAGCAGACGTATGGCGTGCCCTCTGGTCAGCGGTTCCGGGTTGTTGACATAGGGAAAAACGCTGTAAATCGGGGTATTGCGGACAACATCGGGACTTTTCTCGGCGATGGCGCCCATGGCCCACAGGACATGAACCCTGCTGGATGGAACACCTCGATACATGAGCAGATGACGGGCGAAACCGCCAAAGATGTCCGCGCGCGCGGCAATAATCGAGCCTATCGCCTCAATCAGTCCCCAGTGGGTGGAGGCGGAATCCGTGCATGACTCAAACATCCTGTGCAACAGATCGCTGACCGTGCCGGGTTTTCTGGTGGCGATTCGGGCACAGACCTGGCCGATGACATGGGCGCAGAACCAGCGTTTCTCTTCCCTTGGATCGTAAAGAAGCCTCAGCATGAAGCGCAGGGTCTTCGGATCGTCAAAGCTGAAATCCACCAGGGCGTCAATGTCTCCGGCAAAAACCATCTTTTCGATGTCAGCTTTATTCGCCTTTTTCTTCTTGCGTTTGGGATCCCTGGCCGGCTCCATTTCGGGAATGACAAATTTTGTCGCGGGTTTGTGCAGCTTTTCATCGGTTGCCTGCTTGTGGGTTTTGAGTTTTTTGGAGAGTTCGGCAAAATCCCGGGTCAGCCGGACGAAGTAGAGAACCCCGGCCACCTTGCGGCCATCTACGTTTTTTGTCTCATAAACCTGATGGGTCTGCTCATCATAATTATCGATGCGGGCGGTGAGATAATCATCATCCGCCGTCAATTCCCAGGCAAAGTCCCAGTTGTCGTCGCAGGCATGAACCAGACACTCAACCATGGCCGAACCAACATTGAATCCGGTGGGGTCCGAGGTATAGACAGCGCCGCATTGGCAGGCGCCGACCTTGAATTCATTCATCTTCCGTTGCACCGGCTCGCGTGGTTCGTTCACGTCCTGGCCGCAAAAAGGGCACCATGGCCTGACTTTTATTGTCGGGTTTTTAACCATGGCTAGCGTTCTTCATTAACTGCTTTGATGAAATTAGGATCAACCGGATAGCCCCGTCTGCTTGCCTCGGCAATCGAATTTTTGGCAGACTGAAAATCCCTGCTGTAGTAATAGGCCACCGCCAGATTGTTGTGAGTCATGGGGAAATCGGGATCAAGCTCAACGGCTTTTTTGGCCGCGGCCAGCGCCTCGGCAAAGTTTCCCGCCATGATCTGGGCCGAGGCCAGATTCACCCAGGCAAAGGCGAGATTCGGGTCATGGTGCGTCGCCTTGGTGTAGGCGTCAATGGCTTTATCCTGTTCGCCTTTCTGCTGCATGATAAGACCGATATTGGTATGGGCCTGGGCGGGATTGACCGCATAAAGCAGCGCCATTTTGTTGGCCTGCAGGGCCTCGTCAAGCTTGCCCAGTTCGAAATAGACAGCGCCGAGATTGATATATGCCTCGGCTGATTGTTCATCAATCTCAAGACATCTTTTCAATTCCCTGATGGCGTCATTGTGCCGGCCAGCTTTGCGGTAAACCAGGGCCAGGTGGTGATGGGCCATGATGGAGTCCGGATTTTCCTGACATTTTTGTTCCATTTCCTCTATAACTTTGGCAAGGTCTTCTTTCAGTTGCGTTTCGGACATGGGGAATCCTTCTATTGGTAATTTTTTCTGACAATGCACTCCGGGAAGTCATGCAAGGGCTGGCAAGCGTCGGGCCGGAGTGATTAAGTGCCAAGTGGGGCAGCGTATGTGCCGTGTTTTTAAACGCTTGCTGAATTTAACCACGAATAAATATAATTTCAAGTAGATGAGTCACCAAGCTGAAAAGATTTATATCCGTTTTACGGAACCCTTGACTTTATTGGATGCCGGTGGCAAGAAACAAAAAAAGGACATTCTAATAACCGTTACAGAATACTTGTCTGGCGGGGGCCGTTTGGACACCAGGCAGTAATAACCATTATCAGGGAAAATCGGAGTCAGGCGTGGATAATACTAAAAAGGGTCCCCCCGGACTTGTCATAGCCGGTCTCGGCGGAGGATCCGGCAAAAGCGTGGTGGCAGTGGGTCTGGTGGCCATGCTTGCCAGGATGGGGCATAGGGTTGCCGCCTTCAAAAAAGGTCCGGATTATATCGATGCCGGCTGGCTCAGCCTTGCGGCCGGCAGCCCCTGCTTTAATCTTGATCCGTTTCTGATGGCTGAGGATGCGCTGCTCGCCTCCTTTGCCGAACATGCGGAGAATGGAGACTTTGTCATTGTGGAAGGCAACCGCGGCCTCTATGACGGGGTAGACGCCAGCGGTACTTACAGCACGGCGGAACTGGCCGTCCGTCTCGGCCTGCCCGTGCTGCTCGTGGTTGACTGTACCAAGACCACCCGGACGGTGGCAGCAATGGTGCTCGGCTGCAAGCTGCTTGACGCCAAGGTCGACATCCGCGGTGTCGTGCTGAATCGTCTCGGCAGTGCGCGGCACGAAAAGATCGTCAGGGAAGCGGTTGAAAAATATACGGGCATTCCGGTGGTGGGGGCTGTCCACCGCATGAAAAAAGATATCTTTCCCATGCGTCATCTGGGGGTGACCCCTTTCCAGGAGTATGACGGCGCGGAGGAAGCGTTGCAGCTCCTGGCCGACACCATGGAGAAAAGCATCAGTCCGCGGGATCTGGAACCCTTGATGGCGACCCCGCTCATCGTGCGCCGGGAAGGAAGGGCCGGGGCCGGCGCCGGGACGGAGAAGGTGCGTATCGGCGTCATCCGGGATGCGGCCTTTCAGTTTTATTATCCGGAAAACCTGCTTGCCCTGGAGCGGGCCGGTGCTGAGATTGTTGAAATTAATTCGATGGTTGCGGTGGAATTGCCGGAAATTGACGCCCTTTACATCGGCGGCGGATTTCCCGAGACCAGCGCGCGTCTGCTGGCGGAAAACGTGTCATTCCGGCAGTCGCTGAAAAAGTGGGCGGACAGGGGGCTGCCCATTTATGCCGAATGCGGCGGATTGATTTATCTGGGGGAGAAAATAACCGTGGAAGGTGTGGACTATCCTCTGGTCGGGGTCTTTCCCG
The DNA here is from genome assembly GCA_016219175.1 of Deltaproteobacteria bacterium. Taxonomy (GTDB): domain Bacteria; phylum Desulfobacterota; class Desulfobulbia; order Desulfobulbales; family SURF-16; genus SURF-16. The sequence continues at coordinate 15,834 of JACRCD010000056.1, read as the reverse complement.
TGCACTTTACCCTGGAGAAAAAGCCCCAGGCCCATGGCTATTCGGTGCTTGAGGTCAGAGCGGGCAACCCTTTCTATGAACAGGGCACGGAAATAAAAGGGCATGAATTCCGCTACAGCAAGGTGGCTTTCTGGGCCGGCAGCCCGGCTGCGCTTGGTTTTGACGTGAAGCGGGGGGTGGGATTTGCCGGGGGGCGTGACGGCCTTATCTACAAAAATGTGCTGGCCCTTTATACCCATGTCCACGCCGTGGGCACCCCGCAATGGGCGGAGGCGCTGACAGGAAAGGGCGCGGAGTTTGCCCGGAGCAAAAGAGAAGGGTAACCGCAATCCGTCCCGGCCCCCTTGGGCGGCAAGGGGAAAATCATTTGTAAAACCGCGCGGCTGGATGGGCTTGCAGGCTGTACGTCGAAGGGCGGGCTGACGGCTTCAACCGCGTGCGTAACAAAAGGGTGTTGCGCACGCCTGTCGTGTTGGAAGAGGGTGGTAGGGGCGGGGTTCATGCCCGCCCGAGTCACATCATTCCCCGTTTTCCGTGGTGTTATAGGTATAGGAAGCGACAACCCCTCTGTCGTCAAAACGGATCACCAGATCCCTGGTTTTGGCCGGGGCAAAGAGGTTATAACGGTACTTGCCGTAGGTCCAGGTCTTCTGGCCGTCCTCGATGCCAATCCGCCAGGGGGAGCCGAAGGTGAGACGGATGTCGCTCTCCGTTGATTTGCCGATTTTTATGGTGGGGATCTGGCCCGCGTCGAAATCATGACCAACGGTTGCGCAACCCGCTAAGAAAAGCAGGCCTGCCAGGCAAATTCCCAGTATGAGAGGGGTAAACGGAATACGGTTGTCTTGTAAAGCTGCTGCGCGGGAATGGAACATGGAGTCCTCGTGTTAATGTGTCGTCTTAAAGTGGGCATGGGGTCATCATGCCCACCGGTCTTAAGAAGGTTTTCAGCCTTCAACCTCTACCCTTAATCCCTGGATAGTTACAATATTTACGTGAAAAATTCCATCGGATTTTCATCCTTTTTTAATCCAGGGTGCGGCGATACCGTTTCAGACCGACGCTTAGCGCGATCAGCAGAAAAAGGGCAATGGGCCACAGGTTTGGCAGGATGTGAGCGAAATCATTGCCTTTGAGGAGTATGCCGCGGACAATGCGCAGATAGTGAGTGAGGGGAAGCATTTCTCCGACGTGTTGGGCCCATACCGGCATGCCGCGGAAAGGGAACATGAAGCCGGAGAGCAGAATGGAGGGCAGGAAGAAAAAAAAGGCCATCTGCACCGCCTGCAACTGATTGCGGGCTATGGTGGAAAAGGTGAGGCCGACCCCGAGATTGGCTGCGATGAAAAAAAGCGAAACAGCCAGCAGCAGAAAGATATTACCGATCATCGGCACCTTAAAGAGAAAACGTCCGGCCAGCAGGATGACGCCCATCTGCACGTAGCCGACGATAATGTACGGCATGATTTTGCCGATCATCACCTCCATGGGCTTGACCGGAGTGGAAAGAAGATTTTCCATGGTGCCCCGTTCCCGCTCCCTGGTCATGGCCAGGGCCGTGATGATGACGAGCGTCATGGTCAGCACCACCCCCATCAGGCCGGGCACGATGTTGTACTGGGTCACGGCCTCCGGATTGAAACGGGGGTGGACAATGATGTCAAGCGGCGCCTTGGTGCGGCGCAGATGCTGCAGCGGTCCGTCGAGATCCCGGCTCAGGGCCGACTCCGCCAGCAGACGGAAGGCTGAGACCGCGTTGCTGGTGGCGGCCGGATCGGTGGCGTCGGCCGTGAGCAGCAGGGACGGGTTCTCGCCCCGCACCAGACGGCGGGAGAATTGCTCCGGGATGCTGAGCACGAACTGCACCTCCCCTTCCTTGACGAGAAGATCAGCCTCTGTTTCGCTTGCCACATTTTCGATGACCCGGAAGTAGCCGCTGTTTTGCATGGCGCTGATAATGGTCCGGGTGAAAACGCTGTGGTCCGCGGCCAGGATGACGGTGGGCAAGTGCTTGGGGTCAGAGTTGATGGCAAAGCCGAAGATGATCATCTGTAGAATGGGGATGCCGATCATCATGGCAAAGGTTATCCGGTCCCGGCGCATCTGCACGAACTCCTTGCCCACCATGGCCCGGAAACGTCGGAATGAAAAAAAACCGTTGCCGGTCATTACGCCACCCTCTGTTGCTGCATCAGGCTGATGAAGACCTCCTCCAGATTGGCAGCGGTCTTCCGGCTGGTATATTCGCCGTTCATAAAGGGCTGCAGGCTCCTTTCCAGCTGCGTCGCATCATGACCGCTGATATGGAGGGTGGCGCCGAAGGGCACCACCTGTTCCACCCCTGCCAGTGATTTGAGTGTTGGCGCGAGCCGGTGCACATTTTTACCGGACAGCGACCAGGTCGTCAGTCCGGAGGATTTTATCACTTCATCGGCGGTGCCGGAGGCAAGCAGGTTGCCATAGGCGAGATAGGCCAGGCGGTGGCAGCGTTCCGCCTCGTCCATGTAATGGGTGCTGATCAGGGAGGTGACACCTTCGGCCGCGAGACTGTAAATGTCATCCCAGAAATCCCGGCGCGCCTTGGGGTCAACCCCGGCCGTCGGCTCGTCAAGCAGCAGCAGCCGGGGGCGATGCAGCAGGCAGGCGGCCAGGGCCAACCGCTGTTTCCAGCCGCCGGACAGGGTGCCGGCCAGCTGGGCGGCAAAAGGGCTCAGCTGCATGCGTTCCAGGGTTTCGCCAACCGCGTCGCGCAGGTTGCCGATGCCGTAGATCCGGCCCATGAAATTGAGGTTCTCGCGAACGCTTAAGTCCTCATACAGGCTGAATCTCTGCGCCATGTAGCCGATGTGTGTTTTGATTTTCTCCGACTCGGCAAGAACATCATACCCCAGGCAGAAGCCGCTGCCCGCATCCGGACGCAAGAGGCCGCACAGCATGCGGATGAAGGTGGTCTTGCCGCTGCCGTTGGGACCGAGGAAACCGTAAATTTCCCCTGGAGCCACTTGCAGCGATAGTTTGTCGACCACCGTTTTGCCGGCAAACGACTTGGTCAGGTTCCGGACATCGATAACAAGCGGCTCTTGCGCCATCATAATTACTCCGGATAGACGTCCACCGGTTGGCCCGGGTGGAGGTCTATGGCCTGCTGGTCCGCGTCCGGCAAGGCCTCAATCATGTAGACCAGCTTGGTGCGCGTTTCTCTGCTGTAAATGACGGGGGGGGTATATTCGGCCTGGGGAGAAATGTAGGAGATTGTCAGGCTATAGGTCTGGGCAGCGCCGTCAAAGGTGGCCAGAACCTTCTGTCCCATGGCCAGAGTTCCCACGGTCTGCTCGGGCACAAAAAAACGGATTTTGATGTTACCCGGCGGCAGCAGGCTCAGCACCGGATAGCCGGCCGGGACAAACTCCCCTTCATTGTAAAAGGTGTCATGGATAAAGCCCGCCCGCGGGGCGGTCTGCTCTTTCTGTTCCAGTTTCCAGCGCGCCTGGCTCAAACGGTCCCGGGCCGCCTCGACATCGGCCCGGGCCGCTTCGATCTCGTCCGGCCGGGCGCCGAGTCCGGCGGTCTTCAGCTCGGCCCGCAGCTGGTCAACCGCCGCTCCGCTCCGCTCCATCTCCGTGCGGGCCCGGTCAAGCTGCTCCTTGGCTATGGCATTGCCGGCATAGAGATCCTCGCGGCGATACAGTTCGGTGCGGGCCAGATTATATGCGGCGCGCGCCTGCTCCAGCCGGGCTTCAATGGCGGCAAGTTCGGTGGGGCGCAGTCCCTTGCCGAGATCAGCCAGTTTGTTTTCGGCCCGCAGCAGCACCTGGCGCGCCTCGCTGACCGCTTCACTCTCAAACTCGTGCTCCAGGGTAAAAAGGGGGCTCCCCTGCTGGACGTCCATTCCTCTCTTGACGGCCAGGGTCAGCAGTTTTCCCGCCAGGGGGGAAGAGACGTGAATGAATTCTCCCTCGACATATCCCTGAAAGGGTTGGCGCCGGGACTCCGAGCAGCCAGGGCCCAACATGACGAGCAAAAAAACAGTGAGCCTCTGTAGAAAAAGGGTGTGAGTTTTCCGCATTTAGCGCATGGGGTCTTCAGGGTTTTTCTCTCGGAGCGCCTTGAGCAGTTCCTCAAATGATTTTTTGCTCAGGAAGCTGCTGAATTGGCTGCGGTAATTGGCAACCAGGCTCACCCCTTCGATAACCACATCGTAGATTTTCCAGTTTTCCCCTTCCTGCTTGAGCCGGTATTCAATGTCAAACTCAGGGTATTTTTTGCTGCTCACCTGGGTATAGACAGCAGCCACATTTCCTTTGAGAATCTCTTTATTGTAAAGAACCTTCTCGTCGGAATAGGCCTCAACCCTCAGGATATAAAAATTGTAAAGACGCCAGTAGAACAGCTGGGTAAACTGCCGCTGCTGGTCCTCGGAGATCTCTTTCCAGTAAGGGCCGAGGGCTCTTCGCGACATCTCAATCGAGTCGAAATTGGCATCGATTATTTTTCTGATCGCGTCCCGGCGTAAATGGTTGTTTTCAGCCGGGCCGTCAACCGGATACGTCTGCAGCGTATGGAAGACTTCGCCAACGACACCTTTCATCATCTCCGTGGGCCCTTTGCCCTGGGAGCGGGCGATGCCGGTAAAAATGAGGGCAAGGGCAATGCAGGCCATCATGGAGATGGACACGGTCATTTGTTTTTTCATTTTTCCTCCACCGGAAATTTTTTTGCTTGAGGCTTGTCATTTTCCATCATGTCACAGAACAGAGAATTTTTGCACATTTTAATGTGCTGTTCTGGTGCCGAGCACTTTGGCCTCGATCTTTTCCCTGGTCGGCTCATCCGGCGCGGGATCAACCCAGTGAATGAACTCTTCACTGACCCGGAGGAAAGCGCCGTTGTCCGCCTTGCATTTGTCACAAATTGAATCCGCCAGGTCACGGTAGATAATAACCTTGCTGGCCGGGTCACCATTTTTGTCCACCGCGGCCATCTTCCGGCAGCCGCAATCAAGTCTGATGACCGCCACGCCGATGCCGTCCGGGCTGCCTTCGAGGATGCCGGCGATCATCGCCTCTTCGGATTTCTGCGCGGAAAGCTTGGCAGAGACCTTCCGCGGCGTGCCTTTCTTTTTTATCTTCATGGATTCTCCGTTGCGTGGGGACGTAAATTTTTTCAAGTAGGAATTGCACGATTTTATTGCTATTTAAAATATTGGCCCGGTAAGGTCAACAGCTATAAAAATTGTGTTGACAAATGGAGGGGTTTGATTGTAATGGAATTAAAATTTATTAAAATTGCGTGTCGAGATCAGTAAATAATAGTTGGTTAACGCTGGGTTTGAAGTGATTCCGCCCAAAAGAATTTTCATGAAATAGGAGGTAATATTATGTGGGAAGTTATAGTAGACAAGGATAAATGTGCTGGCGATGAGGAATGTGTAAACGCTTGTCCCGCTCAGGTATATGAGATGGTTGATGGGAAGGCCGAGCCGGTTAACGCTGATGAATGCCTGGGTTGCGAGACCTGTGTTGAGGTTTGTCCCGAAGGCGCCATCACCGTAACAGAGGTGTAATACCTTCCAATTCTAAGGAAAAAATAGAACTCGAAGGCTGGCGGCCGGGTAATCCGGCCGATCCGTTCATCCCCTCCGTGGGGGTAAGGTTCTACGAATGATTTAGAGTTGGAATAAGCTTGCGGATTTTCCTGCCAGTGATTAGGCCTGTCTTCCCTGAGAGAAGACAGGCCTATCTTTTTTTTATGTCTCTACCTTATGAAACGGGTTATAATTCCAAGGCCAATGAACCCCTAACAAGCCGGCGCAAATACCATCAGGATTGGGGCCCTTGCGAAAAAAGCAAAAGAGTGGTTCCTGTCAGGTCGACCGAAGGGAGAAATCCAATAAAATCATGGCAAGTAAAGATTTCTCACTGCGTTCGGAATGACCCACAAATTGCATTTTACAAGAGCCTCGATCGGCATAACAAAGTCCGCGGACATGTTCACGCAACTCAAACCCGCAGCATCAAGAAAAACCTTATTATTTGCCGCCGCCCTGTTCTGGACGGCGGTTGGCATGGTGTTGCTTGCGCGCGGCAGCTGGTTTCTTGTCGAGGAAAACAGGTATGCCCTGCTGGCCTTGGCCCTGGGAACGGGGACGGTAAAAGGCTTGCTGATATTTGAACGGAGCGCGAAAAAAAATATCGCCCGTATTCTTGTCCAGACGGACAATACCTGTCTCGGCGCTGTTTTTTCCTTCAAGGCCTGGGGGGTTATACTGGCCATGATCCTGCTGGGCAGGTTTCTTCGTAATTACGGGCCGGCACATCAAATTTATGGATTTATCATTGCCGCGGTGGGCTGGGGATTGCTGCTGGCAAGCCGTGTTGTCTGGCAGGCGTGGTCGCGGCAGAGAGCATGAGTTCCCACTGGGTTGAAATTGACCTGGCTGCCTTGCGGGATAATATCCGGGCCTTGCGGCAGCTGCTGGACGCGCGGAAACATATTCTGGCCGTGGTGAAATCGGACGCCTACGGTCATGGCATGGTGATGGTGGCCCGCACCCTCCATGATCAGGGGGTGCGGTTTTTCGGCGTGGCCGAGGTGCATGAAGGGGTGACCCTCAGGCAGGCGGGAATCAGCGGCGGGATCGTGGTTTTTCTCGGGGCTGAAAAAGGGTCCCTGCCGGATGTGATCCGCCATGGGCTGCAACCGGTGGTCTTTGACCGGGAACAGCTTGCTGAAATTTCCAGCTGCGCCGTGGCCGCGGGCGCCACCATCGGCGTGCACCTGAAAGTTGATACCGGCATGGGACGGCTCGGCATATTTCCTCACGAGGTGGCGGGATTTCTTGCCTTCCTGCGGGAGAAAAAAGGGGTGTATCTGGCCGGGGTCATGAGCCATTGCCCTCTGGCCGATCTGCCGGACACCAGCTGGTCCGAGGAGCAGAACAGACTTTTTGCCGGGATACTGCGGTCGGCCAAGCTCAGCGGCGGGGAAACCTGCACGGCCCATATCGCCAACTCGGCCGCCATGCTTCATTATGCCCAGATGCACTGGGATATGGTGCGGCCGGGAATTGCTCTCTATGGGTGCCGGGCCGCGGATGATGAATGGGCCGGAAAGGCGCTGCTGAAGCCGGTCATGTCCTTTAAGTCAAAAATAATACAGGTGAAGGATGTCCCGGCCGGCTTCGGCATCAGTTACGGACACACCCATGTCACCACACGGCCAAGCAGGCTGGCCATCCTGCCAATTGGCTACAATGACGGGTATTTGCGCGCCCTGTCCAACCGGGCCGAGGTGCTGGTGCGCGGCAGGCGGGCTCCCCAGCGCGGCAGGGTATGCATGAACGTTACCATTGTCGATGTAACAGACATTCCCGGCGTCTGCCCCGGCGACGAAGTGACGCTCCTGGGGGCGCAGCAGGGCGAACAAATCAGCGCCGAAGAGGTTGCCGGCTGGATGGGCACCATTAACTATGAGGTGCTCTGTCTTTTTGGCAACAGCAATAAAAGAATTTATTTATCCGACGACTGTGTCGTAAACGAAAACCGTAACGATTGATAATTTCCACCATGATAAGATCACGTATAAAAAAATGTCTTGATGAGTGCTTCCAGGCCGGAGTGGAGCAAGGGCTCTGGTCCGAGGCCGCAAAAGGGAGCTATGCGGTTGAGGACCCGAAGTTTGAAGGGCAGGGTGACTTTGCCACCAACGCGGCCATGGTTATTGCCGGGTGCGAAAAAAAGGTTTCCGGCAAGAAGGCCAATCCCCGGCAGATCGCGGAGCAGCTTGTCGCCTTGATGGGAAATGCTAATCCCCTCTTTGTCAAACTGGAGGTTGCCGGTCCCGGTTTTGTCAATTTTTTCATCCGGGAATCGGAATGGCAGTCAGTCATCCCGGAGATCTGGCGCGAACAGGACACTTACGGCAGGACTCCCGCCAAAAACGGCAAGCGGGTGCTGGTGGAATTTGTCAGCGCCAACCCCACCGGCCCGCTCAGCGTGGGGCATGGCCGCCAGGCCGCCCTCGGTGATGCCATCGCCCGACTCCTTGCCGCCAGCGGCTATGAGGTGGACCGGGAATATTATTATAATGATGCGGGCCGCCAGATGCGCGTGCTGGGTGAATCGACCCGGGCGCGCTATCTTGAGTTGCTTGGTCTGCCGCATCAGTTCCCGGAGGATGGCTACCAGGGCGAATATATCCTTGACATTGCCCGCTCACTTGTGGACAAATATGGTGATTCTCTGAAGGATACGGCTGAGGTCACCCCTTTCAAGGAGGCGGCGGAAAAGGCCATTTTCGCCGACATCGACCAGACCTTGAAGCGCTTTGATGTCACTTTTGACAGTTACTACAATGAACACAGCCTGTATGAGAACGGGCTGGTTGACGATGTGGTCTCCGCCCTGCGGGACAGGGGGCTGGTCTATGACCAGGATGGGGCGGTGTGGTTCAAGACCACCGAGTTCGGCCACGATAAGGACCGGGTCATCATCAAGAGCACCGGCGAGCCGACCTACAGGCTGCCTGATATCGCCTATCACCGGGAGAAGTTCCGGCGGGGCTATGACTGGCTGGTGGATATCTTCGGTTCGGATCATATCGCCACGGTGCCTGATGTACTGGCCGGGGTGCGCGCCTTGGGCTACGATGAGTCCAAGGTGACAGTCATTCTGCATCAATTTGTGACGCTCTTGCGCGACGGCCAGCAGGTGAAGATGTCCACCCGCAAGGCCAACTTTGTCACGGTGGATGAACTGCTTGACGAGGTCGGGGCCGATGCGGCCCGCTTCTTTTTTCTCATGCGCAAGGCGGACAGCCAGCTTGAGTTTGATCTTGACCTGGCTAAAAAACAGAGTCAGGAAAATCCGGTGTATTACGTGCAATATGGTCATGCCCGGCTGGTCAGCATTGACCGGCAGGCGAAAGAGAAAGGCGTGGACAGGGGCGAGTTGGCCGCGGCCCGGCTGGCGTTGCTGACCATGCCCGAGGAGCTCAAGATTTTAAAAGCACTGGCCGCCTATCCCGAGCTGGTGCTTGACGCGGCAGACGACCTGGCTCCCCACAGAATTGTCTATTACCTGCAGGAGCTCGCCGGGCTTTTCCACAGTTATTACAATAAGCACAAGGTCATCTCCGACGATGCCGAGCTTTGCCGGGCGCGTCTCTGGTTCTGCGCGGCCCTGCGCATCGTTTTTCATAACGGGTTGACCCTGCTGGGCATGCATGCCCCTGAGCAGATGTGAATAAATGGCTGTTAAAAAAAGAAAAAAAAGACGGTTCGCCATCCGTTTTGAGTTGGGAATAGGCGGGTTTCTCGGCCTGGGGCTGGTCTCTTTCTGTATATTCCTGTGGATGTTTCTGCTTGGCGTCTGGAGCGGCCAGACCGTGCTGTCGCCCTCAACTCCGGGCAAGGGGCCCGAGATGCTGACCCGCATGGCCACCGACCTCTGGCAGCAGGGCAAGTCGTCCATCCAGGGCCGAGCGGAGGTCCAGCCCGAAGAGCCGTTGGAAGAGACGGGTTCCGGCAGCAGGGAAGCTCCGGCCCCGAATGTCGCCGTGGCTGATGAACAATCCGAGCCGTCGTTCTTTTCATTGCAGGTTGGCTCGTTCCGCGATAATAAAAGGGCGCAGCGCGAGGTGCTGGGCTGGAAAGCCAAGGGGCAGGACGCCTTTTTCCTTCCGCCGGAGGAGGGGGCCGATGCCTACCGGGTTTTCATCGGCAAATTCGAGAAGCTCGCCGAAGCCAATGCCGTGACGGTAAGACTTGAAAGGGATGAAGATGTGAGGGCGTACGTCACATTGCTCCCTGCCGCGAAGTTGTCCGGTTTGGGCGCGCAGCAATAAAAAGTGGTTGCTTGATAATTATAGATAAGGTGTTCAAAGCGTATGATCCGTAATGCCCGCATAGATGATGTGAAGGCTATTTACCATCTGCTGAATCATTTTTCCCAGAAAGGATTGCTCTTGGCCAGATCTCTCAGCTCTCTCTATGACCAGCTGCGGGATTTTCAGGTTTATGTTGAGCCTGAAGGTCCAGGGGAACGGGTGATCGGCGCCTGCGCCCTGCATATCTGCTGGGAGAATCTGGCGGAAATACGGTCATTGGCCGTGGACGAAAATTTTCAGAGGAAGGGTATTGGTTCCAAGCTTGTTGCTGCCTGTCTGGCCGAGGCAGAGTTTTTCGGAATCGCCCAGGTATTCACCTTGACGTATCAGCCGAGTTTTTTTGCGAGCCAGGGCTTTAAGCCTATCGATAAAAAAGAACTTCCCCATAAGGTCTGGAGCGATTGCATCAATTGCCCCAAGTTCCCGGACTGCAATGAAGAAGCAATGATCTGGCAAAAATGAGGGGAATTCCATTTTGCAACAAGATGGCATGCGTGCCAAGCGTTCGCGTCGAGACCGCGAACCGGAATAAGGAGTTTTCATGATTGGACAGGTGTTGACCAAATTTTTTGGCAGTAGAAACGACCGGGTTTTGAAGAAGATTCAGCCGCTGGTGGAGCGCATCAACAGGCTCGAACCGGACATGCAGAAGCTGGATGATGCGGCGCTGGCCGCGAAAACCGTGGAATTCAGGGGCCGGCTGGAACAGGGTGAAACCCTTGACGGTCTGCTGGTCGAGGCCTTTGCCGTGGCCCGCGAGGCGGCGGTGCGGGTGCTGGGTTTGCGCCCCTATGACGTGCAGCTCATCGGCGGCATTATTCTGCATCAGGGCAAGATTGCCGAGATGAAGACCGGTGAAGGCAAGACCCTGGTGGCCACGCTGCCGGTCTATCTCAATGCCCTGGCCGGCAAGGGAGTGCATGTCGTCACGGTGAACGATTACCTGGCCCGGCGCGACAGCGAATGGATGAGCGGCATCTACCGGTTCCTCGGGCTGACCACCGGCACCATCTTGCATAACCTCGATGATGTTGAGCGGAGGGCGGCCTACGCTGCTGATGTGACGTACGGCACCAACAATGAATTCGGCTTTGATTATCTGCGGGACAACATGAAATTCAGCCTGGAGGATTACTGCCAGCGCAAGCATTTTTTCGCCATTGTCGACGAGGTTGACAGTATTCTCATCGATGAGGCCAGGACCCCGCTGATCATCTCCGGCCCGGCCGAGATGTCCACCGAGCTTTACTATCATGTCAACAAGGTCATCCCGACTTTCAAGAAGGATCTGCATTACGAGGTGGATGAGAAAGCGAAATCCCTGTCCATGACCGAAGAGGGTATTGCCTTGGGCGAGAAGGTTCTGCATCTGGAAAACCTCTATGACCCGAAAAACATCGAATGGCTTCATCATCTCAATCAGGCGCTGAAGGCCCATCATCTCTTCACCCGGGATATCGATTATCTGGTGCAGGACGGCGAGGTGGTCATTGTTGATGAGTTTACCGGACGCACCATGCCGGGCCGGCGTTACAGCGACGGGCTGCATCAGGCTTTGGAGGCCAAGGAGGGGGTTAAGATCGAGCGGGAAAACCAGACGCTCGCCTCCATCACCTTCCAGAATTATTTCCGCATGTACGAGAAACTGGCCGGCATGACCGGCACGGCGGACACCGAGGCCCCGGAGTTCAAAAAGATCTACGGGCTTGAGGTAACGGTCATTCCCACCCACCAGGACATGATCAGAATCGATTATGCCGATGTCATTTACAAGAACGCCAAGGCCAAATTCCGGGCGGTCACCCAGGAGATCAAGGATCTGCATGCCAAGGGCCAGCCCGTGCTGGTGGGTACGGTCAATATCGAGATCTCCGAGATGCTCTCCGAGATGCTGAAAAAAGAAGGGGTGCCCCATTCGGTGCTCAACGCCAAGCACCATGCCCAAGAGGCGGAGATCATCGCCGAGGCGGGCCATAAGGGCCGGGTGACCATTGCCACCAACATGGCCGGCCGCGGTACGGATATCAAGCTGGCGGAGGGGGTGCCCGATCTGGGCGGCCTGCATATTCTCGGCACCGGCCGGCACGAGTCCCGCCGCATCGATAACCAGCTCAGGGGGCGCTCCGGCCGCCAGGGCGATCCCGGCTCCTCCCGGTTTTATCTTTCTCTCGAAGATGATCTGCTGCGCATCTTCGGTTCCGACCGCATTGCCGGCATCATGGACAAGCTGGGCATGGAAGAGGATGAGCCCATCGAGCACACCATGATCTCCAAGGCCATCGAGAATGCCCAGCGCAAGGTGGAGGGCCATAACTTCGATATCAGAAAGCATCTGCTGGAATACGACGATGTCATGAACATGCAGCGCGGTGTCATCTATAAGCAGAGACGCGAGGTGCTCGGCAGCGAAAGCGTGAAATCCATTATTGACGATATGCAGCTCGATCTGACGGCCACCATTACCCAGGAGTTCTGCGACGAGAAGCTGCCCTCGGAAGAGTGGGACTGGGCCGGGCTGCATGAGAGGGTGCTGGCCGCCCTGGGCTTTGCCCTGCAATGGGGGGAGGATGAGCGCAAGGGACTCAAGGCCGCAACCTTTGAAGAGAAACTGCTGCAGTCCGTGCGGGAGGCATACGTTGCCAAGGAACAGGAGCTTGGCGAACCGAACATGCGTCATCTGGAGCGGGTTGTGCTGCTGCAGATCGTGGATACCCTCTGGAAGGATCACCTGCTGGGCATGGATCATCTCAAGGAAGGCATCGGCCTGCGCGGCTACGGCCAGAAAAATCCCCTGGATGAGTACAAGAAGGAAGGCTACAAGATGTTCACCGAGTTGATGCAGAGGGTCAAGGAGAAGACGGCCTCCACCCTGCTCCGCGTGCATCTGGCCAAACCCGAGGAGGTGGCGGAGCTTGAAGCGGAGCAGCGCCGCAAGCAGCAGGAAATGGAGATGACCCGCAGCGACGAGCTGGCGGAAAAACAGAAGCCTGCCCAACGGGTGGCGGCCAAGGTGGGCCGCAATTCCCCCTGTCCATGCGGCAGCGGCAAAAAATACAAGAAGTGCCACGGCGAGACGAATTAGCCGGCAGGGCGCCGCAAAGGCAGTAAGTTGCGCACGCGAAGAGCTGGATTCCCGCCTGCGCGGGAATGACGGCAAGAGCGGGTAGGGTGCCGCAACGGCTTTTTGTTGCGCACGCGGAGAAATGAGAGCGGTTCGTTTGCCATGACAATAGCGTTTGGCTTGCTTATGACAATAGCTTTATGAGCGGTACGATTATGACGGAAAAAATGCAGGTTGCCGGTTTCAAGGCCGGGGCGGTCAAGGCGGGCATCCGGGGCAAGGACAGGCTGGATGTGGCCCTCATCTATTCAATGGTGCCGGCTGTCGCCGCGGGAGTTTTCACCAGAAGCGAGGTGAAGGCGGCCCCGGTGCTGCTGGACATGGAATATCTGCGGGACGGCCGGGCCCGGGCCATCATCGTCAACAGCGGCATCGCCAATGCCTGCACCGGCCAGCCGGGCATGGAACTGGCCAGGGGCACCTCGCGGCTGGTCGGCCGGCAACTGGGCATAAACGAGGAGCAGGTGCTGGTCGCTTCCACCGGCGTCATCGGCCAGCAGCTCGAACTGTCCATTTTTGAAAATTGCATGGAGAGGCTGGCGGCAAGTCTGCGCGAAGACGGTTTTGCTGATGTGGCCAAAGCCATGATGACCACGGATACCGTGCCCAAAACAGCACTGCGCCGGGTGGAGATCAACGGCAAAACCGTGACCATGCTCGGCCTGGCCAAGGGGGCGGGGATGATCATGCCCAACATGGCCACCATGCTCGGTTTTATTGTCACCGACGCGGCGGTGGCTGACGCGGCGCTGCGGGACATGCTGCTCCACAGCACCCGGCTTTCCTTTAACGCCATCACCATCGACGGCGACACCAGCACCAACGACACGGTGCTGCTGCTGGCCAACGGCGAGGCCGGCAATGCACCGATAACCAGCGCCGGATCAGAGGAAGGCAGGATTTTTCAGGGTTGCCTGGATGAGCTGTGTCTGGATCTTGCTCTGCAGATCGTCAAGGACGGCGAAGGGGCGACCAAGCTCATCACCATCCATGTCAAGGGCGCCCGCAGTGAGCAGGAGGCGGACCAGGGGGCCCGCACCGTGGCCAACTCGAGCCTGGTGAAAACCGCCTTTTTCGGCGAGGACGCCAACTGGGGCCGCATTATCGCCGCCCTCGGCCGCTCCGGGATATCCTTTGACTCCGAGCGGGTTGATATCTTCTTTGACGACGTGCTCATGGTCAAGGACGGGCTCGGCCAGGATATGGAGCAGGAAAAGAAGGCGACCCTGGTCCTCAAGCAGAAAGCCTTTTCGGTGATCATCGACCTCAAGAGCGGCCCGGCCGATGGCAAGGTCTATACCTGCGATCTGTCGATTGACTACATCAAAATCAATGCCGATTACCGGTCGTAGCACCGTGTAATCCCTGGCTCCGGCAGGGTGGGCACGGGTTTATCGCGCCCACCAATCCCAACTTTCGTGTGCGGACGGTGAAACCGTTGGCGCATCTCATAAAAATGCAGATTCCGTATCAGGGCGAAAAACGGACTTGATGCGATTCCTTACCAGAAATAAGGGCTTGCTTCCGTCTGGATATTTACGGAAAAATAACCAAGTGTTTCGGGGTAGCCGGAAAAAACGAAAAAACAAGAGGATATGCCAGGCAATAGAAACATGGATTGACTCCTGTGCATTCATGGCGTATAAATATTATTATTAAATACGTCAAATACACAGGAGGACCCCATGATCACGAAATTGACCTTACGGATGGACGACAATTTAATTGAATCAGCAAAAGAATATTCCGCGCAAACCGGGAAATCGGTATCGCGCATTGTGGCCGATCTCTTTGAAATCATTAAAAATGAAAAGATAAACAGAGAGGATACTCTCACCCCAACGGTAAGATCGTTGAAGGGCATACTTAAAGGGAAGCACGTAGACGAAAAGGATTATAAAAAATATTTAGAAGAAAAATATTTATGAAAACCCTCTTTGACACCAATATCATTTTAGACCTTCTTTTAGACAGGGAGCCATTTTCAAACGACGCCGCATTGTTGCTTTCCAAAGTAGAACAGTTTGAAATTATAGGGTTTATCTGTGCAACAACAGTTACCACCATCCATTATATCGCCACGAAAGCACTTGGGTCACAAGCCGCTTCGCGGCACATCCAATCCCTCCTTTCCCTTTTCGTCATTGCCCCTGTAAATCGTGTGGTGCTTGAAAATGCAGTATCGGCAAAATTCGCGGATTTCGAGGATGCGGTTTTGCATGAGGCTGCTTGCCATGCCGGGGCAAAATATATAGTGACAAGAAATATAGGCGATTTCAAGAAATCGAAATTGCCGGTTTTCGCGCCGAAAGAATTTGTTGGCGTTATAGAATCATTAAAAAAATAAAAACTAAACAGGCTACGGACCAGAAAAATGATCCCAACGGCCGGTTTTGCCGTCGCGATAAACTGACCGAAGAAATCATCCTGCACACTCCCCGGAACTTTTTTTAATCTCCCGCCAATTCGAATTTCTTCCTTCCTGTCATTCCCCGGCAGGTTTTTCTTGCAAAATTTCCTGTTAGGTGTTTGGATTATTCCAGCCGAGAAAAATCAGTAGGTTGGGGTGAGGAACGAACCCCACATTGTGTCATGGGACCGGATGGGTGCAATGCAATACCGGCGCGCGCGGGTTGATGGCGGCACATTTTTTTTCACCGTGAATCTGTAACCGTTCACCAGGGGCAGCGAAATTCCCAGCAGCTACTGAACTGTAAGCGTTCAGCAGTGCTGCAGGTGCGCGAAAGAGGCCTGTCCGCTATACACATGGTATGCGGAGCAGGCCGATGACAAAGCAGATGCGGTGCTGCTGAACGCTTACGTGAATC
>JACRCD010000051.1 GCA_016219175.1 Deltaproteobacteria bacterium | reverse complement strand
CCAGACCGTTTAAAATGAAAACATTAATCAGAGAGGATTCATGCTGATCACGTTGATAAATCAACGGGCGGCCCACTAATTTCTTTTGCCAGCCATTGTTTCAGTTTGTCATTGAGGCGGTGCACCGTTCCTCCCGGCCGGTAGCCATCTTCAGCGCATGCCTCATAAAAAAGATCAGCAAGAACCGGTATCTTGGCAATTTCCACGGCTTCTTTCATGTTTCTCCGGATAAGAGTGGCCTGCGGTGGTGTTTCCCAGTCAAAGAGAACAAAATATATCGACTGATCATTGCCGCTGACAAAATCATTGCCGCGTGTCCAGCCCGCGCCCCATTCAAGGTACATATCCACCGCTTTTTCCGGAGTCATGTTCCAGTCAATCTCATTGATAATTTCTCGATTTTTTTTCAGCTCATCCACAGTCATCATAGCCCGCTCCTTTTTGATGGCTAAGCACAAAAGTTCGATCTACCGCGCATTATTTTCAGTCTACCTCAGGCAATCAAAGTATTGTTTGACTTAAGTCAATTATTTTACCTGAAATATTAAGTATGAAAGTAAAACACGGAAAAAATTGAGGCAATGCCGATGCCGGCGGACACTCATTATCGCCCTGGCGATGAGGATGGGGGTTGCTGCATGTTGGTTTGCGCCCCAAAGAAGAGCATATCGTTCATCGATCATTATTTTAGGGAGAGGCAATACCATGCGCATTGACAGACGGGAATTTTTGCGGGGCGCCGCGGGTGCCGGCTGCGCCCTGGCTTTTGGGTTGAAATT
Source organism: Deltaproteobacteria bacterium (assembly GCA_016219175.1). Taxonomy (GTDB): domain Bacteria; phylum Desulfobacterota; class Desulfobulbia; order Desulfobulbales; family SURF-16; genus SURF-16. The sequence goes on along the minus strand of JACRCD010000051.1, from coordinate 49,606 downwards.
CTTTCACTTCTCGGATGATCCCGCCGCCTACGCCGCGGAGATGGAGCAGTTGGTGCGCTCCACCTGTTCGCCCAACTGTACCGGGGCCTGCGGGTTCAAGGCCCGGATCACCGACGGTCGAATCAGCACCTTGATCCAGGCGGCCGATTATCCCGAGGATTCCTATAATCCCCGGGGTTGTCTGCGCGGACTGTCGATGATGGATCTCATTTACGGCAAGGACCGCCTGAAGTATCCGCTCATCCGGACCGGCGCTCGGGGCAGCGGCGAGTTCCGCCGGGCAACCTGGGAGGAGGCCCTCGATTACGCGGCCGGCAGGTTAAAGGAAATCAGCGGCAAATATGGCCCGGAAGCGATTGCCTCGACAATCCAGGTCCCCGGCACAGGCTATGTCCAGAAAGGGGCGCTGGTGGCCCTGACCGGCCTGGCCCACTGGACCATGCATCATGGTTACGATCAAAACGGTGATCTGCCGATGTTCTGGCCCATGACGTTCGGGGTGCAGAGCGAGGAGCTGGAATCGCTTGAATGGATCAATGCCCGCACCACCCTTATTTTCGGCTCCAACGTCATTCAGACCAGGCTCCCCGACGCCCATCACCTCCTCGAAGCCAAACGCAGAGGCCGGGTGGTCGTTATTGATCCCGACTTCTGCAGCACCGCCGCCAAGGCCGACGAATGGCTGCCGATCAAGGCCGATACCGACGCCGCCCTGGGGCTCGGCATGGCCAAGATCATTATTGACCGTAAACTCTACGACGCCGCCTTCCTCCAGGATTTTACCGATTTCCCGATCCTTGTCCGCCGGGATACCGGCAAGCGGCTGCTGGCCGGTGAGGTCTTGGCCCTGGCGGCAGATGCGCGGGCGAGAACCATTCCCGACTACCGGCGCCTCTTTGTGGTGCGCCGAGGCCATGATTTTCAGATCCTTGACCCGGAAAAACTCAATCCGACCCTTGCTGAGCTTGAGGGCGAGTATGAAGTGACCCTCTCGGACGGCAAGGTCGTCACCGTGGAGACGGTTTTCACCGCCCTGCAAAAGACCCTGGCCGAGTACACCCTCGACAAGGTGGCCGCCATCACCGGCTGCGATGCGGCGCGGATCGAGCGGGTGGCCGTCGATGCCGCAAGCAATGGGCCGCTGCACATCATTTACGGCGCCAGCAACTATCAGTGGTACAACGGTGATCTGAAGGGCCGCGCTCTTTCCCTGCTACCGGTGCTGACCGGCAGCATCGGCAAAAGCGGCGCCGGCATTTCCACCTATGCCGGCCAGTACCGGATCCGCTTCAATGTAAAAAGCTGGTGGTTTCCGGAAGGGTCGAAAATTAACTGGGTCCCCTATCTCCACTTTCTGCAGGGGAAAGGCCCCCGCTATCCCGAGCACGGAATCAAGGCGATGGTCGGCGGCTGGGGCAACCCCTTTGATCAGCACAACATGAACAATACCCTCAAGGAGCGGGCGACCTCCGGCGAGCTGGAATTCATCCTGACCACCGACTTTCAGATGTCCACCAGCTGCATGTGGTCGGACGTGGTGTTGCCCGCCCCCTCCTGGTATGAGAAGTACGACCTGACCGCCACCATCCTCCATCCTTATCTGCAGTTACAGCAACCGGCCATCAAGCCGTTGTTTGAGAGTAAATCCGAACTGTGGATCTTCCGTGAACTCGCCAAAAGGCTTAATCCTGAATTTGAAAGTCATTTTTTCCCGCAGCTTGACGAAAACGAGGCGGCCCTCAAGGTCATTGAACTCCTTCTGGAAACAGGCGGCCAGGAAACGGCCGGCATCACCCTGGAGATGCTGAAAAAAGGGCCGGTCCGTCTTCATTCACCTGCGCCGGGTGATCGACAGGTTCCGTTTTATGAACAGGTCCAGCATCGAGTTCCCTTTCCGCCGCCCAGTTATCCGGCGCCGCTCAAGGCCACGGCCCAGTTCCTCCGCAGCGGCCGGATCGAATTTTACAAGGACGAGGATCTTTTCCTCAAGGAGGGCGAACAGCTCCCCGTCCACAAGGAGACCTATGTCGAGACCGAGTACAAGGTCAACCCCGCGGCCCGGGACAAATACCGGCTGCGCTATGTGACTAAGAATTCGCTCTACCGGGTCCACTCCACCCATTCCAACAACACCATCCTCCTCGAACTGCAGGACAACAAGGCCAAGGTCTTTCTCAATCCAGGCGATGCCGGTGAGCGGGGGATAGCAAACGGGGATCTGGTGCGGATTTACAACGATCGCGGCAAAACCAGGGCCTATGCGGTTCTTGATCCCGGCTGCAGCGCGGGGACGGCCATCTTTGAAGAGGGCTGGTGGTCCCGCTATCTGGGGGATGAATCGTATAACTCACTGACCTATCCCTGGATCAAGCCGTTGCATGAGATCTACTTCGTGCCCGGTATGTGGTCACCGACAACGGTATGGAATGAATGTCTCGTGGACGTAAGGAGGATGAAGGCATGAAAATGGGAATGGTGATTGATCTGGAGAAATGTATCGGCTGCCGTTCCTGCATGGTGGCCTGCAAGCAGCATAACGCCCAGCCGCCGGGAACGTGGTGGAATCGGGTGTTCACCCCCGGCAGCCACCGTCACCTGACGCCGCCGGCCAAGGGGGTCGAATATTTCCTGCCGGTACACTGCCAGCACTGCGAAAACGCCCCCTGCGAAAAGGTCTGCCCGGTCGGGGCCACCTTCCATGCCGGGGACGGGGCGGTGCTCATCGATTTTGACCGATGCATCGGCTGCCGGTATTGCATGGCGGCTTGCCCTTACGGGGTGCGGCAATTCAACTGGCAGGAACCGGAAAGGACGCATGAACGATCGGAGTACCAGGAAAAATATCATTACGGTTACCCGCGGGAGCATCACCATGACGGCCGTTTGGTCTACACGCCGCTGCGGCCCAAAGGGGTAGTGGAAAAATGCACTTTCTGCGCGCAATATCGCGATAAAGGCGAATTACCGGCCTGCGTTCGCGCCTGCCCCGGCAAGGCCCGCTTTGTCGGCGATCTCGACGATCCGGACAGCGAGGTGAGCACGATGATCAAGGCGCGGGACGCCTTTACCTTACTACCGGAAAAGGGAACTAAACCCACTGTCTTTTATCTTCCGCCCAAAGCGAGGGAGGTGTGATCATGTCTGGCAAAATGAAATGCAGTCTGTGGGGCAGCGGCGCCCTCTTTCTTGTCGCGCTTGCGGCCTGGTTGTATCAGCTCCGGCAAGGGTTGATCCTGACCAATATGGTTAACTCGTTCAGCTGGGGGCTTTATATCTCGGGTCTGGCCTTTTTTGTCGGCAATGCCGCCGGCGGTCTGGTGTTGACCTCGTCAATCTATCTGTTCGGCGTCAAGCAACTCAAACCCCTGGCCAAACTTGGGGCGCTCACCGCCTTTGCCAATGTCACCGCGGCCATGCTTATCGTCCTGCCGGATATCGGTAAACCGTTCCGCCTCTATAATTTACTTCTCCATCCAAACCTCATGTCGCCGCTGGTGTGGGATGTCATCGTCCTTAACCTGTACGCCCTGGCCTCGGCAATCTATCTCTATATCCTCATGCTGCCCGAACTGACCGGCAGGCTCGGCTGGCTTGCCGTCAAGGTGGAGAACGCCCATGATTTTTCCGAAAAATGGGCCAAACGAATCGCGCCGGTGGCTCTTCTTTTCGCCATCGGCATCCATGTGGTGACAGCCTGGATCTTTTCCACCCAGGGCGGCCGAGACTGGTGGTTCTCACCGGCCATGGCCCCGGATTTTGTCTCGGTCGCCATCGCTGTCGGCGCCACGGTCGTCTTGCTGGCGGGGGCGCTGGCCTACGGAACCGGCAAGAAATACGAAGAAGCCTACCGGACACTGGGCCTGATTATCTTCATAGCCACCTGTGTTCATCTCTTTTTGATGATGAACGATCTGGTCATCCATGCCTGGTACGGCAATGGGGAAACCCACCGGATCATGGAGATCGCCTGGGGTGATTTTGCCGGGTTCCATGTCTTTGAGGTCGCGGCGCCGCTCCTCGGCGCCGGGCTCCTTATGCTGCCGGTGGTCCGGCGTTCGATGCCGCTCCTGGCCCTGAGCTCGGGCCTGTTGATCGCCGGGGTCTTTGTGCATCGTTTTCTGATCATGCCGGCGGCCTACAACAACATCCCCATGACCATAACGCCGTTTGGCCTGCCGAATACCCACTGGTCACTGCCGATCGCCTCGGGCCGTTTTTTCCCCGGCTTGGATACTTTTCTTGATCAGTACAACTACAGCCCTTCCCTGGTCGAGGTGGTCATCCTGCTCGGCATAATGGCCTACGCGGTATTTCTGATTCTGCTGGCGGTTGCCAAACTGCCGATCCTGGCGAAGGAGAAAGCCTGATATGTCCGGAGTCATGCTGCATCCCGGTTTATGGTCTGTTTCCCGGCTGTTTTGTTATCCTGATGCGCGGCAGGCCCTGGCCCCCCTTCCGGTGGAAGTGGGGGCCGAGACCCGGACCCTGATCGAGGAAATGAAAAATATCGATCCTGTCCGCCTGGAAAACGAATATGTCCGCCTTTTTATCAATGCCATGCCGGAGGTGTCCTGCGCCCCTTACGGTTCCGTCTATCTGGAAGGTACGGTCATGGGTGAATCAACCGTGAAGGTGGCCGCTATTTACCGGCGATACGGCATGGCGCCCGAGGAACTGGCGGACCATATAGCCGTGGAAAGCGAATTCCTGGCCTGGCTGCACGGGAGGATAGATGACGCCCCGCAGGCGCGAGACGACTTCACTTATCTCCATGGCCATCTGCGGAAATGGACCGCTTTGTTTTTTGCCCGGGTTAGCCAACACGACCGGCTGGGCTGTTATCGACAAGGGGCGGAATTGGCCCGGCGCTTGCTCGCGGACCTTGCCTGATCTCCGGGTAAAATTCAAGCCGCAGGACCTCATGGCTGATCTTTTTATCATGGGCGGGCTGGGGACGGCGCTGATGTCCGCAGCACTCTCCACCTTTCCCTTCATCACCGCCGGCACGTTCCGTCATGGAATCACTCTCCGGCTTGCGGCGGAGGCGGAGACGGGAGGAGTCCGGCGGCCCATGAATCAAGCAGATCGTGCATCATCCTGTTGACCGCGCCGAACCGCGCATCATCAGCCAGCATCTCCTCGGGCCTTTGGATAAAGGGGGCCTCAATGATTTCGTCGCCGCAATGGGCGATGAGATCCGCAAGGCCGTGTCTGGTTGTTTCGAGGTGAAACTGCAGGGCGAGCACACCGCCGCCGCGGACAAAACCCTGATTCAGGCAACCCCTGCTGGAGGCGAGGCGGAGACAGCCGTCCGGCAGGTCAAAGGTATCGCCATGCCAATGCATTACCTCGGTAGTTTGTGAAAAAATGTTTCGCAGTCCCTGAGGTGCTTCAGCGGCCAGCTGGATGGGAAACCAGCCGATCTCCTTGTGCTCGTTGCGATACACCCGGGCGCCCAGCGCGTCGGCGATGAGCTGGGCGCCCAGACAGACGCCCAGGACCTGTTTGCCCTGGTCGATGGCGCGGCGGATAAAGGCCTTTTCCTCCACCAGCCAGGGATAGACGTCAATTTCATAAATATTCATCGGCCCGCCCATGACGATGAGCAGATCAAAATCGGCCGGGTCGGGCAACGGTTCCCGGAGAAAAAGCCTGGTGCCTGATGTCCGGATATTTCTTTTTCGAGCCCAGTCCGCAATGCTGCCCAGTCCCTCAAAAGAGACGTGCTGCAGGTAATGAAGCCGCATGATTGTTCACCTGAAAAGTAAATTATAAGTTCCGCGAATCACTCGCGCATCGGTTCCATGTAACTCTTGATTTTCCGGCAGGGCGAGCAGGCTTTATTGCCAACCAATCCGCGTGTGCAAACGATGAAACAATTTACCCACCCCACGGCAAAATTGCCGTTACAGTCCTGCGGGTCGGCATACCTATGTCGACGTTATCTTGCCGGAAAAGGGTTTCCGACCTGCAATTTCCCGGCATTGTGAATATAATTTCACCATACCGCGGCGATATTTTACTGTCAAAGCCATTCCCCCTGTTGCAGAAAAAAGAGGAACAGGAGCGCGCATTATGTTAATTTTACAAAAAAACAAGCCGGAATCGCGCGTGTAAAACCATACCCTGCCCACGGGAAAACAGGCAGGGAGGAGGTCATCGCTAAAAATGAATCTTGTTAATCAACCCGCTGTCCCGTTTGAGCTTCAGGAGGCTTTCGGCAAAACATGCCGGCTTGCCGATTATAACGGTTCCTGGCTGCTCATGGTCTTCCTTCGCCATCTCGGCTGACTGCCCTGTCAAGGCCATCTCTCGCAGTTGCGGGAACGAAAAAACGATTTGACGGCAAAAAATATCAAAGTGGCCGTGGTTTCTTTTGAGTCCGGTTTTCTGGCTCGCGGTTATATTGAAGAGACCGGACTCGAATGGCCATTGCTTGTTGATGAAACACGGGAGATTTATCGCGCCTACGGCATGCTCGATGCCGGATTCTGGGATATATGGGGACCGCGCACCTGGTTGGCCTATTGCAAGGAACTTCTCCGCGGCCGTCTGCCCAAAAAAACGTCCGGCGATACCCGCCAGCGGGGCGGCGATGTGCTGATTGATCCGGAAGGCATTGTGCGGTTACATCATGTCGGAACCGGTCCGGCAGACAGGCCTGAGGTTGACGCCATCCTGAAGGCTGTCTTTTGATTGCTCAAGACAAATTCTATACATTCCCATTGACGCATGACACTAAAGCATGACATATTAGTGTCATGCTTTAGTGTCATGCGTCATCCTTGATGGCGTATAAAATTGTTGCAAGTAAATTTCCAAAGGAAGACCGATCATGTCAAGGATTGTGCCTGCCGAAGAATTATATCTGATTGAACGGGTGATTGCACAACATCCTGAAGGGATTGGTATTTCAGGGCTGGAAAAAGCATTGGTCCGCCATTTGCTCAAATCCCTCAATCGTCGTACCTTGCAGCGCCGACTGGAGCGGTTGCTGGCAGACAAACGCATCACGACCGAAGGCGAAAGTATCGCGCTTGTTTACAAGCAAGTCTCCAGCATTCCCATCTCCGCGAATTCTTCAGCCGCAAGATCTTCAATCGACAGTGCGGCAAGAGAAACTTACATCCCGGTTTCCCATGAGGGCGGTATCATTCGCGATTTTGTGCGGCAACCGTTGATGCAACGCAAACCAGTCGGCTATCAGCGTTCATTTCTTGAGAAATATGAGCCGGGCGTCACCTTCTATCTTTCCGAGGCCCTGCGCTCACAGCTTCACGAGATAGGCCGCACGCAAGTCGAGGAACGCCCGGCAGGCACCTATGCCCGAGAGATTCTAAACCGATTGCTGATTGATCTGTCCTGGTCCTCTTCCCGACTGGAGGGTAATACCTACAACCGCCTCGACACAGAAAAGCTGATCGAATTCGGCCAGAGGGCGGAGGGAAAAGACATTCAGGAAACCCAGATGATCCTGAACCACAAGGCGGCCATCGAAATGCTCATCGAAGAGGCTGATCAGATTGGCTTCAATCCATTCACCCTTCTCAATCTGCACGCCATCCTGTCGGAAAACCTGCTTCCTGATGAAAACGCCTCGGGACGGTTGCGCCGCAGACCGGTAGACATTTCCGGGTCGGTATTCCACCCGCTGGCCATGCCCCAGGTTCTGGAAGACTGTTTCCGGCTGCTGCTGCAGAAAGCCACGGCCATCCCCGACCCTTTCGAGCAAGCGTTTTTCGTGATGGTGCAGTTGCCCTATCTGCAGCCGTTCGAGGATGTAAACAAACGTGTATCTCGTCTGGGAGCAAATATTCCGCTGATACAAAACAATCTGTGCCCCCTCTCTTTCATCGATGTGCCCGAACAGGCTTATATAGACGGCACTCTAGGCGTATATGAATTCAACCAGGTCGATCTGCTGCTGGATGTGTTTATCTGGGCCTATGAACGTTCATGTCAACAGTATCTGGCCATCACGCAGACCATGGCTGAGCCGGATCCGCTGCGTATTCGCTATCGGGAGGCATTGATCAATACCGTGCAGGCCATCGTCCGTGGCCGCAAGATGCCATCTACGAAGAATATTCAGCAACTGACAGATGAACTGGTTCCAGAACAGGACAAAAAAGCCTTCAACAAAATGGTGCTGGATGCCGTACAGCGTCTGCACGAGGGCAATGTGGCCCGGTATCGACTGAAATTGTCCGAATTTCAGGCATGGGAAAGAATCCGTTAACTACCCTCCTCATAAAAATCAAGCCGGAATACCGGCAACTCAAACCGATCTGCCAACACAAACAGATTGACAGAAATCCTTACTTCTTCTAAGAAAGATAAAACGTCTCTGATTTCGTAAAATAGAAAATTTCCAGAGAAACCATTTGAATTGTTAAACAGATTGATAGAACCCTTTGTCTTTTCCAAGAAAAGCCGGATGCCTTGTCAGTTTGTGAATAGAAAGAAAACCAGAAAAAAAACGTCTCATCACATGAATCCTTTACCTGACCAAATATATCGAACGGATGGGCACCGGCATCCACGATATGATCGAGCGCTGCCGCGAGGCAGGTCTGCCGGAGCCGGAATTTAAACTGACCGACGGCCTCGTCACCGTGATCCGCCGGAAACCGGGGAAGGCATTCGAGGCTGGCGGCGGGAAGATCGGCCCGGAAGTCAGCACCAGGTTGGCACTAAGTCGGCACCAGGTCCAAATACTCCATAACTGCCTGGAAGAACGGGCGATTGCCGACTTGATGGAAATTGAAGGGCGCTCAGATCGCACCAAGTTCAGGAACCAGGTACTCAGGCCTTTGCTTGATGCCGGATTCATCGAAATGACTATCCCGGACAAACCAACCAGCAGCAGGCAAAAGTATCGGCTGACGGAGACGGGAAAACAAGTTTTAAAACAAATGGATACGGAAGCAGAGAAATAAACCTTTTTTAACACGCTTAAAAAGAGGAGAAAACCATTGGCCGTACCTGATTTTCAATCATTCTTTCTGCCGCTTTTAAAATTCTGCTCGGATGGTAAAGCGCACAGCGCCAAAGAAGCCCATGCTGTCATGGCCGAACATTTCAAACTGAGTGAAGACGATCTGAAAGAGATGCTGCCCAGCGGCAAACAGACCACCTTTAAAAACAGGGTGGCCTGGGCCAAGGTCTATCTTGCCAAGGCGCTTCTTCTTGAAAGCCCGAAACGAGGTCTTTTCCGCATCACGGAACGGGGCAAGAAATTGTTGCGAGCCAACCCGGACGATCTTCGCGTCAAGCACTTGAAGCAGTTCCCTGAGTTTGTCGACTTCCACACGTCAAGCAGCAAACAAGAAAAAGGTGATAAAAGCGCCGAGGATGAGGAACGGACAGCGACCCCGGAAGAAATTTTTGAAAACGCCTACCAGGAACTCCACAGCAGCCTGGCCGGCGAGCTTCTTACCCATATTTCCAATAATTCATCGGAATTCTTTGAACATTTGGTGGTTAAACTTCTCGTCAAAATGGGCTATGGTGGTTCCATCAAGGATGCCGGTCAAGCCATGGGCCGAAGCGGTGATGAGGGAATTGACGGCATCATCAAGGAAGACAAACTCGGCCTTGATGTGATCTATATTCAGGCCAAACGCTGGCAAAGTCCGGTAGGAAGGCCCGAGGTTCAGAAATTTGTCGGCGCCCTGCACGGCCAACGGGCCAAGAAAGGGGTGTTCATCACCACCGGCGCCTTCAGCAGGGATGCAGAACAGTACGTTTCAACCATCGACCCAAAGGTCGTTTTGATCGACGGCAATAGGCTCGTGGATCTGATGATTGATTACAACCTTGGAGTTTCCATTGTGGATGCCTACGAAATTAAAATAATCGATTCGGATTTCTTTTTGGAGGAATAAATGGCTGATCTTGAAATTAAGAAAGATCCCAAAAAGGGCAAAATCTGGAGCCACGCGCGCGGCAAGTGGCTGGTGGAAACGCCGGAAGAGACGGTGCGCCAGGAATACTTGCTGGTGCTGGTCAACGAGTACGGCTTTGCTCTCGGTCAGATCGCCGAGGAGATGGACCTGACCGGCCGGGGCTCCGCTTCCGCCCGCGCCGACTTTGTACTTTGGCGCACCGTCCAGGACAAGTCCGCCGACAATGCCCCGTTCATCATCGTCGAATGTAAATCCGATAACGTCACCATCAAGCCACACGACTATGATCAGGGGGAAAACTACGCCCGTATTTGCGGCGCGCCGTTCTTCGTCACCCACAACTCGCGGGAAACCAGATACTGGCGGGTGAAGAAAGACAAGGTTCCCGGATATACGGAAGAGATCGAGAACATTCCCCATGGCGACGCCTCGGACAAGGACATCGCGGAACTGCTTTCCAAACTCCGCGCCTTCAAGGAGAAGGAGTTCGCCGACCTGCTGCACAAGTGCCACAACATCATCCGCAACCGGGAGAAGAAAGACCCGGCTGCGGCTTTCGACGAGATCGCCAAGGTGCTGTTCATCAAGGTCTATGTGGAGCGCTCGCTGCTCACCCGGCGCAACAGGACCAATCTGTTCACCGTCGAGGTGCTGAAAGGCCAGATCGCCGAAAATCCGCTGGACAACCTGTTTCAGGAGACCAAGCGGGCCTACGCCGCCGACAAGATTTTCGAGGACGACGAGCGTATCAACCTAAAACCCGCCACCGGCGAGGCCATCGTCAAGGAGCTGGAGAAATACAACCTCTCCGACACCAGCGAGGATGTGAAGGGCGTCGCCTTCGAGCGTTTCCTCGGCCGCACCTTCCGGGGCGAAATCGGCCAATTCTTCACCCCGCGCACCATCGTCGAATTCATGGTGCACATGGTCGATCCCCAGGAAGGCGAGATTGTCTGCGACCCGGCCAGCGGCTCCGGCGGCTTTCTGATCCGGGTATTCGAGATCGTGCGCGAAAAGGTTCTCGCCGACGCTGACCGCGAGTACAACGTCTTCAAGGCCCAGGTCGAAAAGGACAAGTCGCTCACCGAGGAGCAGCGGGCCAAGAAACTCCAGGACAAATTCACCGAGGTGCGGGCGCTCATCGACCAGAAGCGCGAGGGCTCCCGCCTGTGGAAGCTCTCAAACCGCTGCATCTACGGCACCGACGCCAACGACCGCATGGCCCGCACCAGCAAAATGAACATGATCATGCACGGCGACGGTCACGGCGGTGTCCACCACCACGACGGTTTTTTGAACGTCAACGGCATCTTCGAGGGGCGTTTCGACATCATCCTGACCAATCCACCTTTTGGGGCCAATGTGGAGCCCACAGACAAGGTGCTGGAGGTGGATATCAAGGTGAATCCCACCGCCGAAGAGCGCTATCTGAAGGAATACGGCGATCTTTACCGCGAGGCCCAGAACCGGGTGAAGGCCGCGCTCAACAAGCCCATCGCCAGCCTGTTCGATCTGCCCAAAAGCGACAAGGCCAAGATCAAGACCGAGGTGCTGTTCATGGAGCGCTGCCTCGACCTGCTCATGCCCGGCGGCCGTCTTGGCATCGTGCTGCCGGAAGGCATCTTCAACAATCCCTCGCTCGCCTACGTGCGTGAGTTCACCGAAGACCGCGCCTTTCTACGCGCCGTGGTCAGCCTGCCGCAGGAGACCTTCGTCAGCTCCGGGGCCAGCGTGAAATGCTCGCTGCTCTTCCTGCAGAAGTTTACTGAAGAGGACCAGCAGAAATTTGACGAGACCTATGCCACCGCCAAGGCGGAGATCGAAGCCAGGTATGCCACTGAAATCAAGGCGGAACTGGAGCGGCTGGAAAGCGAAATCGAGGCGGCCAAGCAGGCCAAGGACCCCGAGCGGCGCAAGGGCCTGCAAAAGGATCTCAAGGACTATCTGAAGGCAGTGGAAGTCCGCCAGATTACCGAGGCGCGGCAACTGCTCAAGGAGCGGTTCGACTACCCCATCTTCATGTACGAGGCGGAAAAGGTCGGCATCTCCGCCACCGGTGAAGAGGATCAGAACGAGCTTTACCCCAACGACCGCCAGCCCGCCGATTGCGGCAAGACCTGCCTGGAGTGGTATCGGGAGTTTCAGGCTGACCCGAGTGTTTTTGCCGTTGCGGAAGGAGCGAAGTGATGGCGGAAACGGCTTTTCGCGTTGTTCAATACAGCGAGCTTGAACGATGGGATGTCAAGTATTTCGCTGGCCGAATCAAGTCAATATATCCACTTGTGTCTCTGGCTGATTTTGTAACAGAACATAACGAAAAAATTCGGCCATTTGAAAGCCCGTACGAAACTTTCAAGATACTCGGCGTTAACAATGTCGATGGAATTTTTCATGCCTATGACGCACTTGGCAAGGAGATCAAGCAACCCTACAAAAAAGTAAGCACTGGCGATTTTGCTTATAACCCGTACCGCATCAATGTTGGGTCTATTGGATGGGTACCGCCCGAACATGACGGGGCATACATTAGCCCGGCCTATGTCGTATTTTCGGTAGATAGCACTGTCGTTCTCCCCGAAGTCTTCTGGTTTATTCTTAAATCGGATTTCTTCAATCAAACTCTCCGCGCAGCTACCGCTGGTTCGGTGCGGATGAATCTGACATATCCGTTACTCGAAACTCTGAAAATCCCCATCCCGCCGCTGCCGATCCAGCAGAAAATTGTGGCTCACTGGGAGGCGGCTAACTCCAAAGCGAATGAGGATATGGCCGCATCGCAGGAACTAGCCAAAAGCACGCCATCCTTACTCGTCTCAAAGATTGGACTCAAAGCGCTGATCTCCCCTCATTCAAGACGGGCGTTCGTTTCTTGTTGGAATGAAATTGAGCGCTGGGGTGTTGAGCTTGCCCGCGAAATGTCACGGCGTCCAAATATTGAGATGAGCCCTTTTCCAGTTGTATCGCTCGCCGATGTTATTGCGGATTTACAGAACGGTTGGAGCCCGAAATGTCTAACGCGGCCAGCGATTGGAGATGAATGGGGTGTTCTCAAGCTCGGGGCAGTCTCCTTCGGTTGGTTCGATGAGCGCCAGAACAAGGCACTGCCGCAAAACCTGAAGCCAAGAGAACAGTATGAAGTGAAACCCGGCGACCTCATCATTAGCCGCGCCAACATCGCTCGTTATGTAGGGGCGTGTGCTCTTGTTGATAACGTGCGCCCTAAATTGATGCTCTGTGACAAGCTCTTCCGGGTTGTCTGGAAAGAGGACTCACCGGTTTTACCGAAATACCTGGATGAGATACTCAAGATTCCACATCTGCGATGGCAGATAGAGAATAACCTCACTGGCGCGTCTCCGACGATGAAAAACATCTCGAAACCGGCCCTCATGGCGTTACGGTTTCCACTTCCACCTCTGGACATTCAGGAAGAAATCATCTCTGCAATTGAAGAAAAGAGAAAAGAAGCCCGTAAGTTACAAGATGATGCGAGGGGTAGTCAGAAACAAGCCGTGCTTGAAATCGAGAAAATGATCCTCGGCACCCGCCCGGTGGAGGCGAACTGACTTGGAAAGATCACAAAGGAGGCAATCCCATGACTGACAAACTGCTCATTCTCGGCGCGGGGGTGGACCGCACCGACGGCATCGGCTTTCCACTCGCCAACACCCTGCTGGCGGATGTCACCCGCTATCTGGACGGCCCCGGCAAGCCGGTAGACGAGGCGTTACGTTCCATGCTTCCCGGCCTGCGTTTCAGCTTCAACACCATGATCGCCCGCGCGGTGGATAAGATCGCCACCCGCGAGCCTCACGAACAAAAGGCCATGGTGCAGCGGGTCCAGGAGGCCATCGCCCACCTGCCGCCGGAACAGGAGCACATCAAAAAACACGGTGAACTGATTATCCGCCTGTTCAACAAACTGGCGGCCATCGCCGAGCACAGCACCCTCGACGAGGAGACGGAAGCCCTGATCCGCGAGGTCTTTCCCGGCGACGCCGACGACCTGATCGACAGCGATTCGATTTTGGACATTCACAAGCTGTCGCTCTCCGATACCTTCAAGACCGTGCTGAAACGCACCCTCAAGATGGGCCTGAGCGGCGAACGGCACGAGGTGGCCGCCGCGCTCGGAGCCGACATGCTGAACATCGAAACCCTGCTGATCGAGAAATTCCTCGGCTTCTACAACGAAAAATTACCGGACATCAAAAACTACATCTATATCTCATGGGCGCTGTGGGCTTATCTGGTGGCGAAACAAAAGGAGGTAATCGCGGCGCACGCCGAAAGCGTGCTGCCGTTTTACGGAACCTTGCCGGATGGGTTGCGGGCCATTACTCTGAACTATACCGCCTTTTTGCAAAACCGCCTCGGCGCGGCCCAGGCGGTCTATTTTCATGGCGGGCTGGCGGATTACGTCCGCATGGACACCCGCGACCTTTTGCCCATCGAGAACATTCTCGACTGCGACCCCGCCGGATTCATCCAGGATATTGTCGCGCCCAACACCGATGTCAGCCACGAGAACCCGCGCCAGCAAAAGCACGTCATCCCCGCGCTGGTGCCGCCCCTGCGCTTGAAGCCGATCCTTTCCCATCGCTATATCGAACTCTGGAGCCAGGCGTCGGACTGGGTGCGGGAGGCGAAACACATCGTGGCGATCGGCTATTCCTTCAACACCGCCGATGAGCATTTCAACGACATACTCCGCTCCCACCCCGGCCGGCGCGTGGACATCATCGTGCCTGAAGCCACCCAGCCCGGATTTGTCGCCCGCATGGAAAAGGTTTTCGGTACCTCGGCTAGCCAATACAGCAAGGTCAAGGTAAACGGTATTGACGCGCTGCAAGCTAAGAAAGTTCGGCTGATTGCTGCCACAGCATGTGATATAGATATTTCTAAGTTGTTTGAAGCCAAGCCGTAAGTCAGGGACCGGGAACGCATGAGAGAGAAATCCACATATCAGCCGTCCACATCATTACCCCAGAGATACTAAACCGGATCGCCGCGATCATGGAAAAACCGGGATTAAGCTAAGCTGATGACAGGCAATCGGTTGATAAAAACAGGATGAATATCAAAGCCATGATTTCCATAGTAAACCTTCTTGAACAAATTGCCAGCGGCGAGGACAGCGCCCACCAATTCAAGGCCGATATCCGCAATGCGGAATCGCTTGCCTCGGAAATGGCGGCCTTTGCCAATTCCGAGGGTGGAATGCTGTTTACCGGCGTGGCCGATGACGGTTCCTTTCCTGGACTGGCCGGCAAGGATGTGAGCCGGATCAATCAGCTTATCAGTAATGCGGCAAGTCACCTGGTCCGCACCATCCGCGAGGTCCTGAAACGATGAAATCACATAATCAGAAGAAAATTATCATCATTGCCGGACCGAACGGGACTGGCAAGACCACCTTCGCCGAGGAGTTTCTGCCCAAGGAGGCCAACTGCCCGATTTTCATCAACGCCGATCTGATTGCCGCGGGGTTCGCTCCCTTTGATCCGGATCGAGCTGCTTTCAAGGCAGGCAGGCTGATGCTGGCGGAAATTTTCGAACACTCCCGGCGGGGTGAGAGTTTCGCCTTTGAAACCACATTGAGCGGACGAGGGTATGCCAAACTCATCCCCGGCTGGCGGGCTGACGGCTACATCGTCAAGCTTTTCTTTTTGCGGCTTGCCTCCCCCGAGTTGGCTCTCGCCCGTGTCCGGCAACGGGTGCTGGAGGGCGGGCATAATGTGCCTGAACCGACTATCCATAGACGGTTTGCGGCCGGGCTGCGAAATTTTGAAACCATGTATAAACCGATTGTCAGTGAATGGGCGCTGTACGATAATTCCGGCAGCGCCCCGCAACTCATCGCAGAAGGAGTGAACCTATGAGCGTCAAAGCCATTGACCCGGAACAGAAAGACAGGAAACGCGACCCGGATTTTATCAAGGCCGAAATCGCTATGCAGCGCGCCGCCCAAAAGGCCCGCGAAAAGGCCAGACGCGTGGGCGCCGGAGTGGCGATTCTCAAGGATGGAACGATCGTTGAAGAACAGCCGGACAATCCTTGAGCCATGCGTATCCAGACCATCGAGATCACCGGCTACAAGGCCTTTCTCGGCACCCACAAGATCAACGGGGGCGGCAAGAACCTGTTTATTTACGATGAGAACGGCAGCGGCAAAAGTTCGCTCGATTACGCCCTGAAGGATTTTTTCCAGTCCTCCATTGAGGATATCGATATCGCAGGATTGGAAAATATTTTTGGTCCCGGCCGGGAAGGAAGGCAGGGCCGGGGTCAAAGTCTCCTTCAAGCCGAACCCTGGCACCGGCAAGGGCAGTAAGCATTATCGCTGGGACAGCGCCACGAACGATGCACGCGAGGCGGGAGACACCAGCATCCGCGACGGCAACAAGCTCAAGAGCTTTCTCACTTACAAACACCTGCTCGCCATTCATCATCTGAAAAAGGAAGAAGAGATCGTAACTATTCAGCTGTTTAGACTGTAGACTAAAGGCTATAGATAGGGCTGGTCGGTTAATTTTCAAATAGCTTTTCCCGCATCACCTTGACATTAACCGGAAGCGAAATTAATTTTAAAGCACCGAAACAATTAACATACTGATATAAAAAGAAAATTAAAAAATTCTCCCTCACAGCTGTTTTGCAGTCATGAGGGAATGGCATGAACGACAAATTGCGAAAAACCGATCAAAAAGCCGATGCGAAAAGGAGGATAAATCATGTTTAGAAACCTTAATGATATTGACAGAATTTTTGGCAACATGGGCTTGCTCAGGAATCAAATGAACCGGCTTTTCGAGGATTTTGAAAGCGGCCGGGGTGGCTATCCCACCGCCGGGTCATGGCCGAAAACAAATTTTTTTGACGACGGGGACAACATCCTGGTCTACTGCGAAATTCCCGGGGTTAATGAGGATGAAATAAACATTAAACTCCACAACAATCTGCTGACCATAAAAGGTGAACGCAAATCGGACACGCCGGAAGGCTACGCCATTCTGCGTCAGGAACGCAAGGTTAATTCCTTCTCCAGAAGCTTCACCCTGCCTGTGGAAATCGATACGGAAAAAACCTCCGCCACCTTGAAAAACGGCATACTGACGGTGAAAATCGTCAAGGCCCAGGCAGCAAAACCGAAAAAAATTGTTGTGCAGGCAGCATAACGGGAGGTCTGAAATGAGCACGGAACGTGAAATGGGAAAACCGGAACAGGAATCACCGGAAGTTTTCAAACCGGGACAGACAACGGCGCCTGATGTGGATATCTTTGTCAATGATGATGAAATTCTTCTGGTTGCGGATATGCCGGGCTTGGCCAAGGAAGATCTGGCAATTAACCTTGAGAACAACACCCTGACCATTGAAGGCTCTTACACCAGCACTTTTGCGGGGACACCCCAGAGGAAGGAGTTCGACTCCACGGACTACCGGCGGGTTTTTACCCTGCCGAAAGGCATCGACGTTGAAAAAACAAACGCGGAATTCAAACAGGGTGTGCTTCGCCTGCATCTGCCAAAATCCGCATCTGTCAAACCATGTCAGGTCACGGTCAAAGGTGATTAACAAAAGAGAAGGGGGGCCGCCCCCTTCCCTGCCTGGGGACGATCTCTCATTCGTCCTCCGGCGGATGCCCATCCGGATAAGATTCCTCGTCGATTTTCCGTAAACCGTCCATGAGCAATTTCATAAAAGCGGCAACAGGCGGCGCCTCCATCTCCTTGACAGAGATCGATGATGAAAACTTGAAGCGGCCCTGCTGCGCCTTAAGAATCTCATAGAACGCCTTCTCCCCTGCCAGTTCCCGGTAACGCACCCGCACGATCTCCCCTTCCCTGAAGGCAACCGAGGCAGGTCCATCGGCAAGGTCAAGTTCAACAACCCCTGTTTTCACATTTTCATTAAGCATCTGGAACAATTCCGAAGGGGGAATCTCCGTCAACTGCCCGGTAAAAGCCAGGGACATCGTTTCCGCTTTACTGACATTGCTAACGGCCAACCGCTGAATCAGCAGGCGGGTAAAGGCCATCTGCAGAAAGGGATACTTGATCAGAATCTGGCTTAAATCCTTGCCGCTTAACATCAGGATTCTTGCCGGATCAACGGCCATGATTGAAGCGCAGACAGGCTGGCCGCTGAACAGGCTCATCTCGCCGAAAATCTCACCCCGTCCGAGAAGGGCGATTGTGACATTATCATCATCGAGCACAGCCACTCTGCCCGAAACGATAAAATAAAGATACTTGCCGGGGCTGCCGCGGCGCAGGACCATCTCGTCGACTGCGAAATCCTTCATGGTAAGACAGGAGAAAATATCCTTGAGACTCTCTTCGTCAAGGGTCTGAAAAAAGGAAAAGGCGTTCATCATGTTCAGCAGTGAACCCATTTTCCGCGACTGCCGACGATTTTCCGCCGCGGCCAGCATGCGCATCTGCGAGGTATAGAATTTTTTTTCCTCAACATGGGCGAATTTGATCAGACCGGTACAGCCGCAGCAGTTGAACTCTTTCTTATCTTTCCTTTCCCATGGATCCCGGCTGGAATCCGGTCCCATTTTTTCCACAACTATCTGGATGATCTCCCGCGCCAGAAAGAGGCAGGCCGGCTTGCCCGCCGGAGGATGCAAGGCGACCCCGGAAATATAAAATTCCTGCCCCTCGGCATACAAGGGACAATCCTTAGCATTAATGATTTTAAAATGTGCTTCCAGAAGGTTTCCCATCCGACTTTGCATCTCCTGTCAGGGCGGATCTTGCTCAATCATCCGCGGCGGGCTTTTTTGCCCCCGCGGAAACCGGCTCTCTAATTATGTACCCAGTTTAGCAGTATTATAAGCATCACATGAAGAAATTTTTCTTTTTTTCCGCCAATGCGCCTTTTCCTGTCCGGGAACAACGAGCGGGAACCGCCGCCATGCGCCGGAGGGCAATAACTTTCCGGGAAAATGGCGAGGGGTATTTTCCCGCAAATCCCCAGGTGAAATACGGAGAAAAGTCGTCAAGATAGCAGCAGAAAATGCAAAGGAAGGGGCCACGGTTTTTCTGACCGCGGCCATGACGGGATTACAGAGTGGAGCGGGAGCGGCACTGATTCAGGTATCAGGACAGATACGTTGTCATGCGGCACACAACATGATTCCCGCCCCGGAGCAGGGTGAAGGATGTGACGGCGCTTATCCCCTGCGCATGATGCCGCGGCGCATGACAAAAAGCCCGGCTACTCCCGAACCCAGCAGCAACAGGGTGCCCGGAACCGGGACTGCCGGTTGCTCCGGATCACTGTCCTGAATGCGTTCCCGCCACTTGTTGCCGTTTGACATGCCATGATCATCTTCCGCATAAAGCGAATTCCTTCTCTGCTCCGAACCACTCATTTCATCCCAGATACCGTTATACAACGTCAGTCCGGTGCTTACACGGTCCGCATGCCCTTGAACCCTTTCCTCCGGCAGGAAATCGCCGTTCTCGACTTCGGCGGATGGGCCAGCGGCAAAAACACTGCCTGTGGCAAGCAATGTTCCGATACATAGTGATCCAATAATTTTCTTCATGTTGATCCCCTCTCCAAAGGATGATAATAGTAGCATTAACCTCTTCTTAACAAAAATAACCAGATACCCCCAAAAGCCGACGGCTTGCCCCTGACCAACAGCAAATTACATACCAAGCTTGATGGCGTCGTAAAAAATACCCTGAAGGGCATAAATCCGATCTACTGCGTTGTAGCGCATTTTTGTTCGTTCGGCATACCACATGTATAGCCTCACTCTCAAAAATACACTACGCCTTGTATATCGAATTTTGTTTCTTAACCATCCGGGCTTTGTCGCCGACTTTTTACGAGTTCATCAAGCTTGATCACTTTAACTTTTTTTCTGTTTAGGGCGTGAATCGGCCGCAGGACAAGGGCCTGGCCTGTTTACGTTTTTTTCACCCTTTCGAGAATATTCGTATTCCAGCCGCGGCAACAGGGGCGCAAAGACGCTCACGACGCGGAAAGTCTCTCTTTTGAGACATAAATAAATCTTTTTTTTCAATGAGTTAAATAACAGGAACTGGCTTATTGTCGCCTCAGGGAAACAGAAACCCGGCACGGTTTATCCTTACGTAGGGGGGCCCGGGTTGACGACTAATTACGAGTCCATCACAATAAGAAAAAACAAGATTGACGAGCCCGTTTGCCGTGTTGAAGGATGAGGATAAAAAATCTACAAAAAAACCTAGTTTTATTGTAGTGTTGATCCCATCAAAATGACGTACTCGAACATGCAACCAAGACGTCATTTCCGGCAAGCAAAGCGCGAACCGGAATCCCTTGATTTTTCTGCATTCCCGCTTTCGCGGGAGTGACATGATGACGCCAACTTATTTGCAAAGTGGAATTACTTCTTCAGAGTTGTTATGGAGCAACCAAGAAAACTGACAATGCGGATTCAATCACTGAACGACCTGGTATTTAAGTACATCCGGGCTATAGAGATGACTGGCGTGCTGATGCGGATCTTCAGCTTCAGCCTGGTGAGCTGGCTCGGTCCCGGCAGCCCTTTCATGCTGGTATGGATCTTTAACACCATCGATGCGGTCATACTTTCATGGTGCTCGCTTCTCAAGAAAGACAAGGCTTACACCCTGCTCAATATATTTTGGGTACTCATCGGTGTTATCGGTATACTCCGCGCCGGGAACATAATTCATTAGGAGCGGAATTCCCCGGTCATCCTTCTTTTTCATCATAATTTCCCCACCTCCCATGAACAGAATCCTTTATTTCGCATTGCTTGTTGTTACGGCAATAACCATTACGAGCTGCGCCAGCACGGTGGTAGAACTCAAACTGGCGGATCCGAAAGGCAAACATGTCTATAAAATTACGGCCCTCGGAGTTTCACATGACATGCGCGATGATGCGATAGAAAACGGTGAAGAATTCTGCAAGAGACAAAACAAACATTTCAAATTCGTAAAAAATGTCTTCTTGCCTAAGACTGTAGCCGGTGTTCCCATGGTAACATTAGACTTGTTTTTTACCTGCCTGGACGAACCGCCGGAGGAACCGATTCCGCCTGCCGTGCCGGATGCGGAGGAAGAAGAACCCGCCCGGCAGCAGGAGGCGGTTCAGGAAGAACATGTCGCCAAACCGGAGCCGGAATCGAGTCACGCCAAGGAAAAGAAAATTGAACGAACAGGGGATAGCCCGGGAGAAATGGAAAGCCTGGGAGATCAGCCAGACAGCTCCGGCCAGGAAATGAAACCGGCAAAACAGGATGACACGATAATCGAAGAGATTCTTGACAAATAGATCGCGCCTCAGGCAAACTGATTGCATGATGCCTCTGCCCGAACCGGATGCTACCATGCAACATATCTTTATGAAGCTGCTGTCACTGTTGTTGCTCATCCAGACGTTGTCCTGCTCCCATGACGGCCGGACAAAAGACTTTGCACCGCCTGACAGGAGTGGGGAAAAGGAAATGAGGATAAAGCTGCCCCAACCGAAATATTCCGGGGATGTTTCTCTCGAGGAATGCCTTGCCAAAAGGCGTTCCGTGCGGAATTTTACCGGGTCGCCGCTGACCATGGAAGAGATGGCCCAGCTGCTGTGGGCCGCCCAGGGGGTAACCGCGGAACCGGACCGTCGCACCGCTCCCTCGGCAGGCGCCCTCTACCCTGTCGATGTCTATGTGGCGGCCGGTAACGTCCGGGATCTTCCCGCCGGAACCTACCGTTATGACCCGCGGCGGCACGAACTGATCATCACCGGCGAGGGAGATATCCGGGAACGGCTGGCCGGCGCGGCCTTGAACCAGTCGGCAGTGCGACAGGCCGCCATCGATATCATCTTGACCGCGGCCTATCAGCGGACCACCCGGAAATACGGGGACAGAGGAATCCGCTATGTTCACATGGAAATCGGGCATACGGCCCAGAATATCTGCCTTGAGGCAACCGCTCTGGGCCTGGGAGCAGTCCCTGTCGCGGCATTTTCCGATAATGAGGTCGCCACCCTCCTCAGGCTGCCGGATGACGCGGAACCACTGTACATCATTCCGGTTGGTAACTATTGATGGCGCAGTAAACAAGAGGTTGGCTTTATGAAAAACCATGTGCTGCGGCCACTGTGGCTGGCCCTCGCTGCCGTCGCCCTGTTCCTTGCTGTCAGATATTTCCTGGTGCCCGCGGACTTTGGCGTGCACGGCAGAAATTTCACCTACGGTTTTCACCGTTTGGGCAATATTCAGGAGTGGCGCGCCTTTCCGCCAAGATACCAGGGCAACAAGGGCTGCGCGAAATGTCATTCCGAGAATTACCGGCACAACATGGCCTCCCCGCATGCCGTTATCCAATGCGAGAACTGTCATGGGGCCGCCCTCGGCCATCCGGACCTGGCGGAGGGGATCACCATTGATACCAGCAGGGATCTCTGCCTGCGATGTCACGCGGCATTGCCCTATCCGACCAGTGAGCGCTCGGTGCTGCCGGCCGTTGATCCGGAGAACCATAATGCGGGAGTGGAGTGCCGGGAATGCCACGATCCCCATAATCCCGATCTGGAGGGCATGAAATGAAACAATCCCGCCGCCGTTTCATCAAAGCCGCGGCTGCCGGTACCCTTGCCGCGGCCATTCCCTTGAGCCGTCTCAAATTTCTCAGCCCTGCCGAGGTAAAGGCCGCCACGGGGGATGCAAGTATCCGCTGGATATTTCTGGTTGATACCCAGAAATGCGTGGGCTGCGGTTTTTGCGTCAAAGCCTGCAAAATAGAAAATGAAGTCCCTTACGACGCGCCAATAACCAGGACATGGGTGGAACGCTATGTCGTCACCGCAGACGGAGCGACCCATATCGATTCCCCCCTGGGCGGCCGGGACGGTTTTATCGACGGCAGGATCGACGGCCGCGACATCAAGCCCGGGGAAATAAGCAAAGCGTTTTTTGTGCCCAAGCTCTGCAACCAGTGCGACAATCCCCCCTGCGTACAGGTCTGTCCCGTGGGGGCGACCTACCAGACCCTGGACGGCGTTGTCCTGGTTGACCGCTCGTGGTGCATCGGTTGCGGATACTGCATCATGGCCTGCCCCTATGGGGTCCGCTTCTTCCATCCTGTCCATAAGGTGGCTGAAAAGTGCAATTTCTGCTACCACCGCATCAGTATGGGCCTGAAAACGGCCTGCGAGCAGGCCTGTCCCTTTGGCGCCCGCCAGCTTGGCAACCTGCATGATCCGGCCGACCCGGTGACCCGCCGGATCATGACGGAAAGGGTGGCGGTGCTGAAGGACGAATACGGCACAAAACCCCAGGTTTTCTATATCGGCCTTGATGAGGCAGTGAGGTAAAAGATGAGTGAGCCAATGGTGGTGCACGGCCTGGACTGGACGATCAAGGAACTCTTTGTCTACCCGAACGAGTTCATCTACTGGGCCATTCAGATCGTCATGTATCCTTATATGACCGGTCTCGTTGCCGGCGCCTTTGTCCTGTCGTCGCTGTATCATGTCTTCGGCCAGCAGGACTTGAAAGAAATGGCCCGATTCTCCCTGGTATTCTCCCTGGCCCTGCTGCCGGTGGCGGCCATGCCGCTGCTCCTGCATCTCCAGCAGCCGCTCCGGGCCATCAACCCTCTGTTGACCCCCCATTTCACCTCGGCCATCGCGGCCTTCGGTTTCGTTTTCTCCGCTTATGCCATGATCGTGTTGAGCGAGATCTGGTTTGTCTACCGGAAATATTTTGTCGAACAGGCGAATGCGCTAAGAGGCATGCCGGGGCTGGTCAACTCCGGCAAACACCTTCTCTACAATCTGCTCACCCTCGGGGCCCATGATAGCGGCGACTCGGCCGTGGCCAAGGACAAAAAAGCTGTCAAAATTCTTGCTGCAACCGGCATACCCGTGGCCTGTTTTCTCCACGGCTATGCCGGCTTCATTTTCGGCTCGGTCAAGGCAAACGCGCTGTGGATGTCCCCTCTCATGCCGGTAATTTTTATCATGTCAGCCGTGGTCTCGGGTATTGCCCTGTGCATGCTCACCTATATCTGCATCCTGAAATGGAGCCAATTCCGCACCGCCCGGAACAAGGGAGCGGGAGGCCAAGCAGCTGCCGGAGGCGTGCAGATAGAGACGATCAACAAGGCGGCCCGCTACCTGCTCGGTTTTCTGCTCGCCGCGATTTCACTGGAGTTGCTTGATCTTATCTTCCGGGGATATACGGCCATGAAGTCATGGGATATATTACGGTCGATAATGTACGGCAAGGATTTCATCAATATTTTTGTCCTGCAGTACGGGCTGGGCAACCTGGTTCCCCTGATCCTGCTTCTCCTGCC
This sequence comes from Deltaproteobacteria bacterium, assembly GCA_016219175.1. GTDB lineage: Bacteria > Desulfobacterota > Desulfobulbia > Desulfobulbales > SURF-16 > SURF-16. The sequence continues at coordinate 25,368 of JACRCD010000051.1, read as the reverse complement.
GAGGGCTACCGTCAATCGTACCGCTATCGCCCTGATTCTCGTGCTTTACGGGATCTTCATGATGCGCTGGAACGTGGTGATCGGCGGACAGGCCTTTTCCCTGTCATTTTCCGGGTACATGCACTACCAGCTGCCCATTATTCCCCATAACCTGGAAACATTCAAGGAAGGGCTATGCGGCGCCTTGACTGTAGCCGCCATGCCGTTTATTTTGTTTTATGGGCTGAACAAGATTATCCCGGCCATAAAACAAACCGGCCATTAAGCCGGGCTACGGGGGAATTCAGCTGTTTTTTTTAACCGGAAAGGCATAAAGCCTCTTCCCTGCATTTTCTGGAGGACAACATGAGCAACTGAAAACAAAGACAAACAATATCTCCGGATGAGATAAACAGTCTCTGGCAGACAATAAAGCCAATTTTATTAGGTATTGCCGCTTTGTGCCTGCTGGCTTGGGCGGTAAGCCTGCTGTAAAGCCGGCTTTTCTTTGGGCAAAGCCGTTCCCTGCCTGAAACGGCCAAATGAAAAAAGGAGTATCGCCATGACGGATAACAAAATTCCCAGTAAACATTATAATGAACTCGCCGGACTTTTCCCCGAAACACTCGCTGCCGTGGAAAACCTCGGGACCACAATCCGCGGGGAAGGCCCCATTGAGGAGAAAACCGTCCACCTGATCCAGCTGGCGGCCGCGGCGGCCGTTCAATCAGAGGGCGCCGTTCATTCCCATACCCGCAGGGCGCTTCAGGCCGGCGTCACCAAGGAAGAGATCCATCATGCCCTTCTGCTCCTTATTTCCACCATCGGCTTTCCCAGGGTCGCGGCAGCGTTTTCCTGGAGCCAGGACATTATCTGCAGGGAAGTTCAGCGATAGAAGATGGACTTCTCAATATCGATCAAACAGCGGAGAAGGCAACAAAAACCAAACAAAGAGGTGTCATGATGAGCATGCTGGCTGAATTCAAAACATTTGCCATGCGTGGCAACGTCGTTGACATGGCCGTGGGTATCATCATCGGCGGGGCTTTCGGTAAAATTGTCTCTTCGGTCGTGGCGGATGTCATTATGCCGCCGCTTGGCATATTAATCGGCGGCGTTAATTTCACGAATCTGTCATTTACCATTAGGGAAGCGGCTGGTGATGCCGCTGCCGTCACCTTGAATTACGGCAAATTCATTCAATCCGTTGTTGATTTTATCATTATCGCCTTTGCCATCTTCATGCTGGTTAAGGTGATGAATACCCTGAAAAAAAAGGAGGAAGAAGTCCCGGCCCCTCCGCCTCCCGCCACGGAAGTCCTTCTCGCGGAGATCAGGGATCTGTTGAAGCAGAAGTAACTGTCCAGGTTGATTAGGCTGTAGCCTGAAGGCTGTTAGTAAAAGAAAGCAGAAAATGGCTGGGGAAATATTGTCTTATGCAGTCAATACCGCCAGGCCTTCAGACTAAAAGCCTTCAGTCTATTCACCTGGGTAGTTACAAGCAAAAATAAGATGTTTGGCAGACAGAGCGGCCAAAGATTCTGAAGGCGCGCGTCTGGAGTTTCGCATGTATTCCATTCTTTTGACTTACTCGCTGGTCGGCGCAGTGTCAGGTGTTCTGGCAGGGTTGCTCGGCATAGGCGGGGGACTTATCATCGTTCCCATGCTGATATTTTGTTTTTCCTGGCAGCAGATTCCCCATGAACTGTCCATGCATCTTGCCCTGGGCACCTCCATGGCCAGTATCATCTTTACGGCGGCATCAAGCTTCCGGGCGCACCATAAACGGGGCGCGGTCCACTGGATCGTGGTCCGGCGCATCACCCCGGGGATATTTCTGGGCACGTTTATCGGCTCCTGCGTGGCAGCCCGGATGTCCACCAACTTCCTCAAAGGGTTTTTCGTCATTTTTCTCTACTATGTGGCCAGCCAGATGTTGCTGAACAAAAAACCCAAACCCGCCCGCCAGCTTCCCGGACCGCTGGGGATGTTCGGGGCGGGCAATGTGATCGGCGCCTTTTCAAGCATGGTCGGCATCGGCGGCGGCACCCTTTCCGTGCCTTTCATGACATGGTGCAACATCCCCGTGCATGAGGCCATAGGCACCTCGGCCGCCATCGGCTTTCCCATCGCCATTGCCGGCGCCATCGGCTATATATACAATGGTTGGCATGCTCAACATCTGCCGGATTATGCAGTGGGGTATGTCTATCTGCCCGCCCTGGCAGGCCTGATCGTGACCAGCGTGCTGACAGCCCCGCTGGGGGTGCGTTTGGCGCACAGTCTGCCGGTGGACAGACTGAAACGCATTTTCGCCTTCCTGCTCTTCATAGTCGCCACCCGCATGCTGGCAAGCTTATTCTAAAAAGGCTGTCCCTTTATGCTCGATTTTCTTCACACCAATGAAACCGCGATCCTGTGGCTAGCCGTACTGTCCCTGCTCACCTTCTGCGGTTCGCTGGTTATCGTGCCGGTCCTGGTTATCAAAATCCCCGGCGACTACTTCTCAAACAGCGTACGGCACCGGCCGCCCTGGGCCAGACACCACCCCATGGTTCGCGCAGCCCTGCTTGTCGCCAAAAATCTATTGGGGTATACCTTGATACTGGCCGGAATTCTTATGCTGGTTCTGCCCGGCCAGGGACTGCTCACGCTGTTCATGGGGATCATGCTTCTTGACTTTCCGGGGAAATACCGTTTTGAACGCTGGCTGGTTTCGCGCAAACCTGTTTTGCGGCCGGTCAACTGGATACGCAAACGGGCCCACCGCGCCCCGCTTACCCTTGACAGGTGAGATGGGTCCGCAAAAAAGAATTATTCATGGGAACCTTGAAAAATTGCTATAATTTGAGGCTCTTGCAAAATGAACTTGTGTGTCATTCCGAACGTAGTGAGGAATCTGTAATTGCCTTGATTTTATTAGATTTCTCCCTTCGGTTGAAATGACAGGAGGCACTCTTTTGCTTATTTTGCAGGAGCCTCTTTTTTTATCAGGTAAAGGTATATGGAACTGAGAGATTTAATTTTAAAGAACCGGAGCTGCCGGCGATTCATGCAAAAGATTCAGTTTGAACGCGAGACACTCAAACAGCTTGTCGATCTTGCCAGACTGTCAGCCTCCGCCGGCAATCTGCAGCCCCTGAAATACATCCTTTCCAACGCCCCCCCGGAAAACTCCCTGATCTTCCCCTGCCTGGTCTGGGCAGCTTACCTGAACGACTGGCCAGGACCCGAGGAAGGTGAAAGACCGCCGGCCTATATCATCATCCTGGGGGACCAAAATATCAGGCCATCTTTTGACTGCGACCATGGCATTGCCGCCCAGAGTATCCTGCTGGGAGCAAGAGAGATGGGTCTGGCCGGCTGCATCATCGGCTCAATCGACAGGGAAAAGCTGGGGCAGGAGCTCAAAATCCCCTCTCACCTGGAAATACTTCTCGTTATCGCCCTTGGCAAGCCCAAGGAGAACGTGGTCCTCGAAGAGGTGGGTCCTGCCGGGGAAATCAAGTACTGGCGCGACGCGGAGGGCAGGCATCATGTGCCGAAACGGGCGCTGGAAGAGATCATTATCGATTAATTTCAACCGCCGCCCGATCAATAAAAACCGTTCACCAAAAAAATGGAGGGAATTACCATGAAGATGCTGATCGTCTACTACTCAATGTATGGGCACATCTACAAAATGGCGGAGGGTGCGGCCGAAGGGGCCCGCTCCGTGGAGGGCGTTGAGGTTGTACTGCGTCGCGTCCCTGAAACCCTGCCCCCGGAGGTGCTTGAAAAAATGGGGGCTGTGCAGCCCCAAAAGCTGCAAAGCCACATTCCCGTCTGTACCGTGGCGGAACTGGGAAGCGCCGATGCGGTTATTTTCGGCACGCCCACCAGATTCGGCAACATGTGCGGCCAGATGCGGCAGTTTCTCGATGCCACCGGCGGTCTGTGGATGAGCGGAGCCCTGGTGGGCAAAGCCGGCAGCGTCATAGCCAGCTCGAACACCCAGCACGGCGGCCAGGAATCGACAATTCTGAGTTTCCACCTGACCCTTCTGCATCAGGGCATGGTTGTGGTAGGATTGCCCTACACCTTCAAGGGTCAGATGACGGCAGACGAGATAACCGGCTGCTCGCCCTACGGGGCCTCAACCATTGCCGGCGCTGACGGCAGCCGCTCCCCCAGCGCCAACGAACTGGCCGGGGCGCGCTTCCAGGGAGCGCACGTGGCGGCCATCGCCAAAAAACTGTGCGCCTGACAGGCCGGCATCATTTATCTACCGTGAAAAATTCTCAGCAAACAAAGCAGGGAAACGGCTCCTTTCTGATCTTTCCGCCTTTTGCCGACCCTACCTGGGCCTACGTGGGGCTGCCCGCTCTCAAGGGATATCTGCGCACCCGCGGCATCAGTGTGGCGTTAAGGGATTACAATATCGAAGGTCTTTACTTTCTCCTGGCCGGCAAAACCATGGAGGAGTGGCGGCAAAGGCTGACGGAGCGATTTCAGGCCTTAAACAGCCAGCCCGGATTAACCCTGTACGAACAGATGGAATACCGGCGCGTGGCCGAGGCCCTGCCCCTGTGCCGGGATTTTGCCGCTTGCCTGTCCGTCATGAGGGATCCGCGGCAATTTTATCATAAAAAAAAGTATCTCCGGGCCCGGGACGGCTTTGAAGATCTTTTTCAGGTGCTGGCCGCGGTCTGTTTTCCCTTCAGGTTCAGCTTCAACCGGGCGGACCACCTGGTGGCCCCCTGGGATTTCAATCTCCTTGATCATTATACAGCACAACAGCGCAGCCCCTTTGACGCCTTTTATCGGCAGCAACTGGGCGAGCTTGGCCAGCCCCGCTTCATCGGCCTTTCCCTGACCTTTGTCTCCCAGATTCCCGAAACCTTTTACCTCTGCCGTTTGATCAGGGAGTATTTTCCTGGCTGCTTTCTCATGCTGGGCGGGCCCTGTATTGATCAGATTATGCGCAACACCTCGGAGGAGACGGCAAGAGGGATTTTCGCTTATGTGGATGCGGTGGGGTTGCAGGAAGGGGAAAAAACACTGGAACAGCTCCTGCCGCTGCTCAACGGCGAAAACCGCGAAGCAGCTCGCTTCGCCGCCATCCCCAACCTGCTGATGAAAGGAACAACAGACGGCTCACTCAGGCGGGGACCCTCATTGACCTTTGACCTTGCCGAGGCGGCCACCCCTGACTATGGCGATCTTGAGCCGGGCCGTTATCTTGCCCCCGACCGGCTGCTGCTTTACAGCCCGACCAGGGGCTGCTACTGGAACAAATGCTCATTCTGCTCTTATGGCTTTAATCAATCCGGACGTCACGCCTACCGCGAGATCCCGGTGGAACGGGCGGTTTCCGACCTGCGGGCCATGCAGCAGGAATTCGGGGTGAAGAACTTTTATCTCTCCTGCGATGTCCTCGCCCCCCGCTACGCCTTTGCCCTGGCCGAGAGGATCATCCAGGAGGGGCTGGACATCCGCTGGTCAACCGACCTGCGCATCGAGCCCTCCTACACCCCGGAGCGCTGCCGGCTGCTGCACCAGGCCGGGCTCCGGGCCGTGGCCTTCGGCATCGAATCCGGAGCAGACAGGGTGCTGCGCCTCATGAACAAGGGGACGGACGTAAGCCTCATCCGCCGCATAAACCGCAATTTCCACGAGGCCGGGATCGCCACAAGCTGGATGACCTTTCTCAACCATCCCGGCGAAACCCGGCAAGAGGGGGGAGAAACCCTGGAGCTGATCGACCGGCAGAGCGGCATGGTCGATCAATTCATCGCAGGCGAGTTCAACCTCACCCCGGGGTCACTGATTTTCTGCCATCCCGGCCAATACGGCATTGCCTCCGTTTACCACACCCAGGGTGATGTCTTCCGGCTGTTCCCGCTTTTCAACATGGCCGCAAACGTTTCTCCGGGGCCGCGACAGGAAGAGCTGGAAGAAAAAATAGAGACCATCTCCCAACGTTACCATCTGGATCATTACCCATGGGCCGGGGCCATTTCCACCCATCACTCCTTTCTCTATCTGCTACATGAGGGTCAGAGGGTTTTCGCCAAGCCCTGGCCGCCCCCCGGCAAAAAAACGCGCCATAAAGGAAATGCTCTCCCGCTTCATCCGAAATTCTCCCTGGCGGATTGCCAAAGGCGGGAGCAGGCATTTATGAACAGGTACCTCACCGAGGCCTTACAGCCGGGAAAAAACGGCTTGCAGGCCCCCCTCAGTTACGACCACTTCCATAATGCCTTGCGTCACAGATGAGCGGAGACACCGCCCCCGCTCTCATTCTTTCTTGTCCTTCCCCGTCATGGTCGTCGAATTCTCGATATTTATCAGCAGCCCGGCGCCGAGTCGCAGGAATTCATCAAGCCACTTGCCGGCGTCCAGGTCTCCCGCCTCCGCCTGGTTCTTTTTCAGCGGATACAGCCCCTGCAGCAAGTCGAAATAAACATTCTGCACCTGCCAGAGGTTGATCCGCACAGGAAAAAGATACAGGATTGACAGCTTGGCGTTTATCTGCTTGAGATTCGTTATTTGCGGGTCGAGCTTCACCCCCGCCATTTCTTTTTCAAGAGAGTCGCGCAGGGCTCTTTCCAGCCACTCATTGTCCAGATGAATACGCCAGCGCTTCATCTCATCAAGCAGCATCCGCATGGTTTCGGTGGTTGTTTTTCTGCTCTCCAGGGCCTTGACGAGTTTTCTTTTCAGGGTAACCTCGGCGGCCACGGTGAAGGGAGCGGGGATGCGGTGGCCGCATTCTTCAAGCAGGGCGGTAAGAAAGGAAGTTTTGCCGTAGACCGACTCTAGGGTTTTTCCCACATATTCAAGCTCACCGTCCAGGACGATGTTCAGCAGCTCCTCCTGTTCATCCTTGAAAAGATCCTTGATGGTATAACGGTCCTGGCCGAGGTAGTGGTCGATCACCTTCAGGGCCGCGCCCGGCCCCTTTTCTTTCAGGCCGGCAAAAAATGTCTCCGCCAGTTCGGTGTAGCAGAAATTTTCGTCCGCGGCGGGGCATTCCTTCACCGTGCAGTAATAGTCATGGGGTTCCTGCTGCAGGGCGGCAAAGACAAAGGAACCCTCTTCCTCGGTAATCGACGATCTGGCGTGCAGCATGCCCACTGCCGCCACCGTGCGGTCATGCAGCTGTTTCTCATACTCCTTCAGTTCAATGGTGTAACAACCCAGGGTATTTTTCTGCTGATAATTCTCAAAAAAAGAGCTGATGGCAAAGTGAATGGCAACCTCCCGCAGATGGGCCTTGGCCGCAAGGGCGAATTTGCGGTAAACGTCCGCCCCGCTCCCCATGCCGTCGATATTGCTCTTGGCCTTGGCCAGCCTTTCCATGAATTTTTCCTCAAGCTGTTGCCCCGTGCAGCGCTCGGCAAGCTCAATGGCCCGCCCTGCATAGGAGAGAACCTGCACCGCCTCAAGGCCCGACACCTCATCAAAGAACCAGCCGCAGCTCGTATACATCAGCATGGCGTTTCTCTGCATCTCAAGGAGCTGCAGCGCCAGGGAGCGTTCCCGGGCGCTCAGCGCTTTTGCTCCATGTCTTTCCAGGAAGGCGGTCTTAACCTCTTCCGACCGGTCCATGAGCACGTCAATATATTCATCCCTCGCCTGCCAGGGATGCTTGAGAAGCGCTGCGGCATTCCTGTCATGGATGCGGATGAGTTCATACCTGAGCCAGTCAAAACTTTCCCGCAAAGGCCGCCGCCATTGCTGATTCCAATCGCCGTTCCCTCCGGCCCGGCAGCCGCAGTCACCCCGCCACCGTTCGACGCCATGGACACAGCTCCAGGAACTCTTCTCGACAATTTCCACCTCATGGCTAGTGGCAAACAGCGAAAGATATTCACCATAATTGGTCAGGCCGATATCCGGTTTTTTTGTCACCTGATCAAGGGCAAAGGCCAGGGCCATATCCCCGAAGCGATGATGGTGTCCGTATGTTTCTCCGTCGGTTGCCACCGTTACCAGCGGCGGCCTGGTTCCGCCCGCGGGCAGCGCCTGGAAAAGCCTCTTTTCAAAGGTCTCGGCGCTCTGCAGCAGGCCGCCGAAGGCCAGATCATGGGCAATTTCCCCGTTATAGAAATAAACAGCGATGGTGCCGCCGCAGGGCAGCCGCACCAGATAAGGCATGGTCGTGTCGATGGAGCCGTCACCGACCTCTTTCCAGTTTGTCTGTTTGAGAGAGCGCACTCTCCCGGCCTGACGCGGGGAGAGGATGGTAAAGTCAATACCGTTATCAGCGAGAATCTCCAGGGTTTCAAGATCAACCGCCGTCTCCGGCAGCCACATCCCTTCCGGGGCGCGGCCGAAATGTTTGCGGAAAAATTCGATACCCCAGACAACCTGGGTAATCTTGTCTCTCCGGTTGGCCAGCGGCATGATCATGTGATTGTAGGGTTGGGCGATGGCATTGCCGTGCCCCCCGTGTTTTTCCGCGCTTATCCGGTCGGCCTGGATAATTTTCCGGTAAATATCCGGGTCATTCTGCTCTATCCAGGCCAGCAGGGTCGGACCGAAATTAAAGCTGATGTGCTCGTAATTATTGACAATTCCAGTTATCCTACTGTTGCTGTCCAGGATGCGGGAAACGGCATTGGGCGCATAACACTCGGCATGCACCCTGGCGTTCCAGTCATGATAGGGATAGGCGGAATCCTGCACTTCAATGCGTTCAAGCCAGGGGTTCTCACGGGGCGGTTGGTAGAAATGACCATGTATGCAGATGTAGCCTTTCATAAAATCACCTTTTCCTTCAGGGGATAAACATCTCGCCTTTGGCCAGGCAGGAACAGAGCCTGGTGTAAACCGCCCGCAGCTCCGGCCGGGTAAACCCGTGGCCCAGACTCCGCAGAATACGGCGGCTCAAGGGGCCCTGGCGCAAAATGACATCCAGGGCGGATCGGCAGGGGTCATCCGGAGCCATGGTTTTTTCAACCAGGGTCTGCCAGAATTCCCCGGCTGATATCTCTTTTTCAGCCAGGCCGAAGAGGCGCAGATAGTTGCGGTCGCCAAGCACCGCGCGGTCCGCCTCGCGGATGGTGCTGTTCAGCAGCTCCACCAGCGGGCCGACACCAAAGGCAGCCTGCTCGCTGAAAGGAGACCAGCGCTCCGCCGCCAGGGCGCGCAGCCCGGCGACAATGGCCGAGACCACGGCCAGATCCGCCAGCGGGCACTCCTGGATATCAAGCAGCCTGATCTCGATGGCCGACCGCTCAAAACGGGCGATGGCCCCCCGGGAATTAAGCCACTCAAACCGCAGCAGACCATCCGGATCATGGGGGGCGATATCCCGATAGTTGCGGCTTAAAATCATCTCCTCATAGGTTTGTCTGGTATAGGCCGGTTCCGGAATGACGGAGCCGGTGATGGAGGGGACGCTGCGCTGGTTGGAGCGGTAATAGTCAAGCCGGCTATCAGAAAGGCCCGACACCCTGCCCTCAACCAGGGGCGAACTGGCTGCGAGCGCGGGCAGCAGGGGCAGCAGCAATCTGATGGCCGCATGCAGCCGGCCGAACTCCTCATCGCCGTTAAAGGCCAGGTTGAGATGGGTGGACTGCACATTGGACCAGCCGTGGCCCTGGCAGCCGAAAATCCGGTTGTAGGCCTCGTAGATGTCCCGGTTGCCGTGGGGCCACAGTTTCGTCTCCCGCAGCGGGTCCATCCACGGATGCATGGCCGTGGGCATGAGCCGCGCCCCGATGCGGCCGAGCAACTCGTTGGCCTTGGCGACGTTTTCCTGAAAACAGCCGGCCACCCCGGCCAGAGTCGCCACCGGGCCATTGGTCTTGAACTCCACCAAATGCAGGGCCAGCTCGTTTGACCAGGCGACAGCGCCCATGTCGACTTCCTCCTGCACCCTGCCCGAGGCAGCCTCAAGGAGTTTGTCGGCCGCGGGCATGATATCAAGGGTGTCCCGGTCAACGATCATGTACTCCAGTTCAACCCCGAAGCCGGTAAAAATATGCGGCGTTGCCTCCTCTACCATAGCGGCCCCCGTTCGTTCTTATGTTCGATGCGCCGCAGAAAAACGCGCATGATGCGCAGATAGAATTCGTCCCGCAGTATCAAGTCCTCAACCCCTGCGTCGAGATTGGGATTATCATTGATTTCAATTACATAAAACTTTTTACCGATCTGCTTGATATCCACCCCGTACAGACCGTCGCCGATGAGGTTGGCCGCTTTCAGGGCCGTGCGGATGAGCTGGTCCGGGGCGTGCTCCACCGGCAGGGTGGTGAAGTTGCCGTCATCGGTCTTGATGCCCCGGCTGTCCCGCTTGATGATCTGCCAGTGCTTTTCCGCCATGAAATACTTGCACACATAAATGGGCTGGCGGTCAAAGATGCCCACCCGCCAGTCAAAATCCGTGGGTAAAAATTCCTGGGCGATGATCAGGTCCGATTTCTCCAGCAGACGGCCAGCCTGCAGCCGCAGTTCATCGACCGTATTCACCTTCATCACCCCCTGGGAAAAGGAGGAATCAGGCTGCTTCAAGATGCACGGCAGACCGAGATCATCGGCCACCTCCCTGGCGTTATCCCTATGCATGATGACCGAGCGCGGGGCCAGCACATGATTTTTTTCAAAGAGTTCGGCGAAAAAGACCTTGTTGGTGCATTTGAGGATGGATTCCGGATCATCGACCACCACCAGCTTCTTGGCTGCCGCCCGCCGCGAGAAACGGTAGGTATGATGGTTGACGCTGGTGGTCTCGCGGATAAAGAGGGCGTCAAACTCGGGGATGCGGCCGTAATCCTCCCTGGTGATCAGCTCCGTGTTCATGCCCAGGGATTCGGCGGCATGCACGAAATGTTGCAGGGCCCGGCTGTTGGAAGGGGGTTCCGGGTCCTTGGGGTCATGCAGGATGGCCAGGTCGTGGCGGTAATGGCTGCGCCGCTTGACGATCCGTCTGCGGCCCATGAAGTAGTCCTGGGCCACGCCGACCACAAAGGGCCGGTGCTCCGGCGGTATTTCCCCGGCCGGGATGGGGTTGATATTCTGCAGGAACCACTTGTTGTCCTTATCGTTAAAAACGAAAAAGGCGCGCAGGAAAGGCGACTGGAACTGATGAAAGAGATGCTGGCTCAGGGTGTCATGCTGCTTGGCCACGTTGTGGCCGAAATAGATGCTGAGCACGAACTCCTTGGAGCGGATGTGGACCAGGCTCTTCTGAATATACTGATCCAGCTCGTCCGAGGCGATGCGGATGATGGTCTGGCTTTTCAGATCCTGGATGGTGGTGATGTCCGGCAGGGGTTTATGGCTCCGGGCCGCGGCCAGCAGGGAAACATAGTAGCCGGTGCTCTGGTAGCGATACGAGCGGCAGAGGTTGAAGACCGTGGCCTTGCGCAGCTTTGCATAGCGGGGATCGGTCAGATAGTCCCTGGCCGCCACCAGTTCAATGCCGTCGATTTCCAGCGGCCAGTCATCGGGATCGTTAACAACAATAAGGGTCTGCATGCATGAACTCCCTGTATTTCTTTTTCATTTTTTCATCCTGTGCACCTGACCGTTTGCCTTGCCCGGTTGAATAATGAGAAAATTGGCGTCGTGGGTGAGCACCCCGAGCAGGATGGCGCAGAGAACCCGATCAATGTTTACCGCATAGGACTGTTCGCCGGCCACCGGATTCAGGTGATACGGGTCGTTGACATAGACGGTGCGGGCCTCCTTGTCATAGCCGCTCAGCACGACAAAATGCCCGGCCGGCTCGCCCCGCACGTCATCCTCATCCCCGTTGATGCCGTATTCCCGCATGCTCTGGTAGAGGTAGGTCGAGCTGAGTCCGGTGATGATCGGCACGGAGCGCCTGAGATACCAGCGGACCAGGCTGCGGGTCATGTCCTCAAAAAATATCCTGCCGCCCAGATCAAGAAAATCAAGATAGGCCTTAGTGGCTACCTGCAGCCGGGCGTCATCTTTTTTAAAGGCGGCCTGGGCCACGAGTTTTTCGCGCAGATCCTGGCCAGGCGGATGAAACCAGGTCGGATCATAAAAATGCAGGTTATAGGTGAAGATGGTGGCCGAGTAGCCGCGCCGTAAGGCATGACAGGCAAGAAAAACCGCCAGGGTGCCGCCGCTCGCAAGACTTGTCACCTCGCTGACTACCTGCCCGAGGGGCATTATATCGCCAAAATACCGGTACACGGCATGCAGACAGGTGGGTCCGCAGGTGGTGTCATCCGGCTGGGGCAGGATATCGATAAGAAGATTGTTTTTCATATAGTGTATCTCACCCGCGCCCACTCGCCCTATCGCAGCTCAAACTCGAAGGTGCTGACCACCCGGATCTTTTTAGAGGGCGTGCTGGTCGGGCTGTAGGGGGCTGATTCATCATTGCCGTCGCTGCCGAATATCTGGATGGCGCCCTGGTTGGCGGAGCGGATCTTGCCGACCCGGACTCCGGAATCAGAGGCGAATTGCTGGGCCGTCAACCGGGCATTCTGGGTGGCCTCGGCCAGGAGTTGCGGCCGCAGGGCGTTAAAGGTTGTGATGACGTAGCGGGGATTGGCTGTCCCTTCATCCCCCTGACCGTCGAGGAGCACCCCGGATTTAAGCAGCTCCTCGGTCGCGCCCAGGGCCTTGGTCACCAGATCAATGTCAGTGCTTATGACACGCAGGGAACTGGTGACCACGTAGCGCAGCGGATCACCAGCCTGATTCTGACCATAGTCGCGCGCCAGCTTATCGAGGGTGCGGGTCGGTTGCCGGCTGATATCCCCGTCCTTGAAGCCCTGCTTCTTGAGAAAGGCAACGGTGGCGTCCCGGTCGGCACTGATTTTCACCTGGGCGTCCCTGATCTCTTCGCTTGCCCGGCGGAAACGCAAGACCCAGACAACCTGGTCCGCCTTCACCTCTTTTTCCACCAATCCCTTCACCGTGACGGTGCGGGTCTCGGATTTGAAGCGCGCGCCGCCCTGGCCCACGAAATAACCGCCAAGGGCGAGACCCGCGAGCAGAGAGACGCCGACAATAACTGCCGCCAGGACCACGGTCCGGTTTTCAATCGAGGTCATTGTTTATCTCCTTCCTTTTATTTTTCCGGGTGCCAAACGTAAAATTCAGCAACAGCCTTGATGTGGTTATTTAGAGATTCAACAATTATTGATATACCGTTTATTACGTCTCGAATGGTATTTTTAAAATTTCTAGGGCAATTCCGAGCAATTCCGGGGACAGTATATATAATTCAAGATTCAACAAACTGTCCGCGGAATTGCGGGAGAATCCAATCAATCTACTCAAGCCCCCCCGTCACACTGCTACGGTTTCTTTTTCGGTTGCTTATCCTGCGCTTCCTTGACCTTTTGGTCATGTTTCTTTGTCAGCTGTTTCTTGCCCTTATCCTTATCTTTCTTGCCGCCCTTGTCTCCCATTGCTCGCTCCTTTTCTGTTGTCAGTCATTTTTTAGCCGGATATGGCGTCGTTGCGTTGCGGGTTTTCGTCTTGCCTGTCTTCATTGTTCCGGAAGTGAGCATAACGTTGCTTTTCAGCGGGCGCGGCTTTTTGCGATCGGTGAAAAAACCCTTGTGGGCAATTATGATTCAAACTCACTTCTTGAAATGCCAGATTGACGGATAATGGATTGTAGTGTCCCTATCCGCAACTCTGTGTGGTTAGGGAACGGTACGGTAATCGTGGTATCAGGAAGTTGCTTCTGCATCACGATGTGGCTGCCACGCTGCCGGATTTCTTCGAACCCATGTCGCGAAAGAATAGCGCAGACCTGTTTCCCAGAGAGGATATGAAGCTTACCCAATGACAACCTCCACTTGGGTTACATATACTTCCTCATGAAAGCGTGCCCGGATTTCTGAGGGTGAGGCTGTTTCAAAAAATAACTCAAGTGCCTCCCGAAGATTCTTGCGAGCCTCTTCTATTGTGTCTCCTTGGCTAGCAATATCGAATTCCGGACAAAGAGAAACATAACCTTCGCCCTCACGTTCGATAATTGCCGTAAGTTGCTTTTGCATAGTATCTACCTCGCTATTTTGAATTATCTGGGAACTCAGCAGCGCTTATCTCAATGCGGCGGCGCGCTGGAGTTTGTTGATCTCAAACCTATGCATGGCGTCATTTAAAGGTGTGCTCCACAGAGCGGCATCCCCGCATTTGGGCATTATTTTTCCGAACAATTCCGGACCGAATTCCGGGGACAGTTTCTATAATTCATGATCAAACAAACTGTCCCCGGAATTGTGGGAGAATCTTATCAATCTGACCAAGTCCCTCTGTCACACTGCTACGGTTTCTTTTTCGGTTGCTTATCCTGCGCTTCCTTGACCTTCTGGTCATGTTTCTTTGTCAGCTGTTTCTTGCCCTTATCCTTATCTTTCTTACCGCCCTTGTCTCCCATTGCTCGCTCCTTTCCTGTTGTCAGTCATTTTTCGCCGTGTATGGCGTGGTTGCGATGTGAGTTTCCGTTTTATTTATCTTCATTGTCTCAGAATAGTTAACGGCGCGCCTCAGGGCTGGTCGGAGGCTAGAGGCCATCCCCTGCAGGCGTTGGTTCGCCCCCGGCGCTTTGGTTTAGCTCCTTCCAATGCCCCAATTCTTCCAGGATCTTTGCGACCCCATAGAGCCGCGCGTTGACGTCGAAGAGATCCCTTCCCTGGTAGATTTCGGCGTGCAAGTAATGGATTTCGAACGCCAAAGTGATCATGTGTCCCGTATGGACGGCTAAGAGGTCATTCGCCCAGTCCTCTCTGTATCTTGGCAATGGTGATGCCACCAGCTCGCCGATTTCGCTGATCGAAAAGTCTCGGAGAAGTTCGCCGTTCGCCACATGGGCGAGCTCGCTCAGCCTCCCGTAATTCTGCGCGAGTCGGAAAGGAAGGACACCGACATGCGGCGGTCGGCCCTCGGTTCCCGGCTTACCTTCCCGAATGTGAATAACGCGAGCCAAAGCCTCCATGTGTTGCCGGAGCAGCGCCGACGCTGCCCAGTAGAAGCCGCAAGTTATGGCTTGTTCCACGATTGCGGTTGATTGGAGAAGTCCGGCGGTCAGGGAAATGCGTTTTGATGCACCTTCCGGTACCTCGCCGACCGGATCATGAGCCCCTTGCTCGATGAGGGCATGTAGGACGTCACCGGCGGCAGTGTAGGCGTCCCAGAATCGTCCATAGCCATTCATGGACTCCGAGCGAATGCGCGCCGACGCAGTAGCAAGAGCCTTATGTAGTTCTGAGGCTGGAAATTCCCTTTTCACGACAGACTCCCCGCACTTTATTATTGACGATTGACTGCTCTGTTATTGATGGGCGAACGACCTAAATCAGGCGCGGGCAAAAAGACCTGCCGCCTCAGCGCCCCTGCGCCTCTCCCCGTCGCCTATTTTTTTTTTGTTAGCTTTCCTCAACTAGCAGGTAACCCCAAATATGTTTTTCGTAAGAAAAACCTTCGTCTTGAGGATATAAATGAACATACAGGTACCGCTCGTCTGCATTAAAACCGGAGACAATATTTTCCACCGAATAGTAATAATTTTCTTGGACGGTATTAATTACTTTGGAATCTTGAGATGGTCGCTCAAATACAGGCTTATCTACATATATGGGTGGCGCAGGTATGGATTTATCTTTTTTGGGATATCTACGGCTTGAATCAAACTCCTGTTTTTTAAGCAAGAAGTCAATAAGTAGGTCTAAACAATAGTTAAAGTTTTCTTTATCTAGCTCATTTGCGGCATATAAAGGCGTATACTCATAATGCCATGAGTCATTTTCTGTTCTAACCACTTCTGGTGTAAGTCTACGGAAATTTTCAATATCGACAGTACTTACCCCCAACTCCATACAGTCTGTTTTCAGCTGCTCATGGTTAATCTGTATGTAATCGGTAGGTTTTCTTACACTC
Organism: Deltaproteobacteria bacterium; assembly: GCA_016219175.1. Classification (GTDB taxonomy): domain Bacteria; phylum Desulfobacterota; class Desulfobulbia; order Desulfobulbales; family SURF-16; genus SURF-16. The sequence goes on along the minus strand of JACRCD010000051.1, from coordinate 9,522 downwards.
TTATCTATCCACTGCTTATTTCTAGTCCAATAGTGTGCCTTCATTCCGCCAGATGCTCCGAGGCCAAGCAACCCCAATAAGCCTGTTTGATTTTCTTCGTCACGATCCCTCCAAGCATAAATGCAATACTCGTATTCATATGCAATGTAAAATGCTTTTCGCAAACCAATCAGGGCTTCTAAAAATTGTTTCTTTTCTGCCTTGGCTATAGAATCTTTGACTAGATCTTTTACAGCTCCATTATGAAGAATATCTGTGAGAAATATTTCCTGTAACTTGGCACCAATAACTGCCTGAAGAATTGTGTCAGCAAATTTAACTGCCACGCTAAAGTAGTTAACGACAGATCCAGGCTCTGCGAGCTGGCCATAATGTTTCGAAATAACTCTCTGTTTGTTGAGTGCCTTAATTGTCCCTGATTTAATAACAGGAACTCCTCTTTTTTTAAGCTCTCCAACCAACTCATCAAATGACTTTGATTCAAGATTCCTTTGCTCATCAACATCTAGCTCATCAAGAACTGCAAGGACTACAAGCTCAACGAAGTCTTGGAGTAAAATAATGCCTGCCGTGCAAGAGTGTTTGTCTCCAGAATTGACCAAATATTTAGTTTCACCAAATAACGACTTGGCAACCATTAATGTATTTAGTGTTGAAGACTTCATTACTCTCCTATTTGAAAGCTAACAAATGAATATACAAATCCGCATATCACCTCACCGTTCAATGATATACGAAAGCTTACCAGGAATGAAACACAATTCCTGCCTCCTGACCGAATATCAGCTGTTGTTTGGTTACGCCAACACGCTTTTTGCCATGGCCCAATACGCTCTGCGCTCTTTCAGTCCGGTTTTGCCGCCGTTGATCAACACCGAGATCCTTACGAAATCCTCATCGTCATCATCGTCGTTCCTGTCGTCGGCCAGCTCGTTCAGCCCCCGTGACTGCCAGAAATAGGCGGCGGAAAGGGCCGCTGCCCCGGGCTGTTCCAGACGTTGCGGCTCCGCTTCCAGGGGCAGCCCCAGGGCAGCGCCGATGGTCCGGTAATTGCCCCGCCCCGTAACCTGAATCACTCCCCGGCCCCGGTATCGCCAGCCGTCGCCGCTCTGTTCATCGCCATTGCCCAACCGTTTGGCGTACACGTAGTTGGCCAGTTTTGCGGGATTGCGCGCATACATCTCGGCCTTTTCCAAAGTCGGGAAGCGTTTGGGCCATACCTGCATCAGCCGCTTGGCAGCATAGTTGAGGTTCTCGGCGAGTCGGCACAATTCGCCGGATTCATGGGCGATCTGCGCCAGAAACGCCGCCGCGCGCTGCGGATTGTTGATCGCAAACCTGTCCATGGCGTCATTTAAAGGCGCGCACCAGAGAGCGGGATCACCACATTTCGGCATTATTGCTTTGAGCTGCTCTTCTGAAATTGGCGTCATGTCATGTCACCCTCCTTGCCGGTTCAATTAGTGGAACTAGCCGATTCACTCAGTCAGAGGAGAATCAGCATCGCAAAATCAGCTGCTACTGTTCCGGCAAGCGCCGAAAGCAAAGGCATTCAACCTGCCGTTCCTATCGTACCTCACGGGTGCTCTATGGCCTTCTTTTTCAAACGTGGCAGAAAGGCGGGAACAGTTTCCGCATACTTGTCATACGCACTGCCGAATTCCCGGCGCACCAGTTTTTCCTCCTGACTGGCAAGCCGGATATAGACCACCACCAGGACCGGGAACATCGCCAGGGTCAGCAGAGTCGGCCACATGAGCAGGAAACCGAGCATGACCAGGATAAAACCGTCATACTGCGGATGCCGCACCAGGCCGTATGGGCCGGTGGTGGCCAGCTTTCCTTCCTGCTGGGCGGCATGCAGCACCACCCAGGCCCTATAGGTAAGATAGAAACCGGCAAAGATCAAGACATTGCTCAGCAGATGAATGGGATTGGTGTGTGGGTCCCCTTCAAAACCGAACAGGGTATGCCACAGGTGCCCGCTGCCGTGGGCAAGGATATCGGTCTGCGGGAATCTGGACTGCAGCCAGCCGGACAGAAAATAGATGGTCAGCGGAAAACCATACATCTCGACAAACAGGGCGACGATGAAGGCGGAAAAAGCCCCCAGTGACCGCCAGTCGAGCCTGGTCTTCGGTTTGATGAAACTGAAGGCGAAAAAAATGAAAATAGCTGAATTGATGATGACCAGGGGCCACAAACCGTATGCCGGGGGTGTCGCGCTCATTCCTGTTCCCTCCTCGATTAATGATTTTCGTGGTGGGCCGCTTTATCACCTTTCGGGTGACCTCCATGGCCACGATGCATGAAGACGTGCATCAGCGGACAGAGCAGGACAACCAGGTACGGCAGAGCGGTCATCAGGTGGGCCCGGTGTTCCGTCCAGAGAAAATATCCACCGGCGGCGATGAAGGCCAGAAAAGCCAGGCGTGGTCCGGAGAGTACCTTGAATAGATCCGACAAGAAATTTTTACTGGTCATGACGTTTCCTCCTGCTGAACCGGGTCAGCTTTGCAATTTAATGAGAGGTTCGACTCCGCGGAAACTCCCGCCGCTGTCACAACCGGCTGCGCCACCCCGGCCAGGGCCGTTTATTTCAGGCCAGGGTCGCGCAAGTCCATTGCCTGACGAAAAATTTACTTCATCATCATTTCCTGCTGCGTCATTAAGCCTTTCATGATCTCCTGCATCATCTTCATTTTTTTCTCCCTCATGGCCATCATTCCGCCGCCCATCATGCCCTGGCCGCCCATCATCCCTTTCTGACCCATCATCATCCCACCGCCCATCATGTTTTCCATCATCGCCATCTTCTTCTCCATCATCGCCATGCGATCGGCCATGGGCATGCCGGCGGGATCCTGTTTCTCCATCATGCCGGGCTTCTCCCCCTGCATCATACCTTGGCCGCCCATCATGTCCATCATCTGCATGCCGTCCTGCATCATCCGCATGTGCTGATGCATGAGTTCCTTGCGGATTGCCGGGTCTTTTTCGGTTGCAAGCTTATTGCGCATCTCCTGCATCTTCTGGACCTCGGCGTCCATTTTTTCCGGGTTCATCTGCGCAGCCTCCGGGGCCGGTTGACCGGCTGGTTGTTGCGCCTCCTCGGCACAGACAGGTAACGCGATGGTCAGCAGGGACAACAGGGAAGCAATCATAATCATTTTTTTCATTTTTATTCTCCTTATGTTGTTTTGTTGAAAAGGGTTTCAGCCCCGATTATTGCTCATTGCTCTCAACCGATCCGCACTCTCCGCAGTCTGAGGGCGTTGCCCACCACCGAGACGGAGGAGAGACTCATGGCCGCCGCCGCGATGATGGGCGAGAGCAGGATGCCCAGAAAGGGATAAAGCACCCCGGCCGCCACCGGTACGCCAAGGGAGTTGTAGATAAAGGCGAAGAAGAGGTTCTGCCTGATATTGGCCATGGTGGCGCGGGAGAGTTTCCTGGCCCGCACGATGCCGGTGAGGTCCCCCTTGACCAGGGTGACGCCGGCCGATTCCATGGCCACGTCGGCGCCGGTACCCATGGCGATGCCCACCTGGGCTTGGGCCAAGGCGGGCGCGTCGTTGATGCCGTCGCCAGCCATGGCTACCATGCTGCCCTGCTGCTGGAATTTTTTCACTGCGTCCGCCTTCTCGGCGGGCAGTACCTCGGCCACCACCTGATCGATCCCAAGCCTTGCGGCCACGGCCTCGGCGGTGGCCCGGTTGTCGCCGGTCAGCATCACCACCCGCAACCCTTCATCGTGCAGCTCGCGGATTGCGGCCGGCGTGGTTTCCTTGATCGGATCAGACACCGCCAAGAGCCCCGCCAGCCCGCCGGCGGCGGCAACGAACATCACGGTCTGGCCCTCTTGGCGCATTGCCTCGGCGCGGCTGGCCAGGGTTGCGGTATCGACCGCGAAATCCTCCATCAGTTTGCGGTTGCCGAGCAGCACCCTGACGCCTTCGACGGCGCCGGAAACGCCCTTGCCGGTGTGGGAAGCGAAACCGGTGGGCTCAACCGGCCTGACGCCACGCTCGCCGGCCCCGGCCACGATGGCGGCGGCCAAGGGATGTTCGCTGGCCTTTTCCAGGCTGGCCGCCAGGAGCAACAACTTATCCTCGCTCATGCCGCCTGCCGTCACCACGCCGGTCAGTTTCGGTTTACCCACGGTCAGGGTGCCGGTCTTGTCCACCACCAGGGTGTCGATCTTGCGCATGGTTTCGATGGCCTCGGCGTTCTTGAACAGCACCCCCATGGTGGCGCCCTTGCCGGTGGCCACCATGATGGACATCGGGGTGGCCAGACCCAGGGCGCACGGACAGGCGATGATCAATACCGATACCGCCGCAATCAAGGCGTAAGCCAGGCGCGGCTCCGGGCCGACAGAATACCAGACGCCGAAGGCGACAAGCGCGATGGCGATAACGACCGGCACGAAAAAGCCTGAAACGGTATCGGCCAGTTTCTGGATCGGCGCCCGGGAACGTTGCGCCTCGGCCACCATTTTGACGATCTGGGCGAGCAGCGTATCGCTGCCCACCTTTTCGGCCCGCATGGTCAACGCGCCGGTGGTATTGACCGTGGCGCCGATCAGTTTGTCGCCCGCCGCCTTGCTGACCGGCATCGGCTCGCCGGAGATCATCGACTCATCCACCGCGCTGGCGCCCTCCACCACCGTGCCGTCCACCGGCACCTTCTCGCCGGGCCGGATGCGGAGCTTATCACCAACCTGGACATGTTCCAGGGGGATATCGGTCTCGCTGCCGTCATCGTTTATTTTGCGGGCGGTTTTCGGCGCCAGCCCCAGCAGCGCCTTGATGGCGGCGCCGGTCCGGCTACGGGCCGCAAGTTCCAGAACCTGACCCAGCAGGATCAGGGTGACGATCACCGCCGCTGCCTCGAAATAGACCCCCACCGCCCCGTCCGGTCCGCGCATGGCAGCCGGAAAAATCTCCGGGAGCAGCACGCCGGTCACGCTGTAGGCATAGGCCACCGACACCCCGAGGCCGATCAGGGTGAACATGTTGAGACTTTTATTGAGCACCGATTGCACGGCCCGCGCGTAGAAGACCCAGCCGGCCCACAGGATCACCGGGGTCGCCAGGACAAGCTCCAGCCGGCCCAGCGTCCTGGCCGAAGCCAACTCTTGGATGAAATGGCCGCCGGGCAGCATGTGCCGCATGGCGATAAGCACCAGCGGCACGGTGAGAATCGCGGCGAAAAGGAAACGCTTGCGCATAAAGGAGTACTCGGGATTTTCTTCCTCTTCGAGACTGATGGTGCGCGGCTCAAGCGCCATACCGCATTTGGGGCAGGAACCCGGTTTATCCCGCACCACCTCCGGATGCATGGGGCAGGTGTACTCGATGCGGCCTTCGCCGGCAGCCGGGGTCACGGGCTCAAGCGGCATGCCGCATTTCGGACAGGCGCCGGGTGTGTCCCGGACGATTTCCGGATGCATGGGGCAGGTAAATTGCCGGCCGGCCGCTGGCTTTTCCTCTTTGGTCTCTTCAGAAAAACCGGATTTTTCCCCAGAAAACTCCCCCGGATTTGTTTTGAATTTTTCGAGACAATGGCCGCTGCAGAAGTAATAGTCCCTGCCGTCACGGCTGTAACGGGTAAAGGCCTCGGGATCGTCGGTGCTCATGCCGCAGACCGGGTCGGTAAAGTCCTGCTTCGGAGCATGTTGATGAACATGATGTTCGTTTTGCTGCTGGTGCTCGTGTTTCGCGTCCTTCACTTGGATCACCTCACTCAAATTATCATCCGTACTATCACGAATAGAGCGTATATGTTCGTCAAGGTAAAGATCAGGCAATTTCCTGTGCCGCGCGGAGCAGAAGTGAAATGTCCTGCAAGACCGGAATTTTTCCGGCCCGGCAGGATAAAAAACCTCCTGCGGCAGGCTCTCCATTTTCATTCTCCCTCGGATGCGCCGGTCAGGCTGCGCCACCAGCCGAAACGGGGGATAAACATGGGCGTTCGCTCCATATAGGCGCGGTACTCGTCGCCGAATCCGGCGAGCATCGTGCGTTCTTCCTTACGGGCCAAAAAATAATATACGCCGACGATGACAGGGAAGAGGATCACGGAGAAGATTGTCGGCCAGTGAACGATGCCTTCTCCGAACAAAATAATGAAAAGACCTAAATATTGCGGATGACGCACGAATGCATAAAGACCATGGGTGACGAGCCGGTTCTCCCGCCTGGCCCGGTAGACCTCGCGCCATCCCCTGACGAGCAGCAGGATGCCGCAAAAGGCGATGCCGTATCCTATGTACATGGCGATCAGCATGCCGGTCTCCCCCGGCCCCAGGAGTGTTGACCAGAGGTTTGTGCTTACCTGGCGACGGTCGAGTCCGAAAAAACGCACCAAAAGATAGATAGTCAACGGGAATCCATACATTTCCGCGTAGAGTGCGATGACAAATGCTTGAACGACGCCCGCACCCGACCATTCCCGCCAGTTACGAGGCGCCAGGTATCGGTATAGAAACCAGGAGGCGATCACAGTCATGATGATGACTGCCCCCCAGGCCCCGGAATATGTAATGTGCTCGTCAGTCATGACGCCCCTCTCCTTTTAATTGGGCGTGTTCAGCCAACCGGACAATCCGGTTGGCCTATCGGTATAAGGCCGTCCGCAAAAACCGGAGCCGTGCGCAGCTTCCATCTGGCCTGTTTCTTGCTCATTTCCCGGTACATCCCCAGGCTGAGCGGTGCGACCCTTCTGTCTGAATGCATGAACTGAACCAGAGAGACGGAAAAATTTTGGTAACTATCAAGCAGCACCCATTCCGTGTCCGATCAGGCTTGCTCGGCTAGATCAGCTATACCTCGCAAACCTGCTTGAACACATGTGGAGCACTGCTGAACAGTTACAGTTCGGGGTTTGCGCAATATTTCGGCTATATGCCGGATAGTTAGAAATTCTGACCAGGAGTAAACCATGCAGGAAAACGATTTACGAAAAATACATCGAAATCTGGGAATCTTCCTTGCGCTGTTTCTTTTTTTGCAGGGAGGCAGCGGATTGCTGATTGCCGCGGGCGAGTTGTTCGGGTTTGATCACCACGAAGGCGCGCCACAAGCACACCATGCCGGACAAGATTCATACCCCGGAGAGGCAGGGGAACGCGCTGAGGAGGAGCATGGGCTATTAGGACAAATCCACCATAAGGACGCCGCGATCTGGCATATTTATCGAATTCTGGTCGGAACCGGCCTTATGGCTCAGCTTATCACGGGGATCGTGGTTTTCATGAAAATAGAGGGCCGGCGGCGACATGCCGGGAAAAATTAGGGCGGCGGGCCTCCGCCCGCGACAGGCGCTCTTCCCGAGTCCCGCGCGAGGGAATTTTCCTGTTTAATGAGACAAATCCATAGACGATTAATTGAAGGGAGACGTTGCTTGTTATTATTGTCCACCGGACAGAAAAGCTGTTATGACGAGGCAGGGAGTGAAATTCCCTGCCAAGGCAGCGGCCAGGATGGAGAGTCCCATGGCGAGGCGCCATGGCCTGAACCTCGTTTTGTTGTCCTGGGCGAGACAGTCCTTGATCAGCTTACCGGCTTGACCTGGACCAGGGATGCCAACCCGCACGGATTCCCGGTCACCTGGCAGGAGGCCTTGGAGAATATCAGGGTCATGAATGGCAACCATTACCTTGGCTGCAGCGACTGGCGTCTGCCAAACCGTTCGGAATTGCGCAGTCTGATGAATTATCAGGGCAAAAATCCCGCCTTGCCGGACGGTCATCCGTTTGTGAATATCTTTCTCGGCTGGTACTGGACTTCCACCTCGGCGGCGATCAATCCGGCCTATGCGTGGTATATACACCTGGAAGGGGCAAGGATGTTTTACGGCGGAAAAGATCAATACTATCTTTTCTGGCCGGTGAGAGGGAGAGGCAATGGCTTGTTGCCACGAACCGGGCAAGCGCATTGTTACAACAGCCGGGGGGAGATCATCTCGTGCGCGGGCAGCGGCCAGGACGGCGAATATCGCCTGGGCCGGCCCTGGCCCGGCCCCCGTTTCGAACCGGGGCAACTGACTGTGCTGGACCGGCTGACAAACCTGCGCTGGACGCGACACGCGGATAACAGTGACGGCCCGGTCGGCTGGCAGCAGGCGCTCACCGTGGTCCATGACCTGAACAGGGCACGCTTTGCCGGGGTTGAGCAATGGCGGTTGCCTAATATCAATGAGCTGGAGTCCCTTGTTGATTGCTCGGCCTCGCAACCAGCCCTGCCGGATATCCACCCCTTTGTTGGCCCGCAGGAGGGCTATTGGTCAGCCACCACGAGTTTTTTTAAAACCGATTGGGCCTGGGTTCTCTATCTGGAAAAAGGCGCCTGCGGGGTTGGCCATAAACAGGGAAAGACATTTTTTGTCTGGGCTGTGTGTTCCGCGGAGGCGGAAGAATCATCCTAATGCACGTCTGTATTGTGCTCGGCACACCGGCGCGGCTGAACTTCCGGCCGGGGGCATTCATACCGCATGCAGAATGAAATCCCTATGCACCGTGTCATAGGGAAAGACGATCAAGCCCTGGCCGTTTTCCCGGACTGCCACGGAACCCGATGATTCTACTATTTGGCCGGCCTGTTGGCGACGATGGTCTCGAAAACCGTCTTGGTGAATTTTTTGTCCTGTCCCCGATAACGCAAATGCGCTAAGACGAGAAAGAGGAGACTTCCGGCCACCAGGAAAGCTCTCTTGATCGAGCTGCCATCAGCCGGGATGAGAAACAGGATGAATGAAAAAACCATCAAAACCCGGAAGTTTCGAAAAAATCGCCTGTCCGCGTCGATTCTCTCCACAACCCGGCGGCTCTGTTCATCTTTCCTGAGAAGAACCGCGGCCCAGCGTCTGACGTTCTCTTCCTCCACTAAACGAGGCGGGATAGCTTCTTTAACAATCGAACCTGCTTCTTCGCGCAACTCGGGCGAGACATCATCCTTGGCGCTGACAATGCCTTTTTTTTGCCACTCCCAGTCTTCCAGGGCCGCACCGGCCATGGAAATGAAATGGCCGAGGATAAAGCTCAAGGCCAAAAAGAGCAGCCATTTACCTGCCTCGTCACCTGGAATTGCCGTATTTACCTTTAATTCCGGAAAACCATGGAGAAGGACGGCAATCAACAGTCCGCCCGGCAGGAAGATAACAAATATATCGACAACACCGATAAACAAATCACTCAAGCTGTATTTCATAAAAGATACTCCTGTGTGAGGCGAGGGGCGGAACCAGGATGGTTTGGGAACTCCTGCCATAGCAAACCACAATCATGACCGGAAGGCAAAGTCGATCTCCCCTGTTGACAATCTACATCCACTGCAGTAAATAGTACCCCCTCTTTGCATGATGGCGTCGTAAAAAATCCGATCTACTGCGTTGTAGCGCATTTTTGTTCGTTCGGCATACCACATGTATTGCCTCACTCTCAAAAATACACTACGCCTTGTATATCGAATTTTGTTACTTAGCCATCCGGGCTTTGTCGCCGACTTTTTACGAGTTCAT
>JACRCD010000052.1 GCA_016219175.1 Deltaproteobacteria bacterium | reverse complement strand
TACTTTCTGATCAGATAAAACCTTTCACTTTAAGTACTTTAGGCATTTTAGGCACTTTAAGTACTCAAACCGGTAACAAGCCAGAATCTGAGATAGCGGCTTAACTTATTGAAATTACGTTATGGCGTCAGGAGTTCTGAACTTGAAATCACATTGAAATCCCAAGTCCAGTAAGAAATACCGGGCTTGGGATTTTTTTTACAAAAAAAAAGGGGATAGCGATGTTACTCGCTATCCCCTGTTATTTTCTGGCGGGACCGACCGGACTCGAACCGGCGACCTCCTGCGTGACAGGCAGGCGTTCTAACCAACTGAACTACGACCCCAGAAAATTTGGTGGGCGGTACAGGGATCGAACCTGTGACCCTCGGCTTGTAAGGCCGATGCTCTCCCAGCTGAGCTAACCGCCCGTGCAAATGATGGGTTTATTTAACAGCAACACCCCGTATAGTCAATAAAAAAACAACGGAGAATCCAAAAAAACAGCCATGCAAATCAGCACCGGCAAGATGTATAAAAACGCCGGATGGGCTAATGCTGCGAAATATTGCTATCCGTACCGACAGGTGCAATATCGGGACAGAAACCTTCATGAACATCCGCTTTAAACAGCGGCGCCCCCTCTTTAACCACAATGGCTTTTTCAAGGACCTTATCCATATGGTCGACAAGCTCAATGGTAAGGCTTTTCAGGATTTTGACCGGAATCTCTTTCAGATTCCTCTCATTTTCCATGGGGATCAACACATGTTTGATGTTCCCGCGTTTCGCGGCAAGTAATTTTTCCGTCAAGCCGCCGATCGGCAAAACACTGCCTCTCAGCGTGATTTCACCGGTCATGGCGATATCCTTCCTCACCGGCAGCTTAAGCAGTGCGGAAACCATGGAAGTCGCCATGGTAATCCCGGCGGAAGGTCCGTCCTTGGGAATCGCCCCCTCGGGCACATGCACATGGATATCAAGTTTCTGGTAAAAATCAACACTCAGGCCAAGACGGCTGGCCCTGGTTCGCACATAGCTGAGGGCAGCCTGGGCAGACTCCTGCATGACGTCACCCAGTTTGCCGGTAATGGTCAGCTTGCCGCTGCCCGGCATCAACGCTGTCTCGATCTGCAGTAATTCTCCACCCACCTCTGTCCAGGCAAGCCCGGTGGCCAGACCAACCTCATCTTTTTCCTCGGCGCGGCCGAAACGAAACTTGGCCACCCCAAGGTATTTGGCAATTGACTGGGCCGTGATATGATAGTGTTTCTTCTTTTTCGCTTTTAAACGATCCCTGGCGATTTTCCGGCAGATGCTGGCAATGTTTCTTTCAAGATTTCTCACTCCGGCTTCCCTGGTGTAGCGGCGGACTATTTCCAGAACAGCCCCGTCATTGAAAGAAATATCACCCGCGGCAAACCCGTTTTCGCCCAGCTGTTTGGGAACGAGATAGCCTTTAGCTATGTGCAGCTTGTCCTCTTCCGTATAGCCGTCGAGCTTGATAACCTCCATTCTGTCCTGCAGCGGGGCGGGAATTGAATGCAGATTATTGGCCGTGGTGATAAACAGAACATCGGACAGGTCATAGTCAAGGTCAAGGTAGTGGTCGTTAAAGCTGTTATTCTGTTCCGGGTCCAGCACCTCAAGCAGGGCGGAAGATGGATCGCCCCTGAAGTCCATGCTCATCTTGTCGATCTCATCCAGGCAGAAAACCGGATTATTCACCTTTGCCTTCTGCAGCGACTGAATAATCTTGCCCGGCAGGGCGCCGATATAGGTACGCCGGTGCCCCCGTATCTCCGCCTCATCCCTTACGCCGCCCAGCGATATGCGGACAAACTTCCTGCCCATGGCGCTGGCCACGGATTTGCTGAGCGATGTCTTGCCGACCCCGGGAGGTCCGACTAGACAGAGAATCGGTCCCTTGATTTTCTTGACCTGAACCTGCACGGCCAGGTACTCAAGGATGCGTTCCTTAGGCTTGCCAAGTCCGTAATGATCTTCATTCAAGATCTGTTCGGCCTTATTGATATCAATCTTGGCCCGGCTCTTCTCCAGCCAGGGAAGACTAAGAATGGTGTCAATATAGTTACGGACAACGGTCGCCTCAGCCGACATGGGAGGCATCATCTTCAGTTTTTTAACCTCAAGCCTGGCCTTGTCCTTGGCGATCTGGGGCATCTTTTTCTTTTCGATCTGCTGCTCCAGTTCAGCGATTTCGGAGCTGACATCATCCTTGCCGCCCCCCATCTCCTTCTGGATGATGCGCATCTGTTCGGCCAGGTAATAATCCTTCTGGGTTTTTTCCATTTTCTTCTTCACCTGGGCGCGTATATTTTCCTCCAGGGAAGCTATTTCACTTTCTTTGTGAATTAAGCCCAGAACCAGCTCCATTCGCTCCAGCAGAGGAATGGTGCTCAATATCTGCTGTTTTTCCTCACTGCTTACCGGCAGATGCCCGGCCAGAAAATCGACAAATTTTGCCGGATTATCGATTTTTGTCAGGGACTTGATCACCTCGGTAGGGATCTTTTTGTTATGTTTGGAATATTGCCGGAAAGAGGCTAGAATCTCACGGATATAGGCCATGGTAAGATTATCCGCCTGCACTGTTTCGGGAAATTCCGCAACCTCGACTGTGAAATAATCATGGCCCGGCAAAAAGGAAACAATCCGTCCCCGCTGCTTGCCTTCGACAAGCGCCTTGATGGTTCCGTCGGGCAGCCTTAGCAGCTGCAGCACGGAGGCCACGGTGCCAACCTGGTGCACCCCATCCTCGTCAGGGTCGTCAACCGAAGCGTCTTTCTGGGCGCTTAAAAAAATACTGGTACGGCTGGACATGGCCTGTTCAAGGGCTTTTATGGATTTGCTCCTGCCGACGACGAGCGGAGCCACCATATATGGGAACAAAACTATATCCCGCAACGGCATCATGGGATAAATATTTGTTTCAGTCTCAATCATATTGGCTGTTTTTCTTTAAAGGTTAACAAACTTGAAAATGTTACGCTACCTTATCACTTTTTTTTGTTTCGTTCTCATAAAGGACCACCGGATAGTCCCCGTTCAGAATGACCTGCTCACTGATGACACATTCCTTGACATTGGACTCGGAAGGAAGCTCAAACATGATGTCGAGCATGGCCTTTTCCATGACAGAGCGTAATCCCCGCGCCCCTGATTTTCTTTTCATCGCCTCTTTGGCAATGGCCACCAGGGCGCCCTCCGTAAAGCGAAGACGGATATTTTCAAAATCGAAGAGCTTCTCATACTGCTTGGTTAAGGCATTTTTTGGTTCGCGGAGGATCCTGACCAGATCATCCTCCTCCAGCTCTTCCATGCTGGCGATAACCGGCAGACGGCCCACCAACTCGGGAATCAGGCCAAACTGCAGCAGGTCTTCGGACTGGACGGAAGCAAGGATCTCTCCCATTTTTTTCTTGGTCTTGCCCACCACCTTGGCGCCGAAGCCGATGGACTTCGTGCCCGTCCTTCTTTTAATCACCTTTTCCAACCCGACAAAAGCGCCGCCGCAGATAAAGAGGATATTGGCGGTATCAATGCGCACGTAATCCTGCTGGGGATGCTTTCTCCCCCCCTTGGGCGGCACACTGGCAACTGTCCCCTCGATTATTTTCAGCAGGGCCTGCTGCACTCCTTCCCCGGACACATCCCTGGTAATGGAGGCGCTGTCGGATTTCCTGGCAATTTTGTCTATCTCGTCGATATAGACAATGCCCCGGCTTGCCCTTTCTATATCATGATCCGCGGCCTGGAGAAGACTGACGAGAATATTTTCCACATCCTCTCCCACATAGCCAGCCTCGGTCAAGGTGGTTGCATCGGCGATGGCAAAAGGCACGTTGAGTATCTTAGCCAGGGTCTGGGCCAGTAATGTCTTGCCGCTGCCGGTCGGGCCAATGAGGATGATATTGCTTTTCTGCAGCTCGACATCGCCCTCTTTATTGGCGTATTTGGATTCAACCCGCTTATAATGATTGTGTACGGCGACCGACAGGATGCGTTTGGCCAGATCCTGGCCGATAACATACTGGTCAAGGTAGGCCTTGATCTCACGGGGTTTTAAAACAGCCCCATCGGCCTGCTCTTCAAGTTCATGAAGCCGGTCTTCACTGACGATTTCATTGCACAGATCAATACATTCATCGCAGATATAGACATTCGGCCCGGCAATGAGTTTTCTGACTTCATCCTGACTTTTGCCGCAAAAGGAACAGATCACATCTATGTCATTATGGTCATCCGCCATAATCATTCCTCCTCGTCAATATTTTCCCGTTTGCCGAGAACTTTATCGATCAGTCCGTATTCCCTGGCCTCGGTCGCGCTCATAAAATAATCCCTCTCCGTATCCGCCTGGACTTTTTTAAGGGATTTGCCCGTATGATGCGCCAGGAGCCTGTTCAGATCTTCTCGCATGCGCAGAATCTCGCGGGCATGGATATCAATATCCGTTGCCTGCCCCTGATAACCGCCCATGGGTTGATGGATCAAAATCCTTGAATTAGGCAGGGCATACCGTTTGCCCGCGGCCCCCGCCGCCAGAAGGAAAGCCCCCATGCTGGCGGCCTGCCCCATGCAGAGCGTGGCGATATCACATTTAATATACTGCATCGTATCGTAAATGGCCAGTCCCGCGGTAACAACCCCGCCGGGAGAATTGATATAAAAAGTAATATCCTTGTCAGGATCATCTGCCTCAAGAAACAGCAGCTGGGCAATGATGACATTGGCCACATCATCATTGACAGCTGAACCGAGGAAAATGATCCTTTCTTTTAAAAGACGGGAGTAAATATCGTAAGCCCTCTCCCCTCTGGGGCTTTGCTCAATGACAACCGGAATCAAATTCATGCGCTTGCTCCTGCACTATCGGATTCATTGCTCCCTGCATCCGGCGTTATTTCCTTTACCACGGCGCTGGCGCGCAAGAACTCAAGAATTTTCTCACTCAGAAGCTCATTCATGAAAGGCAGCAGCTCATTGCGGCTGCGGAAATATTTTTTCACCTCTTCAACGGGCATCCGGTACTGCAGGGAAATTCGTTCAAACCCTTTATTGATATCGTCATCGCTGAGTTTTATATTTTCGGCCTCCGCGATCCTTTTCAAAATGAAATCACCGCGGACCCTTTTCTCGGCAGCCTCTTTATACTCATTAACCAGCTTTTCCTGGCTCAGCCCGGCTGACTCCAAGGTAAGCCCTTGTTTCCGCAGATGATCCTCAAGCTGCTTGATCTGTTCACTCACCTCATAGGCAACAAGCTTGTTTGGCACTTCAAAGGTATGATTAGCCAGGATCTTCATCATGATTTTATCGGTGAGATCACCAAGCCGGGCATCGCTTTTTTGTTTCTCAAGCTTTTTGCGCGCATGAACTTTCAACAGATCAAGGGTTTTGAACTCCTCGCCGATGTCCTGGGCGAATTCATCGTTCATTTCGGCAAGAATGCGCTCCTTGATTTCCTTGACCTTGATTTTAAATTGCACATTCTTACCGGCCAGGATGGGATTGGGGAATGCCGCGGAAAACTGGACCGTGCGGCTGGCCTCCTCACCTTTGCCGATGCCGAGGAAGGCACTCTCAAACTCCTTGCCATTGCGGCCTGAACCGACCTCAACGGAATAGTTTTCCGCCATGACCTGCTTCATCGGTTCCCCATTCTCATCATAACCCTGGAAATCAACAACAATCAAATCATTATCGGCAACACCCCGGTCATCGACATTCCGTAAGGGCGCTATTTCCTTGCGCAGAGATTCAATTTCGCGGTCCACCGCCTCGTCATCCACGATAATCCTCGGCATTTCCACTTCAATACCCTTGAACTGTCCCAACTCGAACTGCGGCTTCACATCCACCTCGGCTTCATAGACAAAGGTGCCGTCGTCGGCAAATCTGTGGCTTTTGATTTCGGGATGCACCACGGGTTTACAGTCTACTTTCTCCAAGGCGTCAAAGTAGGTATCCTGGACCAGTTTCTCGCCAACTTCCATTTTAATCTTGTCGCCGTACCCTTTTTCAAGAACCTTTCTTGGCACCTTGCCCTTTCTGAAGCCCTTGATCGACACTTCCGCTCTCAGTTCCTTATAGGCATCCTCGATTTTTTTTGAGACAACGTCTTCAGGAACAACGATCTTCAGTGTTTTGGTGAGAGAGCTGACATCTTCAACGCTGACCTGCATACGGCACCTTCCTTTCTGGGATATAAAAATGTATCTGTATCAACTGTGATTTGAAAATACAAAAAGGCAAAGGTGCTGAACAAGTTTGCCCTTTGCCTCAACCTTTCAACAAAAAAAGTCACCTGGTGCGAGAGGGGGGACTTGAACCCCCACACACGAAGTGCGCTAGATCCTAAGTCTAGTGCGTCTGCCAATTCCGCCACTCTCGCATTTTGGAAAAATAAACAAATTTAGCAATACAGTCAAGGCCGGTAAAACTTTTATGCTAAATATACACCCGCCCCGCACTTTTCTTTCTTTTTATTTTTCACTTTGCACTTTAACCCTTTTAAGAGTAAGTTAACCTATTTTTATATTATTTATTTACCTTTCTTACTGTCATGAATATCCACGATACACTGGCAATGTCCTCAAAAACCAACCATATGAAAGCAGATTCTCCGTTTCAGGCAGGCGGGTATGCCACACTCATCGGCAGCATTCCTTTAACCGACCATGACGAGGCGCTTGCACTCATCTTCGAACACACGCCGCACATCCCGCTCTGGCCGCAGCTGCCCGGAAACCGGCTTGAAGGCATGCTGCGGCAGTTCAACGAAGGTTTGCCCGGCATAGATACGGACGGCGAGAGATATTATTTCAACACGAAGTCCGATCATTTCGAGGCGGACCAACTCGCCTTTTATGAAGAGTATATGGATGTGGCGGAAAATAGCGAACACCTCGCCGGCTCCCGCTTCAAAGTCAGCCCCTCCCATGCCGGGGGACTGTACCGTCTGGTGGAAAAAGCCGGCAAGCATGAAAACATCCTCGCCTTAAAGGGGCAGATTACCGGTCCGTTCACCCTGCTCACCGGCATGTCCGACCGGGACAATCGCGCCGGCTATTACGATCCGGCAATCCGGGATATCATCACAAAAGGGCTGGCCATGAAGGCCGCCTGGCAGGTTCTGTTCCTGAAAAAAGCGGGAAAACCGGTCATTATCTTCATAGATGAGCCTGCCTTGGCGGGGCTGGGTTCATCCGCCTTCATCAGTGTTTCAAAAGAGGATATAACCCTGGACCAGAGCGAAATGATCCAGGCCATTCATCATGTTGGCGGCCTGGCCGGCATTCACGTGTGCGCCAACACCGACTGGGCCCTTCTTCTATCCCTCGATTTCGACATCTTGAATTTTGATGCCTACGGGTTCTTTGACCGGCTCGTCTCGTGCAAAAGTGAGCTCAATGACTTTCTTGACCGGGGTAAGGTTCTCGCCTGGGGCCTTATCCCGACCGCGGAAAAAGAGCATATACTTGCTGAAACCACCGAGTCCCTTGTCGCCCTTTGGGAAAGGCAGGCGGCCCAGCTCGTGACCGGCAAGCGGGACTTTGCCGCCCTGTTGCGGCAAAGCCTGATAACCCCCAGCTGCGGCACCGGCTCCCTGACCGCGGAACTGGCCTCGCGCGTTCTCAAGCTGACCCAGGAAGTATCAGCGACTCTGCGGGGAAAATATTTGTAGGCGCACAGGATTCCGTGCCCCTACGAGATTGCCACAAAATAACCAGCATAACCCGACACACAAAACGCATTAAACGCCCCAAAAACGGGTGCGAGGACGAATATGGATGAATTAAACCAGATTTTACGGCAAAGAAGGACCAAATCAGAAGAGCTGGCCGAAATGGGCGTTGAGCTCTATGCCAATAATTTCAGCCCGACCCATCAGGTAAAGGATGTTATGCCTGAAAGCCCTGATCCGGACGCAACCCTGATGAGCGGCAGCATGTCTTTAGCGGGCCGCATTGTCACCATGCGCAAATTCGGCAAGGCCTCCTTTCTGCATATCCAGGATGAAACCGGCCGTCTGCAGGTTTATATCAAACAGGATGTCGTTGGCGAGGAGTCGTATAATATCTTTAAAAAACTTGATATCGGCGACATCGTGGGCTTCAAGGGATCGCTCTTCCGCACCAAGACGGGAGAGCCGACCCTGCAGGCCCTTTCCTTTCAGCACATCACCAAATCCCTGCGTCCCCTGCCGGAAAAATTTCACGGCCTGACTGACGTGGAAACCAGATACCGGCAGCGCTATGTTGATCTCATTGTCAATCCGGAGGTGCGCGACACCTTCCGCAAGAGGGTGGAAATCATCCGGCTCGTGCGGGATTTTCTGACCAACAGAGGCTTTCTCGAGGTGGAAACGCCCATGATGCAGCCCATTGCCGGCGGGGCCACGGCCAAACCGTTCAAGACCCATCATAACGCCCTGGACATGGATCTCTACCTGCGCATTGCCCCTGAACTCTATCTGAAACGTCTGCTGGTGGGCGGCTTTGAAAAAGTATTTGAAATCAACAGGAACTTCAGGAACGAAGGCCTTTCAACCCGCCATAATCCGGAATTTACCATGTTGGAATTCTATCAGGCCTACTCCACCTATCATGCCCTGATGGACCTGACCGAGGAGATGATCTCCTGGATTGCCGCGGAAGTGACCGGTTCCATGCAGATCACCTACCAGGGCCAGGAAATTGACCTTGCCCCGCCCTGGAAAAGATACACCATGGAAGAGGCGCTGATCGAGATAGCGGGCCTTGATAAGGCTATCCTGCGAGACCCGGACAAAGTCATCCAGCTGGCCAAGGAGAAAGGCATTACCCTTGAACCTTCGGCGGGACCGGGCAAGGCGAAAACCGAGCTTTTTGAACTGCTGGTGGAAGAAAAACTCATCAACCCCACTTTTATTATCGAATATCCCACGGAGATCTCCCCTCTTGCCCGCCGCAACAAGGATAATCCGGAGGTCACCGACCGTTTTGAACTTTTCATCACCGGCCGGGAAATGGCTAACGCCTTCAGCGAACTCAACGATCCCATTGACCAGAGGCAGCGCCTGGAGAAACAGATTGCCGAGCGTGGCGATGACGAAGAAATTTTTCCCGAGCTTGACCGTGATTTTGTCCGCGCCCTGGAGTACGGCATGCCACCGGCCGCGGGCGAAGGGATCGGCATAGACCGCCTGGTCATGCTGCTGACTGACTCTCCCTCCATCCGTGACGTTATCCTCTTTCCCCATTTACGCGCTGAGAAAGGGTAACGCATTGAATTTTGAATCTTTTATCTGTTGCCGCTATCTGAAGGCAAAACACCAGGGGTTTATTTCTCTCATCACCCTTATTTCCGTGGCCGGTGTTGCCGTGGGCGTCATGGCCCTGATCGTTGTTCTGGCCGTGATGGCGGGATTCACCTCCGAGCTGCGCAACAAAATCCTGGGGGTCAACTCCCACATTGTTGTCCAGAAATTTACCGGCACCATTGACGATTATGCCGACATGGCGGCAACGATTGCCGGCATGGACGGGGTCGCCTCGGTGACTCCCTACATTTATTCCCAGACCATGATTACCACGGGCAGCAACGGCACGGGCATTGTGCTGCGCGGCATTGACCCGGCCAGTGCTTCCTCGGTGCTCTCTCTGTCCAGCCAGCTGATCCAGGGTGAAATTGCCGGGCTGACCCGCGCCGATGCGCAACCAGGGACTCCCGCCGGCATCATCCTCGGCAAACACCTGGCCCGGCAGCTCAGGGTGGGCATGGGCGAACGGATACGACTGCTTTCGCCCTCCGGCCCTCTGACTCCCATGGGGGTGATCCCGAAAATTAAAACCTGCGAGGTGACGGGCATTTTTGACACCGGCATGTATGAATATGATGCCTCCCTGGCCTACATTTCCATCAAGGCGGCCCAGCAGTTCCTGGGCATCGGTGAGGGGGTGCATGGCATTGAAATCAAGGTTGACGACATTTATCAGGCCCAGGACATTGCCACGAAAATCGAGGAGAAACTGGGGCAAGGATTTGTGGCCAAGGACTGGATGCGCATGAACCAGAACCTCTTTTCCGCCCTCAAACTTGAAAAAACCGCCATGTTCATCATTCTGACCCTTATTGTCCTGGTCGCCGCCTTTAACATCATCAGCACGCTGACCATGGTGGTCATGGAAAAGACGAAAGATATCGCCATCTTAAAATCCATGGGCGCCACCTCGGGCAATATCATGCGGATTTTTGTGTATGAGGGGCTGATTATCGGCTGCACCGGGACCGCGCTCGGCGTTGGCGGAGGACTCGGATTATGCAAAATCCTCAGCCGCTACCAGTTCATCAAACTGCCCAGTGATGTCTATCCCATGTCCACCCTGCCGGTGAAAATTTTGCCCTTTGATGTGACGGCGATTGCCATTGCCGCGGTATTTATCACCTTTCTTGCCACCATCTACCCGTCCTGGCAGGCATCACGCGTTGAGCCGGCCGAGGCCTTACGTTATTGAGCGCCGCATGAGAGATATCAGCAGCACAACAGTGGATTTTTCAGCGCACGGTTTGTCCAAGGCTTATGGCCGTGGCGCCGGCAAAGTGCAGGTGCTCCAGGATCTCGACCTTGATCTGTTCCGGGGGGAGATGGTAGCCATCACCGGGGTCTCGGGGACCGGCAAATCGACCCTGCTCCATCTTCTGGGGGCCCTGGACCGGCCGGATCAGGGGTCGCTTCATTACAAGGGTGAACCCATTTTTCAAAGAGATGATGCCAGCCTCGCTGTTTTTCGCAATAAAACAATAGGGTTCGTTTTTCAGTTTCACCATCTTCTCCCCGAATTTACGGCCCTGGAAAATACGATCATGCCGGGGCTTATCGCCGGGAAGAAAAAAGAGGAGATGGCGCCGGACGGCACGGAACTGTTGAACAAAGTCGGGCTTGCGCACAGACTTGATCACAAGGTTGGCGAGCTGTCCGGCGGAGAACAGCAGCGTGTCGCCCTGGCCCGCGCCATTATCATGAAACCCGCGCTGCTGCTGGCTGATGAACCCACCGGCAACCTTGACCCCAAAACAGGAGAGAAGGTTTTCGACCTCATTCGCGAAATGAATCACAGCTTCGGCCTCACCACCGTCATGGTCACCCACAACTACGGTCTGGCCAGCAGGATGGACCGTTGCCTGACGCTGCTCAATGGAAAACTTTGCCAAAGCGACATTGTACATGAAAAATATCAGTCTTAACGGTTTTGCATGATCTTTTTGATGGCGACAACGGGTATTTTTTATTAATTTACCCTGTGAGGCTCTTGCAAAATAAGCAAAAGAGTGCTTCCTGTCATTTCGACCGAAGGGAGAAATCTAATAAAATCAAGGCGATTAAAGATTCCTCACTGCGTTCGGAATGACACGCAAGTTCATTTTGCATGAGCCTCCTGTTATACGTTTCATTTTTTCAACATACGGTAATTTCTTTTTTCACCTCTTCCACTCAACAAAAGAATAGCTATGCATATTGCCCGCCTGCCCGTAAGCCTGTTGACCTATTGTTTTATTCTTGCCGTTTTTTTGTCTCATGCCACGGGCGCTTATGCCGCCACAGAGGCGGCGGCCGATAATTCCGGGGCGGCGAGCACCCTTTTCCTGCCCTTAAAGATTAATACCCCGGGTAACCCGGAGCCCCTGGCTGAAAAAAGCGATCAGCTCCTGACCGCAAAAGCCGCGGCCCGGGGTCAGGCCTTTTTAAAGCGAGATCAACTCGGCCAGATTGGTCATGAGGCCATCTGCCCCCCTCCCCTGGAAAAACTCTGGCAGATCATTCCCCAGGGCAACATTGAATACATTGTCTGCGGCAGCATCACCCAGACGGGCAACAAGTTAAGCGTTGACGTCCTGACCTATGATCTCCGGAATACCGCTTCACCCCATCAATCATTTTACCAGGAAGCCGCGGGTCCCGAGGAACTGGCTTCAGCCCTCGACACCCTGGCGGACAAGATCCTTGCCTTCACCGGCAGGCTTTACCGCATCGCCAAAATTGAGATCAGCGGCAATACCCGTATCGATTCCGGCGCCATCCTCAGACACATACAGAACAGGGCCGGCGATCCGTACAACCCGGCCCAGCTCCGGGACGACCTGAAAAACATTTACAAAATGGGCTACTTTGATGATGTCCAGATCAAGGTGGACGATAGCGGGGAAGGCAAGAATGTCACCTTTCTCGTCAAGGAGAAGGAAGTTGTCGGCAGCGTCAACATCTCCGGTGAAGAGGATGTCAAGGCGGAAGACATCCGGGAAGTGATTACCGTTTCGGCCAATACCATCCTGAACCCGCAGGAACTCAAGAATTCCACCGAAAACATCCGCAAGCTGTACAAGGAAAAAGGGTACTATGAGACGGAAGTGACCACGAAACTCACCTATCCGGAAAAGGAACGCGTCAACATCCTCTTTGAAGTCAAAGAGGGCAGCAAGATATACGTCAAGGAAATCATTATTCACGGCAACAAATCATTCGCCAGCGACGAGATAAAAAAAACACTCACCACGTCAACCAAAACCTGGCTTTCCTGGATCACGGAAGCGGGCCTGCTGAAAAGAGACATCCTCAACCAGGATGCCTCCCGGATCAGCGCCTTTTATCAGAATCACGGCTTCATTGAGGCCCTGGTGGGAGATCCCGAGGTTGAGCAAAAGGGCGAATGGCTTTATGTCACCTTCAACATTACCGAAGGTGACCGGTACAAGGTAGGGGTACTCGATATCACCGGCGACCTCATTGAGGATAAAGCAACCCTTACGGCCATGACCACCCTGGGCGACGAAAAATATTTCAATCGCCAGGTGCTCCGTGACGACGTGCTCAAACTCACCGATTACTATGCCTCGAAGGGATACGCCTTTGCCGAGGTTGAGCCCCAGGTTGACAAGAACACGGCGGAAAAACGGGTAGACGTCACCCTGCATGTCAGCAAAGGCGATCTGGTCCATATTAATCGTATTATTATCAAGGGTAACACCAGGACACGGGACAAGGTTATCCGGCGAGCCATGCTGGTTGACGAAAAAAGCCTTTACGACGCCACTGCCCTGAAAAAAAGCACGGAACGATTACAGCAGCTCGACTTCTTTGAAGACGTCAATATTACCCCTGAGCCAACCGCGGATGAAGACGACCTGATGGATGTCATCGTGGAGCTCAAGGAAAAAGCAACCGGCACATTCAGTATCGGCGCCGGATACAGTTCCGTCGACGGTCTGCTGTTCATGTCCGACATTACCCAGCATAACTTTCTCGGCCGTGGCCAGAGTGTGTCATTACAGGCCAACCTGGGCGGCTCCAACACCCATTATAACCTGAGCTTTACCGAGCCCCATCTCAATGACTCCAAACTCGCCTTTGGCTTTGATGTCTACCACTGGACGAGGGACTTTGACGATTATGATAAACAATCCATCGGCACGGCATTGCGTTTCAGCTATCCCATAGTGGAAGAGTGGCGGGTTTTCACCACCTGGGCTTACGACGATTCGGAGTTATCCGATGTCAGCGATAATGCCTCCCAAATCATCAGGGACTCCATGGATATCAACACCACCCATTCCGTGACCCTTGGCCTGTCCCGCGACACCAGAAATCGCCGCTATAACCCGACCAAGGGCTCGCTGAACTCCGTTTCCGCCAAAAAGGCCGGCAGTATCCTCGGCGGGGACAGCGCGTTCACCAAATATGAGGCTTCAACCAGCTGGTATTTCCCTTTCATCTGGGATAACGTCATTCATGTCAAGGGCTCAGCCGGCTATGTTGCCGAGGATGAGGAGGGCAAACTGCCGGTTTACGAAAAATTTTATCTGGGCGGCCTCAGCACCATGCGCGGTTTTGAAAACGGCGACATCAGCCCCAGGGATCCGGTTACCAATGAAAAAATAGGTGGTGAGAAGATGGCCTATATGAACCTGGAATATATTTTTCCCCTGGTAAAAGACATGGGGCTTAACGCCCTGGTATTTTATGATCTCGGCAATTCGGTGCGGGATTCGGTCAGTTTAACCGATGACCTTCGTTCCAGCGCCGGTTTCGGCTTTCGCTGGCTTTCCCCCATGGGCCCCTTGCGCCTTGAGTGGGGCTATAATATCGATCCCAAGGATGATGAGGATCAAAGCCTCTGGGATTTCAGCATCGGAGGCCAGTTCTAACTTCACAGGCGTTGCCGGCGGTAGGCTGAAGGGGGGCAGGGGCATCGTACAGTCAACGCCTACACCCCTTCAGTACCATGCAATAGTTGATCTTTCGCTAGGGTGGGCAGGCCTTATGGCCCACCAGTCCGCGTGGGCAAACGAAACCATTTGCCCACCCCACGAAAAAAAACGTTGCGGCGTACTCACCTTCAGCCTGAACAACCTGAGTTGTTTTTTAAATTATGCATCAATTGCTTTCCTTTCTTGGCGGTCAGCAGCCGGCAACAATAAATGTGAGTGGCCCGCGGCCCGCCGCAGCAGCCATGCTTGCGGCGCAGACCGCGGAAAAAACCGGCCGCCCCGTGCTGTGCATTGTTCCTTCCGAAGCCATGCTCGGCAGCATGGAGCAGGATTGCAACCTTTTCACCTCCCTGCCCGTCTTCAGCTACCCTGGTTATGAAATTCCTCCCTACACCCCCCTTTCCCCCGACAGTTCAACAACGGCTTCCAGACTGTCCACTCTCTATAAAATTCTGTCAGGCAAGGGTCAATTTGTCCTGGTAGTCTCAAGCGAGGCCCTGCTGCGAAAAATACTGCCGCAATCCACCTTAAACGAACTGGCCGAACTTGTTATCAGGGGGGAGCAGGCTGATCCGCAACATCTCCTTGCTTCGCTTGTCAGAAGCGGCTACGAACAGGTTTCCCTGGTGCAGAGCAGCGGAGAGTTTGCCGTGCGGGGCGGCATTATCGATATTTACCCGCCCGTGTTCGCCCAAGGCCAGGATGGCATCGATGCCCCTGTCCGGCTTGACTTTTTCGGAGAAACCGTCGAATCAATCCGTTATTTTGATCCGATTACCCAGCGCTCGCTAAAAGAAATCGAGGAAGCCATTTTTTTGCCCGTCCGGGATATCCTTTTCCCTGATCCCGCCACCAGCGATTACCAAACAATGCTGGAGCGCTTTGACAGCGAGGGAAAAAAACGCCATTGGGACAGCTGGCAAAAAAATATCATCCGCGAAAAAATAAAAACCCGCACCTCTTTTCCGGGCATCGAGTTTTTCCTTCCCCTGTTTTACGAAAAACTGTCCGCGCCCCTCGACATCCTGCCGGAAAATACCATTATTTTTTCCCTGGATCCGCGGGAATCCGCCCAGACGGTGCAGCTCGTCTGGGAGAGAATCAACAGAAATTACCAGGAGGCCTGCGCCGCTCATAAACCGGCCCTGCCCCCGGACTCCCTTTTCCTGACAGAAAAAGAACTGGAGAAATCCCTGCATGATTTCAGCCAGGTCTGCCTTTATGATTTCATCTCCCTGGAGCCAGAAAGGGAGAAATCCCTCTCCATCCCCTGCGGCAATCATCTGCTGCTCAAACAGCAGCTGGAGCTTTCCCGGAAAAAAGAGGGTTTTATTGCCCCCCTGGCGCACCAGATCCGGGAATGGCAGCAACAAAATGACAAGGTCGTGCTCGCCTGCCGCTCCGAAAAACACGCCCGCCATCTCGCGGAGATGCTCTCCCATTACCACCTTGCTCTCACGACCCAACAGGCTCCTCTACAGCTCGAACAAGCCGGAGCCGCCCAGCTGACCCTGGTCTCTTCTCCCGTAAGCGGGGGTTTTGATCTGCCTTCTCAAGGTCTGCATGTTCTTTCCGAAACCGAACTTTTTGGCGAGAAACGGCTGGGCGCCAGGAAAAAGAAGGTTCAGTCAGCCGCGAAGGAATCCATACGTTTCGAAGAGCTGCATCCCAGGGATTTTGTGGTTCACACGGACCATGGCATCGGCATTTTTGAAGGGATCGTCAACATGTCCTTAAACGGGGTGGCCAACGATTTCCTGCAGATCACCTATGAGGGCAATGACAAGCTCTATGTTCCGGTTGACCGCTTAAACAGCATCAGCAAATACCAGGGCATATCGGACAAAGACCCGCAAATCAGCAAACTCGGCAGCAAGGTCTGGATAAAAACCAAACAGAAGGTAACCGAAGCCGTCTGGAAGGTGGCCCAGGAACTTCTTGATATCTATGCCCGGCGCAAACTTGCCAAGGGTCATGCCTTCAGTGTGCCGGACTCGCTCTATAACGAACTGGAAGAAACCTTCCCCTATGATGAAACACCGGGACAGCTGAAGGCCATCAATGAGGTAATAGCCGACCTCTCTTCCGAGCTGACCATGGACAGACTGGTCTGTGGCGATGTCGGCTACGGAAAAACCGAGGTGGCCATCCGTGCGGCTTTTAAAGTCATTGAGGATGGTTTTCAGGTGGCCATGCTGGTGCCGACCACGGTGCTTGCCGAGCAGCATGCGCAATCCTTCAGGGAACGCTTTGCCGGATTTCCGGTGCAGATTGAATGCCTGAACCGGTTCCGCAGCGACAGAGAGCAGAAAGAGGCCATCGCCAACCTGGCCACGGGCAAGGCGGACATGGTCATCGGCACCCACCGTATTCTCTCAAAGGATGTCATCTTCAAGCGCATCGGCCTGCTCATCATTGACGAGGAGCACCGTTTCGGCGTCACCCACAAGGAAAAGATCAAGAAATTAAAAAGCAGCGTGGATGTCCTGACCTTGACGGCCACCCCTATTCCGCGCACCCTGCAGCTGTCGCTGCTCGGCATCAGGGATCTGTCCGTTATCAGCTCTCCCCCCAGTCAGCGCCGGGCCGTAAAGACCTTTGTGGCCAAACATGACGACCTGGTGATCAAAGAGGCGGTCATCAAGGAGGTGCAGCGCAAGGGGCAGGTCTTTATCGTCCATAACCGGGTGCAATCCATCCACGAAATGGCGGGCAGGGTGCAGAAACTTGTCCCCGAGGCCAGAATTGCCGTGGCCCATGGCCAGATGCCGGGCAAACAGCTGGAAGATATCATGGTCAGCTTTATCCAGAGGGATGTGGATGTCCTGGTCTGCACCACCATTATTGAATCAGGTCTTGATATTCCCAATGCCAATACCATTATTATCACCAGGGCTGACCGCTTCGGGCTGGCTGAAATATACCAGCTGCGGGGCAGGGTGGGACGGAGCAGCGAACAGGCCTATGCCTATCTGCTGGTGCCTTCGCTTGATGGTTTATCAAGGGACGCCAGGCAGAGATTGCGGGCCTTAATGGAATACAACGAGCTGGGAGGAGGGTTCAAACTGGCCATGAGCGATCTGCAGATCAGGGGAGGCGGCAGCATTCTGGGTAAATCCCAGAGCGGCAACATCGCGGCCGTGGGATACGATCTCTATCTCGACCTGCTGCAGAAAACCGTTGAAGATCTCAAGAGACGAGGCAAGGATGGCGAAGCTGCCGAGGAGGAGCTCGACTTTGAGCCGGAAATCAACCTGGGCATCTCGGCCTTCATCCCTGACCACTACATTACCGACAGCGATCAACGCTATATCGCCTATAGAAAAATCACCAGCATCCGGGATGACCTTGAACTGGAAGACCTGCAGGATGAATTGCGTGACCGGTACGGAGATATTCCCGAAGAAACGGTTAACCTGCTCCGCATCATCACCATCAAGTTTGTCTTGAGGAAGATGAAAATCTGCAAACTTGAGCGGGGGACCAATACCCTGGTCTATACATTTCTCGAGCAGACCCCGGTGAATCCGGCCAGAATTCTTGAGCTGGTAACAAAGAGCAAAAACTCCGTACGTTTCACGCCGGATGGAAAACTCATTGTTCCCGCCCGCATCGAAGGCCCCGACTCTCTTTTCGCCGAGATTAAAAAAGTCTTGCAGGCCCTCGATTAGTAGCGTAATAATGATGAACGGTTTCGTGGAATGTTGCCTAATTATCTGTTCAGCTAGTAATATCCGCATGTTGTTATCAAACAAAATGAATTCGCATACTCATCACATGTTAAAAAAAACCATGCTGTACAGAATATTCCGGAGGGCCTTCATCCGCACCGCGGCCATTTGCCTGATCGCGAACTCTCTGCTCTGCTCCGCCGCTTTTGCCGGAGAAATCGTTGACCGGGTGGTGGCTGTGATCAATGAGGACGTCATCACCCTGTCCGAACTGGAGGCGGAGGCGATGCCTGCTTACGAAAAAATCAGGCAGGAGGCCCCCTCTTCCCAGGTGGATGAGGCCATGAAAAACGCGCAACGGGATATTCTGCGGGGCATGATTGACCACAAGCTTCTCATTCAGCGGGCGGCAAAACGGAATATTGAGGTTTCCAGCGCTGAAATTGAAGGGGCGATAAACAGAATTCTGGAACAGAACAGCATTACCGTTGAACAGTTCAGACAGCAGCTTGCGTCAATGGGCCTTGCCGAGGAAAAATACCGTGAATCATTGCGTGACCAGATCCTCCGCTCAAAACTGATCGGTTACGAAATCCGCTCCAAGGTAGTGATCACCAATGAACAGATCGATGCCTACTACCGAGACCATTACAGCAAGAACAACAACCCGGAAGGCTATCACATCCTGCAGTTCGGCAGCGGCTGGAATGACAACGGCGGACGCTCCGCCTCCAGGGAAGAAGCACAAAAGCGGGCCGAGCAACTGCGGGAAATGGTCCGGGCGGGAGAAAATTTCAAGGATATCGCCAAAAATCACTCAGACCTGCCCTCCGCGGTTGATGGCGGCGACATCGGCACTTTCACCAAGGCGGAACTTGCCGACTACATGTGGCTGGCTATTCGAGACTTGCGCCCCGGCGAAGTTAGCAATATAATTGAAACACCGTCAGGCTTTCAGTTTTTCAGGCTCCTTTCCAGCAGCAGCGACGGCGTGATTACCCAGGCCCCCCTGGAAAATGTCAGGGAAGAGATCCGGGCCACCCTGTACGACCAGGAATTAAAAAGAAAATTTGAACTCTGGGTCAAAGAGTTACGTGAAAACTCATACATAGAAGAACTCCTCTGATCTCTCACTTTCATTGGGGCAGGGTGATGAATTCCCCACGCCGTTATTTTTCATCCCCCCTACCAAAGGACTGAAGCCACATGGCACAAGATTCCTTGCAGAACCGCTCTAAAATACATGACTTCGCCGACTCGGACCCAGGACAATCCCTGGGCGCCTTTCTGCAGCGTGAACGGACAAAAAAAAAATTCACTCTTGATCAAGTCGCCGAGGAAACCTGTATTCACATTGCCACCCTGCGAGCCATAGAAAACAATGATCGCAGCAAGATGCCCGCCGAGGTTTTTTCACGAGGGTTTATCAAATTATATGCCAAATTTCTGGGTCTTGACCAGCAGGACATCCTGGAGCGTTACAGCAGGGAAATGGCGCACGCGGATGAGGACGGCATCAGAAATCATGATGTTTTTTTCAATGAAAAAATGGCGGAATCCTTCTCATTTTTTAACGCGCGCAAAATTGTTTTTTTCCTCTTCTTCTTTGCCCTGATCGGTCTCGGCTATTACTTTTTTCTTTACTCCGAATCTCCGCGGTCAAACCTGTCATCCCTTTCCTTAAGTCCAGGAGATGAGCCCTCTTCATCTACTTCCGGGGAAAACCTCGTCACTTCCCAAGATTCCCCGCCGGATAAAATTGAAGCGCAACTTCCGGAAAAAGGCGGGGATTCGTCTGCTGGCGCCCCCCTTGCTCATAATTTCGCAACAGATGAAGGCGCGGTCAGCAATACCCCGGAAAAGACCTTGCCGGCTTCACCCAGTGACCAGCCTCCTCCCCAGGCAACCTCTCCGGAGACGGACGTCCCTTCCCCGGAAAGCGAAAGTCCCGCCGCCGATGGTATGCAACAGACTGCGCCGGCCGTTGCGGCTCAGCCGCCGCCGGTTGAGGCCTTGCCCGAGGAAGTCAATCTCCGCATTCTTTTCACTCAGAAAACCTGGTTGCAGGTTACCCTGGATGATCAGCCCGGGCATGATTATCTTTTTAATGCCAATGAAGAGAGGAGCTGGAGCGCCGCAAAAAAAATCAGACTTTATATCGGCAACTCGGGCGGCGTCCGCCTCTTCCTGAAAGACAAGGAACTTCCCATCAATGGCAAACCAGGCTCCCCGCTCCGTCTTACCATTCCCGATGATCTAGCCCGTTAATGTCGTTTCTCCGCTCCAAGGCCATAGTCCTGAAAGCCGTGGACTATGGCGAGTCAGACAAGATTGTTACTTTTTACACCCAGGAATTCGGCAAGCTGACCGCCATCGCCAAAGGGGCCAAGCGCAGCAAAAAGAGGTTTGTCAATAAACTGGAATTTTTTTCCCTGCTTGATATCATGCTGGTCCCCTCCCAGCGCTCCTCCTTGTCCCGTCTTGATAATGCCAGCCTGTTAAATCCGTTTCCGCCTTTACGGGAGAATTACCACCGCTATACCGGGGCCATGCTGGTCTGTGAATTAGTGGATCAGTGGACAAGGGAAAATGATCGCGAGAGCGCGCTTTTTCAGCTTTTTTGCTGGTGCCTTCATGACCTCGCGCGCAACCCCAGCCTTTCGCCGACCATAATATATTTCCAGGTCAAGATGTTTGACATTCTAGGTCTCGGCCTGCAGCTTGACCATTGTCTTGCCTGCGGCGCGATGGACCCAGCCGCTTCCCCCTATCACTTCAGTCCGGCCCACAGCGGAATCATCTGTTCGCCTTGCGCAAGGGGCCATGGTCTAGGGCTGCTTCCCCTGTCAATACCATCCATCAAGATCATGCGGATGGCCCAATCCCTTCCCGCCGAAAGGTTGAACCGCCTCAAGATTTCCCGCAGGTCTCTGATTGAATCCGCAAATATCCTCAAACTTTATTGTCAGTTCCAACTGCAGCATGAAATTCATTCATGGAAACAGTTTGATCTGAGCAAATGAATCCCCTCCACCCCACCGCGCATAACGCGACGAGAGAGCGCCGCGCCGGGTGTGCAATTTGAGCCCAGCAAATAGAGAAAATCGCAAAATACTCCATGACGCGACAAAAATGTGACAAAAATATTTGACATTCAGCAGCGGCCTAAGTATAAACACCCTGAGTAGTAACACCCTGAGTAGTAACACCCTAAGTATAAGTACCTACAGTATAAATACTCAGTTTACGTATCATTTACCCCCTGGCGATGCCCGCAGGGAATTATTCACGGCGTCACACAATGGATCAGAGGAGGCTTCAATGCAAAAAGACGTCCACACTATGCTCGAATCAAGTGATTTCAAGGCCCTGGTGGCAAAACGGGGGAAGATTTCAACACTGTTGATGATCTTGCTCTTCGTTTTTTATTATGGCTATGTTCTCCTGATCGGCTTCAACAAGCCGTTCCTGGCCCAGAAGATCGGCGTGTCCACCACCCTGGGAATTCCCCTTGGTGTGGGAGTCATCATCGCCTCCTGGCTGCTGACCGTTGTCTATGTTCTCTGGGCCAACTCCATTTACGACCCCGAGGTAAAGAGACTGCGCACGAAACTGTTTAAGTAGCAAAATCCTGTTCGGCAATCAGGAAGACGACACAAAAGCGGCGGCAGCCTTGCCGCTCAACGGCCCTTTGCTAAAAAAAACCGAACATTTTTTTCCATTTCTTTACAACTGACAAACAAGGAGAATACCATATGCCACCGGTAACCGAACAGGCGGCGGGCGCTATCCAGACGACCCTCGGTCAGCCCACCGTCCCGTCCATTGCTTTTTTTCTGATCATTGTAGCCATCACCCTGGCGATCACCTATTGGGCCTCGAAGAAAACCAAATCCGCCAAGGAATTTTACGCCGCGGGCCGCAGCGTCAGCGCCTTCCAGAACGGTCTGGCCCTGTCGGGCGATTACATGAGCGCCGCCTCCTTCCTCGGTATCGCCGGCATGGTGGCCCTCAAGGGCTATGACGGCATGATCTATGCCGTAGGCTGGCTGGTGGGCTGGCCCGCCCTGATGTTTCTCATCGCCGAACCCCTGCGTAATCTCGGCAAGTTCACCTTCGCCGACGTGGTCGCCTTCCGTCTCAAACAAAAACCGGTCCGTATCGCCTCGGCCGTCGGCGGCATCCTCACCGTGCTCTTCTACACCATCGCGCAGATGGTCGGCTCCGGCAGCCTCATCAAGCTGATGTTCGGTCTGCCCTACGAGCTGGCGGAAATCCTGGTGGGCGCCATCATGCTGGCCTATGTTCTTTTCGGCGGCATGCTCGCCACCACTTGGGTGCAGATCATCAAGGCCGTCCTACTGCTTGGCGGCGTGACCTTCCTGATGCTCATCACCCTTTCCAAGTTCAACTTTAATCCGGCCGAACTTTATAACGCCGTTGCTGCCCAGTATGGTCAGGGAGCGCTGGAACCGGGCGGACTCATCACCAGCCCCATCGACGCTGTTTCGCTTGGTCTGGCGCTGATGTTCGGTCTGCTCGGTTTGCCGCACATCCTGCAGCGCTTCTTCACCGT
>JACRCD010000058.1 GCA_016219175.1 Deltaproteobacteria bacterium | reverse complement strand
GGCGGTGTGAAGCTCGGAGGGTCAATTTTCTTTCCCCGAAAGGAGGACCTTTATGAGCTATTATTCGGTAAAAGGCAAAGGGTGGAGGTACGACTTCACCCTGAAAGGCCAAAGATACACGGAAGCCTGGTTCAAAACAAAAAAGGAGGCAGTACAGGCAGAAGCAAAGAAAAGGGAGGAATTGACGAAACCCAGGGCGGTTTCGGAAATTCCAACCGACATGGACTTTTTGGAGCTGGTTAATCTTCGGCTTGATCATGTCAAAGCCTACCACTCGGAACGCCACTACGCCGAATATCGGTATATGGCGAAAAGATGGGTTTTCCGCTGGGGTCATTTGACCTGCGGTCAGATCAGCCAGAGACAGCTTGAAGATTTTATCCTGGAAAGAAGTTCCGTGTCCTCATTTACCGCGAACAAGGAAATACGGTATCTTCGCTCCCTGTTCAATTTCGGCAAGAAAAAGCGTTTGTTCAGTGTCAACCCTTTGGACGGTGTTGACTTCTTGCCGGTGGAAAAGCGGGTCAAGTATGTTCCGTCAAAAGAGGACATTGACAAGGTAATTTCTCAAGCCTCCCCGGATGTCCAGGATTACCTGTGGGCCATTCGTGAGACAATGGCGCGGGTAAGCGAAATCAACAGATTGACCTGGGATGATGTTGACCTGAAAGCGCGTGTCGTGATCCTTTACACACGCAAGAAGAAAGGCGGACATCTGACCCCCAGGCGGGTGCCGATGACTTTAAAGCTTTATGGGATTCTCTCCCGAAGGTATCAGGAGCGCAAGCCGGAAATGTCATTGGTCTTCTGGCATCGATATTGGAGCCGAAGCGAAAATTCCTGGCAGGAAGGGCCTTTTAATGATCGGAAAAAGTTCATGGCCACTCTCTGCCGGAAAGCTGGTGTGAGATATTTTCGCTTTCATGCCTTACGGCATGCGGGGGCATCCCTTCTGGAGCAAAGCAATGTACCCATTGGGACTATTCAGCGCATTCTGGGCCATGAGAACCGAAGCACCACGGAAATCTATCTGCACAGCATCGGGGATGCGGAACGCTCTGCCATGATCACTTATGAGCAGGCTAGAAAAAGTTCTCACACAGATTCACACATAAAATAAAAAAGCCTTCAACTTAAAAAAGCTGAAGGCTTGAAAATACTGGCGCGCCCGGAGGGATTCGAACCCCCGACCCACGGATTCGAAGTCCGGTACTCTATCCAGCTGAGCTACGGGCGCAGGTCGTGTGCAATGTTGGTTGATATTACCACAGGGTTGCGGCAAACACACAAAAAAAATGTCGTCAACACCCCGGTCTCTTCATGACCCTTTCCAGGTCTGAAAAAGCTGTTTAATGACCTCATACTTCTCCGGTTCTTTTTGCCTGTCCTGGTGCCGGTAGACATGAACCCCGTCGGCGGAGCGCCACCCTTCCTCCATCACGGTTTTGACATAGGCCGGGGTGGTCGGGGGCATGCCGGTGTGGGGCGAGGCGTAGACATCGAGAATAATCGGCACCCTATCCCCTGTCACCTCCCTGATTGTATCCACCTCAAAGGTTACCCGGTCGGTGTCGGTGAGGTTTTCCTTGCCGGAGGCATGCAGATAAGGGAAAAGAATGCCGTCAATCAACGGTAAATAGCGGGAGACAAAAGCCGGGGTAATTATCTGCCGGTAGTAACAGCAGGGCACGAAAGCCAGCTGCCGGTTGATGTTTCGGGCGATTGTAGTCAGTCCCTGGGTTTTCTCCGCAGTGAAAAATTGCAAATCAACGGTGAAATCGTCAATGCTCCAGGCCACCAGATTCGGTTCCGTAAGGCTCAACCTGGCGATTTCCTCGGCCCATTTCTCGAAGTCAAGGCGGAACGGTTCCGAGTACCTTTTGGTGAACGGCACGCTTTCGGAGGGCGGGAAGATGGTCACCCAGACCAGGATATTTTTCTGCCTGGCCAGGGGCAGAAAGAGTTGCAGATCCTCCCAGTCATGGCGGTTCTGCCAGACCAGAAAGTTATAGGTGTTTGCCCCGATTTCCTTCAGTTCAGCGAGCAGCCGGGCGGTGTCGACCCTGCCGTTGGCGTGCCGGGGCGGGGCATTGTAGGTGCCGAAGGAATTCCGGAGTTTCCGCGCGGTATCCGCCTGAGGCGCCAGGAGATTCCGGCTGCCGGTTTGGCCATCCAGGGCAAGCTTTCCGGGCACGCAGGAGAATAAGAAGCCGGCCAGCAAGAACGCCAGGATCAGGTACAGGGGAAAAAACCGTTTGCCCATTATTTAGCAGACCAGCCGCTGATATTATCCGCATCACCCAGCACCCGCCAGGCCCGCTCGGTGATTTCGTCAATTTCTTTAATCGTGGCGGATATGGGCAGCCAGAGGTAGACGATATTGCTTAAGGGGCGCAGGAGCAATCCTTGCTCCAAGCCTTTAAGGTATATCTTCCAGCCCACCCGTTCGGCAAAGGAGAAGGGCTCCTTGGTCTGTTTATTCTTGACCAGTTCGAGTGCGGCGATCATGCCCAGGCAGCGCACCTCCCCCACCCAGGGCAGTTCACCAAAACGGCTCATCTTGCCATGCAGATGGGGGATGGTGTGCCCCAGCCGGGTAAAGGGCTGCTCCTCGGCAAAGACCTGCAGCGAGCCCAGGGCGGCGGCGGCGGCCAGCGGATTGCCGGTAAAGGTGTGGCCGTGGTAGAAGGTTTTGTTTTCCCGGTATGGCCCATAGAAGGCCTGGTAGATTTCCTCGGTGGTGAGAGTGGCGGCCATGGGCAGCATACCCCCGGTCAGAGCCTTGGACAGGCAGAGAAAATCAGGGGTAATGCCTGCGTGTTCAAGGGCGAACATCTTGCCGGTGCGGCCAAAGCCGGTTGCCACTTCATCCAGGATGAGATGGACCCCGTGCCCCTGGACCAGTTCCGCCAGCTCTTGCAGGTAACGGGCGGGATAGATGCGCATGCCCCCCGCCGCCTGGATCAGGGGTTCGAGAATGATGGCCGCGATATTTTCCCCTTCCCTTTCCAGCAGCTCCCGCAGGGGCAGCAGACATTCCAGCCGGCAGCTCTCCGGGCTCTGGGCCGCGGGACAGCGGTAGCAGTACGGGGAAGGAATGGTAAATGATTGAAAGAGGATTTCGGCAAACTCTTTATGAAAGTCCGGAACCCCGCCCAGACTCATGGTGCCGATGGTGTCGCCGTGATAGCCCCTTTCCAGGGCGATGAAACGTTTCCGGCCGGGTCGGCCCGTATGCCGCCAGTACTGCAGGCTCATTTTCAGGGCCACCTCGCAGGCGGTGGAACCGTTATCCGAATAAAAGATCCTGGTCAGTTTTTCCGGGGTGAGGCTGATCAGTTTTTCCGCCAGCAGGATGGCGGCTTCATGGCTGGCGCCGGCCAGCAGGACATGATCCAGTTTGTCCAGCTGGTGGCGCAGGAAGCCTTTGATGGTCGGATGGTTGTGGCCGTGCAGGATGCACCACCAGGAGGAGATGGTATCAAAATAGTCTTTGCCCTGTTGGTCATAGAGCATGAGGCCTTCAGCTCGGTCAATGATCAGGATGTCCCGTTGGGCATAATCCTCCATCTGGGTGTATGGGTGCCAGAGAAACTTTTTGTCTCTGGCCTGCAGGGAGTCATTCATGTCAGGTCGTTGTGGTTGCAGGCAAAAATGTACGGAGTGCCGGAGGCGCGCCGTTTAGGGAGCTGTCGGGTTTTCCAGGTGATAAATATCCGGCAGACACCTGTGCTGTTCGGCAAAATCAAGCCCGTAGCCCACCAGAAAACCCTCGGCCACGTCAAATCCGGTATAGTCCGCCTGCACCTCCACCTCCCGGCGCTCCTTCTTGTCGATGAGGGCGCAGACCTGGACGCTGACCGCCCCCTGGCCGAGGAAATGCTGTTTCAGCCGGGCAATGGTGCGGCCGGTGTCAATGATATCTTCCACCAGCAGGATCTTCTTGCCTCTCACGGGCAGCTCCACGTCCTTGGTAAAGGTGACTGTTCCCGCAGAGGAACTGCCCGCTCCATAGCTGGCCACCCGGATAAAGTCGATGCGCAGGTCCAGGGCGATTTCCCTGGCAAGATCCGCGAGAAATATGAAGGCGCCGTTTAAAACCCCGACGAGAAGAAGTTCTTCATCCCGGAAATCTTCGCTGATCCGCCGGCCCAGTTCCTCGACCTTTTTTTGTATCTGCTGCCTGGTAAGAATAATTTTTTTCATTGTCTTACTGCCCGTTTTATCGATTTAGCGTTGACTGGTAAGCTCTCTTACTGATAATCTTTACGGAAGTTTGTCATGTATGTCAATGTACGCATCGTTGCGATAAAATTTATTTCAGGAGAAGAACCATGCAAAAATACCGCTGCACCGTATGTGGCTATGTTTATGATCCCCAGGCCGGAGATGGCGATAGCGGCATTGCTCCGGGCACCGCCTTCGAGGACCTGCCCGACAGCTGGTGCTGCCCTGTCTGCGGTGCGGTCAAGGATGATTTTGAGCCGGTGGATTAAGCGGCCGATCACCCCGTCAGGGGACGGCAATAACCGGAGCGGAGCTACACGACAATAAGGGTGGAAATGTCCCCCGCCATCCGGTCCAGCTCAGCATTAAAAGAATGAATAAAGTCATCGACATTGACGTCGATAAAAGGACGATGCTGCTCCTGGATCAGTATCCAGCCGAAGGACGAGGCAAGCGGCGGGTATTTCTCCTCCGCTCCCATCAGAATACCCCTCTCTTTGGCGAAAAGATCGGCCAGATGGATGAGGGCGATGAGCAGGACGTTTTCCCGGGCCTTTTCCGGGGTGTGGTGCATGAGCATGACATCCAGATAAGGCTTCGGCAGGCCCATCTTCTCGCCCAGCCAGCAGCCGGCCTGGCCATGATCAATGCCGATATACTCAAGTTCTGAATCGCAGATATCCTTTTTGATGAAGCCGGGACGCAGCAACTGGGGATAGAAGAGCTGCTGCTGCTGGTCCAGGGACAGCTTGCCGAGATCGTGAAAAAGACCGGCCAGATAAACATCGTCCGGCATGCTGATCCTGATGGTGTCCCTGAGGAGTTCCGCAATGCGTCCCACCACCACCGAATGCAGCCAGAAAGAGCTGGCCAGCTGGCTGTAACCGCCAAACACCTCTTCTTCCCGGACCACCTTCATTGTTTCCGCGGCAATAAGCTCCTGCAGGTTCTTTATGCCCATGGTCACCATGGCGTGGGGCACCGAATTTACCGTATTGGTGCGCCGGTAAAAGGATGAATTGGCATGCTGGATGACCCGGGCGGCCAGCATGGGGTCGCAGGATATGAGATCGGCGAATTTTCGCGTATCCTCGCAGTTGCCAACGAGGAAAGAGGCAAGCCGCGCCGCAACAACGGGATTAATGGCAAGATCCGTCTCGTTTTGAATCCGTCTGCATATTTTGGCCTTGGCAACCGCCTGGATTTTCGGGGCGGGAGGAAGGGTCGCGATATTTATTTCTTTCGGCGGGAAGGGTATGGGAATGGGAATGGGTTTTTCCTGCTTCGGCGCGGGCGGGTCCGCTGCTTTTGCAACCTGGGGGGGCGCCTGCTGCTGACGGGGCGGCGGTGCTGGCCGGGGAGCTGGCGCTGGCTCATTGCCAGCCGAAGTGGCGAGATCACTCATGCGTTTATTGGCGGCGATCAGCCTGGTCACCAGGATCTCACAAAAACGCCGGTAAAATTTCAGCTGCAGGAAAACAGAGGCCTGATTGAGGATCTCCGGTTCCACCATCAGGATGTAGGATTCGCTGGTCGTTTTCACCCCGGCCGTTCTTCTGGTTTCCGAAACCAGAGCCATCTCTCCGAATGTTGCTCCGGTGGAGAGTTTTGTCAGCTCAATTGTCCGGCCTTCATCAACCGTGATAAAAACGGTCACACTGCCTTTCACCAGAATGTAAAAGACCTTCTCCATGGTCTCTTCCTTGATGATCAAGGTGCCGGAGGGAACTTTCAGCCAGCGGCTCACGGCCAGGAGCTGTTTCAGCTCATGGTCATCAAAATCCAGAAAGAAATGGATCTTTTTCAGAAATTTAACCTGCTGGTCAAAGGCGGTGCCCTGTTCTTGTTGCTGCGTCATGATCTATTTCCCTATGCAGAATTGATCAAATATCAAGTCGAGAATATCTTCCGTGGTCGTTTCGCCGGTAATATCGGCCAGGTGATCGAGGGCGCTCTGCAGCTCTATGGCCAGCAGGTCCGGGGGCAGATCCGCGCGCAACCCCTGCTCCACGCCCCGCGCCGCCGTCAGCGCCTTTTCCAGGGATGCCTTCTGCCTCACATTGGGCACGCAGGAGTAACCGGGGTCCCAGCTTGAGCCGCCGGTAACCAGGGCAAAGAGACCGTTCTCCAGATCAGCGATGCCCTCATGGGTCTTGGCCGAGACAGCAACCTTCGGGACCCCGGGAAAAGCAGCCTCAAAGAGCGAGAGGGAGTGCCCGTCCAGGTCGGATTTGTTGACCACCAGCAGGATTTTTTTGTCCCCGACAGACTCATAGAGAATGGTGTCGGCTGGCGCTGGCGGCTGAGTGCCGTCGACCATCAGCAGAACCAGGTCCGCCTCGGCCAGTTTTTTCCGGGCCCGGAGGATGCCTATCTCCTCCACCTCCTCCGCGTCATCGCGGATACCGGCGGTATCGATGATGCGCACCGGCATGCCTTTCATATCAAGAAGCTCCTCGATGGTATCGCGGGTGGTGCCGGGGATTGGCGTAACAATGGCCCGTTCTTCCCTGAGCAGGGCGTTAAGCAGGCTTGACTTGCCGACATTGGGGCGGCCGAGGATAATGACCGAGATGCCGTCGCGGAAAATCTTGCCTTGGCCGGCTGATTTGATCAGTCCCCGCAGGGGGGAAATGATATCGCGTTCAAGTTTGGCGCCCATCTCTTCGGCATTGATGATTTCCACGTCGTCATCCGGGAAATCAATGGCCACTTCAATGACGGCCCGCAAGGACATCAAGGCGGCACGGATGCTGTTCACAATGAGGCCGAGATGACCCTGCAGCTGCGACATGGCCAGCCCCAGACCTTCCCTGGTTTTTGCCTGCAGCAGTTCAATGACCGCCTCTGCCTGGGTCAGGTCGATACGCCCGTTCAGGAAGGCCCGCTTGGTAAATTCCCCCGGCTCGGCCAGGGTGGCGCCAAGGGTGATGATCTGGCCGAGGATATCCTGCAGCACGAGATAGCTCCCGTGGCATTGGATTTCGACGATATCCTCGCGGGTATAGGTTTTCGGGGCCCGCATGAAAACAGCCATCACCTCGTCGATCGGCTGGCCTGACAGCGGATTTTTTATCCAGCCGTAATAGAGCCGGTGGCTGCGTAATTGGCGCGTGTTACACTTGGGGGTAAAAAGGGCGGTGAGGATGGGAAGAGCCCGGCTGCCGCTTATGCGGATTATTCCTATGCCGCCGGGGCCGGGAGGCGTGGCGATGGCGGCGATGGTTGCTTCTGCTGCCGGCTGGACACAAATGTGAAGGTTAGCGTCAGACATTGAAGAAAAAGATACTTGATAAGGGTTTACTGGTTGCAACCATTATCAAGTATCATTCAGGAATTGTCAATTTTTCCTTCTTGGCTTTTCTGCGGGGAGGTCTTTTGTTAACGCGGCCCTTGCCGGGGAGATAAATGAGTATTTTCTTGAAAACCCCATCCCCGACGCTTCGACTGCGAATGGTTTTGTCTTCCTGGAGCACAAGGTGAACGATACGCCGTTCGGCGGGATTTAAGGCCGGGATAGTCCGGGTTTTTTCCGTCTCTTTGACTTCCGCGGCCAGTTTCAGGGCGAGCTCCTGCAATTCCGCGCGGCGCTGTTCCCTGAACTCCCCGGCATCGATGGCAAACATGATTTTCTGGGGAAATTTATTGCCGATAATCTTGCGCATCAGGTATTGGATGCTGTCAAGGGCCTGGCCGTCTTTGGTGGTGAGCTCGCTGATGTGGTCCCCGGAGATCTTGACCCAGGCCTTGTTGTTTTTTTCCTCGATGGCAATCTCGGA
Source organism: Deltaproteobacteria bacterium (assembly GCA_016219175.1). GTDB lineage: Bacteria > Desulfobacterota > Desulfobulbia > Desulfobulbales > SURF-16 > SURF-16. Next base: position 15,037 of record JACRCD010000058.1, on the reverse strand, counting down.
GGAAAAACCCATGAGCGTAAGAAGCCGGTCAAGGTCATTTCTGATCTGCTCAAGGATTTCAGGGGTGAGGGGCTCGAGGGGGGCCTCCGGCTCCTGGGGGCGCTCTTCTGTCCTGCGCTTCTTTTTCATCTCCCTGTCCGGCTGGGTTTCCGCCACGGCGGGAGCTTGCCTCTCCACCACTTCTTCCATATCCTGGGCGGGAAGAGGTTCGGCTTTTTCCCGCACCGCCTGCGGGGCGGGAGTTTTCTTATGCCGGGTTTTCTGGGGTTCCGGGGCTGCTTCCTTTCTGGCGGCGCGGATGACCGCCTGTTTCTTGCAAAGGCCAAAAATGCCCGACGAACCGGTTGATATTATCTGAATATCAAGTTCTTCCCTGGTTACGTGCAGCTTATCACAGGCCTTGGTAATGGCCTCATCAACGTCCTTTCCTTTAAACTCAAGCTTTGAGCCCATATTATCTCCAAATTAAATGACGGTGCTACTCTGTCGGTAAGGTGGTACGGAGGATCGCACTCTGCTGTCAATCCGCCCGGTTGATGACATATTGCTGGGCAATGGATAAGAGATTGTTGACAAACCAGTAGAGGACCAGTCCCGATGCGAAATTGATAAACATGAAGGTAAAAACAACAGGCAGAAACATCATGATCTTTGCCTGGGTGGGGTCTGCCGCGGTAGGGGTCATTTTCTGCTGCAGGAACATGGTACCGCCCATGAGCAGAGTCAAAACGGGAATGCCGCCAAGCACGGGGATATCGAAGCCGATATAAAGCCGGTCCGGGGCGGACAGGTCGGCGATCCAGAGCATGAACGGGGCATGGCGCAACTCAATGGTCTGCAGCAGCACCTTATAAAGGGCGAAAAAAACGGGAATCTGCAGCACCATGGGCAGGCAGCCTCCCATGGGATTGACCTTGTAGGTCTGGTAAAGCTGAATCATTTCCCGGTTCAGCTTCTCTTTGTCGTTGGCGTATTTTTCCCGCAGTTTCGCCATCTTCGGCTGCAGTTTCTGCAGGGTTTTCATCGATTTCATGCCCTTGTGGGCGATGGGCCAGAAAAGGGCCTTAATGATAACGGTGACTAAAATGATGGCCAGTCCGTAATTGTGCAGGTAGCCGTATAAAAAGTTAAGGAGATACAGCATCGGTTTGGCCAGCACATCGAACCAGCCGAAATTGATTATTTTGTCCAGGTTATGCCCCGATGACTTCAGGGTCCGCAGTTCCTTGGGTCCGAAATAAAGGGTATAGGAGTAACGTTTCTGGCTTTGCGGAGGCAGAACAACAACATCGCCGCTCAGGACGGTTGACACCGCGTCATCCCCCGTCAGGTTGAGGTGAACACTGCCCTGGCTGCTGTCATCCGGGATGATGCAGGTCATGAAGTAGGTGTCTTCATAGCCTACCCATTCGAGTTTGCCGTCGCGCACCAGGGGGCCTTTTTTCAAATCGTCGGTTTTGATCTCTTCAAGGGCGCCGTTTTTATACAGGGCCGGCCCCGTGAAGACAAAACTGTCGCCGTTCTTCTGCTGGGTGAACGGTTTGTTGGTCAAGGCCAGAAAAGGGGCGCCCTGCAGCTGATGTTCCGTTGAGGTGTTCTGCACATCGACAGCGAGGTGGATGAGGTAATCATTGTCGGAAAAAAGAAGGGTTCTGGTCACGACCAGACCCGAAGGCAGCCGGCTCTGCAGGGTGAGGGATTTATCCTCGCCGCTGACCGTGAGCTGTTCCTTGTCAGCCAGATAAAGTGGGATGTCGGCCTGTTCGGGGTTCGCGCCCCAGGAAAAAAATAACGGCAGTTGCTGGGGGGAGGAAGTTTTGACCAGTTCCTTCAGGTCTGATTCCTTAGCTGTGCTTTCCTTATATTTTTTCAGCTTGAAGCTCTTGAGCCCGCCGCCGGTTTCCGATACCACTCCCGAATAATGACTTGTCTCCACGGGGATATCACGGCCAACGCGGGCAACCGCTTCCCGAGGCGCCGCGGCTTCGGCTATTTCAGGAGAAGCGGTAATGGGCTGGGCAGGTGGGGCTGAAAGGGCGGGTGCTCCTGTTTCCGGGGCAGACTGTTCAGTAGTTTGCGCAATCTCCTGGGGCGGCTGGGAGGGAATAAAAAAGTATTGATAACCTAACAATATGAGAAGCGATAGCACGACGGCTATAAAAGCTCTCTGGGTATCCATGTTGCATTCCTTTTATTTTTTTACGGGATCAAAACCGCCACTGCAGAATGGATGACAACGCAGAATGCGGTAGGCGGCCAGGATAGATCCTTTCAGGGAACCGTGATGTTGGATGGCCTCAATGGCGTAGTGCGAACAGCTTGGGGTAAAACGGCATGCCGGCGGCAGCAGGGGTGAAACAATTTTCTGATAGCCGTAAATAAGCAAAAGTAAAACTTTCTTCATGGGCACCTGATCGCATAATCCACGATAAGCAGCTGAACTAAATAAAGATTAGGCCAGAGAGAGATTGTCAAGAAGTGGTTTGACAGCCTGCTCCACTTCCTGGGGTGAAGAGGGGGGGAAATCTTTACGGACAGCGATGACGATGTCTGACGAAGGAGAGATAAATTGCCTGTTTAAACGATAAAATTCTCTTATGATTCGTTTAATCCTGTTCCGCTTAACAGCCCTCTTCACGCCATGTACACTGATGCCCAGCCTGTTCGTGTCCAAACCATTGGCCATGAATATCAGGCTGAATTCTTTCCCCCGCAGCCGTTTCCCTTTCCGGTAAACAGTCTGGAATTGCTTAGGGTCGCGGAGCAGCGCCGCCTTCGGCAGCGTCTGTCCACCCTTTTGCTTCCCTGGCACTGTTGCTTGGGCTTAGGCCGAGAGACGCAAACGGCCCTTGGCGCGGCGACGGCAGATAACGGCCCGTCCCGCTTTCGTTTTCATCCGGGCCCGGAATCCATGGGTGCGGCTGCGTTTGATATTGCTAGGTTGAAAAGTCCGTTTACTCATAGCGATTTTCCTCTAATAGTTGTTCGCGAGCCTTAGGCGCGCTGTATGAAAGTGAAGGGGCTCATAAACATTTTTTTCTGTTCCGTTACCGCGGAACCATGAGCATTACCCTTCATCTGAATAATTCAAAAAAGAATTGGACAAAATAGCACCAGGGGCAACTCTTGTCAAGAAAGTCTTATTCCTCTTTTTCCGATTCCAGGTCCAGGCCAAAGATTTTGCGGGCGAAGTCAAGTTTCTGTTGTTTGTCCTCATGACTATGGCCCTGTTTGATAAAATGGATGGGATCATGCAGGAGCTTGCTGGTTATTGCCACTGCCATTTTTTCGATCGATTTGATCTCTTTGGCGCCCAGGTTGCAGTGGGAGAGGGTTCTGGCCAGTTCGGCCTTGACGATGCTGTCGGCCTTCTGGCGCAGGGCGGTGATCGTGGGGGTGAGTTGCATTTCTTCAATCCAGTGAAGAAATTTGAGCGTCTCCTCCGTGACGATGCGTTCCGCCCGCATCGCCTCCTGCTCCCTTTCGGCCTTGTTCACCTCGACCACCTGGCTGAGATCGTCAACATCATAAAGATAGACGTTATCCAGGTCGTTGAGCTTGGGATCGAGATCCCGCGGCACCGCGATGTCGATCAGAAAGAGGGGGCGATTCTTGCGCAGTTTCATGATGGGCTTGACCTCCTCCTGATGAAGGATGAGCCCGCTTGCCCCGGTTGAACTGACCAGGATATCGACAAGTTCCATCTGGGCATGCAGTTCATTGAGCCCCACGGCCTTGCCGTTGAACCGTTTGGCCAGGTTGACCGCCCGTTCAAGGGTCCGGTTCGCCACAATGACTTCGGAGATCCCCTGATTGATGAGATGTTCCGCGGCAAGTTCCGCCATCTCGCCGGCCCCCACCAGGAGCACCTTTTTGTCTTCGAGATTGCCGAAGATCTTTTTAGCCAGCTCCACGGCCGCATAGCTGATTGACACGGCGCTGCCGCCAATGTTGGTTTCGGTGCGGATTCTTTTGGCCACGGAAAAGGCCTTGTGCAGGAGACGATTCAAGATGACTCCCGTGCATTCCCTTTCCGACGAGTTGCGGTAGGCATCCTTCAGCTGCCCCAGGATCTGGGGCTCTCCGACTACCATGGAATCAAGGCTTGCCGCCACCCGGTACAGGTGGGTGATGGCCTCCGTGCCCCGGTGCAGGTAAATGAAGTTATCGATCTCCTCTTCCTTGACATTGCTGGTGGCAAAAAGAAATTTCTTGATGGCCTGGATGGTCTCGGTTTGGTGGGGGCTGGTGAAGATCACTTCAACCCTGTTGCAGGTCGACAGGAAACAGAATTCCGCGCAGCCGGGGATCTCTTTCAGGCTTCGAAACGGCCTTTCCGGGTCACTGCTGAAGGCCAGCTGTTCACGTACCGCGACAGGCGCTGTTTTATGGTTTACCCCCAGAATAAGAATGGAATCAGCGGACATATGAATGAACTCCCGGCAGCAGAAATGTCACCCCCCAGAGGGTGAACAGGACAGCAACAAAACCGATTATGGCCAGCACGGCAGCCCTTTTGCCGCGCCAACCGGCAATAAAACGCTGATGCAGCATGGCGGCGTAAATAAACCAGGTGATAAGTGACCACGTCTCCTTGGGATCCCAATGCCAGTAGGATCCCCAAGCCTGTTTTGCCCAGAAGGAGCCCGTGATGATGCCCAGGGTCAGCAGCGGAAAGCCGACGGTTAGACAATGATGGATCAGGGTGTCGAGGGCCTCAAGCGACGGCAGCCGGCTGTAAAAGACGCCGAATCTCTTTTTTTTCAGTTCGCGCTCCTGCAGCAGATACATCAGGCCGCTGCAGAAGCCCATGGCCAGAAAGCCGTCCGCCAGAATGGCAATGCTGGCATGAATCGGCAGCCAGACGCTTTGCAGGGCGGGCGGCAGAACGGCGATGTCTTGCGAGGAAAGGGCGGCAATCGCCATCAGCGCTGAAATGACCAGGGAAACAAAGGTGCCCAAATTCTTTACCTGATACCGCCAGCGAAAAGAGAGGAAGGCCCAGGTCATGGACCAGGCAAAAAAGGAAACCGTATCGTGATGGGTGGTGAGAGGGGTATGACCGGCGGCAATATAGCGGCCGAGGATGGTCACCGTATGCAGGATCCCGGCGCCGAAAAGGAGACAGCGGGCCGCTGACCGGATTTTCTTTTTCTGGGTGATGAAAAAGACGACATAGGTCGTGGTGGCTAACAGATATGCGACAAACGACAGTGTAAAAAGCATTCGGAAATTCTCCGTTTAGTCCCTTACGAGTTGTATCTTAACAATTTGCGACAAAAGTATGCCTGTCCTCATCTCCCGCATGACAGTGGCGCGCCAATCGGCTCCGCTGCCGTTACTCTGGCGGGTGTTCTCTTTGCTCGCTCTGCCCGGTAAGCTCGCCCAAGGAGACATCCTTGCCCAGAACAGCACGGACGTGATCCGTCAAGGCCTGCCAGTCCTCCCTGCGCAACCAGTCAATCATATCCCTATGCAGCAGATTCTCAAAAAGAATTTTGTTTTTTTCGTGGGGAAACCCCATGGCAAGCACGATCGGCCGCAGTCGGCCGAGGACCTGGAGCATCAGATCATAATCATCCGTATACTCTTTTTCCAGGTTTTTTCGCAACTTTTTGGCCAGGGCCGGGCTCTTGCCCGCGGTTGACACGGAAATGGTCAGATCCCCCCGCCGTACCGTGGCGGGCAATATAAAATTACACCATTTGGGGACATCGGCAACGTTTAAAAGAAGGTTTTTTTCTTCAGCCTCCAGATAAACAGCTTCCTGCACACCCGCGTCATCCGTTGCCGCGATGACCAGAAAGGCCTGGCCGAGATCCCCTTTCTCGTACCCCCTCGGCAGCCACGTGATGGCGCCGCTATCGGCAAGCACCGCCAGCTCGCCATCAAGCTCCGGACTGATCACCGTGACCTGGCCATGGTTTTCCAGCAGCGATTTCACCTTCCGCGCCGCCACTTTGCCGCCGCCGATGACTATGCAATGGCGGGACCGGATATCAAGACTGATGGGAAAGTATTGCACGATGGTTAGATTTTGCGGGGAAGAAGAACCCTGATTCTGCCCTCAAGTCTGCTGGCAAAACGCTCGGCGTCGGACTGCTTGCCTACCAGGGAGCCGAAATGCATGGGTATCGCGACCTGGGGATTGATGGCCAGGGCCGCCTGAGCGGCCTCGTCAGCTGTCATCACATAGGTGCCGGACACCGGAAGAAGGGCGATGTCCGCACGGTAATCCGCCATTTCCGGGATGTAATCCGTGTCGCCGGCATGATAAATACGCACCCCCTCGACCGTGACGATGAACCCCAGCCAGTTATTGGCCTGCGGGTGAAATTTTTTGTTGGTGTTGTAAGCCGGCACCGTTTCCACCGTGACGGAATCACAGGTGATTGTCCGCCATGGCCCCAACCGTTTCACGTCCCCCGCAAGTTTTGCCGCCGAATGCTGCCAGGTGATGATGACTGTTGACTCCTGTTGAATTTTGGCTATGTCCTCGGGGGAACAGTGGTCATAGTGCTCATGGCTGATCAGAATGATATCAGCCGGGACAAGGTCGCCTGCAAGTTGAAACGGATCAAAATAAATCACCTTGCCGCCGGCGCGCAACCGGAAACAGTCATGGCCAAGCCACTCAAGATTAGCGAGTATTTTGTCAATCATCAACATCACCGACTTTTTTTACGGGGTCATCAAGAATTACTGTCCAAATGAATTTCTCCAGCTATAATCAATTTGACACCGGGCGTCATCTAGAATATGGGCGCCAACCGGAAAGCGACAGCCCTGAAGCCCTCGGTCTGTCCGCCCCGCAGGTACCATTATACATATTTGCCGGAGAAAAAATATGCAAACAGGAACCGTTACCGTCACAACCGCAAATTATATGGAACTAGTCGATATCACCTCCAGCATAGAAAAAGAGCTGGCAAAAAGCAAGATAGACGATGGCGTCTGCTATCTCTATAATCCCCACACCACAGCCGGCCTGACGATTAATGAAGGCGCGGATCCCGCGGTGCGGACCGATATCGTCAAGGCTTTGAAAAAAATTATTCCCTTTGATCTCGCCTATCAGCACCAGGAAGGCAACTCGCCATCCCATGTGCTCGCTTCCCTCTTTGGTTCATCGCTCACCGTCTTTGTGGAAAACGGCAGACTCAAGCTCGGCGCCTGGCAGAAGATTTTTTTCTGCGAGTTTGATGGCCCCAGGACCAGAAAGGTGCACTGGCGGATCGTCTGAGGGGAAACGTGATGGCCGTGAGGGGCTGAGGATCTCATTAATCATGTATGCCCTTGCGCAGCAGAGTCAGTTCCCGCTGGCGGATGTATTTCATGATCCGGTCCTCTTCCTGTCTGCTTGGGTAAAAGCGCACCCCGGCAAAGAATAAACGCAGCTTGGCATTGGCAAAGGCGCGGACCACCTCGCCCTCTTTGATTTTAAAGCGGAGAATGCCGTTTTCCGCCCCGGCCATCGTATCCTCGGAGGGGATGGCAATGCTGATATTGTGGATTGTCTGGCGCTCCTGGGGCAGTTCTTGTGGGTCTCTTGAGCTGAGCAGCATGCCGCCGGTGCTGAGATCCCGCATATTAAGCTTGCACTTTTTCTGGTTATACAGGAAAGTGACGCCACTTCCCTCCGGTAGATTGAGCCGGTAATGCTGACGGCGCTGGAGCAGGAACAACTCTTCGGGAAATTTGACATAAAGAGAGCTGGACGAGGCCGAGAGCAGTTCCCCGCGGAAATGGCTCCATAACTTTGCCGCATTACGGAATATGACCCGGAAGGTGGCGTGGGTTTCCGGCCAGTCCCTTGGCTTGTCAATAACCAGGCTTTCGTCCGAGAGCTCAATGACAACGGTCCCGCCTGACTGGTAGCCCTTGTGGAAAATGGTGACGAAGACCCTTTTTTCCAGCAGCCAGGTCAGGGTTTGCCGGATAATGAGCTCTGATTTGGTATATTCATAACCTGCATGATGCTCAACCCAGCCAAGATATACCGGATCATTTTTTTGAGATGATGTCATGTCTCTGATTCGTTGAGATTTTGAATGAATATCTGTATGCATAGCAGATGCATAAGGTCGTAATCCATGAAAAAATCCCCTACCCCCGAAAAAATTGCTGTCGCGGAAATGTGTTTCGGCCTCAACAGGGCAACCGATGAGCGCTCCCTTGCCGCCTTCCTGCGGATGTTTGCGGCGCCCACCGTGCTTGATACGCTTATTCCCCGCCTGCCGGATGAAGATATCCTTGCCACCGTTGATTTTCTGACCAGGCTCATGAAAAAGCATCTGCGGGAAAATGAATACCATACCCTTTTTCTGAACGAGGAAAAGTAGTGCATTACCCAATCATAAAAGATCTGCGCGCCTATCTCAACGTTTTACGTCAGGAATCCGATCTTCTGGAAATTGATGTGGAAGTTGACCCCTGTCTGGAAATAGCGGAAATCCACCGCCGTGTTATCGCCCAGGGAGGGCCGGCCCTGCTTTTTAAAAGGGTGAAGGGCAGCCGCTTCCCGGTGGCGACCAATCTTTTCGGCACGGCCAGACGCATGGAGCTTGCCTTCGGCCATCGGGCCCAGCAGTTTGTCCGTGACCTGGTGCGGGCCGCTGAAACGCTCCTGCCGCCGCGGCTCGGTAAAATCTGGGCCATGCGCGGGCTCGTACCCCAGGCGGCCCGGATCGGCACCCGGCTCATGAAGAATGGCCCCATTCTGGATAACTGCATCCGGCCGCCCCGCTTGAGTGAGCTGCCCATGCTCACCTCCTGGAAAACCGACGGCGGCGCCTTTGTCACCCTGCCGCTGGTCTACACCGAGCATCCAGGCGGCCGGGGGCATAATCTCGGCATGTACCGCATCCAGCGTTTTGACGATGAGACAACAGGCATTCACTGGCAGATCCACAAGGGGGGCGGTTATCATTACCACGAGGCCGAGGCCCGCCGGGAAAGTCTGCCGCTTACTCTTTTCATCGGCGGCCCCCCGGCCCTGATCATGGCCGCCATTGCCCCGCTGCCGGAAAATCTGCCGGAGCTGATGCTGGCTTCCCTGCTGCTTGGCGAGAAGCTGCCCATGGTGAAAGACCCGCTGGGCGGACACAATCTCGTCGCCTTTGCCGAATTCGCGGCCAAGGGCAAGGTGCCCCCCTTTGTGCGGCGGCCCGAGGGTCCTTTCGGCGATCATTACGGCTACAACTCCCTGACCCATGATTATCCCGTCTTTCAGGTGGACCGTCTCTATCATCGCCACGATGCCGTTTACCCCGCCACGGTGGTCGGACGTCCCAAGCAGGAAGATTTTTATATCGGCGATTTTCTGCAGGACCTGCTCTCCCCGCTCTTTCCCATGGTCATGAGCGGGGTGAAGCAGCTCAAGACCTTCGGCGAGGCCGGTTTTCACTGTCTGGCCGCGGCCAGGGTAAGGGATCGCTATCCCAGGGAGGCCTTTGCCTCGGGGCTGCGCATCCTCGGCGAAGGCCAGCTGTCGCTCACGAAATTTCTCATTATCACGGATGGGGATATCAATATCGACGATTTCGCCACCTTATGGGTGCATGTCCTGGAGCGGGTGGACTGGCAACAGGACCTTTTTATTTTTGCCAATGTTTCCCAGGATACCTTGGATTATACCGGCCCTTCGGTCAATAACGGCTCAAAGGCGCTGCTCATGGGGCTTGGCAGACAGCCACGCCGCCCATTGCCGGCATCCTTCCACGGCATGCTGCCCGCGGGTTGCCGCGGGGCAAAAGCCTTTCTGCCGGGGACCCTGGTTGTGGAGTGCTCAGGCTACGAGGCGGATGTCTCCCTGCCGCCAAGGATTGCCGGGGAGAGTGCTTTTGCGGAGTGGCCGGTGGTGATTCTGGTTGACAGCCTGCAAGAGGCGACCCTGAACATGCAGGAGTTTATCTGGACCTTTTTTACCCGCTTTGAACCCGCGGCGGATATTTATTCCCCCCGCCGGGATATTGTCCGGTTTCATGTGGGGTTGCAGCCGCCCATTGTCTTTGATTGCCGTCTGAAACCATGGTACCCCCATGTGCTGGAAGTGGACCCGGCTACCAGAAAACTGGTGGATAATAAAATAGACGCCCTGCTGCCGAAAAAATTACGCGGCTGATATTTTTTTAAGATTTTTTTTTTTTTGCCGATATACTTGAGTGAAGGTATAGTTATAAGGTAATGTACGCGTAATAGGTGTCATTGTACTCTCTAAGGTATAAGAACCGCAGCGGAGGAAAGAGATGAAGATAACCAATCTTCAGGGCCCGCACCATATCGGGCATACTGATCAGAAAAATTCTCAACCCATATCCGGGGCTGAGTTCAAAAACCTGCTCGAGGCGCAACTGCAGTCTGTTTCCTCTATGTCCGCGGCAGCAGCCACCTCGCAAGCCTCCTCGGCAAGTCATGTGCCGGCGGCGCTGCGTATCGAGAGTCTCTCCGTTGCCGAAACAACAATGAACAGCCTGGAGTCCTTCGGTTCCGCTTTAAATGATCTCCGGCTGCCGGCTGAAGACCTGGAGCCTTTTGTCGAGGCCCTTGAGGAAGAAACCGGCTCCATTCTGGAACTGAAGGAAAAGCTGCCGGCCGGGGATCCTCTTGCCGTGTTGCTCGATCGCGTTGCCACGGTCTCCTATGTTGAGGCTGCCAAATACCGGAGAGGCGATTATCAGTAAACTGCCTCATAGCAAAGGCTGCTCTTGGTAATGGAAGAGCGCCTTCAGAAAATTCTTGCCCGCTCAGGGGCTGGTTCCCGCCGCACGGCCGAGCAGTATATCAAGGATGGCAGGGTTTCCATTGACGGCGCGGTCGTGACCGATATGGGGATCAAAGTCGATCCCGCGGTTCATGAAATCTGCCTGAACGGCCGGTCAATCCGTTTATCCGAAGAAAAAATCCACATCTTGCTTAACAAGCCCGCAGGGTATGTCACCACCCTGAGTGACCCCCAGGGCCGTCCCATTGTCACCTCGCTGCTCAAGGGCATCGCTCAGCGCGTCTATCCGGTGGGCCGTCTGGATCTCGATACGGAAGGAGCGCTGCTGCTGACAAACGATGGAGACATGGCCCAGCGCATCCTGCATCCGAGTTTTGAAATCAAAAAAACCTATGTGGCGAAAGTTACCGGTGTTCCCTCAAGGGAAAAACTGGACCAGCTGGCCAAGGGCATCGTGCTGGAGGGACGCCGCACCTCGCCGGCCCAACTCATGGTGCTCCAGCAGACGCCCCGCTTCACCATTATACAAATAATCATCCATGAGGGCCGCAAACGCCAGGTTCGTAAAATGTTTGCCGCCATCGGTCATCGTGTGCTGGCCTTGAAACGGGTCGCCTATGGCAATCTGCAACTTGACAATCTGCCCTCGGGAAAATTCCGGATTCTCTCCAAACAGGACCTGGAAAAAATTTTTTCCGGTCCCTGATTTTGCCCTCGCAACGAAAAATTGTATTTTTTTTGTAAAATGCCTTTACATTCCAACATTTATCTGTATAAGATATTTTCGATAGAATAAAAAAAGAAGCAATGTCGGGCGGTTAGAGGCTTAGCACCTGTGGTTGGCGACAACAGGCTCTTACTGATTATTTATAATAAAAGCATGTGGTTACACATTCAGGAATGAACATGTAACTTAGTTTTTTAACTGATACGTTCGGGAGACCAGGATGAACAAGTCAGAATTGATTGAGGCCATTGCTCAGCAGGAAAATCTGCCTCATAGAGAAGCCAGCTCGATAACCAACACCATTCTGGAGACCATGATTGACACCCTGGCCACCGGGGAAAGTATTGAGATTCGGGGCTTTGGCAGTTTTGTCATCAAGGAGTATGAGGCCTATCAGGGGCGGAATCCGAAAACAGGTGACAAGATAGAAGTTCCACCAAAGAGACTTCCCTTCTTCAAGGTGGGCAAGGAACTGAAAGAACGGGTCAACAAGGGTTCTTGAGCAGCCGTCAATTCTTGATTTTCCGCTGATCCCCCGCCCATGGCGGACGGGGAATCAGCTTCATGTTTTCTGCGCCGGGCCGGCTATTTCACCCACCAGGTCATAGGGATGGGCCTCGGTAACGGTGACCATGACAATATCTCCTGCCGCACACTGTCCATCCGCGATGTAGACGCAACCATCTATTTCAGGGGCCTGGAACTCGCTCCTGCCTTCAAGCAGCAAATCCGTCTCTCTGCTGAGACCTTCAACAAGTACCGGAATCGTCCCGCCGACATACTCCTTGTTTTTTTCCAGGGAAATTTCCGCCTGCAGCTCCATCAAATATTGGTAGCGCGCCTCCTTTACCTCATCGGAACACTGGCCGGCAAAATGTTCCGCCGCGCACCCCTCTTCGTTGGAATAGGTGAAGATGCCCACGTTATTGAGCCGGTATGTTTTGAGAAATTCGGCAATCTCCTCGACGTCCTCGTCCGTTTCACCGGGGAAGCCGACAATAAAGGTGGTGCGGATGGCGGCGTCGGGCACCATGCGGCGAATACGTTCCAGCAGCTCATGCACCTGGCGCCGGCCGAAAGGGCGGTTCATTGCCTTCAGCACCCGGTCGCTGATGTGCTGCAAGGGGATATCGAGATACGACAGCAAACGTTTTTCAGCCGCCATGAGCGTGAGCAGCTCATCGCTGATTCTGTTCGGGTAAAGGTAAAGCAGACGGAGCCAGTCCGCCCGGCAACCGGCTAAAAGCTTGCCGAGTAAGGCGGGCAGGTTTGCTTTTTTACCGGTGAGATCGATACCATAGGCCGTAACATCCTGTCCGACCAAGGTTAATTCCCGGACGCCGGCCTCTGCTAATAGCCCGGCCTCTGCAACAATATCATCCATGGCGCGGCTGCGCAACGGCCCGCGGATGGCGGGAATGAGGCAGTACGAGCAGCGATTTGAGCAACCCTCGGAAATTTTCAGATAGGCCCGATGGGCGGGGGTGGATATGGTTCTGGCCAGCGATGAATCCATGATAAAGCTGGGCGGCGTGATGATAATCTTTTTTTTGCTCGGTTTAATTTCCCGCACCAGCGTGGCCACCCGGGGAAATTGGTCAACCCCGATAAAGAGATCCACCTCAGGGAGCTCCGCCAGTAATTCCTGGCCATAGCGCTGCACCAGGCAGCCCGCAACCACAAGCTTTACCCCGGGTTTCTTGTCCTTGTAGGGGCCAAGGGCCATGATTTCATCAAGGCCCTCCTCCACGGCGGACTGAATAAAGCCACAGGTGTTCACCAGCAGCAGATCAGCCTGATCAGGATCTTCGCAGACCCTGTAGCCGTCCTGCTCAAGCAGGGCCAGCATGACCTCGGAATCGACAAGATTTTTCGGGCAGCCAAGGCTGACCATGTAAAGATTTTTCTGCATTATTTTCGAAATGTTACCTGCTCAGGGAAATACGGAAAATTCACCACGCCGCAGCAGCGGTTTGCCAGATCAGCACCTGCGGCCCTATAGCCTTCATCCGTCAGCCAAAACACCGGATCAGTCAAGCAATGATTACTGTTGATCAGATTAGATTGCAAGCAATCCTTGATAAGAGAAGGAAAATTTCCTTGCTTTTCCGTTTAAATCCCTTGGTCTGGAATAGCGGTCGCCATGACTGATGATACAGCTCGTCGGAAACCAGCATGACAGAGGCCAGACGGACGTTTCGGAAGGCGGCCACGGCGGCCAGGGCGGAAAACTCCATGTCGACGGCCATTATCCCCTGGCCGTTATACGCCAAAATCTTGGCCCGGGTTTCGCGGTACGGGGCATCCGTGGTCCAGACCGCTCCCTCCTTGACGGGATAACCGTTTGCCGAAAGCTGCTTGACCACCTGCTGATGCAATTCCTCATGGGGTGCTATGGAGTGAGACAAAGGATAATGGGACGATGTTCCCTCTTCGCTGAACGCCGAGACCGGCATGAAAATCTCCCCAGCCCGTAAAGCCTCACCCAGGGAACCGCAGCAGCCATGGACGATAATCTTTGTGGCCCCGCAAGCGATGAGCTTTTCCAGCACCATTACGGCGGCAGGGGAGCCCAGGGCGGGCCCGGCCCACCAGATTGAAGTTTGGCCCGGTATTTCAAAAAGATTGCTGTAAAACAGGGGATGCCTGATGGCCTTCAACCTTTTGGCCGCACTGGCGATAGGCGCCACATCACCGGGGTTGACAAAGAAAAGGACGGGGCCGCTGATGGCTGCTTCATTTACACGGCGGCTGGGCTTGATAACAACATCTGGCATGGGGGCGTTTAGGACTTAGAAATTTTAAAAATGCCGCTTATCCGTGTCGTCATGCCAGCATGTTTTTAGCCGGCATCCAGTGATGATCTGGATTCCGGCTTAAAACATGCCGGAATGACGGACCCTTCGAGACGTGATAAACGGTATATCAACAATTGCTGAATCCCTTAAATAAGAAAAGGCCGCGGTATCCGCGGCCTTTTCAAAATACCTGCTGAAAAACTCAGGCGATATTAACCGAGCAGCGGGTTTGCATAGAGCAGAATCAGGGCGATAACCAGACCGTAAATGGTCAGAGACTCGATAAGGGCCAGACCAAGAATCATGGTAACGGTGATTTTACCGGAAACTTCGGGATTTCTTGCCACACCTGTACAGGCGCCGCCAGCGGCGTGACCCATACCGGCACCACATCCGGAAGCTGCAACGCCAACGGCCAGAGCCGCGGCCAGACAGACGAGAGAAAGGTTGTTGCTGCCAAGCTGCATGTATTTATCGAATACAGATGCTGCCTCTGCCGCCATGGCTACACTCGCGACTCCGAAAATGCTGGCCACTGCCATTAATGCACCAAATACTTTCTTCATTCCTTTGTTCCTCCTTAAGCGTTTAGTAATTTTGGCCTTCTTTCTGTTATGTAAAATCTTCTTTGTATTTAAAATATTTACAAAACTCAACAACCACCGTCTAAAAGACGGTGGGTTGAAATAATGGACTGAAAGTCCGGATACGGGTCATGTAGACCCGTCATTATCAGTCCTGAAATCATCGTCTTTTTTGGGTTCAAAATGATGATCGAGATAATTTTTT
>JACRCD010000050.1 GCA_016219175.1 Deltaproteobacteria bacterium | reverse complement strand
CGACAAAGCCCGGATGGCTAAGTAACAAAATTCGATATACAAGGCGTAGTGTATTTTTGAGAGCGAGGCAATACAGGTGGTATGCCGAACGAACAAAAATGCGCTACAACGCAGTAGATCGGATTTTTTACGACGCCATCAACCATAGCAATGGCTGGCGAGTTGAGCACGAATAACCGGCAGGCCACATCAACAAACATGAATAAAGAAGTTTGCATCTGTAATGATCCGGTCCATGGCTGGCATGGCCTTGAACTGAACGGCTCCCCCTGCTGTTTTAGAGGGTTTGTCATTATTGATAATGTTATTTCCGAGGGTGAAGATGCGGCAATAGCGGTTGTCAAGTTGCTCGGCGGCGAAACGCGGAGAGAGAGGATCACTTCTCTGCTCCAGTCTCTGAAAGGTGATTTTGCTTTTTTTGTCGAGAGGAGTGATGCGATAATTGCCGTGGTTGACAAGATTCGAAGTTTTCCCATCTTTTTTTCTCACGAGGGCAAAAGGTTGTTGCTCGGCAACTCGGCCCGGCTGCTGCGGGAAAAGCTGCCGCAGGCAGCATTTGACCAAAATGGCTTGCTTGAGTTCCAGATGACGGGCTTTGTCACGGAGCAAAATACCTTAAGGCAAGGGGTCAAGCAGTTACGGCCGGGTGAATGTCTTTATTTTGACAAGGCATCAGTCGAAAATGTTGAGACGTGGCGTTATAGAAGCTTCTATACGCCGGAAAAAGAGGAGAAGAGTGAGGATGAGTGGCTGGCGGAATTTGATGCGGTCAATGAGGAAACATTCCAGGACGTGATCCGTTCCTTAAAGGGAAGACCTGTCTGGGTTCCTCTCAGCGGGGGGCTAGATTCCCGTCTGGTGGTGGCCATGCTGAAACATCAGGGCTATGACAGGGTGACCGCTTTCTCTTACGGGCTGCCGGGAAATTACCAGGCGGAGGTGGCGCGCCGGGTTGCTGGAAAGCTCGGGGTGAAGTGGCTTTTCATCCCCTATACGCATCAGGTGACGAGAAAACGATTCCGGGAGGAGAAAAGAAAAGAGTATTTCGCCTATGCCGATGGGCTTTGTTCGGTGCCGTTTTTGTCGGATTATTACGCCCTGGCGCATTTGCGGGAAAAAAAGATCATTGACCCGGATGCGGTGATCATCAATGGCCAGTCCGGCGATTTCATTACCGGAGGGCATATTCCTGAATTCCGTGGCCAAGGAGAGGTAAACTGGCGCAACTTTTTGGTTGAGAGCATTATCAACAAGCATTTTTCCCTGTGGTCCGATTTGAAGAGCAAAGAAAACATCGGTTGGGCGGAAAGGCGGCTGGCGGACCATTTCGGCGCATTCCCCGAACCAAAGGGTCCGCAGGATGTAGCTGATCTTTTTGAACACTGGGAGTGGCAGGAGCGGCAGTCAAAATACGTGGTGAATGGCCAGCGGGCTTTTGAGTTTTTCGGCTATGACTGGCGGCTGCCTCTGTGGAGCGATCAATATTTCGATTTCTGGCAGAAGGTTCCCTGGCAGCACAAGATGAACCAGAGTCTGTATAAAAAATATCTGCGCAAAAAAGATCCAATGGGGGTTTTCTCCATGGAGCTGCCGGCTTACTATGTTTCGCCCCGCTATTTACTATTGTTTTCTCTTTTGGTAAGTATAGCGGCAAGGTTCAACCGGCAGAGCAAGCTTGTGCTGGAAAACAGGTTCCTCAAATATTTCATGTATTATGGGCCGTTCTATTCGTATCTGACCTACCGGCAATATCTGAACCACTCAGACTATCATCGAAACGTTGTCTCATTTCTGGTTTATGAGGTCCTGAAAAATGCGGGAGACGAATGCCTTTCCCTCGTCGCGCCGCAGCGTCGTTCCCTGATGTCTTGAGCGGCCGCTGAGCACAAAGATCAGTGCCGGCGGCAATTTGCAGGAATCATCCGATCCCGTTTCCCTAATGGACGGGGTCAATTACTTTTACCACGAGTGTCATCATGAATGTTATCGGAATCCATGACGGGCATAATGCTTCCGTTGCCCTGTTCCGGGATGGAAAGATCGTCTACGCCCTCAGTGAGGAGAGAATCCTGCGCCAAAAAAACGCAGGAGGTATTCCCGTTCATGCACTAAATCGTCTGCTGAAAGACATGCAGCTTGCCCCGGGCGATGTAGAGTGTATCGCCTTGAGCGGCAAGGTGGCGCCCCGGCCTGCCTGGTATGACAGGGGGCTGATTTTAAAGCGCTATGAGGAACAGTGCTCTCCCCATATCTGGCGGCAAGGGGAACCCCCGAAGGTCGTGAAGGAAAACGGCTATTATCAGACCGCCAGGAAATTGTTGCGCAAAGTCCGAAATAAACCCCCTTTGGACGAGTTTGCCGAAAAGCGTAAGAAAGAGATTGAACTTCTCGGCTTTCGCGAAGAACAGATTGGCTATCTTGATCATCACGCCTGCCATGCAGCGGCGGCCTATTATGGCCACGGCGACTTTGGCGGGGAAATTCTCTGTCTGACCAATGACGGCGGCGGTGACGGACTCTGCGCCACGGTCAGTGTCGGCAGGGAGGGACTTATCGAGAGAGTGGCGCAGACAGAGCAGAAGCACTCGTTTGCCAGCCTTTATGCCAGGGCGACTTTTCTCATGGGCATGATGCCTCTTGAGCATGAATACAAACTGATGGGGTTGGCCCCTTATGCTGATGCCGAACGGGCCGAAGCAATCAAGGAAAAATTGCTGGACTGTTTTGTCTGGGATGAAGCCACCCCCCTGACCTGGGAAAAAAGGGAGGATATGCCCCCCACCCGGCTCTGGGGGGGACTGCTCCGTCAACATTTTGATCTCAAGCGTTTTGATGTCATTGCCGCCGCCATGCAGTTGCTCATTGAAGAAATGGCCATTCGCTGGGTCAGATCCTGCATCAGGCAGACCGGCATACGGAGTCTTGCCTTAAGCGGCGGACTTTTTATGAATGTCAAATTGAATAAACGCATTCTTGAGCTGCCTGAAGTAAACTCCCTTTTTGTCATGCCATCCTGTTCGGATGAATCAAACTGCATCGGCGCGGCCTATCTGGGGGCAGTGGTGCGGGGCTATAATGGATGTGCTATCAAGCCTTTGAAAGATCTCTATCTGGGTGCCATATACAGTGATAAGCAGATTGAGCAGGCGGTGCAGAGCTGTGCCGGTGCGGGCGGGGTCACGGTGTCACGGCCGGACAATATGGCGGAAACGGCGGCTGAATTTCTGGCGGCGGGGGAAATCGTCGCCCGCTATGCCGGACGGGAGGAATTCGGGGCCAGGGCCTTGGGAAACCGGTCGATACTTGCCGATCCCTCAAGGCAGAACAATATTATCAAAATCAACAAAATGATTAAGAAACGGGATTTCTGGATGCCCTTTGCCGGCAGCATGACCACGGATCAGGCGCGCACGAATCTCAATATCGGCAAACAGCATTTTGCCCCATACATGATCATGGCCTTTGACCCAAAACAGAATCGGGATGATTTTATCGCCGCCACCCATCCCTATGATGAGACAATGCGGCCGCAGATGCTTGATGAGGAGTGGAATCCGCAATATTACCGGATCATCGCCAGATTTGCGGAAATTTCCGGGAAAAAGGGCGGTGTTTTAAACACCTCCTTTAATCTGCACGGCTATCCCATTGTCAGTTCTCCCGAGGATGCCATTGAGGTCTTTACCAAGTCCGGACTCAACATCATGGCCATCGGCAGCTATCTTCTCGTTAAAAAATCGTAAAAGATGAAGCATATTCATTTCCTATCCACCAGGGACAGAATCACGGATTTTGCCTGGTATCCGATCCGCTACAATCGCGGCAGACTGCGAGAGCTGGGGTACCGGTGTTCCATCGGCTATGACGCTGCTCCCCGCTCTCTTTCCTGCGACATCCTCTGCGTCAACTCAAAGTATTTCCGGCGGAAATGGCATGAGCCCGCCACGGTTTTTTCTTTTCTACGCGAGGCGCGGCGTTATGCCGCAACCATCATCTGGTTTGATGACTCGGACAGCACCGGGGTCACCCATTTTGAGGTTCTGCCCCTGGTTGATCTCTACCTGAAGAAGCAGCTCCTGAAAGATCGCCATCTTTACGCCAGGAAATTTTACGGGGACAGGATCTTCACTGATTTTTATCACCGCACCTTTCAGGTGGAGGATGAGGGAGTCATCTACCACTCCCAGCCAATCGACCCCGCCCTCCTGCCAAAAGTCGATCTCTCCTGGCATATCGGTCTTGGCGACATGGCCGGGGATATCCTGCCCTATCCGCTTTTGCGACGTTATCTCCCCGCCAGCTACGGGGTGAAATTTACCCCCCCGGATGGTGAACGCCCTCTTGATGTCATGTCGCGGGGCAGTGTTTTTTATGGCAGAAATACCATCAGGTTTCATCGTGAACAGATTCGTTCCCGCCTGGAAGAGATGAAAGACATTAATCTTGCCGCCGCAGGCAGGGTCTCGATTGCCAAATATAAAAAAGAGTCATCCCTGGCAAAGCTGATCGTCAGCCCCTTTGGCTGGGGTGAGCTCGGCGTTCGGGATTTTGAGGCCTCTCTCCATGGGGCCGCTTTGGTCAAACCGGACATGAGTCATATGGATACCTGGCCGGACATCTTTGTGCCCGGTGAAACATATGAACCGCTGGCCTGGGATTTTTCCGACCTTGCCGGGAAGATCAGGGCGCTGCTGGCTGATACGCCTCGACGTATTGAGCTTGCCCGCAACGGCCAGGATGCCTATCGGGCAATGATATCAGCCAAAGGCATGGAGGATTTCTGTCTCTGGTTTGACAGCCGTATGAAGATGGCCGAGGCAAGGAAAGAGCATGGCTGAGCAGATTGAAAAATATTTTGATGACTATTTCCAGAAGAAGCCGGACATTCGTTATGAATTTGATATCCGGGGGATGGGGCGTAAGGATAGACGTATCGTTCGAACCCTGCGGGAATTCGGTGTCAGTGGTAAACGGTGTCTCGACATCGGCCCCGGCACCGGCAGATGGGTGCAGTTTCTGAAAAAAGAGGGGGCCGGCTATCTCGCGGCAGTCGATATCTCCCCTGTTTCCCTGGAAAGATGCGCGCCGTTTTGTGACGCGGTGCAGCAGGTCAACATAGAGCGGGAAAAATTGCCCTGGGACAGCGAGTCATTTGATGCGGTGCTTTTTTTTGAAATCATCGAGCATCTGGTTGATTGCACAAACGCCATTGCCGAGGTGATGCGGGTGCTCAAACCGGGCGGGCTGCTCCTGCTTTCAACACCCAACCTCGTTTCCTTTATCAGCCGCTTGAGAATGGTGCTGGGCATGCTGCCCGTGGCCATAGCAGGCGACTCCACCCATGTCCGTTTTTACAGAAGACAGGAACTGGCCGCAGCCTTTGCCGGTTATCCGGCCCGTCTCGCCTTTCTGTCCACCTCCTTTTCGCTTCATCCGTTAAAGCCCAAAAGCCATTTGCGCTGTCCGAGCTTCGGCTGGCTCACCGCGCTGGATGATTCGTTGCTGCTGTGTGTTCGCAAAGATGGTGACTGATGAACAGTGTCACTGAGCAGATACTCTTTTGAGGTTGTTCTATTGTGCCTTGGTTTTTTGGAAAACCCAAGGAGATGAGAGGTTCTTTCCCATCCCATGAAAATCGCCCATCTGATACCCACGTTTTTCCCTTCGGCAGGCGGGGCGGAAATCTGTACCCATAATGTGGCAACCTGTCAGGCGGCAATGGGGCATGACGTAACGGTAATCACCCATGCCAAGGACAAGAACGGTCTCGGGAAAAAGCCTTTTGCCTATAAAAAAATAACCGTTCCCCGTCCGCCGCTTTACTGGAATTTCTTTTTCGCCCGGGCTTACATCGAGCTGTTTCTTGCCTTTCTGCAGGACAAATACAGGTTTGATGTCTGGCAGGTGACCATGGGCTATCCCCTGGGGGCGGGCAGTGTGGCATTTTTTAACCGCCGCCGGATTCCCTGTGTGTTGCGCTGCTGCGGAGACGATATTCAGACCGATGCGGCCCTCGGTTACGGGGTACGCCTCAAGCCGCGTATCGACCGCGTTGTCCGGGGCACCTATCCCGGTTTCAATGCCTTTATTGCCAATTCGCAAAGCATGCTGTCGGAGTATCGCAAGCTCGGTATTGGTGCTGAAAAAATTTTCCTGATCCCAAACGGGGTGGACTGCCAACGTTTTTCCAGCAGCAAAAGAGAGGAGAGCTTTCGAGCCGTACGAGGCATTGCCAAGACAAGTAAAATCATCCTCTCTGTCGGCAGGAACCATCCGAAAAAAGGATATGATCTCATTCCACAGATATTAAAACGGCTGCAGAGTGACAAGAACAATGATTTTGTCTGGATTGTTGTCGGCAAGGGCGCGGGAGCGCTCAAGCCCCTGGCTGAACAATATGGGGTTGCCGATAAATTCATGCCGGTTGAGGGGATCTGGAGCTCGGCGTCAGCAAATTATGAATTTCCGGCCTCTGAGCTCATTGCATATTATGTCAATGCCGACCTGTTTGTCCTGCCGACTTACATAGAAGGCTATCCCACCGTGGTGCTTGAGGCCCTGGCCGCCGGGATCCCTGTCGTCACCTCTGATGTCCCCGGCTGCCGGGATATCATCAGGAACAATGAAAATGGGATTTTGGCGCCGGCAGGAGATGTGGAGGCTTTTGTCCTTGCCATAGAAAATGTGATCAGTGACAATGAGCTGCGGCAAACATTGTGCAGAAACGGAATGATGGACGCGCAGCGGCTGGATTGGTCCAGGGTTGCCGGGCAGTATGCCGGGGTCTATGAACATGTCATAAAAAACAGGCATGGTTCTTCCTTTACTCCACTCAGAGGAAGATCGTGATCCGGGTTCTGTTTCTCGTGCAGTCATTGCACCAGGGCGGCGCTGAACGCCAGCTTGTCACCCTGCTGCAAGGCCTTGATAAAAAAAGCTTTCATCCCGTGGTGGTCACCTATTATCCCGGCGGGAAATGGGAAAGGGATGTTGAGGAAATACCCGGGGTAGATCTGTACTCCATTGGGCTTGGCAGCAGGTTTGATTTCGCCGGCATGATACTTCGTCTGGGCAAACTGATCAGGAAGATACAGCCCGATATTGTCTATGGTCTGCTTGGTGATGCCTGCCTGCTTGCTCTTCTGCATGGCCGTTTATTGGGGCGCGGCAAGGTTGTCTGGGGTTTGCGGGCCAGCAATATGGATTTCAGCCGTTACTCCCGCACCTCCGGGTGGGTATATAGGTTAAGCGCCAAACTTTCCCGCTATGCCGACAGGATTATTTCCAATTCCCGGGCCGGTTTGCAATATCATCAGAGGCGGGGCTATTATCCGGGCAGGATGGTGGTAATCCCGAACGGCATTGATGTGAACTATTTCAGGCCATGCCCGGAGAAGGGTGGAGCACTGCGCGAGGAGCTGGGCGTCGATGCATCAATGCCGATCATCGGGCGGGTGGGACGCCTTGACCCGATGAAGGATTACCGGACCTTTCTTGCGGCTGCCGGAATTATTGCGCAAAAAACCGAAGGGCTGCGCTTTCTTGTCGCCGGGGGCGGGGCAGCTGAAAATGTTCAAGAAATGCAGGCATTAAGCCGTGATCTGGGTCTGGCCCATCGTATTGTCTGGCTTGGCGCCAGGGAGGATCTGCCCACCATTTACAGCGCCTGCTCATTTACCGTATCCTCTTCAGCGTTTGGGGAAGGATTTCCCAACGTGGTGGCCGAATCACTTTCCTGTGGAGTTCCGTGTGTTGCGACCGATGTCGGCGATTCGGCAATGATAATAGATAATAAAGATTGTATCGTGCCGCCGGAAAACCCTGAAGCATTGGCGAATGGTTGGGAGAGGATGTTGAATCTTTCCGCCGGGGAAAGAACAAAGCTGGGCAAAGCCGGCCGCCAACGTATTATTGATCACTTCAGCCAGTCAGTTATGGTTGAGGCAACTGAAAATATTTTCCGTGACATGATGCCGTTAAACGACGGCGGCGGATGACGGATCGATAACAGAAGGGCATATGCATCTCAGTTCGCTTGAAAATATGAAACTGTTCAGGGATAAATTCCTGGAAGACCGGAAAGGGTTGCCATTAACCATCTATGATATCGGCAGCTGCGATGTCAATGGTTCCTACCGGCATCTGTTTGCCGAACCCGGCTGGACATATTGCGGGGTTGATCTGGAAGCCGGCAGCAATGTGGATCTGGTTATTAAGAATCCGTACCACTGGCGGGAAATCAAGGCCAATTCCGCTGATGTGATTGTCTCCGGTCAGGCTTTTGAACATATCGAATATTTCTGGTTGACCGCGCTTGAGGTGTACAGGGTGTTAAAGCCCGGCGGCCTCTGTTGTCTGATCGCCCCGTCCAGCGGGCCTGAGCATCGTTTCCCCGTTGATTGCTGGCGGTTTTACGCGGATGGCTTTACGGCCCTGGCCCGGTTTGCCTCATTACATAAAATTGAGGTCTATACCCAGACCGATGGGGCCCGCTTTCCTGACGGCAGTAAAAACTGGAAAGACACGGTTTTTGTCGGGCAAAAACAGCGATTCCCTTTCCATATCGCTTTGAAGACCCAACTGAAACACTTTCTGCTGCGCCGGTGCATGACACTTTGATTCGGAGCGGATTAATCCCCGGCCGGCAGGTTCATGGTCAGCGAATAACAGGGGGAGAGCAGCAGGTTTTCATCCATGTGGGCTGGCGGTTCTTTAACAAAGCAGGCCGCAGGGCGCCATTGCAGGCTGATGTTGACACACCCCTTCCCTTGAAAATAATTTTGCCACTCCCTGACTTCCTTAACCGGCCCCTGCATGCCATTGCCGGCAACCGGAAAGCGGCCTTTGTTCAGTTCCAGGAGCAAAGGCAAGTAGGAAAAATTCGGCAGGATTACCTCCAGTTCCGCCCCTTCTCGACAATTCCGGACAAGCCACTGCCATAAGGCATCCGTGTCCCAGGTGTACAGAAAGGCCAGAGGTAAAATCACTCGTGCCGTTTTGTCCGCCAGATCTTCTTTCTGCAGCCAGGAACCTCCCGGCGCGAATTCCCTGATGAGATAATCTTTGCTGCTTTTGCTGATAAAACTATGTGAAATCCCGGCAATTGCAGGTAGTATGAGAGCCGTTCGCCTTGACTGGCCGCTATCTGTCTTTTGGAGGCTTTGCCGACATCCGGCAAGGATGAATTGCTGGATGTCCGGCCAGGCCGAGGGGCGAAGCTGTTTAATAAAAGTCTCAAGAGGATTCTGGGTCAAGGGTGTACCGCCTGCTGCTGTAAAGGGGAAAGTGAAGAGAAATGCCGGGAACGGTGTTTCACTCTAGCAAAATCAGCCATGCTGGTCAATCCTGATTGAAAAGTAGTTTCAATGGAGGCTCTTGCAAAATGAACTTGTGTGTCAATCCGAACGCAGTGATGAATCGGTAATTATCCTGATTTTATTAGATTTCTCCCTTCGGTCGAAATGACAGGAGGTACTTTTGCGAAATGACAGGAAGTATTTTTGCGAAATGACAGGATGTATTCTTTTGCTTATTGCAAGAGCCTCAATGGTATGAGATGAAAGCCATGATTAAATATGACTACACCATAGATAGAAAGAATCCGAATTATGCCGCCAATAAAATCCTCTCATTTATAGAACCAGGCGGAGAAGTGCTGGATGTCGGTTGTTCCAGCGGCTATCTGGCCCATATCCTGCGCGACGAGTTCCACTGCCGGGTAACCGGTCTGGAAATCGATGGGGAAGCCGCGGTCAAGGCTGAATCCTTTTGTGAAAAGGTGATTGTCGCTGATGTGGAAAAGGTGGATATTGCCGCATTTGGCGATAGGCGTTTTGATGCCATTATCCTGGCCGACGTGCTGGAGCACCTGCGAAATCCCGGGGATGTGCTGCGGAAAATTGCACCACTCCTCAAGAAAGATGGGTTTATAGTTGTTTCAATACCTAATTTCGGGTACAAAGGTGTGCTGCTGGGTCTGGCGGCAGGGGCATTGCAACGGACGAGCCATGGTATTCTTGATGACACCCATGTGCAGTTTTTTACCTTGCCGGGAATTTTCCAGCTGTTGTCCGCCTGCAATCTGGTGCCGGTTGCCTTGGACAGAACGATCAAAGGGGTAGCCGATTCTGAATTTGCTTCACAGCGGTTTGATGTGCCGGCGGAAATTGCGGAACTGATCGACCTCGGTGCGGAGGTGGATACCTACCAGTTTATTGTCAAGGTCAGGCCGTTAAGCGCGGATGTTTGCGAGCAGGCAGCTCGGTTTTTCGCCAGTATGGTTTTGCAGCATGGGGCCTTGCGGAAGGAGTTGCATGCGGACAGGAAACATTTCCAGCGTATCCTGGCTGAGAAGAACCGGCTGATCGAACAGCGCAACGAGGCCATGGCCGGGAAAAATGCTAAAATCGACATGCAGCAACAGGCGATTGCCGGCAAGAATCTGTTCATTCAGGAACGGGACCAGGTCATTGCCGGGAAAAATGCTAAAATCGACATGCAGCAGCAGGTCATTGCCGGCAAAAATCTGCTCATTCAGGAACGGGATGAGGTCATAGCCCGCAAAAATGAGTTGATTAAGGCAAAAAATGAAACGATTGACAGACTTACCGCAGAGCTTAACAGGCACTGGTCCGTCAGAGTGCTGAAGGCCCTCGGAAAGAAAACGGCAGGATGAAGATCTATATTAAAATCGGCGTGCCCAGATGGGAGGAGGCACGCAACTGGGGTGATTATCATTTTGCCCTGGCCATGCAGAGATCCCTGGCCGACCTTGGCCATCAGGCTGTCATCCAGATATTGCCGGAATGGGATCTTCCTGTTGATGGTGACAGTGATGTAACCATACATCTCATGGGCTTGTCGTATTATCGCGTCAAGAAAGGCCCTCTCAACATCATTTGGATAATAAGCCACCCGGAAAAAGCCGAGGCCATGGATCTGGACAAATACGATCTGGTTTTTGCCGCATCCCGTGACCTCGCCGCGCATCTGGCCGGCATGGTGCGCCCCCCTGTTCTGGAGCTCCTGCAGTTTGCCGACACCTATCATATGTATCCGGATTATCAGCCGGACAAGGCTGCGGAAATACTTTTTGTCGGCAATTCCCGTAAGGTGTTCAGAAAGATTGTCGAGGATATCATGACCTGCTCCGGCAATCTGCGGATATGGGGCAGTAACTGGGAGATGTTTCTGCCTGCCCGCTTAATCAGCGGCGCCTATTTCCCGTACGAGAATGTGCGGCAGCTCTATTCCTCGTGCGCCATCCTGCTGAACGACCACTGGGATGACATGAGGCAGTGGAACATGGTCAATAACCGAGTCTTTGACGCCCTGGCCTGCAAAACCCTGGTGGTGAGCGATCAGGTGGACGAGATAGGGAAACTTTTTGGCGATTCCGTCGTCATGTATAGTGATCGGCGGGATCTCTGCGATAAGGTTGACTACTATCTAAAGCATGAACAGGAACGCAAGGCCCTGGTTGAAAACGGCCATAAAACGGTTATTGGTAATCATGGGGTGATGAACCGGATGCAGGAACTGTTGGCAAAAATGGACTATTCCCGATCGATGAAAAAGCCACCATTTTTTTCTTTTGGCCGCATTTTTCGGCATTTTTTCAGGAGCGGAGAGGGAGCAAGGTAAGTGGCCGGCACGAAAATGCAACAGTTCAAAATCCTCTGTGCCAATGGACTTATGCGCCTGTTCGGGCCGGAGAGGTTTCATTATTATTATAGCCGGTACAAAATGTTGCGTGAAGGGCAGCAGTTTGCCAGGTCTCAGCAGCAGCCCGAGCCCCCGGTACAGACGTCCGTCTCGGCGCCGGCAACGGCCCTTGAAAAATTTCATATCAATTTTGGCCAGCGCCGGGATCTTCTCCCTTTTTTAAGGCGTCATGTCAGCCGTTTCCCCGTTTATGACAGCGCGCCCTTTGTCAGTATCATCATTTTAAACCGTAATGGCGTCAATTACCTGAAACAGCTCTTCCCCACCTTGCAGGCCAACACCGCTTACCCTCATTTCGAGATAATCCTGGTTGATAACGCTTCCAGTGACACGTCCTGCTCCTTTGCCGAAAATTATGGCTTTCAGGATCTTACCGTGGTCAGGCTGGAAAAAAACTATTCGTTTTCCGCGGCCAATAATATTGGCGCCGGCCGGGCCAAGGGTGATTATCTTGTTTTCCTCAACAATGACACGGAAGTCTGCTATGGGTGGCTGACTGAGGCGATCCGCTGTTTTGCGGAATTTCCCAAGGCGGCTTGTGTGGGGGCGACCCTGGTTTACGCTGAAATAAATTCTTTTGATAAAGGTGGCGACTGGGTTTTGCCTGGTTTGTCCGTGCAACATGCGGGTTGCGCCTTCCGTTTCGAGGGGGATTTTCTGCGTCCTTTTAACGTGGGCAAATACCTCCACCCTCTGCATCTTGATCTCGCCAGCAGACCGGTTCCGGCTGTTTCAGCCGCCTGCCAGCTATGGAAAAAAGAGGTGTTTCGCTCCATAAACGGTTTTGATGAAGAGTATTTTTACGGGTATGAGGATGTTGATATCTGTCTGAAGGCCCGGCAGGCCGGATATGAAATCATCCACTGTCCGTCGAGTTTTGTTATTCATCATGAATTCGGCACCCAGAAAAAAATTGAGTCATTTGAAAAGCAGCAGAACCGGCGGAAGAACATGGCCCATTTTGCCGGACTCTGGTACGAAAACTTGCGCAGGGAATTCTGGCGGGAAAAACTGTTTGCCTCCCCCTTTCTGGCGGAAAAACCACTAACCATCGCCATCACGGTGACCGAATTCAATCCCCTGACCACCTGCGGCGACTATTTTTCCGCGGTCGGGCTGGGGAACGCCCTGGAAGAGCTTGGCTTTCAGGTCGTATACCTGCCGCGGCGGCCTTTGGATGAGTGGCGCGCCGTCCCGGATGATATTGATGTGCTGCTGGTGCTGATGGATGATTTTCCGCTAGATACGACAAAGCTCAGGAAAGGGATCATCACCATCGCCTGGGTGCGGAACTGGGTTGACAGATGGTGTCAGCGGCCCTGGCTGTCAAATTATGATATGGTGCTGGCCAGTTCAGCCACCTGCCTGGACACCCTTGGTCCCAGTCTGCGGGATAGGCAGTATCAGGGAATACTCAGGATCGCCGCTGATACCGGACTCTTTCATGAGCGGCCGCAAAATGCTGAATTCGAAAGCGATATCAGTTTTGTCGGCAATATCTTTCATGTGCCCCGGGATATTGTCGCCCATCTGCCCCTGTCGGACAGCTGGCGCTTCCGTTATTGGGGCAGGCTGGAGAGCCCGGGGCATCCCTTCACGCCCTATCATGAGGGAAGGGTTTCTTATTATGATGTTCCTGAGATTTACAATTCAGCCAAGATCGTTATGGAAGACTGCACTCCCATGTGCAAGCCCTGGGGGTGCATCAACTCCAGGACATTTGAGGCCATGGCCTGCGGGGCCTGCGTTGTTTCAAATGATGTGCCCGAGTTGCGGGACCTCTTCCCGGATGAGATTCTCATCTATCGTAACCGGCAGGAGCTTGAGGAGATACTTGCCTACTACCTGGCCCACGACGAGGAAAGAAAGGCGGTGGGGCAGAGGGCCAGACAGGCCATAGAAAAAGGGCATACCTACCGGAAAAGGGCCGAGGAGTTCCGGCGCCATCTTGCCGATTTCCTGGGCTTGGGCGAGGACGGGATTTCAGCGGCAACGCAGCACCGCATGCGGAGCCCGCAGTGAAAACGTATCAGTTTCTCCGGAGATTTCCCGGCTTATTCCGGATGCACCGGCACACCCTGTTTCTCATGATAGAACGGGATTTCAAAACCCGTTATGTTCAGTCTGTCGGCGGGGTTTTCTGGGCTTTTTTGAATCCGCTTCTCCTGGTTCTTGTTTATTCATTGATCTTTTCTCTTGTTTTCAGCCGGGAGGTGGGGGATGTGCCCTTCTCGCTCTGGCTTTTTTCCGCTCTGCTGCCCTGGCTTTTTTTTTCGGATGTTCTCAAGAACGCCGTTACCATCCTTGAGAAGAACAAGAATCTGATCATAAAAAGTCCCTTTCAGCCTGAACTGCTCTCCCTTGTCGTGATCGGGGCCGGTCTCGTGGGTCACCTGGCCGGCATCGGCATTATCCTGCTGCTGTTATTGCTGTTCGGTCATTTCCCCGGGGTCTGTGTGCTTACCCTGCTGTTTTATACAGTATGCCTCCTTTTTTTCTGTCTGGGGCTGAGCTGGATTGTTTCGGCCCTCTATCTTTTCGTGCGGGATATCGGTCAGTTCATTCATGTTATTCTGCAGCTCTGGTTTTATCTCTGCCCCATTGTTTATCCGGATACCATTATTCCGGAGAAATATGTTTTCCTGTACCGGTTGAATCCGATGTATTTTATCGTGCAGGGCTATCGGCGCGCCTTGATCTATAACCAGTCCATCGTCTGGGTCGATTTTTTCATTTTTGCCGGCTGGGCCTGTTTGTTTCTGCTGGCCGGGAGCTTTATTTTCGGGCGGCTGAAAAATCAGTTTGCGGAGATGCTCTGATAATGTTCCGCTCTGGACCTACCCTGAAAGGGGAAAATACCTGATGTCGCAAAACGTTGTAACTGTTTCTAATATTTCCAAGGTTTACAAGATTTATGAATCGCCAAGGGAAAGGCTGAAAGAGGCCTTCTCCCGGGGTGGTCGTTCACGGCATACGGATTTCTGGGCACTGCACGATGTCTCCTTTTCCGTAAAAAGCGGCGTGACCATGGGTATTCTCGGGGTGAACGGCAGCGGCAAGAGTACCTTGCTGAAAATCATCTGCGGTTTTCTCGAACCGACACGGGGTACGGTGGCCACCAAGGGGGTCATTTCAGCCATCCTTGAACTGGGAACCGGGTTCAACCGTGATTTCACCGGACGTAATAATGTCAATCTCTACTGTAGTCTCATGGGGCTTTCCCAGGGAACCATCAGGGAGAAAATGGAGCATATTGAGGATTTTGCCGAACTGGGCGATTTCTTTGACCGGCCGCTTCGTCTTTATTCCAGCGGTATGGTTATGCGGCTGGCCTTTGCCTGCACCATTTATGTCAATCCGCGGATACTGATCATTGATGAGGCCCTGGCTGTGGGTGATATGGCATTCCAGCATAAATGCATGCATCGCATCCGGCTGCTGCAGGAAAGCGGGGTGACCTTGCTCTTTGTCAGCCACAGCATCGCCACCATCAAAAGTTTATGTGATAAGGCCATCATGCTTGACCGAGGGGAAAAGATTTATGAAGGCGAGGCCGAGGAGGTGGCGAATTTCTATCATGATTATCTGGCCCGGCTTGAGCAGCGGAACTCGGAGAAGAAAGGTATTATAAAAAACAAAGAGGGGCATCCGCCCGCTGCCGTTGCGGGAAATGGCGATATGCCCCCTGAAACGGTCAAGAGGCCGGGGACAGGGGAAATCCGTATCAAAAAGGTAGCGGTTGCAGATGAGGAAGGCAGGGTGCTTTCCGAGGTGGACTTTGACAGCGAGGTCCGCATCCGTGTCCATCTGACGGCTTTTGCCGATTGCTGCCCTCAGGTGGCCGGTATCCAGATACGGGACAAGTTTGGCATCGAGCTGCTTGGTTCCAATACCGCGGTTGAGAACATGACCCTGCCGTCATTAAGCGCCGGACAGCAATGCACGGTTGATTTCCGGATGCGCTTGCCCCTGCTCAAGGGAACCTACAGCATTACCGCCGCCGTGGGCCACAACCCCGACCGGCCTCTCTATTTCGATTGGTGGGATCTGGCCTGTACTTTTGAAATGCTGCCCCCCAGGCATCGGAAAATAGTAAACAGCAAGGTGTATCTGCCGGTGGAGATAAGCGTTGTTTCAGAATGATTGACACAGCTCGCTGACCCGAGGAAAGAGTCTGGACTGCAAAGAAAATAATGAATAAGGTGCTGGTCACAGGTGCGAACGGCTTTGTCGGGCGTTTTATGTGCGATTGTCTGCTGCGGAGCAATGCGCCTTTCCGGCAGGCGGTGCGCCATGAAGTTCAGCCCCGAGCGGAGAATGTTGTTGGTGTCGGGGAAATTGATGGGGCAACGGACTGGTCCCGGGCTCTGGCCGGTATCAGCCATGTCGTACATCTGGCGGCCAGGGTGCATGTGCTGCGGGATGTTTCTTCCGACCCTTTGGGTGATTACCGTCGCACAAACGTGGCAGGAACAATAAACCTTGCCCGTCAGGCCGTCAAGGCGGGCGTACGACGGTTTATCTTTGTCAGCACGGTGAAGGTCAATGGCGAAAAAACAGTGAATTCCCCTTTCACTGCCGGCGATGAACCCGCGCCGGCGGACCCTTACTCCGTTTCAAAATTCGAAGCGGAGCAGGCCTTATGGCAAATTGCCGGGGATACCGGTCTGGAGGTTGTCGTCATCCGGCCGCCGCTCATCTATGGCAAGGGGGTGGGTGGAAACTTCAGGCGGCTGCTGGAATTGGCCCAAAGCGGGCTGCCATTGCCCTTGGCCGCCGTCCATAATGTGCGCTCATTGCTTTATGTGGAAAACCTGACGGATCTGATCATGACCGGCCTTCAGCATGTTCAGGCCCCAGGCCACACCTTTCTGGCCAGCGACGGGGAGGATATCTCCACCCCGCGGCTGCTTCGCCTTCTTGCCGAGGCAGCGGGCCGATCAGCCCGGCTGTTTTCCGTACCCCTGCCATTATTGCTTCTTGTGGCGACAACCCTTGGACGCAGGCAGGAGCTGCGGAGATTGACCGACGATCTTCGCATTGACTGCGAAAAAACGCGAACCATCTTGAACTGGCAGCCTCCTTTTAGTCTGCGTGACGGCATCAGGCGGACCGTGTCATGATAAGCTGGTGGTTGCTGACCATATTCGGCAGCTCCTTCATGTTAACCTGGCTGATGCGCCGGTACGCCCTGAAAATGCAGATGCTGGATTATCCCAACCAGCGCAGCTCCCATCTGCTCCCCACCCCTCGCGGGGGCGGAGTAGCCATAGTCGTCTGCTTTGCCGTCGCCTCCCTGCTGCTTGCCGTCTCCGGAAGAATCAGCCGGCAGGATCTGCTCTCGGTCTGTCTGCCCGGCTGCCTGGTGGCGGTCGTCGGTTTTATGGATGACCGCGGGGGGCTGCCGGCAAAAGTGCGCTTGGCCATGCATGTGGTTGCCGCCCTTCTGGCCGTGTATCTTGCCGATTTAAGCGCTGCCTCGCCGCTGTTTTGGCCGGTCAAGCCGGAATGGAGCTGGCTGGGGTATCCCCTGATTATTTTCCTGCTCGTCTGGGTCCTGAATTTAAACAATTTCATGGATGGTATTGATGGTCTGGCAGCCATTGAAACGCTGAGCGTAAGTGGGGGCGGGGCCCTTATTCTCTGGCTGCATCAGGATTCCTCCGGCTTTGTGGTCTGGCTCCTATTGCTTGGCGCGGCGACAGCGGGGTTTCTCGTCTGGAACTGGCCCCCTGCCAGGATTTTCATGGGCGATGCCGGCAGCGGTTTTATCGGCATCGTTTTGGGTATCATGGCCCTGCTCACCTCTCTGCGCGGCGGGGTGAGTGTCTGGAGCTGGCTTATTCTGTACGGAATATTTATCGTTGATGCAACCTTCACGCTTGCTGTGCGCATTGCCAGGGGAGAGAAATTTTATCTCGCCCATCGCAGTCACACCTATCAGATTCTTGCGCGCAGGTGGGGTTCACACCTGAAGGTCACCTTGGGCGTCTTGGCGGTGAATCTTTTTTGGTTGTTCCCGCTCTCTTTTTTTGCTGATATATATCTGGAGTATGCTATTATTTTTGCTGTGATTGCATTTGTTCCCCTGGTTTGGCTGGCGATCCATGTCGGGGCGGGAAGGTCTGATTCTTGAGGGTCAAGTTGCTGCTGCTTGACCCCTGTAGGGAGAAAAAATTGTTACAACGCTATTTGCGGAGAATATTATTTAACCGGTGGGCCGCCTTCATTCATGATCTGCTCTGGGTGCCGGTTGCTTTTTTAGCCGCCTACTGGTTTCGTTTCAATCTGCAGGAAATACCGCCGAGTTATGTGACGGGTTTCTGGCGCATTGCCGGGCTAGCCCTGCCTGTGCATGGGGTTATTTTTTGGATACTGGGTCTGTACCGCGGCATGTGGCGCTTTGCTTCCCTGCCGGATCTGAGCAGGATTTTGAAATCCGCCGTGCTGGGTGCGCTGGTTGTTACCCTGCTCGGCGCGGTGCTCTTCCGTCTTGAGGGCGTTCCCCGTTCCGTTCTTTTACTGGCGCCGCTGCTGCTTATTCTTGGCTTGGCCGCCCCGCGCCTGTGTTATCGATGGTTCAAGGACCATCGTTTGCAATTGCAGCATACCGAGGGCAAACGGACGCTTATTGTCGGCGCGGGCCATGCCGGTGAGTTGTTGCTGCGGGATTTGATACACAAGCAGGAATTTCAGCCCGTGGCCCTGGTTGACGATGACCCGAAAAAACACAACCGGGAGATCCATGGGGTCAGGGTTTACGGCGGATTTAAAGATATCAGCAAAGTTGTTGACATGCTGGATGTGGAATTGGTGTTGATGGCCATACCTTCCGCGCGCAGGGAGACGGTGAAGCGTCTTGTCCTGGAATGTGCTAAAAATGGCGTTAAGTGCCAAACCCTGCCGTCAATCCAGGAATTGGCCGACGGCAAGGTCAATTCCGAGCAGCTCAGGCCTTTAACCCTAAATGATCTGCTGGGCCGCGACATGATTAAACTGGATCATCAGGCCATCTCGGGCTATCTCAAGGGCAAATCGGTGCTGGTCACGGGCGGCGGCGGTTCGATCGGTTCCGAACTCTGCCGGCAGGTGGCCAAGTTGAACCCCTCACGCCTGATTATTTTTGATCATGGCGAATTTAATCTGTATGTCATTGATAATGAGTTACGCGCCTTATTCCCCGCTTTGAAAATCGTCATGGTGCTTGGGGATATCAAGAACCGGGAAAGAGTGGACTGGGTTTTCAGGAAGTTTGCCCCGCAGGTGGTTTTTCATGCCGCGGCCTATAAGCATGTGCCCATGCTTGAGGTAAATCCCGCCGAAGGGGTGAGCAATAACATCATCGGCACGAGAATCGTGGCGGATGCCGCCGATCGGTATGGGATCGAGCGTTTTGTCCTGGTTTCCACCGACAAGGCGGTCAATCCGGCCAACGTCATGGGCACAACCAAGCGTATCGCCGAGATTTACTGCCAGAATCTGGATTCCCGCTCCCAAACGAG
This sequence comes from Deltaproteobacteria bacterium, assembly GCA_016219175.1. Classification (GTDB taxonomy): domain Bacteria; phylum Desulfobacterota; class Desulfobulbia; order Desulfobulbales; family SURF-16; genus SURF-16. Next base: position 8,445 of record JACRCD010000050.1, on the reverse strand, counting down.
TTTTATCACTACCCGTTTCGGCAATGTTTTAGGCTCGGCGGGTTCCGTTGTCCCCTTATTTGAGAAACAGATCCATAACGGTGGGCCTGTGACGGTAACCCACCGGGAAATAAAGCGGTATTTCATGACCATCCCCGAGGCGGTGAGTCTTATTCTGCAGGCAGGATCAATGGGCAAGGGCGGTGAAATTTTTGTGCTGGAAATGGGCGAGCCCGTTTTGATCAAGGATCTGGCGGAACAGATGATCCGTTTGTCGGGACTGGTTCCCCACCGGGATATTAAAATTGAGTATACCGGGTTGCGGCCGGGGGAAAAACTCTATGAAGAGCTTTTTCATGAAGGAGAAAATCTTCAGGGTACCAAGCATCCGAAACTGCAACTGGCCCGCTCGCGACAGTGCGACTGGAACTGGCTGACCACTGTTCTCGATCAGCTGAATCGGGCGGCCGGCAGCCGCGACGTGCCGGAACTTATCAGAAATCTGCGGGAAATCGTGCCTGAATACAGCGGGTTGCATGTCAGCGACAAGGAGAAAAACATTGCCAGAGGCGCCATCTCCCTGCGGGTTGTCGAGGGGCGACAGGGGCATTGAAAGTCTCTTTTCTGAAGAGGCAATAGGCATAAAGCAGAAGAAAAGCACCTTCACTTATGCCTTCAGCCCGAGGCAAGAAAACAGAACGCGCATATACACAGTCTTCCGGCAACAGCCCATCGATTTGCATACTTCCTCGCTTTTTCATTATTTTCTTGGTCGACATGGTCTGAAAAATCAGTTATATAGAAAAGTTCTATTTTTTAGACCAACACATATATATGAAATATTTACCGGATAATCAAAGAATCGTCATCACTGGGGTGGGCCTTGCCGCGCCGAATGCGGACAACCTGCGGGAGTTCCGTCGAAAACTGCTTGGCGGCATCAGTGAGATCACGACCATGGATCTGCGCTATATGGGCAAGGTTCCGGCCGGGATATGTTCTTTTGACGAGACGAAATACCGCAAAAAAAAAGAAAACAAGCGGGGCACCAGGGCCGGTTGCATCGGGGTGTATTGCGCCAACGAGGCCCTGGTGGATGCAAGGATAGACTTCAGTAGGCACGACCGGGCCAAAACCGGTGTTTATATAGGGCTCACCGAGCATGGCACGGTTGAGACGGAAAATGAAGTCTATAATATCAGCAAGTTCGACTATAATGTCGATTACTGGACCCATCACCATAACCCGCGTACGGTATTAAACAATCCGGCCGGGGAGATAACCATGAATCTGGGTATCACCGGTCCCCATTATTCCGTGGGTGCAGCCTGCGCCGCGGGTAATGCCGCCCTTATTCAGGGGGCGCAGATGCTCAGGCTCGGCGAAGTCGACATGGCTCTCTGCGGCGGCATTTCCGAATGCACCGGGTCATTCGGGATTTTCGCCAGTTTCAAGGCCCAGGGGGCTCTGGCTGAGCATGCTGATCCCAAAAAGGCTTCCCGGCCGTTTGACTGTGACCGGAACGGCATCGTCATCTCGGAGGGCGGGTGTGTTTATGCCCTGGAGCGTCTTGATGCGGCCCTTGAGCGCGGGGCGAGGATCCATGGGGAAATAGCTGGTTATGCCATGAACTCCGACGCCAAGGATTTTGTCCTGCCCTACGGCCCGCGCCAGGCCGAGTGCATGCTGCTTGCCTTGCAGCGCGCAAACCTCGCCCCTGGGGATATTGATATTATCAATACCCACGCCACCGGCACCAGGCAGGGTGACGTGGAGGAGTGCCGGGCCATAAGAGAGGTATTTGCGGCAAGCACCTCGACCCACATCAATAATACTAAAAGTGTTATCGGCCACGCCATGGGAGCGGCCGGTGTCCTGGAGCTGGCCGGCAATCTACCCTCATTTACGGACAACCTCGTTCATCCCACGATTAATCTGGACACCCTGGACCCTGATTGTTCTTTGCCGAATATTGTCGTCAATGCGCCGAAACAGCTTGACAACATCAGCTCAATCTTGAATAACTCATTCGGCATGGTCGGAATAAATTCCGTGGTGATTGTCACAAAATATGGTGGTTGATGCGTTCTCAACCCCTGTTTTTCTTTTTAACCTGTACGGAGTAGTAAATGACACGTGGTGAAATAAAAGACGTCATTTTAGAAATAATCGCAGATATTGACGAAGATGCGGACATGGCGGATCTCAAAGCGGATGAGCCCTTACGTGATCAGCTCGATCTGGATTCCATGGATTTTCTTGATATCGTCATGGAGCTGAGGAAACGTTATAAACTCCAGATCCCCGAGGCGGATTATCCGGAGCTGGCCACCTTAACCAGCTGCGTCAATTATCTGGAACCAAAGTTGAAGGGATTGTAACAACAGCCGGTGGCTGATTATTCTCTCATTATCATCGGCGGCGGCCTTTCCGGGCTGGCCGCCGGTATCCGTTTCGCCCGTTTTGGCGGGTCGGTCCTGATCCTGGAAAAACACGCCATCCCCGGCGGGTTAAACTCCTACTATTACCGCAAGGGTTTTCTGCTCGAAACCGGCCTCCATGCCATGACGAATTTTGCCGGACCGGGGGAGAAACGTGCGCCCTTGAACCGCCTTTTCAGACAACTCAAACTTTCCCGGCAGGAATTCGTTACCCGTGAGCAGTATTCTTCCCTGATTTATTTTCAGGGGAACAATACGCTTTCTTTTTCAAATGATTTCGCCCTACTGCGGGAGGAAATAGCCTGCCGCTTTCCCGGAGAAAGAGACGGCTTCGAAAAACTGCTTGCCATTGTCGATGCGTATGATCCTTTTACGCCGAAAAAGTGGGTTTCAACCCGGACGGTCCTGGGCCGGTATCTGCATGACCCACTCCTTACGGATATGCTACTCCTGCCTCTCATGGTGTATGGCAACAGCGAAGAGCATGACATGGATTTTTCGCAGTTTGTCATCATGTTTCGATCTATTTATCAGGAAGGCTTTTTCCGGCCGGGCGCCACCATGAAGGATTTTCTTTCCCTGCTGGTTGATAAATTCATCTCTTTTGGGGGTGAAATACGCTATAACAGTAAGGTCGAGTCAGTTGCGCTGCGGGACGGGAAGGCCTGCGGGGTTGTGCTGGCCGGCGGAGAGACCATAAGCTGCGATGCGGTTGTGTCAACCATCGGGGCGCCGGGGACCTTCGAGCTGCTCGCTCTGCCCAGGCAGGAAGAGAAATATGCGGGCAGGATGAGTTTTGTCGAGTCGATCTATATTTTGCCGCGGCAGGCCAGGGAAACGGTCCGGATTGATAACACGATCATCTTCTATTGCCTTGCTGACCGCTTCGATTACGGCCGGCCGCGGGAGGCCGTTGACCCCAGTTGGGGGGTAATCTGCTTTCCCGAGCATTTTGTCGGCATTCCTCCAGCCGACTATTTTCAGATCCGTATTACCCATGCCGCCAATTATGATCTGTGGAAAAAAGCCTCTGCTCTCGACTATAAGGCCATGAAGGAAGAGTGGGGGGCCAAATCAAGGCGGATTACCTCTAAAATTATTGGGAATTATCAGCAAAACATTGTATATGAGGACAGTTTTACCCCGGTGACCATTGAAAAGTACACAGCCAAGGCCCAAGGGGCTGTCTATGGCAGTCCGGTGAAGGTCAAGGATGGCATAACGCCCTGCGGGAATCTCTTTATAGCGGGGACCGATCAGGGTTTTCTGGGTATTGTCGGGGCCATGCTGAGCGGGGTCAGCATCGTCAATCAACATATTTTAAAGGCAATTGACCATTGATAATTGTCAATTGCCACTGATTGGCGGATCAGTTTGATGTGATTTAATTGCGAATTGAGGATGAAATGGCAATATCCGCTCATTCTCAATTGTTAATTTCCAATTTTCAATTATTTTAAATGGTTTATCAATCAATAGAAAAGCTGAAAGACAGTTACGACGTCATAGTGGTCGGTTCGGGCCTTGGCGGTCTGACGGTCTCAAACAGGCTGGCCCGGGCGGGGCATAGCGTTCTCCTGCTTGAGCATCATCATCGTCTGGGTGGGTTGGCCACCTGGTTTAAGCGCAAAAGTCATATCTTTGACGTCTCCCTCCATGGTTTTCCTTACGGCATGGTGAAAACATGCCGTAAGTACTGGAACGAGGCCATCAAAAACTCCATTGTCCAGCTCAAGAATATCGTCTTCGACAACCCGCAATTTTCGTTGACAACCAGTTTCGACCGGCAGGATTTTACCGCGATTCTGCAAGGAAAATTCGGGATTTCCACCACGGTGATCGATGATTTTTTCACCACGGTGCGAAAAATGAATTTCTATGATGATCTGTCCATGTCCACCAGGGAACTTTTTGAGCAGTTTTTCCCGGGCCGCACGGATGTCCATCGGCTGCTCATGGAGCCGATTGCCTATGCCAACGGTTCAACCCTCGATGATCCCGCCATTACCTATGGCATTGTTTTTTCCAATTTCATGGACAAAGGGGTTTTTACCTTTCAGGGCGGTACGGACCGTCTGATCGGCCTGATGAGCGATGAGCTGGAAGCCAATGGCGTCACCATCCGCACCAGGGCAAAGGTTGAGCGCATCGTCATTGAACAGGGCAGGGTGCGGGGCGTTGAGGTGGCCGGCCGGGTGATATGCGCTCCCTGTGTCATATCAAACAGCGGCATCACCAATACCATTGACGATCTGGCCGGCCGGGAGGCCTTTCCCGAGCATTTTCTCTCGGAATTTGACAGGGTGACCGTCAATAATTCCAGCTGCCAGGTTTATATCGGCATCAAACCAGGGGAAGCTTTTCCCGAGGTCGGCGATCTTCTCTTCACCTCAACGGAGCCTGGCTTTGATTCCGCCCGGATGCGGGAGATGGAAACGAAAAGCAGGACTTTTTCCATTTATTATCCGCTGACGCGGCCGGAACACCCGGATTATACGGTCGTGGCTTCCATGAACGGCAACTACGATGACTGGGCGGGATTATCAGAGGAAGAGTACAAGGCGGCCAAGGCGGCCATGATCGAACGTTCACTTGATGATCTGGAACGGTATATTCCAGGCATCCGCAACAAGTGCGACTGGCTTGAAGCGGCCACGCCGAAAACCTTCAATCGCTACACCCTGCATACCAAGGGGACATCCTTCGGCACGAAATTCCCCGGTCTTGACATATCCCGCAAGATTTTCAAGGTTGTCCCCGGGCTTTTTCATGTCGGTTCCGTGGGCATTATCATGTCCGGCTGGCTTGGCGCCATCAATTACGGGGTTATTGTCGCTAATGATGCTGACGCGTATCTGAGAAGTTGATTATGGCTGATTTTACCAATAGGAAAGTGATCGTGACAGGGGCAACCCGGGGTTTGGGCAGGGCCATCTCCCTGGCCTTTCTGCGGCGCAATGCCACGGTAATCGGCATTTTCGGCGGCAACACCGAGGCGGCTGAGGATTTCCGGCAAGAGTGCGCCACCCATGGCGACCGTCTCCGGCTTCATCAATGTGATGTCAGCGACTACCGGGCTGTGGAACAATTCTACAGCCTGGTTGAGCAGGAATTCGCCACCATCGATGTGCTGATAAGCAATGCTGGGATTCGCCGTGATGGCGTGCTGGCCATGATGAAGGAAGAGGACTGGCGGCGTGTCATTGATGTCAATCTTACCGGCTCCTACAACATGGCGAAATTTGCGGTTCAGCTCATGATGAAACAGAAATACGGCCGCATCATCTTCGTCACCTCTCCCATGGCCCATATGGGTTTTGCCGGGCAGGCCAATTATGCCGCCTCCAAGGCGGGCCAGGTCGGCATGATGAAATCCCTGGCCAAGGAGACGGCCAAACGAAATATCACGGTGAACTGCGTGTCACCCGGTTTTATTGCCACGGAACTCCTGGACGGTCTTTCCGCGGAACAGCTCGGCGAGTATAAAAAAATGGTGCCCATGCGCCGTTTCGGCACCCCGGAAGAGGTGGCCGAGGCCGTTCTCTTTCTGGGCGGGGCAGGGGCCTCCTACATCAACGGGGCTGTCCTGGATGTGCACGGTGGACTCTGATTTTGTTTTAGAGAGAATTCCGCACCGCCCTCCTTTCCTCTGGGTTGACAGGGTGATACGTCTTGATGATGACAGCCTGGTTGCCGAAAAAATCGTGCCTGTTGATCTGGAAATTTTTCAGGGTCATTACCCCCATTATCCGCTTCTCCCCGGAGTTATTCTCTGCGAGGCTGTTTTTCAGGCCGGCGCCCTTCTTGTGTCGGAGTTGATCAGAAAGCAAAGCCTTGAGGATTCCGGGCTCGTTCGGCCGGGTATTCCGGTGCTGACCAGGATTATTGGCGCCAAATTTAAACGGGAAGTACGGCCTGGAGAAACCCTGACGCTGGAGGTCAAGCTTAAGGAACAGGTCGGTCCCGCCTGGTTTTTAAAGGGCAGGGTTCTGGTCCATGACGAAACAGCGGTCAAGGTGGAATTTGCCTGTGCCTTGAGTAACAAAATCGGTTAAAACGTTCAAGCTCTGAAACGCTGAAACAAATAGAAAGACATGAGTTTTCTTGAATTGCAGGATAGGATTTTTGCCGTTTTCGGCCTGGCCAACCGCAAATCCGTGGCTTATGCCATTGGTGCGACGCTCCGGGCCCAAGGCGCGGAGGTGCTTCATGTTGTCAGAAGTGACGAAAGGCGCCAGGCGGCGGAAAAGCTTTTCCCCGGGGCCAAGGTCTTTCTCTGCGATGTGGAAAGGGAGGAAAACATCATAAAGGTCCGTGATGAAATCGCCTCCTGGCTTGCCGGGCGGAAATTGGCGGGTCTGGTGCATTCCATTGCCTATGCCAATTATTCCGAAGGCATGAAGCCGTTCCACGAGACGCTCAAAAAGGATTTTCTCCAGGCCGTGGATATCTCCTGCTTTTCCCTGATAGCACTCTGCAACCATTTTAAAGAACATCTGGCCCGGGATGGATCGGTGGTGACCATCTCGATTTCCACCACCCGCATGGCCGCTGAAAATTACGGATACATGGCCCCGGTCAAAGCCGCGCTGGAGTCATCGCTTTGTTTTCTGGCCAAGAGTTTTTCGGGATTTTCCCGGGTGCGTTTCAACGCGGTCTGCCCGGGCTTGCTGAAGACCTCTGCTTCCGCGGGAATCCCCGGCTACGTGGACAGCTATCTTTTTGCGGAAACCGCCACCCTGCGTAAGGAGGCCCTGCAAACCCAGGAGGCGGCCGATGCGGCCGTTTTCCTGCTTTCGCCGCGCTCCTCGGGTATCACGGCTCAATGTCTGGTGGTTGATGCCGGCATGGGTATCAATTATTTCGATCACGACATCGTCGCCAAAGTCGTTGGTTGATTTCCCATGCGCTACACACGAGTCTGCCTGTATCCTCCCGCTTACGAGGCCCCGCCGAATGTCATGACGTCCCAGGCGCTCGAGGATCGTCTTGCCCCGCTTTATCAACGATTAAAACTGCCGGAGGGCCGTCTGGAACTGATGAGCGGCATCCGGCAGCGCCGTTTCTGGAACCGCGGGACCAAACCAAGCGACGGCGCCGTTATGGCGGGGAGGAAGGCCCTGGCCGCGGCAGGGGTAGAGCCGGGAGAAATCGGCTGCCTGATATTTGCCTCGGTGTCGCGGGACATGATGGAGCCGGCCACGGCTTCCTTTGTCCACCGGCAACTGGGGTTGCCGGCCCAATGCCAGGTCTTTGATCTGTCCAATGCCTGTCTTGGTTTTCTAAATGGCATGACGGTGCTGGCCAATATGATCGAACTGGGCCAGGTCAAAAAAGGGCTGGTGGTGGCCGGCGAGACCGCCGAGGACCTGGTCGAATTCACGATCCGGCACCTGCTGGCTGACAACACCCTGACCAGAAAGACGGTTAAACCAAGTTTTGCCTCCTTTACCATCGGTTCGGGAGCCGTGGCCATGGTGCTTGGCGACAGGGAGGTTCATGATACCGGACATTTGCTTGCGGGAGGTGCGATACGGGCCAACAGCAGCCATACTGATCTCTGCCGGGGCGGCCAGCAGAGTAAAGAGGGGATCCTTATGGCGACCGATTCCGAGGAGTTGCTGAAACGCGGGGTTGAAACCGCTGCTCTTAACTGGAACGATTTCCTGGATGAGCTGCAATGGCAAAATGATGACATTGATCATTTTTTCTGCCATCAGGTCGGCCGGGCCCATGCCCAGTTTTTATTTGAGACTTTAAAGCTGAATCCTGAAAAAAATTTTGAAACTTTGCCTTTTTGGGGTAATGTTGGATCAGTTTCCGCGCCGCTGACCATGTCGGTCGCCCTGGAACAGCATGTTTTGCGCGCCGGGCAACGGGCGGCTCTGCTCGGCATCGGCAGCGGCATCAATTGCCTGATGCTCGGCCTGGAATGGTGATTTTTTAGGGGATCAGGCAAGAGGCAGAAGGCAAAAGACAAAAGGCGGCGGTGAAGTTTTTTTTATGCCTGTTGCCTCTAAGCCAT
>JACRCD010000048.1 GCA_016219175.1 Deltaproteobacteria bacterium | reverse complement strand
AGTCTCCCTAATTTCTTTTTTGCATTCTGCCCTTGCCTTAGGTAAAGTTCAAGTTGCGAAGCGACAAACCGGTGGGCACGATAACCTTGCGCCCACCTTACATGGTGAACAATGTCACGGAATCGACGTGACCGGCTGCAGGGTGTACAAATAGTTTTATCATTTGCCCAGGCGGATTCGTGGGCGATAAAGCCTGCCCACCACTACCAATTCAAGAACTTTAGGCACTTTTCATGAACGACTATTCCGAAAGCCTGCTCGTCCATTTCAGGCGGAGCGAGGCCCTCAAACAGGAAGCCCTGGGTTATCCTGCCCTTGACCTGAATCCCCGCCAGATCTGCGATCTGGAACTGCTCCTAAACCGGGCTTTTTACCCGCTCGACGGCTACCTGGACCAGGACGACTACCAGAGCGTGCTGGAACGGATGCGCCTGAGCGACAATACCGTCTGGCCCATGCCGGTCTGCCTGGATGTCCCTGAAAAAATCGGCGCCGCCCTGAAGCCGGGTGACAAACTGGCCTTAAACGATCAGGAGGGATTCCTGCTGGCCATCCTCACTATTTCCGGCATCTGGCAGCCGGATAAGCAAAAAGAGGCCGCCGCGGTTTTCGGCACGGACGATGCCGCGCTTCATCCCGGCGTGAAGGATCTCTACGAGAATGTCAATAGCTGGTATGTCGGCGGCACCCTGGCAGGAATCAGTTTCCCCATCCACTATGATTTCAAGGAAATACGCCTCTCTCCGGCGGAAAGCCACCGCCGGTTCTCCTTGAACGGCTGGCGCCATGTCCTCGGATTTCACACGGACGCTTATCTTCATTGCGCCCACAAGGAAATGATCATGAAGGCGGCCCGGGAGGCGGGCGCCAACATTTTCCTGCAGCCTGTCGCCGGACTTAAACATCCCGGAAATCTCGATCATTACACCCATGTCCGCTGCTACCAGGAGTTTATCAAAAAATTTCCGAAAAACATGATCAGCCTCGGCCTTCTTCCCCTGGCCAACCGCTGGGCCGGGCCAAGGGAGGCGCTCTGGCAGGCCATCATCAAGAGAAATTTCGGCTGCAGCCATTTTCTGGTGGCGGACGACCATGGCGATCCCTTTGCCAGCCAATTGCACCGGAAAAATTTCTATGCGGCCGGCGAGGCGCAAAAACTCGTCAGGCAGTATGAAGAGGAAACCGGCATCAAGATGGTTGCCGAGGAAAAAATGGTTTATGTGGAGGACAAGGCCCAATACGTGCCCCTGCATGAGGTCCGGGAAGACATGAAGGTAAAAACCATCTCCTCGGGTGAACTGCAGAGACGCCTTGAAAACGGTCTGGACATCCCTGACTGGTTCTCTTACCCCGAGGTTGTCACCGAATTGCGACGCGCCTTCCCCCCTCGATCCAAACAAGGATTTACCATATTCATTACAGGACTTTCCGGCTCCGGCAAGTCTACCCTGGCCAAGGTGCTGATGGTAAAATTCCTGGAAATGCGAGACCGGCCGGTAACCCTGCTTGACGGCGATATTGTCCGGAAAAATCTTTCCAGTGAATTGACCTTTTCCAGGGAACATCGCCATCTTAACATTACCAGAATAGGATTTGTGGCCAGCGAAATCACCAAAAACGGCGGCATAGCCCTGTGCGCCCCCATTGCGCCCTACGAGGAATCTCGCCAGGCAAACAGGGAGCTTATCAGTAAATGCGGCGGCTACATTGAGGTATACATGGCAACCCCGCTCGAAGTCTGCGAGCAACGAGACAGAAAAGGACTGTACGCCAAGGCGCGGGCCGGGAAAATACCAGGATTCACAGGCGTTTCCGACCCTTACACCCCTCCGTCAAACCCTGAAATCACCATTGACACCAGCGAAATGACCCCGGCCGAGGCGGCCCAGGAAGTTCTGCTTTACCTGGAAGAGCAGGGATACATCCGCTGATGTGTCGCGAAAAGCTGACAAGCATGCCAAATGATAATCCGCTGTAAATAAAGACAATTCTCCCCGTTATCTAAAAATCGTTTAGAAAATGACAAAAATCGGGCAACACTGTGTTGCCATAAAGCAACACAAACCGGCGGAAGTTGCCGACCGGCACCCGGCAACAGCAGCGGATTGAACTCTTTTGCTTCTCGTCCGCCATTTTTTTTACGCGTCAAGAGCATTTTTTGTGCTGACCCATTCTGTCCGAGTTAATTGGCACAAATAATGCTACGACTTACTGCAATTTGCCTTTTTGTAATGTTTTCGAATTGTTAAAATTTGCTTTCCATGGATTCCGGACAAAATGATCGTATTTGCAAAACCTTTCCGCTTTTTTTCGACAGCTAAGAACTTCCAGCACCCGGCAATTTCCGGAGCCCCTTTCCGCAAACGGATCATTTTCCCATGGCCAATCGCCCTGTTTGCTTTTTTTCTCGTCTTTTTCAGCCTGACTCCCCTCTGCCAGGCAACGACCCTGACCTGGGCGGCCAATGACCCCATTGAAAATGTCACTGGCTATAAAATCCATTTCGGCGCCGTTTCCCATCAATACACGGCCTTCACGGATGTAGGCAATGTCACATCCTGTAATATAGAGGATGTCATTACCCCGCTTGAGGATGGGAAAACCTATTACCTGGCCTGCACCGCCTATTCGCCAACCGCGGAAGGCAGCTTTTCCGCCGAGGTTGCCTTTACCTATTCCGCCCCGGCGCAGACAGTTACGGACAGCGACGGCGATGGCATCAGCGACAGTGACGAAATCAATCTGTACGGCACCGACCCGAACGCGGCCGATTCCGACAATGACGGCTTAAGCGACGGGGAAGAGCTTAATCTGTGGGGTGCAAACTGGAATGAGGATTATGACGCGGATACCATCGTCAACCTGCTTGATGATGATGCCGACGGTGACACCATACTGGATGGCGACGACAGTGAGCCCGGCGTTGCCGCCGCTCTTTTCACCACCACGGCGTATCCGGAAGGAGCCGGGGTAAAGGGATCAGCCACCTTCAACAACGACTGGCAGGGCGTCACACACAATGCAGGACTTAATGACCCGATTGTCATTGCCGGCCCTTCCTCCTCTTATGATGTTGCTCCGGGGGTGATCCGCCTGCGGAATGTGGCCGGAAATTCCTTTGAGATCAAATTCCAGGAATGGCAGTATTTGATCAATCAAGGGTTGGGGGCGCACGATTTTGAAGAAAGCTCCTACCTGGTCCTGGAAGAAGGGGTTCACGCCATGGCGGACGGCTCCATCTGGGAAGCGGGCTCCTTTGACCATTCCGCCCCCGCCGCCACCGTTTCCTGGAAGACCATCTATTTCGCCGCCAAATTCCCCGTTGCTCCTTATTTGTTTTTAACCGTGCAGACTTACAACGGAGCACAGCCGGTTATCGTCAGGGTAAAGGATGTGACCGAGGCGCAATTCAAGGTTGCCCTGTTTGAAGAAGAAGCACTGCTGGATGGCCATGTCATAGAAAAAATCGGCTATCTGGCCGTGTATACCCCCAGCCCGGCCGGAGAACTCAACGGCCTTGACGCTGTTTACCGTCTGGCCCGCAACCCGACGGACTCCAACTTCACCTCCATTCTCGGCCAGGAGATCAGACTGGAGGAAGAACAGTCCCTTGATGCGGAAACATGGCACATACTTGAATCCGTCAATGTGCTGCGGATAGGCAGGTCATTTTTCAGCCAGACGGTGAGCCATCTTGGCGCTGATCCGTTCAGCATAAGAAAACGGCCCTCCGTCTACTCAACAGCCGCCTTTACCGATCTCTGGTACACCGTGCCCCTGGAGGCAACCCTTGACAACCCGGTTGTCATTACCGGCCCGCCCTCGTATAATGATGCTGACCCGGGCGTTACCCGCCTCCGCAATGTCACTGCCGCCTCCTTTGATATCAAATTTCAGGAATGGATGTACTTAAGCGCAAAAGCCCCCCTCGTCCATAAACTGGAAAACGGTTCCTGGCTGGTCATGGAACCGGGATCATACAAAATGGCGGACGGCAGCATCTGGGAAGTGGGGACCTTGCCGCTCACCGGCCTCGGCTTATGGGGCAAGAAAAGTTTCAGCCAGCCCTTTACCGCGATGCCCGCTGTCTTTTTGACCATGCAGACTTACAATGGCGCGGATACCGTGACTGTCCGGGCCAGAAATGTCACCACCCTGGGTTTTGAAGCGGCGCTTTTTGAAGAGGAGGCGAGAATGACCAGCGGCCACGTAACGGAAACTATTGGCTACCTGGCCATTTACAGCCCGAAATCCTCGGGAACGGTGACCATCAATGGCCAGAAGATCGCCTACAGCGTGACCAGCGCAGCCGCAGATGATCATTTCACCCCGGTGGCCGGGCGGGAAATCATGATGGAGGAAGAGCAGTCCCTGGACAGCGAAATAAGCCATGTTTTCGAAACCCTGAACACCTTAACAATCAACAATGCTTTCTTCAGCCAGGAAGTCAGCTCCGTTGAGAAGGATACGGCGGCTGTCCGGTATAGATAGCTGATGGCTGATGGCTGATGGCTGATGGCTGATGGCTGATGGCTGATGAGGGCAATGTGACCTATTGCTTCAGGCGCGACAATCTTTTTTTGATATCCCTCCCCAGGATTTCAATGTCGGCGGCAGGCGCCTTGAAATGTTCAAAGACATCCTGCCAGCCGGCAACAATTTCATGGATTTCAGCAATAATCTTCATTGCCCTTTGCCGCCCTTTTATGCCGAAATTTTCTGCTTCGCGCAGCAGGGCAGCAGGATCGGGTGCTCTAAATTCACCCCCGATGTGCAATTGATGATCGAGGCTCTGGCCAATATTGGGAACCAGATCAAAGGCGGGACTGAGACGCCAGCCCTCTTCGCCATGGAGCATGCAGAAATTTTTCAGATGATCGTCAGTGTTGCCAAGCAAGATGTTAAACAACATCTGCTTGAATAATTGACTGAGATCCTCCGCGGGACCCGCTGATATCCGGCGGATGATCTCTGACAGATCGCGGTAACCGAGATGGTAATATCCGTCAGCCCCTGCCAGGGTCTGCATGCTTACCATGTGGCGTCTTCCCCCGCCAGGGGCAATATCGAAACGTTCAACAAGCAGGGCGCGTCTCGATCCGCAGGCAATTAATTCACTGTGTGCCGCCTTGACGCCGGCCCGCCTGGCCAGGTGCATTGATGCGGCCTCAAGCGCTACTACATCAAATTGGTCACGGATACTCGGAAATTTCGCCAGCCATGATTTCCCCTCATGCTCGACCACAACCTTGGGCCGCGCACCTCCAGGAGAGCTTCCTGCCGCAAACAGCAGGGCCAGATCATCTTCAACTGTTGTTATATCTTTTTCAAACGCCTCGGCAAGTTGCAGCAGTCTGGACAGGTTATGTCCTGCAATACCGATCTGTCTGGCGGCCGGCGCTTGATCCCCGCTGAAGCTCAGGGCGCCGAGTCCTCCAGCGCCAATCAAGCGAAGAAGATGGGGTACGCGCTGTTCATGTCTGAGTAGCTTGTGGCGCCGCGCCAGGAGCCGCCTTCCCCAGTCGTCGGGCAGACTATCCTCAAAAACTCCGTGCACGCCGGCCCGGGGGCGATCAGCGTCAAAATTGCCGGCGTGTAATGGCAAATGTATCGGGTCAAGGGCAAAGGCCGCCGGATGGTGCAAATATTGCGGATCATACCGGAACTGACCGTGCAGAGCGCCATTTTCAGCAGGGTCGCCAACCACCAATTCTCCGGCAGGAAGTGCCGTGCCGTCCGTATCTGTCAGCCAGACCATCAGGCGTATCATGTTTTACTCGTTCGCCGCCTGCCTGCTTTTTTCCGGCCTGCTTGGTTTTGCTCATACTGAAGGAAAAGATCCTCCTGCTCCTGCAGGACCTTCCCCCAGGTATCCAGGCGTCCCAGGATGCTGCTGGCTTGCAGCCAATATCCCACAGGGATCGAGGGATTCCCTTTCTCCATTTTCCCATAAGACTGGCGGGCAAGACCCAACCTCTGGGCGAAAACCTCCTGGCTCTCGTTACGAGCCAGCCTGGCTTCCCGAAGCCGATCTCCCAAGGTTTTTAAAACCGTTTCTTCTTTGTTATTAATGTTAATCATATTTAACATTAATAACAGAAAAGAATATCTTTGTTAATATAATTTAACAAATTCCAAGAAAAAATTTTATTCCCGCGCCAGCGGCACTGATGGCGGCAAAGGTTTGCCGCCCTACCATCCTCATGGCTGATGGCTCATAGCTCATAGCTGGTGGCTGATGGCACATGGCTTTCCCCCACCAGCCACCAGCTATGAGCCATGAGCCATCAGCTAACCTACTATATGGCCCCCTTCCTCTTCAGCACCACCATAACGGTTTTAAAAAGGATCCTCAGATCATCGGAAAAGCGCCACTGGTCAAGGTAGCGGCAGTCCAGCTCCACGATCTCGTCGAAATTGGTAATCTTATTGCGGCCGGAAACCTGCCATAATCCCGTCAAACCGGGCTTGGCCGAGATACGCCGCAGATGCCACGGCTTATATTGCTCCACCTCGTCCAGGGTCGGCGGTCTGGTGCCGACCAGACTCATCTCCCCTTTCAGCACGTTGAAAAACTGCGGGAACTCGTCAAGCGAGGTCTTTCTCAGCCATCCGCCGACCTTGGTGATACGGGGATCATCCTTCAGCTTGAACATCACCCCCTCCATCTCATTGCGATCAAGGAGTTCCTTCTTGCGCTGCTCGGCATCCAGATACATGGAGCGGAATTTATAGAGATAAAAAATCCGGCCGTTCAACCCCATGCGTTGCTGCTTGAAAACTACAGGCCCGGGCGAATCAAGCTTGATGGCAACGGCGACAAAAGGATATATGAAGAGAAAAATCAAGGTGCCGACGAGACCGCCGATGATATCGAGAATTCTTTTATAAAGCAGACCCGTGGCGTTGAAATTCGCGGTCTGGATGGTGAAAAACGGCACGCCCTGCAGCCGGTCAACGGAAAGGCCATGCTGCCCCGGCTGCCAGAGAGCGGGCAGGATCCTGGCGGGAATACCGGTCTGCCGGCAGTAATTCAGGTGCCTGGCCAGATTAACCGTCCGGTCGCCGTCAATGGCGAACACCACCTCATCAATGGCATGGGTGCGCAGCACCTCCGGCAGATCATCCAGAGTGCCGAGACTGTCGCTGCCGTCGCTTTTATCCGTTGAGGTCTTCAGCCGCCCCACTACCTGATGCCCCCAACTTACCTGGGACGAGAGGAGATCGGATACCAGCTTGCCCCTGGTCATGTTGCCGACCACCAGGATGCGCCGGACATTAAACCCTTTGGCGGCAATAAATCTTATGTAAATCCGCAGCAGGATCTTTTCGGCAAACATCAAGACAAGACAGAGGCCGGCAAAGAGCAGAAGAAAGGAGCGGGGGTAATCCTGAGGCTCAAAGATAAAAACAAAGCTGGCCAGCACGCTGAAATCGATAAGCACCGCGTTCAGCATCGGCCAGAACAGTTTCCACAGGGAGGGATGCCGCCTGTCCCCATACATCCCCATCCGGCCCATGACATAGTTGTTGACAAACATCATCATCAGCACGGAGACAATGAAAATATTTTCGGGCATGCGCCAGACCACATCCGGCACATAGTAGCTGACCAGATGCCTGGCCCAGTAACCCGCGGCAATAACGCTCACGGCATCAAGCATCATCCGGAAGGTATTTAATATGTAAACCTGCTGTTGAAACATGACGGAGTTGATCCTTAAAAAAAATCAGTTGGGAATGTAAACCGGAAGCAACGGCCAAAGGCCTTCGGCAATGAAACCGGTCAGCATCTTCTCGGCGTCTGCAATATCCTGGCCAGGCGGAACCGTCATCTCCGCCCGCACCAGGGCGCCGTCGGTGCGGCGCAGACGAAAGGCATCCCACATCAGATAGAGTTTGTTTTTCCAGGGGCTGACAATGACCCTGCCCCGCTCGTAAAAGAAATAACTGGCCAGCATCCGCGTATCGCCTTTCCGCAACACCAGCAGCCCGATTTCAATATCCCGGCCGGGACCCACCGTGATCCTGCTGGTAGAGGAATTGACCAGTTCAAAACCGCCGCCCAGCAGACATGACTGAGGCGCATGGGCCGTATGCCGGGTACCCTGGTATTCGTAGTACGGAATAAGCAGGTACAGTGTATTGGGCGCCCCCTCCCTGGCATAGGTGGCGTTGACGTAGTCATCCGACCACAGCGAATCGAGAATTTCTCGGGAAAGATAATTCCTCTTACCCTGCCAGCCGGCTATTTCCATGGGGAAGGAATCAAAGCTGGTGCGCTGGGGGATGACCATGGAGGATGACAAGCTCTGCAACGCCCAGCCGCTGCCGCCGAACAAACCGCAATACAACACGGCGATCAGCAGGGCGGAGCCAAAGGTTGCCGGTTTGCCCCCTTGATCGCGCGGTTTCCTGGATTGCCGGATTACCCCGACTTTCTGGGCAAGCTTGGCCACCAGCAGCAATACCGCGCCGGCGGCAAGAAAGGCGAGTATCCCCTGAATCTCATGGTAAGCACCCTCGTTAAAGCGGGTATGGCCGTTTATGGCCAGCAAGCCGGCAATAAAGATCCGCAGACCGTTGATAAAAATGGACAGGGGGTAAACAAGCAGGATCAGCAGGATTTTTCGCCACAACCCGGTCGCGTAAAAATGCCCGATGAGAAGCGACAGCAAAAACATGGAGACGATGTAACGCAGACCGCTGCAGGCGTCAACGACCTGCATCTTGGTGACGCCCAGATCGAGGATATTGCCGCTCTGCAGAACCGAAACTCCCACGCCCCGCAGCATCTCGACCGACAGGGAGCTTGCCGCCATCTTCATCCGGAAGGTGAGCACCTGATTGATATACTGCGGCATGGGCACGATAAACAGCAGGATCAGCAGGGGGAAAGAGAGCAGCAGACTGCGCCGCGGACCATAAAGGGTGACGAGCAGGCTGGCGATGCAACCCCAGAGGCCGATATACAGCAGGGACTCCACCGACCCCAGCTCCCCGACGGTAATCACCAGCACGGAGAGCAGGGCGGGTACGATACCCCAACTGCTCCAGAGGAAATTGTCGAAGCGGAAATCATTTCTTTTCTCCCAGCAGAGATAGAGGAAAACAGGGACAACGAGATAGCAGTAGCTGTTGTCGTCTTTACTCCACTGCAGGGCAAGTTTTTGCAGTATGGGCCAGTAGCCGATAATGATACTGGCCAGTACAGCAAAAGGGAAAAAAAGAAGCGACTTTTTGTCTGAAAAGGAAGTGGTCATAGGGTATTTCTCAATCCGGTTAAGGGTATGGAGACCATAAACATTGGATTCCGGCTTAAAACATGCCGGAATGACGACCGGCAATAATGGCATATCAGAGGCTTTTGCAAAATGAATTTGTGTGTCATTCCGAACGTAGTGAGGAATCTTTATTATTTTGATTTTATTAGATTTCTCCCTTCGGTCGAAATGACAGGAGGCACTCTCTCGCACTGCAAGAGACTCATCATTTACGATTTCAATCCGTTATGCAAGCAGGGAATCCAACCTTCTTACATTGAGATAATACGCTGAAAGCAGTGATAATTACAAGAAAAACACTCTCCAAGCTTGTCTTCTATTCACTTGATGTATTTTTTGTTAACCGGAGCAGCAATTTGTCGCCAAACCCGCCCGAATTGTACAATTTGCAAATTCAATTGACAAATTGTAACAAACGACTATTGTCATCTCATGATCAAAAGAACAGCCCACAACACCATCATGCGGCTGGCCAAGGGATTTCCGGTTGTTGCCATCACCGGCCCACGCCAGTCAGGCAAGACAACCCTCGCCAGGAGCGCCTTCCCCGGTAAACCCTATCTGACCTTGGAAGATCCGGATACGCGCTTGTTTGCCGAAACTGATCCACGGGGCCTGCTTTCCAGTTATCCGGATGGACTGATACTTGACGAGGCCCAGCGGGCTCCGCGGGTATTTTCATATCTACAGGGAGTTGTGGATAGCCATCTGGTTCCAGGGAAATATGTCCTGACCGGTTCACAGCAGTTTGGCCTTCTGTCCGGTATCACTCAATCACTGGCCGGCCGGGTGGGGATGATGCAACTGCTCCCCTTTGCCATGGACGAGCTGCAAGCCGCCGGCATGCTGCCTGATGATGTTGACCACCTCATGCTGTACGGGATGTATCCGCCCCTGTACGATCGTGATCTCGCCCCGGCAGACTGGTTCCCCGCTTACGTCAACACCTATATCGAACGGGACGTGCGCCAGCTCATCAACATCCGCGACCTTTCTCTCTTCCAGCGCTTCATCAGGATGTGCGCGGCCCGCAGCGGACAGCTTCTCAATCTTTCCTCCCTGGCCACGGACTGCGGTATCACTCACAGCACAGCTGCCGCCTGGATCTCGGTGCTCGAGGCGAGCTACATCATTTTTTTGCTGCGTCCTCACTTCAGCAATTTCACCAAACGTCTGGTCAAGACCCCAAAGCTCTATTTTCTTGATACCGGCCTGGCCGCCTGGCTTCTGGGGATAAAAGAGCAGGGGCAAATAACCTTCCATGCCCAGCGGGGAGCACTGTTCGAAAACCTGGTAGTAACGGAATTTCTCAAGGGGAGATTCAACCGGGGACAACAGGCTGACCTCCATTTCTGGCGCGACAGCAAAGGCCTTGAAGTGGACCTCTTGCTCGATGACGGCGCCAGCCTGACGCCGGTCGAAATCAAATCCGGCCAGACCATCGCCGCCGATTCCCATCTCGCCCTGAAAAAGTGGTGCGAGCTGTCCGGAACCACGGACCGCAGGGCTTTGCTCATCCATGGCGGCGACAAGGAGCTGACGAACGGCAACATCTCGTTCATCCCCTGGCGGAAATTGGCAGCAGCCATTTGATGAGATGACACCGGTTGATTGTTCCAGCCCTGAAGATAATAATCCTGGCTTTAGGCCGGAATTAACAAGTTTGTTTTTTAACCATATGAGACTCTTGCAAAAGTCGAAAAAAGCCGCCATTCCGGCAGGCTTTTAGCCGGAATCCAGATTCTATCCGGCGAAAAAATGGCACCCCGATATAAGCATTCAGGGATGACAAACATTTTGCGAGAAGGTTATTTGATTTTTTTCTCACCTTGACACGACAGCAGCCCATTAGTACAATTGTACCATGAGAATTGTCGCTGACACCAATACCTTCTTGGCAGCCGTCCTTAACGAACCAGAGAAAAAGTCGATCATCTCTCTGACGATTGGCCACGAACTTATTGCCCCGGAGGTTTTGCCTTTTGAGATTGGCAATGCCCTTTCGTCCATGATCAGGAGAGGCCGCCTGAGCAGCAAGGAGGGGTTATCGGCCTACGACGAAATACAGAAGGTGCCTGTTGAATTGCGCGGTATCGATCTCAGGAAGGCATTGGCAATCGCCAGCCAACACAAAATATATGCTTTTGACGCCTATTTTTTAGAATGCGCACGCGCCGCGCGTTGCCCGCTGCTTACCCTTGATATTCCACTGAAGAAGGTTGCCGTCAAACTGGGCATTCCTTTATTGGAGGTAGAAGCATGAAAGCTTATAATTATTCGGAGGCACGCAAGCGACTCTCCGAGGTTCTTGATATCGCCAAAAACGAAGAGGTGCTGATCAAACGCAGGGGGGGAGAAGTTTTTTCCCTGGTGCTCAAAAAAACCAACCAGTCACCTTTTGACATCCCCGGGGTCACGACCAAAGCAACAACCGAGGATATTCTGGCCGCGGTTAAGGAATCACGTTCGCGCTCATAGTCTTCGGCAAGAATATGTCCGGCAAATTCCAATACATGTTCACAGAGGATTGAGACATGATGAAAAAGGAAGTTGTTGAAATTATCCAGAATTGCAAATCAGAGATAGATTCCCGTTACGGGGTCCAGAAAGTGGGACTTTTTGGCTCATATGTCAGGGAACAACAGAAAAAGACAAGCGACATTGATATTCTTGTCTCTTTTACCCGCGAGATTGATTTATTTGATTTTCTGGATCTGCGTGATTTTCTGCAGGATCGACTCAAAGTTAAGGTAGATCTTGTTATGGAATCCGCTCTTAAGCCGGCCATTGGCAAACGAATCCTTGCCGAGGTTGAATATGTCTAGCAGCCGGGAGATTTCCGATTATATAAACGATATCAAAACAGCGATAGCTGAAATTGAAGAGTTCACCAGCGGGATGAATTTTGACTCCTTCGCGGCAGATAGGAAAACAATAAATGCTGTTATCAGGAGTCTGGAAGTTCTTGGGGAAGCAACCAAACATCTTCCGGCAAGCTTTCGAAGAAAATATTCCGATATCCCCTGGAACAAGATGGCCGGCATGCGTGACGTTTTGATCCATGACTACATGGGCGTTGATCTTAAGACCGTAGGAAAGTCATACAGGAGCGCTTACCGGAGTTGAAACCCTTGCTGGATAGACTGTAGCACACCGCCCCACCTTTCTTCGCAGGGTACGCAAATGGGTGCATCGTTTGCACACCCGGATCAAATCCGGCCAGACCATCGCCGCCGATTCCTATCTCGCCTTGAAAAAGCCGTTATTCCGGCATGCGCTTTCCGCATGAAAACGAAGACTTCTCTCTGGAATCTTGACACAAGTTACTCTAAAGTATATTATTTACGAGTAACTTAGCCTCTTGCAAAATGAACTTGAGTGTCATTCCGAACGTAGTGAGGAATCTTTCATTGCCCCGAGTTTATTAGATTTCTCCCTTCGGTCGAAATGACAGGAGGAACCCTTTTGCTTATTTTGCAAGAGCCTCTGATAGTTTGTCATTCCGGGCAAGCGTAGCGCGACCTGGAATCCATTGTGCTTTCAGGATTGCCGCTACAGTTTATCCTCACGCCAGTGGGGACGGCCCAAGCAAATTAATTTTATGTCATTTGGCAGCCATATCAGAGGCCCAACTTTCACGAGAAAAAGCCTTGAATTTTATCAACAGAGAATACGAGCTTGAGTTTCTGCGAAGGGCTTACCGGGAAGAGAAGTCCCAGTTTATCGTCCTCTACGGCAAGCGACGGGTCGGCAAAACCTCGTTAGTCAAGCAGTTTGCCAGGGACGTTCCCCATGTCTATTTTCTGGCGGATAAAGCGCCGGAAAAAGACCAGCTACAGTCG
Organism: Deltaproteobacteria bacterium; assembly: GCA_016219175.1. Taxonomy (GTDB): domain Bacteria; phylum Desulfobacterota; class Desulfobulbia; order Desulfobulbales; family SURF-16; genus SURF-16. Next base: position 14,726 of record JACRCD010000048.1, on the reverse strand, counting down.
CTTTCGGAAAAAGTAGCTCTTCTCTATAATGACGAATTTCTGCTGTCGCGAGGTTTTGGCGCCTGGCATGAGTTTTTCCGCTACCTCAAGGGTAAAGGAAAGGTCGTTGTCATCATCGACGAATTCCCCTTCCTCATCGAAGCAAACCGGGCAGTCCCCTCCATATTCCAGAGGGGCTGGGACGAAGAGCTTAAGGACTCCGGTATTTATCTCGTTCTGCTCGGCTCAAGCATCGGCATGATGGAATCAGAAGTTCTGGATTACAAATCCCCGCTGTTCGGCCGAAGGACCGGCCAGATGCTCGTGACTCCCCTCGATTTCTGGCAGGCACGGAAGTTCTTCCCCGGCAAGCCCGATGACGAATCCATGTACTTGTTCGCCATGCTCGGCGGCACTCCGGCCTATCTCCTCCAGTTCGATCCCGCGGTCGACCTCTGGTCGAACATCCGCAACCGGATGCTGGTTCCCGAAGCATATCTTTTCAGCGAACCGGAATTTATTCTGCGGGAAGAGCTGCGGGAACCGCGTAACTACTTCGCCATCCTGCGCGCCATCTCCATGGGCAAAACCCGCGCCGCCGAAATCATCAATGAAACCGGTTTCGACAAGAATCTGGTCGGCAAATACCTTTCTGTCCTGACCGGACTGAAGATCATCCGGAGGGAAGTGCCGATTTCGGAAAAATCGTTCGAGAAGAGCAAAAAAGGGATTTATGTCCTGGACGACAATTTTTTCCGCTTCTGGTTCAGCTTCATCTTCCCCAACAAAAGCTTCATTGAGGAACGTGAACTCGATTATCTGATCGAAAAAAAAATCAAACCGCGCCTGGATTTGTTTACTTCCCATACATTCGAAGCAGTCTGCCGCTCTTACGTCAAAAAAGGCTTTCTGGATGCCCTGAAGTTTAACCAGGTGGGCCGCTGGTGGACAAAGGACGCGGAAATCGACATTGCCGGTTTGAACGAAGACGAGAATGCTATCCTCTTTGGTGAAGTGAAATGGAGCATCAACAAGGTGGGGCTGGATATCCTGGTCGGCCTGAAAAGGAAAGCCGCCTTGCTTGATTGGGGGAAAAAGGGGAGAAAAGAATACTTCGCCCTGTTTGCCCGCAGCGGATTTACCGAGGAATTGCAGCAAACCGCGGCAAAGGAAGGAATTTACCTCCGTACACTCAGGGATATTGCAACAATTTCCGCAAGCGGCTTGTCAATTTCGCATTGCTTCAATCAATAATTGCTCATACGCCTTATGGACCTTATCCCAGGTAAAGCGAGTCGTGATTTGCTGATGACTGAAATCCTTCATCTCGGCAATCAGCGCATCATCGTTCAAAATAGTATCTAATTCACGGGCGCAATCGTCCTCTGTCAAAAAATATCGTGCTTTTTCCCCGGCAACCCAGCGGTTAAACTTATTGTTTTGCGCCAGAACCGCCGATCTAGCGCCAAGCGCTTCCACAAGAGAAGGGTTGGTTCCGCCAACCGTATGGCCGTGTATATACAAACGAGCGAAAAATCTCAATGACTGCACCACGGCTTGATCATAAATGGCCCCAAGAAACTTGACCTCGTCTCCTGCCGCTTCGATGACCTTTTTATGGTATTCATTCGTCTCAGGGCTGAAATTCCCCAGTACGGCCAGATGCATATGCCGCTTTTTCCGGGAAAAGGCGGCAACGACCTCCAAAATGGAATTCTCCGGTTCGGGCCTGGCAATAATAATGGCATATCCGTTTTTTTGCAGGCCATGGGCGGCAAGCAGACCCTCGTCGGCAGCATCCAGAATATCTGCGGCATAAGGAATAACGGTTACCTTTCGTTCCCCCACGAACTGGATGAGATGTTTTTTTATCTCAGGATGATCGGCAATCAGATGGTTGCCCAGCCAGGCCCCAAGTTTTTCATTCATATACAGCCAGACCCGCTCCGGCAATGACCACTTTGCTCTTCGCCACTCGATGCCATCCATATTAATGATATTATAGATGCCGTGGAACCGATATAACATGCAGAAAATTGCCGTATTATAGCCAAGGGTCAGCACCGGCCGTTTTCGCGCCGTAGCGTGCCAGGTTGACTTCCAGTCGAAAACCACCGTTCCTTTTGCCCCTGCCTGGCTGACCGGAATATGGACCCGGTGCACACCTCGCCAAGAGTCTTCAAAAATATCGCCATTCTCTTCGTCCTGACAATATATGCTCACCTCCCATCCCTTATCCACGAGATAGAGGGCAAAATGCTCGGCAAAGGTTTCAAAGCCCCCATGCTTGGCGGGGATACCGCGTGTTCCTAGGATTGCTATCTGCATATTATAAATTGTGGTTGGTCGCTGGTTGAGGGCGAGATTGAAAATATTTCATCCGGATGATTATTGCTGCAACGAGGCTGACTAGCACAATGCTGTGAGGAAACATCATATGGTTAAGTGTAATAAAAGTGCCGATGATAAATACAACAAAGCTCACAGAAAAAATTGTTATTTCTTTGTGTTCTTTATCTGCCATACGAACAGTTTTCCTCGCGTAATGCCAGAGCAGGAAGAAAAAAGAGACTAACCAGCCCAATCCAACAAGCCCATAGGACTTGATCCAATGCGTATAGCCCAGGTCGTCTTTATAGGCCAGTTCATACATTTCGCCCTGAATTGTGGAACCATACCCAGAGTCTGAGTCAAGGCGTATTGTCGAGGCCCCGCTGCCTATTATCGGATGTTCTTTAAACTCTATAAAATCTGTTTCAAGCTGCATAAGCCTTCCCCGCCAGGAGCCACTCCCCTCTGCGACGTCTTCAGCTGCCCCGGTAAACAGATTTAAAATTAAATTTTCAGGAAGGTAATGATCCACGGCAACTATTCCGATTACTGCTATGCAAGCGGTGATAATAAGATGGCGAAACTTTCTTTTAAAAAAGAGTAAACCAGCCAAAACGGCAACTACCCCGAAAACACGCATGCGGCTTTGTCTGAAAAAATGCGCGCCGATCAGCAGCCAGCCCCATAGAAATGAAAATTTATTTTTTGCACCTCCTTCGGTCCATTTGGTCATCTCCCAGATAACCGCAAAACTGATAATCGGCATTCCGGGCAGAAATCCCCGTGATATCCCGGAGCGGATTCTATGTCCTTCGGCCCATTTATGCGAAAGTATCGTGGGGCCGAAATAATTAACGAGCCCAAGAAGTACGGCAATCAGGGCAATAACGGTCACCCAGTTTAAAAGCATGCGAATTCGTGCCGGGGTGTCAAGTAATTGCAGGAACAAGAAAAACGAGAAAAAATAGAATTGATGCCGAGCACCAAGAATACTTTGGACAAGAGGCTGATTATAATAAAGACTACCCAGACCAATCTGAAAGCCGACAAAAAACAGATAAACGATAATCAGCCATGACAGCGGGTCGCGGAGTTCTTTTTGAATCCCCCTCTTCCGTAAAATCATCCAGATTACACCTAACCAGACAAGCATGTTCCCTAAATCGGCAACATTGAATTTGCCCTGAACATGCCACCATGAGCCAAAGTTCAGGAACTCGTTGGCCGATAATATTATTAGTATGATGTACAGGATTCTCATTCGCCATTTGCTCCATAACCGTAAAGTTCGAGTATTTCCCTTCCTGTATCCAGGAACATCTTTTTATGATTTGTGTTGAAGATATTTTTCCATCCCCCTATGGCGCCCTTGTTAAAGGTCGAGCTTTTGGGTGAGAATATCTTGTCTGCAATGAGCTCTATTTTTTTTTCTTCAACTTCTAACTCTAAAAAAAGAATCAGCTTTTTTACTAGCTGGATCTGTCTGTTTTTATTGCCGCCGCCGCTTTCGCCAACAAGATCCTCAAACCTGCAAATTATGACGTTTGGGTGCTCCAGCCAAGGGGCAAAACGTTCAAATATTTCGTGAACCGGCAACAGAATGCCTGGAATCCCACGAATGCTGGCCTCAAGTCGTTCATTATCATCCTTGAGTCCAGCAAGGTAGTGAGTGGTTTTGTGGGTTCTATCTATGTTAACGACATATTTCACTCTGGAGAGAGCAACATCTCTCGGGTCTCTTATCATCAATAAAATTTTAATGTCTGATTCGGATAATTTTTGCAGCAATAGAGGATGCGCCTGGAGATGCGCGTTAAGAAACTGACCTTTTTTGATGGACAATATTTTTTGTAGAATATGGTTTTCTAATTCCTGCGGGGCCATCAAGGTTTTCTGCCCGGCATTTCTTATCAAGGGGAACTGGTCTAAGGCCCTTTCCAGCAGGTGGGTCCCTGCTTTAGGAATACTATTCAACAAGACCTTAGGCCCAACAAACCGGCCGAGCAGTTGGCTGGGAGCAAGCCCATGAAAAGTTACCAAAATTTTCTTCCGTACATGCCTGTGTAATTTATCAAATCCAGTGTTCTGAATAGTGGCCATGCTCTAACTCTCTATTAACCGGTCTGTCACAGCTTAGTCTTTATTATTTCGATCAAAGGCCGATTTCAGAACTTCCCAACGAGGGGTTGTCAAGCTCGTCAAAGGATGTTCGGGCGATATTTTACGGATATTTTCATCATTGCTGGGGTCCCACAGAGGGTTATCCTTGTAAGTGAAATAGGTCCAACTCCAACCGTAGTTATCAAAGATAGTCATGAGATCAGAGAGATAGAGTTCCGCGCCAACAGCTCCGGTAACGGCGCTGAACTCACCGATCCAGACCAAGGCGTTGTGTTGTTGCTGGAAGTTTTTAAGTGGTTGAAGTGCGGAAGTCAGAAATTCTTTGTCCAGTTTCTTGAGCCCCAGCTTGCCCGGATACTTAACGCCGGTTGGTCGCCCATCGATCCCTTGATGGGTATAGGCATGAGGTCCATACATATGGGCACCGTAGATAATTCGCGGGTCGGCAAAGGGCTTGAAGCTGGGAGACGAATAGTTGCCCGGCATCCCTCCAGGCCCCGGAGTGACCACGATAAATCTTGTTTTATCATGCTTTCTGATCGCGTCAATTATTTCTTGTTGCAGTCTGGGCCAGACAGCGGGCCGGCTTTGCTTTTTTCCATCTGAAACAGTAGGCTCACTGAGGATAGTGTAGGCCCCAAGTTCACTCCCGCGTGATTTGAAATGCTCCGCAAGCTGTCCGGCAAATTTAACCGCTTCGTTATACCTCGCTGGAGAATTCCAGAAGTCGACGGATCGTTCCGTCAGACCAAAAGCCGGATCAATAGGGATCTCGTTAAGGCGTATGTTGCCGGTTATGCCATGTTTTCTACAGGCATCCAACATGCTGTCGGCCCAGGCAAGGTTTTTGGCCCAGGACAACTCCGGACTGATTTTCTCTTGTTTAGTCTGAAAGCGCACCTTCAGGTTCAGCATTACAGCGTTCACATTTAACCCGGCCAGCAAGGCGATATCTTCAGGACCAGTGCCACCGCAACAGGAATGAGTATCAATACCCCGCCACGGCCAGTTTGGCGGTTGGCTTTGCTCGGCCCCCCAGGAGTTGTTGTTAACTTCAGAAAGCCTGAAACCCGTGACGGGGTTTGGCCCTTGCTTTTGCTCGACACTCCATGAGGTGGTATTAAATATTAGCAGACTGAACACCAAGGTGAATAAGCCGAGTTTATTTTTCATAACCCCACCTCTTTCGCATAGCATTGACCCAGCCGGGTTAACTGGGCTTCCACGGAAAATAATTCTTCCTGCCGTTTTTTCCCCGCCTCGCCCATGGCCCGGCGTTTATCGGGGTTCGTTATCAAATCGATAAGGGCGTCGGCAAAGGCCTCCGCGTCACACGGGGGGAATAATATCCCGGTCTTCCCATGCTCAACTATTTCCTGAAGTCCGCCATGGTTGGCGGCGATAACCGGTTTGCCGGCTCGCATCGCCTCAATTGCCACCATCCCGAAGGGTTCCGGCTCGGTTGACGGGACAACAGCCAAGTCGGTTGCCTGCCAGACCAGGTTGATGTCATTTGTGAAGTCAATAATCTTAACATACTGTTTCACCCCGGACTCGGCAATATAGTCGTCCAGTTCTTTTTTGATATGTTCTTGACCGGGAAAAACTCCACCGACAATAAGGTAACGAACTTTAAGGTGACCTTTTTCGCAAATTATCCTGGCCGCGTCCACAAGCAGCCTCTGGCCTTTCCACCAGCTTATGCGGCCGACCAGGGTCACCAGCAGATCATCCGCTGATAAGTTGAGACTGTCGCGGAAATTTTGGACAGCCAGGGTGTCAGGCGGGGAGATTGCTTCAATCCCGTTCCAGACCACCGAAATTTTATCAGCCAGCCCCGGCTGTTCACCGGCAAGCCACTTTCCGGTGGCCACCGAATTACACACCGCCTGGTCGGCAAGCATCCGGATTAATAGTGGAAATCCTTTTCTTGCCGGCATTGGAGTACGGATAATCTCATGGACATGCCAGACATGTTTCACCTTTCTCAATCCGGCCCAGGCGGCTCCGGCCAGAACCGCCAAGGTGTTCGAGTGGACGATGTCTATCCGGCGCCCCTTCAGAGCTCTGTCGATTTTTCTTACTGCGTTGAGAATGGAGAAGGGCAGGGTGAGAAGGCCTACCAGCCCGTAGATTTTCCTGGATACTTTGACCACCGGGGCAAAATGAATTTCTATTCCTCTCTTTTTTAATTCCTCAACTAACGGGCCATCCTCGGGCAGCACGACGATCGGCTCAAACCTCTTTCTGTCAAGCCCCTTAACGATATTGAGCAGAACCTTGTCGGAGCCGTAGAGTTCCGCCCCCTGATGAACGAAGAGAATGGTGATCATAGCTTGTTCAGTCTGTTGAATAAGAGTTTCATCGAGACGTTCCAGGATGCTTTGCATTTATCCAAAACAATATCCGATTTGCTGATGGTCAGCCTGGCCCGATACGCCAAAGCCCGCAGAAAAAAAATCAGACTCAAGCCAAATCGCAAAAACAGCGCTGCAAATGGTCCGTAAAATTTTTCCGTGTAAATCAGATAGGAACGCAACGAGCGTGCCAATGCCATATCTCCAACCCAGGCCTTGCCGGCTCCTTCGTAATGAACGATTTGCAACCCCGGCGTATAGGCAACCCTGTAGCCGGCCAGTCTGACCCGTTTGCAGTAGTCGACATCTTCAACATACATGAAATACTGCTCATCAAGACCATGAAGTTTCTGCCATAATGCACGCCGGGTTATGAGGCAGGCCCCTGAGACCCAGGAAACGCTGTCATGGGGCAGGGTGTAGCTCTCTTCATCAAGAATTTCCCGGCGGAATAGCGAGGGAAGCATTTTGACCTTTTTGGCTCCCGCCCAGGAAAGGATAATCCTGAGGGGCGAATGTTCAAGCCCGATGGAGAACTGTTGCCTGCCGTCACCATAATATAATCGGCCGCCAACGACACCAAGATTTGGATCTACCGAGAACATATTGCAGGCGACCTTGATGTCGGACAACAACTTGGTGTCATTGTTGACAAGAAAGAGCAGAGCGCCTCTTGCCTGGGAGACCCCCAAGTTATTGCCGCCGGTAAAGCCTGAGTTTTCCTTGCTTTCGACAAGTTTTATATCGGGCCAGGAGGTTTTGATATAATCGCAACTTCCGTCCGAAGAGGCATTGTCGACAATAATAATCTCATAAGGAACGGAAACGAGTTTCTTGATTGAAGAAAGGCAATCGTCAAGAAAATGTTTGCCGTTATAATTTACAATTATTATTGATACTAATATGTTGTCTGTCGTCATGACCTACAGTCAATTGAGCCAGTCGTCCAGGTGCAGGCCGGTTAAGCTTTCAAGCTCCCTTACTTCACGATTACATTCCTCTTTAAAGCTTGCCTGGACCTTTTCTTTCCATTCAGTTCTTGTCCGTTGCGCAGGCTTCTGGTTCAGGCTGTCAAGTTTCTGCGCCAGGTAGAGTTTTACTTTCTCGGAAGGAATGAGTTTACCGATCATGGATTTGATCGGATATTTTCTGTATACCAGATCGCGGATAAACCGGGAGCGCGGGGTGCTCGAAGTATTGCTTTTCTTGTCCGGCTCCGAGAGGACCACAGCACTTGCCGGCACTCCGATGAACTCGCAGATTTCTTGGTAGATTTTCAATTTTTCATCAGAAAGAAAAAGATCGTCAAACTTGATAAACAGCAGAGGAGAATCCGGAAATATTTCTTTGAAGCGCCGGATCTGCTCACAGTACCTCCCACGGGCCAGATAACTGTGGTGATCAAGGGCGAAACGGTTTTCCGGCGCCTTTAGCCGCTCATTTTCCCCGGCAAGAGCCTCTGGGAAAGTCAAATCCTCATATCCTCGGCGTTTACTCATCTGGTATTGTGAATGCGCCCTGTCCAGAGGGTTGCGCAGGAGAAAGAGGAACCTTACAGTGCCCTTAATCGTACGCTGTATGCGGTTTAAAGCCTCAGGGAAGAACATGTACTCGGGATCGATTTCCCCCACTATGGAGTCCATGGGAATCGGCTTATACCATTGGGAATACCACTGCAGACCTTTGACAAATTTCTCCTCTTCACTGAAGAAATGAGTTTCCTTGATTTTCGGCAGGCTGACGCCGGGCTGCAAGGCAAGCCAGTCATGGAGCGTGGTCGTGCCGGCCTTCTGAGCACCGACAACAAAAAATGAAGGAAGCTTTTTCATTTATTTGTTTCAGGAATCCTGGAGTGTAGTCCAGTTTCCACTTCGACCGTTTGATAAAAGATACATGTCGCTAATCATATGCCGTAGCTCCTCGACCCTATAATCTTGGCCGGTATTCCTCCGACTATACTGTATGGAGAAACGTCTTTTGTTACAACTGCTGAAGCGGCAATAATTGAGCCCTTGCCTAGAGTCACTCCCCTTAAAATAACCGCCCCATGACCAATCCAGACATCATCTTCAATTGTGACAGGAGAAACATCAACGCCTTGTTCCATCATGGGGATACCAGTAGATGAAAAGACATGGTCAGTATCCCTGATACTGACAGCCGGTCCTATCATGACATCTTCGCCAATTTCAATCTGCTCGTTGACGCCAAAAATACAATTTTCACTACAGTAACTACGGCGCCCAATTCGAATTTTGCCACTGCCTTTAAATATAGTCCCCTCTCCAATCCTGTTATCACCACATAACTCGACCTGAAGAATGGTGTTACGTTTATTCATTAACCCCCAGAAAGGCTTTACCCTTACCCCCCAACCCAATTCACAACCGGGGCCGAGTTTAAAAAATGGCCAATATCGCAATATTATCCAGCCTTTAGAAAACTTAAGCATCGACCGGTCTAATAAGCGCCAGAATTTTACCGTATATGTACTCATGCCCCCTTTTTAAGGCCTCCCCAAAAACGCGCGACGATGATCGCGGTTATCAGATTATTCAAGATAACAGTTGTTGAAGTTGCAATGGCTGAGCCAACCGCCGCATAGCGAGGCACAAGTGTAAGGTGAAGGAGCGTGCCAATGACAAAATTCATTATTGTGATGTTTTTAAGGATGTGTTCCCGGTCGATTGCAATCAGTATCTGCGCCTGTGGGCCCACCACTGCCGAAAAAAATTGGCCAATGGTCAGAATGATGAGTACGGGGCCTCCTTTTACAAACTCACTGCCGAAAGTTCCCATGATGACATCGTCGTAGACCCAGCACCCCAGGACGATTGGTGTGGCTATCGCCATGGTGAGCGCGATTGCACGATGGTACAGTTTTTTAAATTTATCATACTGCCCTTCTCTGTAAAGTTTAACAAAGCGTGGGCCGGTGGCCACAACCACCGCCATTAAAATGAAACTGACGGCAGTGGAGACCCGAACGGCAGAATTGAATATGGCCACCTGGCCGGCTTCATGGAATTTGGCCAGGACCAAAGAGGCAACCCAGTTTGCGCCCTGAAGACCTAACCCGTAAACAACAAAAGAGAAAGCGCTGTAAAGCAGGGTGCTGCTTTTGAAGAAGACGGTGGGCTTGGTTGAACAATGAAGTTTAATCTGACTCAAGACGGCTTGCGCCCATTTAATCGATAAGAGGGCGGTGATTATGGCGGCCAGTGAAAAGGAGAGAACTACGACTGTTATGGGAGAAAACGGATTATGTTTTCCGAGCAACAGAAAGCCGCCGATAATCATCAGGCAACTAATCGGGCTGCCGGCAAACAGAATAAAGCTTGATCTGCTGATGTGGTTGGCCCCACGACTGATTTGTGCCGCCAGGTTGAAGACGATCATGGCAACAATGGCGGCAATAAATAGCGGAATAATCCACTCCAGCTGCGGCTGGTTGAAATATTGAGCCGTGAATGGCGCGGATGCATATGCGGCGATACAGACCAGAAAAGTGGCAGTACCGACAATGGCGAGAATTTTGCTCCCGAACTGTTTGAATCGTTCAGCCGAACCATTTTCGCCAAGTGCCGACACGGTTTCCCGCATGATAATCTGGTCGAATCCGGTGCGGCCGATGAAGGCGCAGAACATGGCTATGGGTAAAGCGGTATAATAAACTCCAGCCTGTTCCGCTCCAAGGTATCGGGCAATTAATACTGCCAGGGCAAAGCTGCTTGCCGCTCCCAGCACTTTCTGGAGCAAGGCGCCGGTGAAGTCCTTGCTCAATTTTTTGAATTCTTTGGAGTTACGGAGTTTGTTGAAACGCTCTTGCAGTTTTGTCGACAAAATAGCGGGTTCCTGCTGTCCTTTAACGCCATCCATCCGGTTGAATGCCAGTAAGTTTTTGCAATTCATCAACTTCAGATCGGAATTCCAGGTTTAATTTATCCAAGGCGAGCAGATCTTCCGGGCTTTTGGGACTCTTGGCCTTTCTGACGTTTATGGCCGTGTTTATATTTTTCAAGACAGCTTTAAAGGCCCCTTCCGGGATGTAATCTGAAATTTTATTCTTAAACCGCTGGATGGTCTGGTTTCGAATTGAAATTGTTTCATTATCCCTTTTGGGATGATACTTATCATAAAATGATGCCTCAATGCCGAGAAGAGTGCATACTTTTTTTATGAACTTTGACTGATCAGCAACCATCTCTTCAAAAAGAAATGTATGGATGTTTTCTTTGCCCAGGGCCTGGATCCAACGTTTAATATAAAAACTGTAGTGGCTGTGCTGGATGGCGTTTTTCAAAATAGTTCTTTTCTCGAAACCGGCATCCTTGGTCTCCAGAAGATATAAAAATTCCTGAAAAGTCATTTTCGGGGGCAATATCGCCATGTTGTTTTGGGCAAATCTAAAGAGGGAATAAATCCTTTCCGAAGGTTTCCTCAGGATAAAGATGATAGCAGGCGGCTGTTGGAAAGCCGTAAGGCAACGCAGCGGGGCTTCCTGGTATATGTAGTCAGGGGTTGCCTCCAGCCTGATTTTGTGACGGTCTTCGCAATGGGCAAAGAACGACTCATAACCGGAAAGACCTCCGCTTTGATAATTGCATTTTTCATCATAGAGGGGGTAGCCTGGGTCGATAAGGTATTTTGTTTCTTTCACCCGGGCAGGGCAGACCTCCGGATGGTCCGCAAGGTAATTAAACAATGAAGTGGTCCCGCATTTAGGAGCCCCGGCAATGATGGCATTTGGGAGATTAAGGGTATTGCTCATTCGCGCCACCTCCCAGGGAAGTTGCATTCGCTACCCTTCACCACTGTGATTCCTGCTTCAGCAAATTCATCAGATACTTGCCGTAGCCGTTTTTCAGCAGTGGCTGAGCCAGCACTTCCAGCTGCGCCGCATCAATATATTTCATGAAATAGGCGATCTCTTCCACACAGGCCACCTTGAGCCCCTGCCTTTTTTCGATAACCTCGATGAATCTGGCCGACTGCAGCAGGGAATCATGGGTTCCGGTATCGAGCCAGGCAACGCCGCGCCCCAGCTTTTCGACATGCAATTCGCCCATATTGAGATAAGCGAGATTGACATCGGTGATTTCAAGTTCTCCCCTGGCGGAAGGTTGTATCTTTGCCGCTATTTCCTTGACCCGATTATCATAAAAATAAAGCCCGGTTACCGCATAGTTCGATTTCGGTTGCTCAGGCTTTTCAACAATATCGATGGCCATTCCTTCCCGGTTGAAACTGACAACGCCGTACCGCTCAGGATCGCTGACCTGATAGCCGAAGATCGTTGCACCTGATTTTCTGTCGGCAGCTTTCTGCAATTTTTCAGGCAGTCCATGCCCATAAAAAAGATTATCGCCAAGGATCATACAGACATTGTCATCGCCGATAAAATCCGCGCCTAAAATAAAGGCCTGGGCCAATCCTTCAGGTTTTGGCTGCTCAACATAAGAAAACGAAAGGCCCCATTGTGATCCATCCTTTAAAAGTTCCTGGAAACGGGGAAGATCGGCAGGGGTGGAAATAATCAGAATATCCTTTATCCCGGCCAACATGAGCACGGAAAGCGGATAGTAGATCATCGGTTTGTCATAAACCGGCAAAAGCTGTTTAGAGACGACCTGAGTTATGGGATAAAGGCGTGTTCCCGAGCCACCAGCAAGTATAATACCCTTCACAATACGTTCCTCTCAAAATCACTGCTGCTTCATGGTTGAACAATAAAAAAATACAACAATACCAATAAGATCCGAGGCACGGCACATTATAGCATAATCCTCAGCCAAATTGTTGCAATTCTTCCAGGTTCAGACATCCTGACCTCGAAACGAAAAAACAAACCATTGCTTTTGTTTCGGGAGATTGACAGGAGACCGAAGTATGCTTCGCCGGGGCCGGCTTTCATGTTAACTGCATGCGGGAATGACGGACCACGCGACAAAAATCCAGAGCCATAAGCCGGCTAAGTTTATTTTTTTACCATAATGGTGGCCCAACTTTAACAATAGGGATCACTTTACAGGCACGAAGGCTGTCATTTCTCTTGATTTATCCTTCCTCGGCGCGGACTTTTTCAAGAGCCGCAACCAATTCCGGACGCACTGCGGGGATGTCTTCTTTGATCGTTCGCCAGACCACATCGAGACTGACCCCGACATAATCGTGAATAAGCTTATCCCGCATACCCGCCAGATTCTTCCATGGAATTGCCGGGAACCTTCTCCGGAAAGACGCTGGAATCTTTTTGGCTGCTTCGCCGATGATCTCAAGACTGCGAATGACAGCATAAGCCGTTTTATCGTCATTCTTAAAATCCTGAAGATCCATTGAAGCGGAAAACTCCTCTGCCTTGTCCATGGCATCAAGAATGTCTTGCAGGTAGTCCTGAATAAGACGAATTTTTTTCATATTGTCAAAACCTCCCGCAGAATCCGCTTGCCAATGGCAGGCTTGAGTGCTTCTTTCTGTACCAGATCAACTCGAACCCCAAGAAGCCTAGTCAATTCTCTTTCAAGATCAAGAAAACGGAACATTCCGGGCGCCTCCGCAAACTCGACCAGAATATCAAGATCGCTGCCACTTTTTTGTTCGCCCCGGATGTACGACCCGAACAATCCAAGTGACCGCACAGCGTATTCCCGCTGGAGACGGACAAAATCACCGCGAAGCCGCACCGCGAGATCCTGAACGTCTATGGTATTTTTCGCTTTACTCATGGCTGATCAAGAATGTTGCATTTATCATTATCGTCCTTCCCGCGGGCGAGGGCTTGGTTCAAAACTGCCTTAATACCTGGATTCCGGGTCACGCTTTGCTTGCCCGGAATGCCGTTGTGGTCGCATGTTCGAATCAGGCAGGACAGAGCCGGAATAGCAGGTATGCCGAAGTGACTGCCATGCAACTCTTGATCCTTTGGCTGGGTGGACCAGGATTTATTGCCCCCCATTCCGCGTGTGCAAACGATGAAACCATTTGCACACCCTACAAAAAAATAATCGCTTTAGGTCGGGAACCCTTTCCCGACAGGGAAGTGCCGGCATGGGTATGCCGACCTACGGGACTCAATTACTATGCCACTTTCCGGAACTGGGTAACTTCCACCAGGTGGTTTCTACTCTTTGCGTCCTCCACAATGCTTTCCAAGCTAGCAGCTACCTCATCGGCAAGCCACTCGTTGCCGCATAACGAACAAAGCGTTGCAGGCACATTTCCGACCACCACCAGGGTTTCTTTTAAATCGACAGTAAAGGTGGTCGTTCCTGGAGTTTTGTTTCCCCCGCAGAGCGGACAAATATTTGCGGCTGTTGATCTCACATCTTCCTCCTCGTTTTGAAGGCACGGATCATGCGATGCGTCTCCTCGGCATTGCCGGAACCTGACCCGGCCCGGCCAACCCCAGGCGGTAATGCCAGTAAGCCCACGAGCGCGCATTGTACTGGCCGATCTCGGCGTCGGCAAGCACTTCTCGCAGATAATCGTCCCCGGCCAGGGCTGCGAGCAACTGCACATCATCGTAGTCTCCGATGTTCATCACCTGCGCCACCACCCGTTCCGGCTGCTGCAACGCCTCATCCACCGTTTTCCACCAGATGTATTTCACGGCAAGATATCTCAATACAGGATGTTTCGCGGAGAAGTTCTTTTCTATTTTTTTATCCATTTTCATTCCCGCGGGCGAGGGCTTGGTTCAGAACCGTCTCAATACCTGGATTCCGGGTCGCGCTTTGCTTGCCCGGAATGACGTTGTGGTTGCATGTTCAAAACTCCTGATGTCGTGACGCAATTTCTATAGGTTATGCCACCATTAGGGATTCTGTTCTGTTACCAGTTTAAGTGCCTAAAATACTTGAAGTACTTAAAGTGCCTAAAGTTAAAGGAGTTATCTGATCAGAAAGTACCGCAACTTCAAGTACTTTAGGCATTTTAAGT
>JACRCD010000049.1 GCA_016219175.1 Deltaproteobacteria bacterium | reverse complement strand
GCTGCAGGTCCTGGTGGCCGGATCAAAGGAGGCAACCGTCATATCATAGGTTACCGGTCCGGAAGAGGTGTTGTAGGTCATCTCATTAACCGTATCAAAGGCCACATCAACGGAGCCGTTGACATGGTGCGCCCGGTCAAAAAGGGCCACATCGTTATAAACCCTGCGGCTGCTGGCGGGATCGATATTCACTGAGCTGGGCTCGCGCACCGTATTATAATGACAGGTACGGCAGCCCAGGGCCGGAAAGCCCATGTTCCACACATGCAGATTCTCATAGCCGTAGGGATCGATCCAGTAATGGCTGTCACCGGCGCCGCCGTCGTTATTCAGATAACTCGTAGTGGGCGAGTTGCCATGGCAGCCATTGCAATCAAGCGTTGCGCCTCCAGCCCACTGGACATCCTTGAACACCCTGGTGGTGATAATATTGTCAGGCAGCGGCCTGGGCAAGGGATCAATATACTTGTCCCAGCCGGTTGCTTCCGGCCAGGGCATGGGGATTGAGCCGACCGTCGTCCAGGTGTTGGCGCTGTGACAGTAGACGTTGCTACAGGTCTTGGTTGACGGCTCATAGGAGGCGCTGCTGTTTAATGCCTTGATGCTGCCCGCTGGAGCCGCGGGATTGGCCAGCTCGATATCACCCCACACCCCGTTGCCGTGGGAATCACTATTTAAGGGGTGACAGTTGCCGCAGCCGATCATGTTCTCAGCGGCAGGCTGGCCTCCGGCGAAATCCGCGGTGAGACGCAGATCCCCGTAGCTTACCGGAGCATCACCGCCCCCGAAATGGGCAAGATGAGCGCCGGTGGCCGGCGGCAGCGCATGACAGCCCCCGCACTCCCCCTTCGGACTCTGGCAATCATTCCACACATGGCAGTTAGAGCACGGGATGTCGCCGAACGCCCCCATGCCCAGGGACGGGATGGCAAGTCCCAGAACCGCCAAGGCGCCTGTACAGAATTTTTTCTTCATTTTCTTTTCCCCCCTTTGAGGTCAGATGAATTAGGGGCCGTTATAAAATAACCATTACAGATTTGATATCATCTATACGGCCCCTTATGCCGTTGCCACGCATGGTGTGTTACCGTAATTTATTGACAACGGCTTAGCTCATGGCTTGTGGCTCATGGGTGATAGCTGATGGCTGGTGGACGATGGGCTCGATAAACCCGTGCCCACCTTGCCTTTTGCCTTCCTGCTGTAAACCGGTAGCGGTTGAAACGAGCCATGAGCCATGAGCCATCAGCCAACAGCCTTTCCTCACGGCAGCGTCACATGCAGATCAGGATCCTGAACAACGGTATAGTCAACCTTGTTATAGGATGCGTCATAGGTTACCACCCTGATGTCATAACCGCGGCCGCCAACCGTGTAGGCATGGCTCATGACATCGGTGGCCGGACTTGAGTAAATCGTCTTCTTGCCGTCACCCCAGTAAACATAGAGCCGCACCACCCCGGAGGGCAGGCTGGCGGTCAGGGTCACGGTCCTGGCGGCAACGGAGGTGGCGAAATCAGCTGTCGCCGGCGGCGGCGCCACGTTTTCCGCGGTAACGGTGGCGGTCTCGGCAGCGCTCTTGCCGGTCACCGACTCGCGCAGAGTCAGGGAGGCCGTGTAGGTCCCCTCGGCTGCGTACTGGTAGATCATGACATCACTGCCGTTGCCGCCGGTAACATTGCCGCTGCCGCCGAAATCCCAGCTGTAGCTGCAGGTGCGCTCCACAGGCGCGCCGTCCACGTTCTCGTAGCAGGCCGAACGGCCGGCGTCAAAGGTCACGGTCCGGTCCACAGTCATGGAATGCAGAGCGCTGACCAGGGGCGTCACCACCAGCTCGGTATTGACGCCCCACTTGGCCGGATCGGAATACCCCCAGTAGGCATGGCAGGAGTTGGATGAGCACGTCCCGCCGCCGGGGGCAAAGGCATAGGTGAAACTCAAAGGCACGGCCCCATCCGTCGGGCGGCCCTGGAAGGTGGGCGAGGGATTGACGTCATAGACCTTGTTTGAATGCAGGGCGTGGTTGGTGATATTGGCATAATGGCAGAGACCGCAGTCCCCGTAACCCTTACTGGTGTGCACCCCGTGGGTATCCTTGCGCGGATCATCCGGCCCATAGCTCATGGGATAAGGATGACAGCTGTCGCAGGCCAGCGGCCCCGCCGTGTTCCAGGAGGGGGTGACATGGGAATTGAAGTTGCCGGTTGAGATGTAGGCCCCGTTACTGTGGCAGTAAACATTGGCGCAGGTCAGGTTGCCTCCGGTGCTCACCGTGGTATCGCCTGTTCCTTCATAGCTGTAGGGGACAGCCAGATTGGCCTGGCCGTCATAGCTTGAGGGGATGCCGGCCGGATTGACGCCAAAGCCGATCTGGATCTTGTTGTTGTCCGAGACCGGGGAATCAGGCATGCCGCCCGCATGGCACATATCGCAGGCGAAGTTGAAGCCCGAGGGAGTGGCGTGCAGAGCATGGGCGCCGGCCGTGGCCGAGCCGGTGGCGGACGGATCATGCACCATTCCGGCGCTGTCAACCGGGGGCATGGCGTGGCACAGGGTGCAGCTCGGCTGAAAGCCTGTCCGGTGATCGTGACAGTTGGTGCATTGCTGTCCGTTATAATGATCGCCCCGGCTGCCGTCCCGCCGCCAGTGACTGGTGGTCAGATGACAGACCTGGCAGATGCCGTTGGGGGTGGAGTCGTTGCCGCCCGCGGCAAGACCGTCATTTTTGGCAAAGTCGGATGGTCCGGTAAAGGCGACAGACTGGCGGATGCATTTGACCTCGCCGGGGCAGTTTGAGCTGCCGTACAGATTGCCGCCTATGATATCAAAGCAGAGCTGCGGATTTGTTGTGTTAATCTGGTCTCCCGGCTGGGCGGGATCATCGCAGTAGCCGATAAAGGGCTTGACCATCTGATAATAGTAGAGGGCGAAGGAGGGCGTGGTCTGATCGACCTGATAGAGAGAGGCCACGACGACCTTGCCCTTGACCGTAAGCGTCACGGCGCCATTGCCGCTGGCCACGGCATTGACCACCTCAAAGGAGCCGTAATCATCGTCAAAGGCCGTGCCGGTGGTAGTAAGAATAGCCAGGATAAGCCCGCGCTCGGGCCCGGTTTTTTCCATCCACAGGGACGGATCAGTCCAGTCAGGAGCAAGAACGCTATAGCCGCTGCTGATGGTGAGGGTGGAAGTCCACTGCTCCTGCACGACGCCGTTGCCCGGCGCGCCATTGGTGTCGTGCCACACGGCAGGGTCGGGCATCCAGGTTTCGGTGCTCATCAGGGTGTTAGCCACCGAGGCGGCGGGGAAAGAGCCGGTAACCAGTTTATTGTTGAGGACGTTGGCCAGCGAACCATGGGAGTCATGGGTAACCGGTATATGGCAGTCGCCGCAGGCCAGATCAAGGTGGGTGGCCATGGCGGGCGCGCTGTCCGTGATATAGTTGTGCAGACCGTCCCAGCCCACCATGTTGCCGTACCCGCCGCCGCTGGTGTTGGTGTGGCATTGGTCGCACTTGGACGCATAGTTTGCGCCATGACAATTGGAGCAGTCGCCTTTTAAACCGGAGGTGCCGTCCGGATACGTGATGCCGAATGAATCAATCAGATTTGTCCGGTTATGAGGCGAAATGTCGGCCCCGGCAGCCAGGGGCGACATGATCACGACAAAGGTTATCGCGTGGCACAGCGTTTTTTTCTTCATTTTTCTCTCCCATTTCAGTAGATTCGTTATTTTTCAATTAATTCAAGAATAAGGGCGGTTCAGCCCCTTCTCTTTTTCCAGCCGAGCATGAATGCCAAACCCAAAAGCACCACTGCCGCTCCCGCAGTCAAGGCCGCTCCATACCCGCTTACCACCTCTTCTTTTTTATTGCTGACCGTGTCCGTCCCGGGGGATTGAACCGTTTCCCCGGGGTAATGACTGTTCACGGAATTTGGGGCGTTTATTTGCTCATCCGGAGTTATTGTTTTCTTGCCGGACTGAGCGCCATCAACACTGTTACTCTCCTCTTTTGCCCGAGCCTGCAGACTCAGGGCATCAATTTCAAAATTCTTCAGGAGGGCCGCCTTGACGACATAGTCGGCATTGCGGCGCCACGCCTCGGACAAAGCCATCTTCTCCTGGTCAACAAAGCCCTGCGCCCGGTAGATCATGGCCATCTCAAACCAGGGAGCGGCGGCAGAGGGATCGATGGCGGCAATTTTCTCATAGGCGTTGATTGCCTCAGCCCATTCCCGAAGATTCCGGCTGACCGCCGCCATTTGTTCATAGGCGCGGATATAGCCGGGATGAAGATTCACGGCCGCCCGGTATGCCTCCAGCGCGTCCCGGGGCTGGTCAAGGGTCTGATAAACATCGCCCAGATGCAGATAGAGCCTCGGCTCTCCGGGGAAAACCCGCAACCCGTCCTCCAGCACCGCCCTGGCCTTTTGCCCGTCGCCCTGCCGCACCAGCACCTGACTCTCCAGAATGCTCGTTTCCGGTGCGGGAGTGTCCTGCCCGTCAACGTTCGGAGTTGTCAGGAGACAGAGCAGCAGCATGGAAAAGACAGCAAAAATTTTCATTCTCGTCCCTGGCGGTTATTTTACTCCGGTCATGCAGTTTCAATTTTCCGGGCTCCCCCCCAACTCCTGTTGTGGCATCACCGTTTACCCACCGGATCAGGTTGTCCGCGATTGCAGGGTTCTATTCGCCTTATATATAATCGGATCAATTTGCATGCCACAAAGCAACTCCCCTGAAAAAACCATGCAGCCCGCGCAAAATAAACACCTAACTCTTTGACATCACTTAATTTTTTTTACAACCGCGGCGCAGGTGCATAATGAGCAATACACCTCAACGCAAAAAAAAATGGGTTATTCGCCCCAACCAGTGGGGCAAATAACCCAAAAAAACGCTGCGACTTCGGAATTCCTGACTTAGCGAGTAAATTCAATTCGTTCCGAACTTAAGTCTCCTTCCTCTCACGGCAGGGTAACCTGCAAATCAATATCCTCGCTGAAAATGCAGGCGCCGAATTTTTCAGGAATCAGCCTCCGGCGCTCATGAGTAGCCGAAATACTTAATAAAAGGCGCCAGTTTTTCCCGAATAGGCTCACAATATTTTTCATACCGTTGCCAGCGGTAGCGGGCATGCTGGTAGATTTTTTCAGTCACCTGGCTATAGCTGGCGGTGTTGATTCTACCCCGGTTTCTGGCATGTTCATGGAATTGCAGGGCCCCATCGTCCCAGGGCAGGCCGAGGTAATCAAGGATACGCCGGGTTTCGCCCTCCAGGTCGACAACCAGGTCCTCATAGCGAACCACATGAACCCGCAGGGGCAAGACCTCAACATAGACCCGCCAGAGCGACATGACCGCGGCATAAAAAGCCGCCGCATCCTCCAGGGTGAAGAAATTCACATTGGCCTGGTTGATCTGGAAATCCTGCATAAAACAACTCAGACAGACATCATAGGGGTGGCGGACGGCAAGTATCATCCTGGCGTCCGGGAAGAGCCGCCAGATCAAGGCGGCGCGCATGGTATTCAAGGGCATGCGGTCGACCAGGATGGTTCCGGCTTTCCGCTCGATATGATTTACCACCTCCTGGAAATAACCATCCTGGGCCGTTTTTATGGTCTCCGGCGTCAAGCCCTGCCAGATGTCGAGATAGCGCTCAAAAGGGTCCATGAGCCTGTTTTCCAGAACAGCGACCACATCCTTTTCTTCCATGGTCTGCAAGGCAGGGTGGCTGTCGAGAATCTGATCAAGCAGGGTTGTGCCCGACCGGGGAAAGCCGAAGAGAAAGACCGGCCCCCTGCCCGACAGGGTGGAAACGGGCTCAGGCGGTGCGGCAAGGGCACTGAACTGCTCGCGGAGGATGGCCATTCTCGTAAAAAAATAATCCGGATCAACAGGAGCGCTGCTTTGTCTCGCGGCCTGGTTTGCCGAGCTGAAGCAGTCATACGCCTTTTCGTAGTCGCCACCCTTGTCATAAAGCCGCCCCAGCTCAAAGGAAAAAAGGCGCTGCTCGGCCATCTCAAGCCCGGCGCCCGCAAATCTCGCGAGGCGGGCCACTCCTGCCCGGTATTTTCCCTGACGCCGCTCGCAGGCAGCCGCCTGGACATGAAGCGGGATATGGTCCGGGTGCCTTTCCAGCCCCCGGCGGGCCACATCAGAGGCCTCATCAAGTTTATTATGGCGTTCCAGCGTTTCCGCAAGACTCTCATAGGCCGGCAAAAAGTCAGGGCTCACGGCCAGGGCCTCGGTATAACAGGCTACAGCCTGCTCCAGCCGCCCCGCCTTCTGGTGCAGAATGCCGAGTTTCGTCAACACATCACCGTCCGGCCCGCACAGCTCCGTTACCTTTTCATAGGCGGTAATGGCGCGGTCAAACTCATCGTGCTCAGTGCAGGCCACGGCGAGATTTCTCCATGAATCCGCATGGCCGGGATTGACCTTCGCCGCCTTTTCAAAAGCCGCCACGGCCTCGGGGAATCTACCCAGTTTCCGGAAAAGACGCCCAAGGCCGGTGTAGGCTTCGACAAAAGCGGGATGCAAGGCTATGGCTTGCTGGTAGGCCTCCTCCGCCGCGACAAACTCTCCCTGGTCCCTGGAAACCGCCGCCAGGTTGTTGAGGGCATAGACATCGTTCGCATCAAGGGACAACACCTGACGGAAGAGCGCTGCCGCCTCGGCGAGTCTTCCCTCCGCGTGCAGGATGACGCCAAGATTTGTCAAGGCGCCGACATCTCCTGGACCGGCCTTAATGGCCCGCTCAAACAGGGCGATGGCTTCGGCCATATTCCCCTGGGCCTGCATGACGAGCCCATAATTGGACAGGGCCTGGGGATTGAAGGCGTCGATGGAGAGGGACCTCCTGTAGTGCTCGGCCGCCTCCGCCAATTTACCCTGGCCGTGATACAGGGCGCCAAGATCATTATGAACGGAAGCGCGGGCCGGAAAAGCCCGGATCAGCTCATGATAGAGTTTCTCCGCTTCCTCCCCGCGTCCGGACTGATGGTGTCCGTGGGCAACCTGCAGCAGCCGGGTAAAGCTTTCCGGGCCCTGGCTTGACTTCAGCCGCTCCGATGCCTGTTTTGTCTTGGAACGTTTCAGTTTGCGGATAGACATGGCTTATGTTGTTAAGAGGGAAGATTTTTTTTGCAAAAGAGGGGCCAATTTCCGCGCGCACCACGCGCGCCACATTTCCCGGTAGGCATTTTCCATCCTGGCGGCAAATCCCGCGCTGTCAGTCAATGGCGAAACAGCCAGGCGCCGGCGCAGGGTCGACCGGTAAAGGGCAAGCCTCTCCTGGTCTCCGGCCAGGGCAACAACCCTGTCAACATACTCCGCCTCTGTTTCGGCAATCAGCTCCTCCATATCGATACAGGTCAGGATGCTTGCCCCCACCCGGGCGGCATGCCGGTCGCCGCGCAAACAGACCACCGGCACCCCCATCCACAAAGCCTCGCAGGTTGTGGTCGTGCCGTTATATGGAAAGGGGTCAAGCCCGATATCAAGCCGGCCATAGGTTTCCAGATGGCTCTGCGCCGCGGGAATCCAGCCGCAAAACTCAAGCCGGTCACGGCCGATGCCGTGTTCCGCAAACAGGCGGAGGACTATTTCCCGGGTCCCGGGGTCAAGAAGCTGCCGGCATTTCAGAAACAGCCGGGATCCCTCCACCGCATGGAGAATGCGCGACCATACCGCAATCACCCGCGGGTTGGTTTTGCTCAGATTATTGAAACTGCCGAAGGTTATACCGCCGCTCAGGGAAAAAGGCGGCGCCGTCACGGCAGGGGCCCGAGGATCACCCCGGTAACAGAGAAAGATGTGCGGCAGGCGAGCCAGGGTTTCACTGTGCCGCGGGTCCGCCTCGCCAACCGGATCGGCAACCGCGTCCGTTATCCGGTAGTCCATGGCGCGCAACCCGGTCGTGTTGGGATAACCCAGCCAGCTCACCTGCACCGGCGCCGGTTTTGCCGCAAAAACCGGCAGGCGGTTACCAGCGGTGTGCCCCGCCAGATCAATCAGGATATCGATCCCGTCGCTCCGGATCCGCCCGGCCACCTGCTCGCCGGACCACCCCTTTATCGAACACCAGTGATCAGACCGGGCTTCGAGATGAGAGGTGACAGCGTCCGGCTTCACCACGTCGGAGTAACAGAAGACTTCAACGTTCTCCCTGTTGTGGCCTCGCAAGAGCGTTTCAAAAAAACAGGCCACCGGATGATTGCGGAAATCAGGAGAGACATAGCCGACCTTCAGCCTCCGGTCATTTTCAGGGCTGTTCCCATGGCTGGAAGAATACGCCGGCGCGGCATGCTGCCCGTCCCAGCGTTTTGACTGGCCAAAAAGCTCCTCCTTGGAAAGCGCGGGAAGATAATTTAAGGCCAGCAGCAGATTGGAATGGGTAGAGTGGCTGTCGGGAGCAAGGGCGAGAGAGCGGCGGTAACAGTCAATGGCCTCCTCGATATTGCCCTGGTCCTTGAGAACATTGCCCAGATTATTCCAGGCCCCGGCGTGACCGGCATCCAGGATCAGCGCCTTCCGGTAGCAGGCCGCGGCCTCGCTGATCCGGTTCAGCATGTCCAAGGCCGAGCCGAGACTGATGTGGACATCGACATACTCCGGCCTGATGGAGAGCGCCCGGCGGTAGGCAGCTACCGCCTCCTCCGGTTTTTCAAGTCCGGCCAGGGTCTTGCCCAGGTTGTACCGGGCTTCCGCCAGGCCGGGATTGAGGGAAACCGCCTTTTGCAACCACCCCAGGGCCTCGGCAAACCGCAACCGGGCGTTTAATGCGGCGCCGAGATTATTCAAGGCCTCGACGAAATCAGGGGCCAGCTCAAGCACCTTGCGGTAGCAGCCGATGGCCTCATCGGTTTCGCCCAGATCGCGCCAAACATTGCCCAGATTCTGCAGGGCCTCGACATAGTCAGGCCTGATGGCCAGGGCGCTCCGGTACGAGGCAATCGCTTCAGCAAACCTGCCCAGATCACAAAGGACAACGCCGAGGTTGTTGTGGGCTTCCGCCAAGCGAGGCTCGGCCGTGATGGCCCGCCTGAGTAAACTTTCAGCCACCTCTTTCCTGCCCTGCTGGGATTCGAGCACGCCAAGCAGATGGTTAACCCCCGGATTTTCAGGGTCCTTTGCGGCCATGGCGCGATACAGGGCGGCTGCCTCCTCCAGATTGCCGGCCTGGTGCAGCCTGAGGGCCGCGGCAAGAGCGAGGTTTGGTGATGTTTTGCCTGGCTGTTTGTTTTTTTTACGGGGTTTTAGAGAACTCATACCCGGGTGGTCAATTTACGCATTCATTTAGATTCGTGTTGCGCCAGATATCCACGGAACATTTACGAGTGTAGCAGGAGCCACCCTGTAATGTAAAAAAGAAAAGGAGCCCGAAGGCTCCTTTTCTTGCGTTATACGAAAAACGGGTGCTATCTTTACTTATTTGATGTGACAGGTCAGACAGAAACCACTGTTCCGGTCAGACTTCCACAGGAATGTCTCACCCTCGTTCTTAGTATTATGAACGTCATGACAGGTAACACACTCCATCATCTCGCCCGCATAAAGCAAGGAGCGGATGGTGGTCTGCTCTTTGGTGGCAAGGCCGTTGATAACGGTATCGGGAGCGGCGATCTCATCATCATGCAACGCTACGTCGAGGTAGCTGAAACCGATGGGATGATGGTTGGTCAGATTGCCTCCGCCGCCGATCTTGAACTGATCAGCGATGAAATGGGTGGCGGCGCCACGGGACTCAGCGCGGCCCGGATCAAAACCATACTCGTTGATGGCAACCGTGCCGTCATGGCAGGAGAGACAGAGACGGGAAACGGAACCCGGCTCACCCAGGGTGGCGTCACCGTTGAACAGGTGACGATCGGCAAACTGGTTGATATTGCTTACTGTACCAACACCGTTCAGACCGGAAGCGGCGGGGCCATCACCGAAATCGCTCTGATAGGTGTTGTAAAACTGGGTGGTTACACCATGGTTCCACAGGGGCAGATACTTGATCCCCGCGGCATCGGCCTCGTTGATGGCATGGTGAGGAGCATGGCAGTAAATACAGATACGGTCCAGTTGATCTGTCTGTCCGTAAAGCGCTCCGATACCGGTGGCAATGCTCAGGTCATGCTTGGAGCCGACGATACCGGCGCCGGCATCCGCGTTAAAGGAACCGGTGGTGGAGTTCTGGGCCAGAGCGGTACCAGCTGCGATTACGCCGAATGCGGCTGCTAAAAGAAGACTTTTTTTCATTTTCATTCCTCCTGCTTGGGACAGCGTCACGTTTTGACCTCTGTCGCCTTTTTTTTGCTTTTTAGCTGTTCTCTGATAGAACAGCTTCCCATGAATTTCCCCAAATTCCATGAGCGCGTTACAAGTATGATCACGATATGATCATCTTCTGTCCGAGGATTGTGCACGCGCCATGCCACCACCGGACGTCACCTTTATTATTTTTTTTGTTTTTTTATTACAGCTAGTTATCCATGAAACCAGAAAAATAACCCCTTCTTTTTTCTCACCTCACCTGCCTGAGGGGGTCGTTTCACCCAATCCCCTGCGTTTTTTCACCCAGCCTGACAAAATCAAGGCCGAAGATCATAGGCTATCGGGTTTTTTAGATCGTGGGCGGGCGGAAATGGCGGCAAGCGTCGCCGCCATACCGGCCCCTTCCCCTTGCAGCCCGCAACCTTCTGCCTTCTGCCTATTTTTATCTTGCTTTTTTTGTTTATTGGCATCATCATTGCTGTTCTATAGAAATTTCTCCTTAAAGGACTTGTTGTCGTTTCATTCAAATTAATAATTAAGGGTAACGGCTCAGGTAGATAGTCTGCAGGCTGAAGATTGAGAGACAGGCGGGACAGTGACAGGTGACATATGATTAAGTCGCGCCCCTGTGCCTTTAGCCTACAGCCTTCCGCCTCAACTGAGTCGTTACAAAAAAAGGTGCGTTTGATGAACAAGGCAAAAATTTTTCTCTGCAACGCTCTTCTGCTCTCTCTCTTCATCGGCACAACATTCCTAAGCGGCTGCGTGACGACCCCCAAACCGGAAGAAAAAGAACAGGACGTTTTCTTTCCCGATCCTCCCGCTCCCCCCAGACTGCAGTTTCTGCGGAGCTTCACCACCTCCGACGACATCGTGCCCGCCGGCGACGCCTTTGACTCCTTTCTGACCGGCGATGAAAATCAGAGCTACCACCTTGTCAAACCATACGGAGCGGCCCTGACCGACGGCAAACTGTACGTGTGTGACTCCCAGGCCACCGTGGTGGTTTTTGACCTGAAAAATAAAAAATTCCATGAAATGGAAGGGGCCAAAGGCCTGGGCAAGGTTGTCCAGCCGCTGAACATCGCCCTTGACGCGGACGGCAACAAATTTGTCTCCGACGTGGTCCGGGGCGAGGTCCTTATGTATGATAAAAATGACTTCTTTGTCAAAGGTTTCGGGTTGCCCGGCCAGTGGAAACCGGTGGACTCGGTGGCCTACCAGGGCTTGCTCTATGTGGTGGACTCCAAGGAACGGGAAATCAAGGTCTTTGACATTGAAACCGCCGAGAAGGTGACGGCCTTCGGCCGCAACAACAAACCGGAAGAAAACCTGGGGTTGCCCACCGGCATCAGTATGGGTCCGGATGAGCTGCTCTACATCAGCGACTCAGGCCGTTTCCAGGTTGTCATCTATGACCGGGACGGTCATGAGCGAGGCACCATCGGCAGACCGGGAGCCAACCTGGGCCATTTTGCCCGGCCCAGGGGCGTGGCCACGGACCGGCAGGGCAGGGTTTTTGCCGTGGACGCGGCCTTTGAAAATGTACAGATCTTCCGCAACGACGGCCAGCTGCTGCTCTTTTTCGGCGGTTCCGGCACCGGGCCTGGGAAACTCTTCCTGCCCGCCGATGTTTTCATTGATTACGACAACATCGAGTATTTCAAGGAATACGCGGACCCGAACTTTGACATCGAGTCCCTGGTCATCGTCACCAGCCAGTTCGGCCAGCGGCTGGTCAATGTCTATGCCTTTGGCAAGGAAAAGGGCAGAACCTACCCAAGCGAGGAAGATATGTCCCAAAAGGCGGAAGAAAAACTCAAACAGTGGCAGCAAGAACAAAAATAGAGATCAGGGAACACCCCATGTTGAAGCCTCGCACCATGAGGATGGAGGCGGGAACCCTGTGGCCTCCGGCATGGGTCGCGGCCGCGTTTTTTTTCGTTCTGCTTCTTTTTCACCAGGGGTACGCCCGGGCTGCCATGAAACAGTTCGTCCCGAGATATGTGGATTTTTCATCCGAGATGGGCATAGGCGGACTGTATGAAAAAGATGAGGTCGAGGCCCGCAGATCCAGCACACGGCAGGATTACCTTCTACAGGAAGGCGTCTCCGTCAAGGGGCTGGGCTATATTTACAGCCCGCTTTTTGTCAGCCTGGCCACCACCCTGGGACTGGGGCTCAAGCAGGAGGAAATGAGAAACAGCGGCGGCAGGGACGAGAGCTTTTCGGGCTGGGCCCACAATTTCAAGCAGGAATTCAAGATTCTGCCCAGCCATCCCTACAATGCCGAACTCTATTTCCTGCGGGCCACGCCCATGACCGCCGGCAACCCGGGAGACAGCAGCGCCGTCATCATTTATGAACAAGGCGCTCTGGCACGATATGACGCGCGCCCCTGGTCAACGTCTCTCACCATGACCAACCGGGAAACCGACGCCATCGCACCCTCTGATTTTGAGACATTACTGTACAACCTCCATTACTATATCACCGGCTTTAACGGCCAAGGGGCATACAATCACACCACCAGCTCCAACCAAGGCGGACTGAACAATACAACACGTGATCTTTACAGCCTCGGCATGGTCAAGGCCTTCGGCGAAAAAATTCGCTTCACAAACCGCTGGAGCTACGACGAACAGGACGAAGACAACAAATTCAACCCGGAGGTCATCAACACCTCCCTGCTGACCATGGAGGAGTTTGCCAGCGAACTGGCGGTTGAGCTGCCCCGCAATTTTGATACATCCCTTTCCTATCACAATACGGACAGAAGCTCGGATCATCAGCGGGAAACCCGCATCAGTGAGTCATTCAGCAAGGGTGAACGCTATAACTTCTATCTTCATCACCGCCTGTTCTCCAGTCTCTCCTCTTCATTCGGCGCCGGGTACAGTACCACCGATGCCGTGGGCGGCACCATGGACCAGCAAAATTACCGGCTTACCTGCGATTACAGCAAAAAAATTCCCTGGGGCAGCGTTCTGGCCGGGGTCTGGGACGGACTCTCCTTCACGGATAATAAAGGCGCCCCGTCCACGCTCTTTGAGACCCACCCCATTACCACGGGGCTTAATTTTTTCACCATCAACTACCAGACCATTGACCTGACCACCCTGCAAGTGCGGATTATTGACAGCAACAACAATAACCGGCAGGTGCTGCTCATCGAAGGCATCAATTACATCGTCACCCCTTTTCCCAACTCCTACCGCATCACCATCACCAGTCTGCCCTATGAAGAGCTGGAAGATCCGGACGGCAATATCTGGGAATACACGTACCAGGCGGATTACGCTTTTCTTCCCGCGGATTACCTGCTGCAAGCCAAAACCTGGGGCAGCTCATTGCAGCTCCCCCTGTATAACAATCTGATTAACCCTCACTATTCCTACATGCAGACTGACCAGTCTGTTCTGGAAGGGAATTATCCCGGCGAGCCGGCCGCTTCCAGAATACACACCTTCGGTGTCAGCTTCAGCAAATTCCCCTTTGCCGGCGACGTCACTCAAAGCTGGATCAGATCAAACACCACGGATGAAGACCGGCTCACCACCTACCTCTCCTATACCAGGGAAATCAACACCTATACTTCGGGTTTTCTCACCTGCTCCTTCGAGGACGCCCAGACAACCCAGTATGAACTCCTCAAGGACGCTCCGGAAGAGAATCTGTCGGAACAGTTTTATACCGCCCAGGCCCAGCTCCAGACCGTCCTGCCGGAAAAAAACATGAACGCCTCGCTGGGCAGCAACTATACCTTATACCAAGGGGTCGGCGAGTCGACCAATCTTTCCCTTTTCTCCACCTTTGTCTGGCACGTGGGCAAAATTGACCTTGATCTGTCGGCCTCCTACACAACCTCCGACTCAAGCATCGCCGACAGCAACACAACCAGATCGTACACCATGGTCAGGTTTAATGTGAAACGGGAGCTGTTTTAGGCTGTAGGGGGAAGGCTAAAGGGAAAATACCAGTTGAATTTATCCCGGCGGCTGGATTTCCTGGATAAAGAGAACACTAACCTTGAAGAGAAAATTATTGAAACAGAGAAAGTATTAAGCGGCTCAATTCGATCGTTGCGGGTTTAACAGTCTACAGCTTTTAGTCTTTAGCCTTCAGCCCTTAGCCCATACAGCCTCATCAACAAACAAGGACAGCATAATGAAACGGATAACCAGCATGAAAATAATCATTACCGCGGCTTTAACCGCCGGACTCTTCCTAGGCCACGCAGGCCACTCTTCCGCCTTCAAGGGCATGGGATCGGGCGGAACCGGCGCGGGGGCGGGCAACGGAGCTCCCCATGGAGGTGCGGCAAGTCCCGGCGGCGGCATGAAGGATATTGACGTACCGAGCCATGCGGGCAACACCAGCATGGTCGTCGCCAATGTCAACGGCAGGGAATTCACCATGGGCGAATTGATGAAGAGTATCGCGGACCTGATCATGCGGGGCGGCTACGGCGGAGGCGGCAACATGACCATGGAGATGTCCCAGCGCATCCGGTATGACGCACTGGAACAGCTCGCCCTGGAGGAACTGGCCTATCAGAAGGGGATTACCCTCGGCCTCAAGGCCGATCCGGCTGTTGTGGAGGTCCAGGTCAACGCCATGATGGAACAGGCGGGAGGCGAGGAAGCCTTTGCGAAATCCCTGGCCGGGCAGAAAAAAACACCTGACGAGATAAGAAAGGAGATCACCCGCTACCTTGTGGTCAAACAGGCCATCGAACAGGAAGTTTACGGCAAGGTCAAGGTGACGGACAAGGAGATTGACCGGACATATGTGGAGAACAAGACCCAGTTCACCTCCCCGGAAAAGGTCACCGTCTCGGACATCATTTTTTTCCTTGACCCCAAGGATCCTTCCGCGCAAGAAAAAGTCGCTGCCATCCGTCAGAAAATCATTGATGAATACTACAGTAATCCGGCAGAGATCCCAGCGGAAGGGTTTGTGGTGGAAAGTCAGTTGAATGTCTCCCCGGAAAACAGACCGGGGCTCTATGAGGCTGCAAAAAAGATGCAGGCTGGCGCACTGTCCGACCCCCTGGTCATTGACGGCACCCTGCACCTGGTCAAATTCGAATTTTACCAGCCGGCCAGGGAAACCCCTGAAAAAGAGGCTAAGGCATCCATCGCCAAACAGCTCAAATCAAACCTGCGCCGCCAGATGCTGGCCGACTGGCGCAAAAAGCTGATGGCCGAGGCGGATATCAAAATCATGCATGATCTTCTCAGGGTTGAGGAAAAGAAGTGATTTCATGAAAAGACTTTTTTTCCTCCTGCTAACAACCCTTCTCTTCAGCGGCTGCGCGCCGGCGGAGTGGCAGCCCCTGACCCTGAAAACGGCTGACATCTGCTGGCCGCCCGAAGGGGACTGCAAGGTGCGCTATGCCGGGGAAATGCATGCGTTTGAACAGACCAGCAGATCACTGATCTCCATCATCGCCGGCAAGAGCCAGAGCGGCAGAATTTTAAAGCCGGTGGCCCTGGCAACGGGTCCGGAAGAACAGATGGCCATTGCCGATCAGGACAGGCAAGGCATCCATCTCTTTGCTCCCCGCAACAAGAATTATAAGCTGCTTGTCCTGGCCGGCAAGGAGCGAATCAGCACCCCTGTCGGCGTCGCTTTCGATGATGCCGGCAATCTCTACGTGACCGATTCACAGCTCAACAAAATACTGATATATGACGCCAAAGGCGAGTTCATCAGCACCATCGACCAGGCCGGCGGCCTGCCCCTGCTGCGGCCCACGGGCATAA
The DNA here is from genome assembly GCA_016219175.1 of Deltaproteobacteria bacterium. Taxonomy (GTDB): domain Bacteria; phylum Desulfobacterota; class Desulfobulbia; order Desulfobulbales; family SURF-16; genus SURF-16. The sequence continues at coordinate 20,531 of JACRCD010000049.1, read as the reverse complement.
CCTTCAACCGCTATGACAACCGGCTGTATGTGGCGGAAACCCTGCGTCATCAGATTCTTGTTTTCAGCCGGCTGGGCGAGTTCATCACCCGCCTGGGCGAGAGGGGGGAACAGCCGGGTGCGCTTAACTTCCCCACCCACCTGGCCTCGGACAGGGAGGGAAATATTTATGTCACCGATTCCATGAACTTCCGGGCTCAGATTTTTCATCCGGAAAAAGGAGTCTGGAGCACCTTCGGCCATCACGGCAACGGCTCGGGCGACTTTGCCAGCCCCAAGGGGATCGGGGCCGACGCAAACGGCATTATCTATGTGGCGGAAACGCTTTTTGACAACGTACAGATGTTTGACGGCACAGGGACCTATCTGCTGGCCATCGGCGGACAGGGCGGCGAGGCCGGCCAGTTCTGGATGCCTTCCGGCCTTTTTGTCGATACGGGGAACCACCTTTACGTGTGCGACACCTATAATAAACGCGTGCAGATATTCGAGCTGTTGACCGGGACGGTGGAGGTTGACAAACAACGCAATGGGGGAACCGGAAAATGAACCATTCCACACTCCTTGCCATCCTTATCCTGGGCCAGTTTGTGGCGGGACAGGCCATGGCGGGCATGAGTATTGTCGACTCAAAGCATAACCTGTCCATAACCGGCCCGGGTGAGATACGGGCTTTAACCGAGGACAGAATCTGCATTTTCTGCCATACGCCTCATAATGCCGCGCCAGGCACGCCTTTATGGAATAAGAATCTGCAGCCGACCAATTACACCCTGTACCAAAGCAGCACCTTAAGCGCCACTCCGCGGCAACCCTCCGGTCCCACCCGCCTCTGCCTGAGCTGCCATGACGGCACCATTGCCCTGGGCGATGTGCTGCGACCGGTGGAAGGCATCCAGATGAGCATGGAACTTACCGCCAGAACAAGCAATCTTGACACCGACATATCCAATGATCATCCCGTATCCTTCAACTACTACGAGGCCCTGCCCAACCCCGAACTGGCCCCGGCAATCCCGCAGGGGCTGCGGAGTTACGGGGACGGCAACATCCACTGCACCACCTGTCATGATCCGCACGACGACACCTTCGGGAAATTTCTCGTCATGGGTAATGAGTATTCCGCCCTCTGCACCACCTGCCATGTGAATGTTGCCGGCTGGAGCACGTCGAGCCACGCCACCTCCACCAAAACATGGAACGGCGGCTCCCAGGGAAATACAAAAACCGTGGCCGAGCACGCCTGCGCCAGCTGTCACCGGCCCCACGGGGCAGGGGGACCGAAACGTCTGCTGCATCAGCTGGAAGAGGAAAAAAACTGCTATCCCTGCCATGACGGCACGGTGGCCAGCCTTGACATCAAAGCCCAGTTCAGCAAGATATCACATCATCCCGTAGCAGCGACCACTATCGATGTCACCGGCAACGCCCATGATCCGGCGGAAGACCTGATGTTTCTCCAGGACCACGTTGAATGCGTCGACTGCCATAACCCCCATGCGGCATACAGCGACCAGTCCATCGTTCCCAACGCCTCGGGTTCTCTGGCCCTGGTAGCCGGCAAGGCCCAGAGCGGCGCCGTGGTTGCCCCCCTTGTCTACGAATACGAACTCTGCTTCAAATGTCATGGCGACTCAAGCAACTCCATTCCGCTGATCACCCGCTGGAGCAACGAGAACAATACCATGCTGGAATTTACCACGACCAATCCCTCGTACCATCCGGTCATCGCCATCGGCCGCAACCCGGACGTGCCGACCCTGCCAAGCGTCTATGAACCTGAGATGACCGCCACCAGCATGATCGCCTGCACCAGCTGTCACGACAGCAACGAGAGCCCGGCCATCGGCGGCGCGGGTCCGAACGGCCCTCACGGCTCCATTTACCGGCCCATCCTCAGGCAACGTTACGACACCATGGACAACCTGCCGGAAAGCGAGGCCTCCTATGCCCTCTGTTATCGCTGCCATGACCGCACCAAACTGCTGGACGATCAGGGCTTGTACAATGCCAGCGGCCACCGGCGGCATGTGGCTGACCAACGAACGCCCTGCTCGGCCTGCCATGACCCCCATGGCGTGAAAAATGACGGCCTGGGCGACCATACTCATCTCATTAATTTTGACGTTGCCATTGTCTCACCGTTCCCTCCCAATGCTACACCGCTCTTTTTTGATCTGGGAACCCGATCCGGCCGCTGTCTGCTGGTATGCCACGGCAAGAGCCATGACGGTGGCGCCTCGTCCACCTACCCTTAGGCTGATTGGCTCTGGGCGCCCTTTGTATGGCTGGTGGCTCATGCCTCATGGGCCAGAATGGCCGGCCCACTTTTCCGTGCAGCAGCAGCGGGTATGGTGAATCCATGCCCACCGGGTATAGCGTGGTGTTTCAATCCATGCGTCCCAAAATGAAACCACTTACGCCACGCCAAAAATAGGTGCTACAATGTAGCCGAACTCCCTCCATTTTCTCCAGCGATCCCTCGCCACATAACCCTTGCAGCAAAGAAAAAAGGGTGCTATGCCCCAGCAGTAGGCCATAGCACCCACCACCTTATTACAATCCCTCCCCGCGCCCCGACCTCATTGGCCGAAATAAACTAACAATTTCAATAAAATAAAAAAAGAATTAACTACAACAAATATTCGGTGCGCTTCTTGCAATAATAAAAATATTGATCTTTAATACCTAACACCACCAAAAAAGACATCCTGCGCTTGCAGGTTTCAGTATCGCAAATTTTCCACACTGGGAGGGGAGGAAAACGTGAAGATAATCAATATTGCCAAGACAGCTGTTATGACAGGTCTTGCCATAATGAGCGCGCCGGGTATCGCTTCCGCCGGCTGCTTTGACTGCCACGGCACAACCGGCTGCGTGACACCGGGCAAACCGCAAGGGACCTGCGCCGACTGCCACTTGGGCGCCGGAGATGTCAACGATTACCAGATGAACTTCACTGCCGCCCGGATAGACAACAATGAGTGGCAAAGCAACGGACATGGCCAGCCCGGAATCGCCTTGGATTGCGCTTACTGCCATGATTATGACACAAGGCACGGCGAGCCGGACAACCCCTTCAGATTGCGCAATGCCACGGCCGCAGGCCCCCTTGGCCAGAATTCCACCTGCTGGGCCTGCCACGACGCAGACAGTCCTGGCGTTGACCCGGATGGGGCTGGCGCTTCCTTTGCCCTGGTCAATTCAGTCCTGAAAAAAAAGAGCCACCACGCCGGATACGAACATGACGAACCGCAGGATGGCGGCGCGTTCTGCTGGGACTGTCATGACCCTCATGGTGACAACAATATCTTTATGATTCATGATGACGTTGCCGAACGTACGGACGGCCAGTATGGCATTCCGGTAGCTACGCAAGGTGTCACATTCCTTGACAACCAGCGGCCAAGCGACTATGTCCACAATATCGCCCCCCCGTATGATGGTGTGTGCCAGGTATGTCACCACCACACCAAGCACTGCCAGTCCCCCTGCTTTTCAGGTCACGATCAGGGGCCGGTCTGCACCGACTGTCACGCCCATGACGGCAGCACGCGTAATGACGGGTGGCGGCCAAGCTGTAGCGCCTGCCACGGCTATCCTCCGGAGGTTAATACGCCGCAGGGAGTTGATGGCCTTGTGGTATCTCCCGCGCCAACCGGATCAACCACTGCCGGGGCCCATGCCCTCCATGTTACTGATTATAAAATCGATTGTTATAAGTGTCACGCCGATGGCATGCCGATTACCCCGGTTAATGACGATTACAGAATCCAGATGGGTTTCAATATCCTTGGCTTCAGCGGCGCGGGTTCGGTTTACAATGCCCAAACCCTGAATACATCGTATAGTGTCCACGGAACCAACGGCACCACCATATCCACAGCCGGCCCAGCCACCACCTGTGAAAACATCTATTGCCACAGCGACGGCACGGGGGTCGCCACCAGCGTCTTTGATCCGGCCGCCTTCCCTGGTCCGCATCAGAGCTCGCCCGCCTGGGACGGCTCAACCTCCTGCTCCTCATGCCACAGCTATCCGCCGGCCTATGCCCCTGACGAGCCCAAGGCCAACAAGCATGGGCTGCACGCAAGTTTCGGCTACACCTGCAACATCTGTCATTACGGCACAACGCAAAACGGCTCCACCATCACTGACCGGAGCAAACATGTCAACAGACAGTACGACGTTGTTCCAGACCCAACGGCCACCGTTTATGTGGTGGGCAGCCTTCCGAGCAATGTCAACTTCACTTACACCTATGACCCGGGGGGCGGCACCTGCTCCGGTATCACCTGTCATGCCAACATGGGCACCAGCGCGGACCGGCCCTGGGGATTCAACGCCATAAGCGCCAATGTTTCCTGGTCTCCGGGCAGCCTGTGTGCTTCAGTTAACTTTGCCATTAACGTGATATCCAGCAATGGTGTGCCGCCCTATTATTACTCAATCGACTGGGAAAGCGACGGCAGCTGGGATTATGAAGGGCAACTGGGCAGCCACACCCATGTCTATCCCGCCATGAGCACCAACTACACAGTCACCTGGACGGTCCGGGACGCCAAGATGCATACCCTGTCCGCCGGCACCAAAACCACCCCTGTCTCTTCCTCGGCGGGCGCGGCCAATGCGGCCCCGGTTCCCAACGTCAACAGGACAGGTATTGTCTACACCCCGGTATACGGCAATCCTGCTAATCCGGCCCAAAAAACCGCCTACACCGTGACCATCACCGACCTGTCCATTGACTCTGATTTCGATGCCTGCGGCCATTCGGGATCAGGATTTGCCAGAATCAACTGGCGTGATGGCGTAACCGACAGCGAGCTGCCCCTCAATCTGAGCGGCTCACCGTCCGGACAGACCTTCAGTCACACCTACACCACGGCAGGCACGCGTTATGTCCAGTATTACGTGCGAGACAATGGCGGTTCAAGTTATATAACGCTCAGTCCCAACATCCAGGTCGTTGTTCCGAGTTTTAATTAACGGCAAAAAACCTCGATCTGAACAAGGAGAAAAATATGAAAAAATTCATTGCAAACAGCCTGCTGGTGTTGGGAATAGCAGCGGTTCCGCAGATAGGATCAGCCAATACCGCGCCACATTGGACAACAAATTCCATCGACTGTATCGACTGCCACGCAAACCACATGGGCCCGAAAACAGCCTGCGAATTCTGCCACAACAACGACACCGGAGCAAATTATGCCAAAACGAGCGCCCCGCGGGTGGCCACCCACTCGGCTGCGGTAATCGGCAGCAGCCAGTATGGCAACTGGGCGAGACAGTGCGTTGATTGTCATGATCCCCATGTCTCCGCCCAGTGCGGCACCCCCCTGGCCAGCGGTACCTTTACCGGTTATAGTGCCGGGGGAGGAACCTCCACCTTCACCCTCAACACCGTTACGGTCCATGATGCGGACTGGCGGGATATTACCTCCTGGAGCTCCAAAACCGGTCCGGGTCGCGGCCTGATCCTGCTGGTGGAAGGCCTGCTGTGGGACAACGAACAGAACAAATACGTTGATTTTTCCGCGGAGATTGTGGCCGCCACGGCGGGCGCCATCACCGTGCAGGGTGAAATCACCCAGATCTCGACCATCAGGAATTTCAAAATCCTTTACGGCCAGTATGTCAAGAGCGCCATTGACGGCAAAGCCGTCAGCTTTGCCGGGTCTCCCGCCGGACTGGCCGATAACGAATCCGGCGCCGCCACGGACCCCACTCCAAACGGGGTCTGCCAGGTCTGCCACACCCAGACCAGACACTGGCGCAGCGACGGCACCCTGGCCGACCACTTCAACGGGGAAAACTGCATCAGCTGCCACGAGCACGAACTGGGATTCCGGCCGAGCTGCAACGCCTGCCACGGCTATCCGCCCGTGATCAATGATATCGTACCTGACGGGCTGGTCTGGAATCCCGAGCGGACAGGGGCAACCAGCGCCGGGGCCCACGCCACCCATGTGGTGGACAACGGCATGGCATGCACCACCTGCCATGCCGGCGGCATGCCGGTTTCCCCGATTGTCGACGATTACAGACTGCAGCTGGGATTTGACATTGCGGGACAAAATACAACCGGCAACCGTTACGATGGCCAGAGTCTGCGTCCCGCCTACAGCTATCAGGGAACGAACAACACCTCGGTGACAACCGGGGGGTCCATGACCTGTATCGTTTACTGCCACAGTGACGGAACCTCCATAGCCACGGGAGTGCTGGCCACTCAGCCGTCCCCCTCCTGGACAAACGGCAACACCGATTGCGACTCCTGTCACAGCTATCCGCCCTCCTATGCCCAGGACCAGCCAAAATCAAACAGCCACCAGCGCCACATCATGGCAGGATTCTCCTGCAACACCTGCCATAACACCACCACCACGGATGGAACATCCATCGAACCGGCCGGCAATCACGGCAACGGCCGCTACGATGTCATCGGCGCCCCGACCTTCAGGGCCAACAACCAGGATCACGTGCTCAATCTGGTTTATGAATTCGACACCGGCGGCGGAACCTGTTCAACTAACTCCTGCCACGCGTTTTTCGGCTTCAACACCCCGATCCGCTGGGGTAATACATATCTGCATGCCTCGCCATCCATTACCGCAGGCGATGAGTCAAACGAAATCAATTTCCAAGTCAATGTGACTGACTGCGGGGCAGCTGTGTGCAGCACTCCGTTCACCTGTTCCTTTGACTGGGGCGACAGCACCAGCGAGGAGCGGGTCAACTGCAACGCCAGCCACATCTATCCGGCTGAAGGCGCCTATAATGTAACCTGGAACGTCTGGGACGCCAACAACCACTCCATGGAAGTGGACAAGACCAATCCGGTGACAGCCAAGGAGATTGCCGGACCTGATGGAGCGACGGTCGGGGCTTCGGTTGATCCGGCCACCGGGCTTGTCACGGTGACGCTGCCGGAAACAACAACCTCCGGCGTTCCTGTGGCCAAGATCTATGTCTACTGGGGCGACAGAAAAACAACGATAGTCAACAGGCCGATCCAGCCCGTTGATCATCACTACACCATTTCCGGCGCCTACCGGATCAAAGTTGTTGTCTATGACATTAATTACGGCAAGTACACTTACACATATCTTGAAGAACCGTCACTCGAGGTGACAGTGGTCAACCCGTAAACACCAAGGGGTTTTTCCGGTAAAAAAGGAAAAACCCCTTGAAACATATTGCATATTGAACGGTTTTCCCCAAAAACTCTGAGCGCAGGCTGCCGTTTCGCCAAAAGATGGAACACGGCAAGCCGATTATGAGGTAATTCATGAATTAAACAGGAGCTATAATGAAAAAAAGATATATATCGCTTATTGCCGCGGGAATGCTGGTCCTCAGTACAGCAATGGTTGCCCAGGCCGAGGTAGTGATTGTTCCCTACCTGAGTGCCCTCCAATCAACCGATACAGACCTGGTCGTGGAATTTAACGCCAGCAGGGCGGCTTGCTATGATAAGTCTATTCCGCAGCCGACCTGTACGAATCCGCTGCCGGATATAAGTGACCCCGACCCCATCAACCATATTGCCGGTGGCTGTTCAGACGATGGAGCACCATGTTTTACCAATGGCGACTGTTACGATCCCCAGGTAAAACAGACCATCACTGATCTTACCTGCACCTATACCTGGGATTTCGGGGATGGCGGGGCAGGTGCGGTTGTGGGCGGCACTGGCGCTGTCATTACCTATGAGTATGCGGTCAGCGGCACCTATGACGTTTCCCTGACCGTGACCGAACCTGTTTCCGGGGCAAGCGAAAACAACACGGTAACAGTTGAGGCCGTTATCGTGGAGCCTCCGGGAAAAACCGCTGACTTCAGCACCTCGGCAACAGGCAACGCGGTCACCCTGAGCTTTGACGCGGCGCCAGCCGGTCTGGCCAAGGCCTATATTTACTGGGGCGACAGGAAGAGATCCTCCCTCATCAATCCGGCCACCGGCACAACGGCGAGTCACACCTATACCAAGGCAGGCACCTATAACATAAGGGTCCAGACCTTGGACGGCGCCCATAACGGGCTGAATTATACCTTTGCGGATGATGCGGATCTGGCTGTAACCTTACCTTAGTTCAATAGAGCAGCGCCTCTCCCCCACCATTTGTGGCTTACCACCTTATTGCAGCTGGTGGGGGAGTTTTTTTTCATCAGCGATTCTGATTTCGTAAATCCTGTTCCAGCGCTTGCCGGTCACAAAAATCCGGCCCAGCTCCTTGTCATAGGCAATGCCGTTCAGCACGGAATCAACGTCGCCGGGCGCTGCTGCCCGGGCCACCAGGGCGGAAAGATCGAGCCAGCCGGTGACCCTGCCGCTTTCATGATTGATGAGAGCAATTCTGCTCTCCTTCCAGATATTGGCCCATATCTCTCCCTTGATATATTCAAGCTCGTTTAATTTCAAAACCGGCATATCATGATCAAGCACCATAATTTTTTTCCGCAGGGCAAATGAGGTGGGATCAAGGAAGGCAAGCTCCGCGCTGCCGTCACTCATGATCAGATGGCGACCGTCATGGGTCAACCCCCAGCCCTCGCCGTTATAGGAAAAAGAATGCTTGAACCGCAGATTGCGCCGATCCCAGACCATGCCCGTATGCTCCTTCCAGGTGAGCTGGATAACCCGGTCGTCAAAAATGGTCACCCCTTCTCCGAACAGATAACCGGGCAGGGTCCGCAGTTCGAGATTCTTTCCATCAAGCGTCATTCTGCGCAGCGAGGATTGCCCATACAGTCCCGTGCCCTCATAAAGCATGCCCTGGTCAAAGCAGAGACCCTGGGTAAATGCCTGGGGGTCATGATCATACTCGGCCACAACCTCATAGCCATAAACCGGCACGGCAGAGTCGCCAGCCGAAGTATCACCGGCGAGGGCAAGCCGACTGAGGATAAGCAGCGCCGGCAGCATTAGCATGGTTTTCAGGAAAAATCCGCGCATACGATCATGAGGTCAAAATTAAAAAGAAGAAGGCGGCCCAGGGGAGGGGAAAGCCGCCTTCTTCAGCTTGCGGACTGCGCAAGGTTCCGTGGTGGGGGGAGGCAAACAATTGTCACCTGGCGGTTTATAATATCTGGCCGAAATTTGCGGCAATGGCACCAAGATCAATGCTGTCGATTACACCATTGCCATCACTGTCATAACCATTCACATAAGCAACATCTCCCTCGCTTGCATTGTAAGCAAAGGCGAAACCAGCCAGATCAGCCGCGTCAACATCCGCATCGTCATCGCCGTCCCCGAAAAGGCCGGCAGGAGGTTCGGGCAGATTGAAGGGAATCTCGGCGACAAACTGGTCCCCGGTTGTGCTGTTCTCATTAATCAACTCGACCCGGATAAACGTTTCACCACGCCTGGCGTCCCCAAAGGCATAACAGGACATCTTATTGGTAACATCACCGTTTATCGGGATATCCCAATAGGCCATGGTAAAACTATCCAGATTGGCGTCGGTAAAATGTCCTTTTGGGTAGCTATTGCCATATTTCGGGGTATCCGTGATCACCATGCTGCCTATGGTCAGTTTCATCGGATTAAAATAAGGGGAAGTGGATCTGAAAGTCACCGTGGTTTCGCCCTCGGCCGGCACAAGCGGCTCATAGGACCAGCCCAACTCAAGGGTTACCGGGGTGTCCAGGGTGACATGATTCTTATCAGCGTCGATTACCTCAACTATCCGGCCGTGCAGAACATACGATCCCGCCCAAGCCTGGGAAACAGAGGCAAGCAAAAGCATGGCTGATACAATGAGAGTTTTCCGGAGCAAATTTTGGCATTTCATAAGGTGTCCTTTTGCAACAGTTCAGGGGGTAGACTGACGGGTGTTCCAGCACCCCTATCAGCTTCTTCTGCCCCGCAACCGGGCGGCAAGACCGATGAGTGCGGAACCAAGCAGCCAGAAAGCGCCGGGAACAGGCACTGGGGCCGAAGCCACGTCAAATTCGCCTTCGACGAAGGTAAAGGTATTTTCGTCAATAATTTCAAAATAATTGCCGCTATTACCCCGGAAAATACCCTCATTCACATCGTAATTCCAGGTAACAATGGGCGACCACTCGCTAACAACACCATCAAATTCAGCAGGGACCAGGAAAAAATTCATGAGTACCCCATCAAGAATGCCGTCGGTGAAATGCGCCCGGGGAGACAGGTCTGAAAAAGAAGGATCATCCAGGTCAATATAGCGGTCCGCCTCGCTGAAGTGGATCGGACCGACAGTAAAGAGCATGGAGTTGGGCGCGCCGTTGATCTCGAGATCCGTCCCGCCAATGGCATTGATTGCCGCGTCATCCCAAAACAGATCAAGTGACACAGGAGAACCAGAGGTAAGGCCGGCGACGGGGAAGCTCACGTCGATCCAGTCAATATGGCCGCCGAGACTGACGGAACCGGCCTGAACTGAAGCGGCGGAAACCATGCCCAGAAAGGCCGCCGAGACGGCAAACATTTTCGCTGATTTACTTTTCACGATCTTCATATGATGAAACTCCTTATGGTATATTTACGACATGACAAGGGAGATGCGCTGCAAACTTTGCACAAATACACAGCAAAAAATGAACCAAGCAACTCACAAAAAAAGATTATTTTATTTTTTACTCGTGTAATCAATATGTTAATCGCAAAGAAAAGAAAATAACCCCACGGCACAGCGCCTGCTGCCGGCAAAACGGAATAACATCCTCGCCAAAAAAAGGAAAAAGTAAGGTATTGAAATCAGGACAAATAAGGGAAAACAGCGGAAAATGCTCACTGGGGGAATTCCCCCATCAACGCAACAGGGACAACAACAACAAAAGGGTTATTTCACCCGGAAAAATGGTTGTCTTCCCGCTCCGGAGAAGAGACGTGGCGAAAAACAGGGAGCCGGATCAGTCGTCATCCCGTCCGGCGGACTGAAACCCGAACTTTTTAATGCGGTAACGCAGGGTGTCACGGGACATCCGCAGACAATTGGCGGCCTTGGTCTGATTGCCGTTGAAGCGGGCCAGGGCCTGCTCAATGAGCTTCTTTTCCACCTCTTCGATGGAGATACCGTCGGGCGGCAGTGTGATATAGCCGCATTCCGAAACAGCGGGAGGTTCATGGACAGAGGGTGAGGCCTCCTTTGCCTTGGCCTGGCCGCAATTGCGGATCTGCTGATTAAAAAATTCCTGGCTGATCATGGTGCCCGGCTCAAGCATCATGGCCCGCTCCATGGCATTGCGCATTTCGCGCACATTGCCCGGCCAGTCATAACGATGCAGACATTCCAGGGCCGCGGGGGAAATCCCGGCCACACCTCTGCCATACTCTTCGTTCAGCCGTAGAATGAAATAATTGGCCAGCGAGGGAATATCCTCCTTACGTTCCCGCAACGGGGCAAGAGGTATCGTCATGACATTGAGCCGGAAAAAAAGATCCCCGCGAAAACCTCCTTCCTTCACCATCAAGGGTAAATCCTGATTGGTGGCGGCAATGATACGCACGTCCGTGTCTATATCCCGGGAGCCACCCAGGCGACGGAACTTTTTTGCATCGATGACTTTAAGAATTTTGGCCTGCATCTGCAGGGGCATGTCCCCAATTTCATCCAGAAAAACCGAGCCGCCGGCCGCAGCCTCAAAAATGCCCTTATGGCTTTTGGAGGCATCGGTGTAGGCCCCTCTTTCGTGGCCGAAGAGTTCATTTTCAAGAAGTGTTTCAGGAATGGCGGCACAGTTGATCTCGATGAAAGGTTCCTGGGAGCGGGCACTGTGGTAATGGATGGCCCGGGCCACCAGCTCCTTGCCCGTGCCGCTTTCGCCCAGGACAAGGACAATCTTGGCGTCGGTCTCGGCGCAGACCTTGATCATCTTGAACACTTCGATCATTTTTGGGGAATTGCCAATGAGATTGTCATAATCATACTTTTTTCGCAATTCCCGGCGGAAGAGATCAACCTCCTTTCTGAGCTTTTTCTTCTCAAAACTCTGATCGACAATATGGCGGATATTCTCAACATCAAAAGGTTTGCCGATATAGTCGTCAGCCCCTATCTTCAGGGCGTTTACCGCTGAATCGGCATCCGCGTAGGCGGTAATCATCAGAACGACGATATCCTCGTCATGCCCCTTGAACTCCTTTAACAGCTCCACGCCGTTGGCATCAGGAAGACGCACATCAAGCAGTACCATTTCCGGAATAAAATCAGTAAATTTCGCCCTGGCCTCCGCCCCGCTCATGGCCGTCTGCACGGCATAACCGGCCCCGGTCAGCATCTGACTCAGCGACCAGCAAACCAGTTTCTCGTCGTCAACGACAAGTACCCGATGTTCTCTCATGGTTTCCTCAATTTCATCTTAGAAGCCGTTGCGAAATAACTTGGCTATTTATAACTATTTTATTACGGCTCTTTGTGCCGTTCCGGCCATCCAAATGGCCATGTTATTTATTAACAACGGCTTAGGAGCTTTGCCGGACTATAATGCCCGGCAGACCGGCAGACAGACAATGAAGGTTGCCCCGAATCCAGGTTCACTTTCAACGAATATCGTGCCCCCGTGCTGTTCCAGTATCCGCTGGGATATGGAAAGACCGAGGCCGGTACCATTACTCTTGGTCGTGTGAAAGGGGTTGAAGATTGATTCCATGGAGCCCGGGTCAATGCCCTTCCCCGTATCCTGGATGGCGATCCTGATATGTTTGCCGTTCAGATAGCGGCAAACCGGACTTTTGCAGCTGTCCACCCGCCCTTCGGAAGTTTCCTGCCCGCAACTGTGAAAGGTCAGGGTTCCGCCCTTTTCCATGGCGTCTATGGCATTCAGGACAATGTTCAGGAAGACCTGCTGCAGCTGGCCCTCATCACCCTGGGCCATGGGGAGAGCAGGGTCAACAGCCCTGACCACTTTTATCAGTTTTGTTTCCAGACGGGAGGCGGCCAGGAAAAGAACCTTGTCGATAATCGTATCCAGATGCACCTCGGCAAACTGGGATTGGCCGGGCCGGGCAAACTGCAGCAGATTGTTGATGAAATTGTCCAGCCGTTTCACCTGGCTCTGCACCTCATTGAAAATGAGCTGATTGGTGTCGCCATCCTGGAAATTACGGGCGAGAATCTGCATGGCCCCGGAAATTCCGGCCAGCGGATTCTTAATTTCATGGGCCACGCCGGCCGCCATCTCACCCAGGGAGGCAAGTTTGTCAACCCGGGCCAGATCCTGTTCAAGTACTTTCTTGGCCGTTATATCCCGGAAAATACAGCTTAAACCCGTCACCGTGTCCGTGCTGTCCATGATGACGGAGAAACAGACCTCGGCCGGGAAAAGATCGCCGTTTTTCTTTTTCATGGGCACCTCGGAAAGGTGTCCCATGGTGCTGTCCATCTCGTCCGCGGCATCGAGGAACAGACATTTTTTCCCATCCATGGGAGAAAGAAAATCATCGAGCTGCCTGGACATCATCTCTTCTTTTCGGTAGCCCAGAATGATTTCGGCAGCCCTGTTCACATCGGTAATGCGCATGAACTGATCCACGGTGATCAAGCCGCTGCGCAGATTCTGGATAATACTTTCATAAAAACTTTTCAGATACTCGATTTCCGCCAGCTGCCGGGCAATCTTGCGCAACATGTCCTTCTGTTTCAAGGCCCTCCCTATAGCCAGGGCGGCATGACTTGTTATGGCCGCGGAAAGCCGGATTTCCTCATAGGACACGGGCTGTTTACTGAAGATCTTATCGGCTATGACATACCCATAAAAATTATTATCGTCACAGATGGGCAAAATAAGAAAAGAATTCACCTCACCCATCAGATAATGAACAGTCTTGTCATGGGTGTCCAGATTCATTACGGAGAAATGACGAAAACGCGAGTATTGGTCCAGCTCAAAATCCTGCAGGGCAACCTCCGGAACGCAGAGATTCACCCGTTGTCTTCTGTTGGGGTGATTCTTTCCCCGGTAGTCGTCCCTGAGAATGCCGCAGGCACGCGGCAGAGACTGGTTTTCCTCGGTCAGATCGGAAAAACCAACAACATTAAGCGGTTCCCTGTCCGTATAAACCTTGCGCAGCAAACCGTTGACCTGCTGGAAATCGACATTGAAAGGCCTTCGTCCGAATTCCTTGAATCCGTAAAAAACCTGCGTTTCCAAGCTTTTACCCCGGTCATCAAGTTTAAGCACCAGCACCCGCTCAAGCTCGGTACAACTGACGATATCCTCAACGAGACAATCCATCAGGACCATCACCTCGTCGGAACGGCCCATTCTTCTAGCGCTCCGGTAAAGCGAACGAAGATCAGAAACTACTCTATCCACGGGTATCCCTCACCATTGCCGGCAGGCGGCAAATTAAAATAAAAAAGGTACGGATGGGCTCTCCCTTTCAGGCACTGTTGAGGCAAAAGCAGGGGGAGAAATATCCAGTAAAACATTCTCGTACAGAAGTCAACAGAAGACCATACAGCAAGATTTGTACCTGTTTTCAAAAATATATAGGCGACTGCAACAGGGAAAAAGATAATGAGGAGAAAATCCCGGGCAATGCCCTGCGGAGCATGACGTTACCGGGCGCATAGCGTATTTTTTTAGAGAGCAATCATTAGGAATTGGCAATGGCTTCAACTAGAAAAACCATTCACCTGGGGCATATGACCCACAACAACAAAGGGAATCAGCCCAGCCACTTGGTGATATGACCCAATAGAGGGTCGCCAAATGGCTATATTACACAAACTTTACTTTACAGAATCTTCGCTTGCCGACCTTCAGCAAAACCTCGCCACCAGCCTTGAGTTTGCAATCGACATCATCAATTTTCAGACCGTCAACGCTCACGGCATTCTGGGTGATCATGCGCCTCCCCTCGCCCGTGCTCGAAACCAGGCCGGCAATAACCAGCAGGCGGGGGAGCCAGACCGCATCCTCGTCGACTGTCACCTGCATTTCCGGCACATCCTCGGGAACATCATGCTGTTTGAAGACACGCTCGAAATTTTCTTCCGCCTTCAAGGCCGTATCCGCATCATAAAAACGGGCGGTCAGTTCGCGGGCCAGTTTCTTTTTGACATCCTTGGGGTGTATGCGCCCTTCATGCATATCTTGTTTAAGTGTATTGATTTCCGCGGTGGTGAGATCGGAGAGCAGGTCATAATAGCGGAACATGAGCTCATCGGAAACCGAGAGAACCTTGCCGTAGATGTCATCCGCTTTTTCAGTGATGCCGATATAGTTGCCCAACGACTTGCTCATCTTGTTGACGCCGTCCAGACCTTCAAGAAGAGGCATGGTGACGACAACCTGCGGTTCCTGCCCCCAGGTCCGCTGCAGATCACGGCCCATGAGAACATTGAAGAGCTGATCGGTGCCGCCCAGCTCAACATCGGCCCGCATGGCCACGGAATCATAGCCCTGCACCAGGGGGTACAGAAATTCATGGATACTGATCGGCCGCTGGCTTTCAAAGCGCTCCCGAAAATCCTCGCGTTCCAGCATCCGGGCCACGGTCAGCTGCGAGGCTAGTTTGACGAACTCATAGGAAGACATCCTGCCCAGCCACTCGCTGTTGAACAGGACCGTGGTTTTGGCTGGATCAAGTATTTTAAAGATCTGCGTCTTATAGGTCTCGGCATTGCGGGCCACATCCTCCTGGGTCAGAGGCTTGCGGGTTTCGGACTTACCGGTCGGATCACCGATCATCCCGGTAAAATCGCCGATCAGAAACAACACATCATGCCCCAGATCCTGAAAATGCTTCAACTTCTGAATGAGCACCGTGTGGCCCAGATGCAGATCCGGCGCGGTCGGATCAAAACCTGCCTTGACCCTGAGCGGGGTTCCCGTTGCCTCGGATTTCCTGAGTTTTTTGATGAGATCCTCTCGGGAAATGACGTCAACCGCCCCACGCTCAATAAGGGCAACCTGTTCTTCAATGGTATATTTCATATCTTTTCCCAAGAAGCTGCAATGCAAAATGCCGGTATTTTTTTCCTGTTCATTCCGACTCCGCGCACCTCGCTCCTGAGTTCTGTATTCCGCCCCCCGAGCAGCACGAGGCGTCGCTATTTCGCATACTCAACAGAGCGCGTTTCCCTGATCACCGTCACACGTATCTGGCCGGGATAGGTCAACTCTTTCTCAATTTTTTTGGCAATATCCCTGCTCAACACGACAGCGTCGGTGTCGGAAATATTCTCGCTGTTGACGACAATGCGAATCTCACGGCCAGCTTGAATGGCATAGGATTTTTCCACACCCTTGAAGGAGTGGGCAATGTTTTCCAGGTCCTCAAGGCGCTTGACATATGTTTCCAGCATCTCCTTGCGAGCCCCGGGCCTGGCGCCGGACAAGGCATCGGCCGACTGGACAAGGACATCAAGAATGCCCTCCGGCGGCACATCTTCATGATGAGCGGCAATGGCATGAACAACCTCGGCGGATTCACCATATTTCTTGGCAATATCAGCCCCGATGCTGGCATGGGATCCCTCTATCTCATGATCGACCGCCTTGCCTATATCATGGAGCAGCCCCGCCCTTTTCGCCTGCTTGACATTGATGCCGATCTCCGACGCCATTACCCCGCAGAGAAACGCCACCTCCAGGGAATGCTGCAGGACATTCTGGCCGTAACTGGTCCGGTACTTCAAGCGGCCGAGCAGCATGATCAAATCAAGATGAACCCCGTGGGCCCCGACATCAAAGGTTGCCTGTTCACCAGCCTCTCTGATGGTGACGTCAAGCTCCTTGCTCACCTTCTCAACAATTTCCTCAATGCGGGCGGGATGAATGCGTCCATCCGTAATCAGACGTTCCAGGGATTGCCTCGCCACCTCGCGGCGCACCGGGTTGAACCCTGAGAGAATAACGGCCTCGGGGGTATCATCAATGATCACATCAATGCCCGTGGCCGCCTCGATGGCTCGGATATTTCTCCCCTCCCGGCCGATGATCCGGCCTTTCATTTCATCGTTGGGCAGGGGCACGACCGAAACCGTTTTTTCAGCCACATACTCGCCGGCATAACGGGCAATGGCCAGGGCAAGGATGTTCTTGGCCTTTCTATCGGCCTGTATCTTCATCTCATTTTCAATGCGGACAATGGACTTTGCCGCTTCCATTCTCGCTTCACTCTCGATGCTCTCGGTAAGAAGCTGCTTGGCCTCGTCCCTGGAAATGCCGGAAATCTTTTCCAGCTGGAACCGCTGCTCTTCTATGAGTGCATCAATTTCCTTCCGGCGGCCCTGTATGCCGGCCTCCTCGGCCGAGAGGGACTTCTCCCTGTTTAGCAGGTCAATTTCCCTTTTATCAAGCAGGTCAATCTTGCGCTCAATCTGCTCGGCCTTCTGGGACAAGCGCTTCTCTTCCGAAATAATGCCGGATTTGAGTTCCTTTATTTCCTGTTCGGCGGCAAGCTTAAGCTGATACTCCTCATCCTTGGCTTGCAGCATTGCCTCTTTTTTGAGTCTTTCCGCTTCGTCCAGAGCATTTTCAATGAGTTTTTTGCCCTGTTCTTCAAGATTTTGCTGCCGGGCTTCAACAAGCTTTTTGCGGACAATGAAACCAACAACAATGCCACCGGCCAAGGCCAGCAGAACGGTAATTAATTGAGAAAGAGTCACGGAGCAGACCTCCAGAAAAAATTAGAAAAATACTGGAGCGAGCGGTCACGAAGAGACAACAGCAGGAATAAGCGGGGAGGAGGAAGTGAGGCTATAAGCAGACCGTCTTACAGCAGAATGTTCAATTCAGCAGAACAGATAGCTTTCGGCCCCAACAACGGAGATACAGGCCAAAATAGCAGAAAGCGCCTGATATTCCCATGTTGGCATCAAAGAATATATATAAACCTGAAAATCCAGGAGTAACATGGCTTAAGCGTAAAACTCAATTCGTCCTCGTGCTTGGCATTTTCTTTACCAGTGAATTTGCCTGAATCCTTACAAATATCGGTCCTTCGAAAGCGACGAAACCAGTTAATATAATTAACATGTATATAAACTGCCGACCGGGCAGAGTATAAATGAGCAAAAACCCCCGCCATAACCGTGTGTCCAGCGACATCGAACCTAACAGAGTTAGGTGGGACAGGCTCATAATCCACGCAAGTTCTTCCACCGAAGCGGAGCATCTTTTATGGGTCAGCGGAGAGTCCCTAGATGTTCGTGTTGGCTCAATTATACTGGACATCACGAGCCAGGCAGGGGAATCCTTTTATTTAATTTTACTTAAATTCCAGAGAATTATCAATCTTAGTTTTCATCATCCCGGCTGTTTCTCCCACCATCTGCTTATATTTCTCAAACTCTTTTTTGAGTTTTACATATTTACCGGCAATGTTCAAACTGGTCAGAATGGCCAGCTTGTTGGCCGGGAGAGTGGATGATGATTGTGCATACGCCTCAAACTGCTCTTTGACCAGATCTAAAATCTCTTTAACATCTTCCTCTGTCGCATCCGTATAAAGAGGATATTCCTGACCGAGTACTTCAAATCTAACCAATCGTTGCAAAGGGGCACCTGCTAAATATGCTCCAGGCTGGAATTTGCCTGCAAAAAAATAATGGCGGCGCCAACAAACCAATGCGGTGAGATAACAGCATTAAAATTGGGCAAGTTGTTTTCTACCTTAATGGGTCATGATGTATTAAAAACCAGGCAAATTCGCTTCCCAGGAATTTCCCGTAATTCTTGAGGCTCTTGCAAAATGAACTTGCGTGTCATTCCGAACGCAGCGAGGAATCTTTAATTGCCTTTATTTTATTAGATTTCTCCCTTCGGCCGAAATGACAGGAGGGTCTCTTTTGCTTATTATACAAGAGCCTCTTCTTGTTACCAGAATAAAAAGAGTGAGGCAACAGGTTTATCTTCAACTTTCCATGGGAAATAACTGCGGTGGAGCTTCGGAAAAGGCTTGAGAGGTATTTTCCTCAGCGGATTTTTTTTCACTGCCCACCTGCCCCTTTTCCCATTGTTCAAGCGCGCTCAAAATACCGGATACCCGTTGGCTGACGTCTGCCTTTTCTTCCTTAAAGCGGGAAATGGCGGACTGTAATTCCTGAATATGGCTTTCCTTATCCTTAAGGGACTGAACAAGTTCCATTTTTTCCTGTTTCAGCTGATTAAAACTGGCAAGCAATTCCTCCACAACCCCGGCCAACCGGGCAAGATCTTCGTTATGTTCCATGACTGTTCAATCTCCTTAACTTAAATATGCTCAATCTGATCGATAATTCTGCTATGAGGATCGATATTTTCATTGGCGCCAACCTGGGCCCCATGCAAATAACAACCTGCACCTATTGACACATTATCCCCTAGCCGGCAATCCCGCAGATAGCAGAACGGCGCAATGCGACAATTGTACCCAATTGTTGTGTTCCCTGAAATAAAAACATTTGGAGAAATGATTGTATCCCGTTCGACCTTGACCTGGCCATGCACCGTTATCGTCTCAGGTGAAATCAAGGTCACTCCCTGGTCCATCAATTGGTGAAGCAATTGTTTCTGCAAAGTTGCATGGGCCAAGGATAATTCAAGTCGTGAATTTATTCCAAGGGTTTCTATGGAATGATGGCAGAAAAAACGTTGAACCCGCAGACCGTTTGCGTGGGCGATAGCGATGATATCCGTCAGATAGATCTCCCCCTGCTTGTTATCCGTACCGACGCCTTTCAGGGCCTTGAAAAGAAATTCCTTATCCACGCAATAGATGCCGGCATTTATTTCCTTTATTTCTTTCTGTTCCGGGCTGGCGTCCTTTTCTTCGACAATCGCCTGGATATGTCCTGAACCATCCGGCAGGATTCTTCCGTAATTGGCCGGATTATCTAGATAAGTGGTCATCACCGTCAGCGCCTGGCAACCTGCACGGTGGCCGCTGAGCATATTCCGCAGCGTTTCCGTACGAATCAGCGGCGTGTCACCGCAGAGTATCATGACATCTCCCGGCGAAGATCCCAGTACAGACTCGGCGGCCAGCACGGCATGACCGGTGCCGAGCTGCTGATCTTGCCTGGCAAAAGCAACAGGATACCCGGAGCACGCCTTTTCAACCATTTCAGCCTGGTGACCGGTAACCACAATCGTCTGATCAAAATGAAGGGGAGAAACAGCATCAAGAACATGATGAATCATTGGCTTGAAGAATACTTCATGCAGAACCTTGGCCCGGGCGGATTTCATTCTTGTCCCCTTGCCCGCGGCCAAAATAAGTCCAGTGACAGTATGCGCGATCATATCCCATCCGGAAAAAAATTATGTTGCAGAGGGGCTAGCACCATGTAACTCTTGATCTTTTGGCAGGGTGGGCAGGCTTTATTGCCCACCGATCCGCGTATGCGCTTAATGAACCCGTTCGCACACCCTAAGAAAAAAAACGCATAGTGACACTAGAATAAAACAGGCAGATTCCGCCCAAGCACCCCCCGAGAAGTGGGCAAAAAAAAAGCCCTCAGAACCGGTAAGGTCATGAGGGCTAAGAAAAAGGATTCGGCAGCGACCTACTCTCCCACCAAGTTTCCCTGGCAGTACCATCGGCGCTGAGAAGCTTAACTT
>JACRCD010000047.1 GCA_016219175.1 Deltaproteobacteria bacterium | reverse complement strand
GTCCAATGTGGATATCGGCACCGAGTTCGTCAACCTGGTTACGGTGCAGAGGGGTTTTCAGGCCAACACCAAGATCGTCACCACCACGGATGAGATGATCGCCGATGTCATCAATATGAAGAGATAGGGATTTGGCTGATGGGTAATGGCTCATGGCGTTTGAACGTTTAAGCGCTTAAACGTTCGCTGAGGGCGCCTGGCCTACGCGGTAACCATGGATACGGATTTCGGAGCAGCCTCCGAAATCCGTATTTTTTTATGCGAACATCTTGTCAAAGGCCCCAAAGGCGGTGCGCACCACCGGTACGTCCTCCGCCAGTTTGAGATAGGAGTTTCGGGTGATCTCCTGTTTGATGAGATCGTCGCTGGAGGGGAAAATACCGCCCAGGGGCAGATCGCTCTCCCGCACCGCCTCCCTGATCTTGGTCTCCAGTTCAACGGACATGGGCTCCGGCGCCCGGTTGACGATGAGATATCTGTTTTTGACCGTAAGCCCCAGGGGCCCGGTGATTTCCGCAATGCGGCGGGCGGTGAGGATGCCCCGGGCCGACGGATCGGAGATGATCAGCAGATAATCGATGACCCGCAGGTTCATGCGGCTTAAGTGCTCCATGCCAGCCTCGTTGTCCACCACGATATAGCGGTAGTTGGCGGCCAGGTGGTCCATGGTCATGGCCAGGTACTGGTTGGCCGAACAATAGCAGCCGGGACCGTCCGGCTGCCCCATGACCAGCAAGTCGAAGCCGCTCTCCTCGATAATGGCCTGCTGGATCTTCATGTTCATGAACTGGTCGCGGGTCATGCCGGAGGGCAGATCGCCCTTCAGCTCCTTTCTGATCTGGCCGATGGTCATCCCCACATCGAGCTGCAGAAGTTCGTTCAAGTTGGCGTTGGCGTCGGCGTCCACCGCCAGAACCGGGGTCAGCGTCCTGGCCAGCAGATACTTGATCAGCAGGGCCGAGGTGGTGGTCTTGCCGGTGCCGCCCTTGCCGGCCATGGCTATTACCTTCGGGGTCATGGTCGTATCTCCATATTCATTCACTTTTTCGTTTGCTTTGCTCTTCCTTCAGCTCATTGAGGCTCTTGCAAAATGAACTTGTGTGTCATTCCGAACGCAGTGAGGAATCTTTAATGGCCTTGATTTTATTAGATTTCTCCCTTCGGTCGAAATGACAGGAACCTCTCTTTTGCTTATTTTGCCAGAGTCTCCATTGTAACGAAAAGATTGAAAGTGGCAACAAACAAAATGAAAAAAGGTGCTCTCGGACCCCTTCCCGCCATTTAATTCTTGCAAGTTGATTCCGAATTGGTATTCTATCTCGTTTATGATGCGAGGCATGCTTTCCTTGTTTTTTTTGACCTCGCGGCAGCACAAATGAAAAATACAGATAATTTTTACATAGATACGGAGAGATAACCATGGATTACCGGGCTACCCTGAATCTGCCCCAGACGGATTTCAAGATGAAGGCCAACCTTGCCCAGAAGGAGCCTGAACTGTTAAAGGTTTGGGAACACGAGGAACTTTACGCCAAAGTGCAGAAGGCTACCGAAGGGAGACCTGTCTATCTGCTCCATGACGGCCCTCCGTACGCCAACGGCTTTATCCATCTCGGCACCGCCTTTAACAAGGTTTTAAAGGATATTATCCTGAAATCCAAGCGCATGGCCGGCTTTCACTGCCCCTATATCCCGGGCTGGGATTGCCACGGGCTGCCGATTGAGCATAATGTCGACAAGGAGCTGGGCGACAAGAAAAAAGCGATCACCAAGCTCGCCTTCCGCGGGGCCTGCCGTCGGTACGCCCAGAAATGGATTGACAAGCAGAAGGCTGATTTCAAGCGTCTCGGCGTGCTCGGCGACTGGGAAAATCCCTACCTGACCATTGATTTTAAATATGAGGCCGCCATAGCCAGGGAGTTTAACCGTTTTCTGGCCAACGGCTCAGTGACCCGCAGCAAAAAGCCGGTATACTGGTGTTCATCCTGTGTCACCGCCCTGGCCGAGGCCGAGGTGGAATACGAGGATCACACCTCCTATTCCGTTTATGTGAAATTCCCCCTGGCCGAGGAGCTGGGCGCTGTGGTCCCCGAGCTGGCCGGCCGCAAGGTTTCCGCCGTCATCTGGACCACCACCCCCTGGACCCTGCCGGCCAACCTGGCCGTGGCCCTGCATCCCCAGTTTACCTACGCCGCGGTGCGCACGGGCGATGAGGTGCTGCTCATGGCCGAGGGGCTGGTGGAGAAGGCCTGCGCTGCCTGCTCCCTTGGTGATTATGAGATTCTTGCCACCTTTGGGGCCGGACTCCTGGAGGGGAAAAAATGTAGACATCCCTTCATGGAACGCGAATCGCTCATCGTGCTGGCCGATTATGTCACCCTGGACAGCGGCACCGGCTGCGTGCATACCGCGCCGGGCCACGGCCGCGAGGATTATCTGACCGGGTTGCGCTATAATCTGCCGGTTCTCTCACCCGTGGACAACTTCGGCAAATTTACCGACGAGGCCGGGCCGTACGCCGGCCTGGACATCATGGCGGCCAACCCGAAAATCTGCGAGGATCTGCGGGCGAGCGGTCATTTGCTGGAAAACGCCAAACTTTCACACAGTTACCCCCACTGCTGGCGTTGCAAAAAACCGGTCGTCTTCCGGGCCACCGAGCAATGGTTCATCGGCATGGAAAACAATGACTTGCGCAAAAAGGCGCTGGCCGCCATCCGGGAGGTCAACTGGACCCCGGCCTGGGGCATGGAGCGCATCTACGGCATGGTCGAGGGCCGCCCTGACTGGTGCCTTTCCAGGCAGCGGGCCTGGGGGGTGCCGATCACGGCCATCATGTGCGGGAAATGCGGACATATCATTAATAACGAGGAGATCAACGGCAGGATTGACCAGCTCTTTCTTAAAGAGGGGGCTGATGCCTGGTTCGCCCATGATCTCCATGATTTCCTCCCCCCTGATACAACCTGCGGTCAATGCGGCGGCACGGAGTTTGTCAAGGAAACGGATATCCTCGATGTCTGGTTTGACTCGGGGGTGAGTTATGCCGCCGTGGTTGAGGAGCGCGGTCTGCCCTCTCCGGCCGACCTGTATCTTGAGGGCAGCGATCAGCACCGCGGCTGGTTCCAGAGTTCCCTGCTCGCCTCGGTGGGCACCAGGGGCAGGGCGCCCTATAAGGGGGTGTTGACCCATGGCTTCGTGGTGGACGGCCAGGGCCGCAAGATGTCGAAAAGTATCGGCAACGTCATCGCGCCGGGGGAGATCATCAAGGAATATGGCGCCGATATCCTGCGTCTCTGGGTGTCCTCGGAGGATTACCGGGATGATATCAAGATCTCGGATGAAATATTGCGGCGTTTGTCCGATGCCTACCGCAAGATCCGCAACACGGTCCGGTACATGCTCGGCAATCTCAGCGATTTTTCCCCGGCCCGGGACGCGGTTGCGGTGGCCGACATGCCCGAGATCGACCGCTGGGCCCTGTCCCGCTTTGAACTGTTCAAGCAGCGGGTGATCAACGGCTACGAGTTTTTTGAGTTTCATACGGTTTTCCATGCCTTCTACCAGTTCTGCACGGTCACCATGAGCGCCTTTTATCTCGACATCCTGAAAGACCGCCTCTATACGGAACTTGATACTTCCCTGGCCAGAAGATCGGCCCAGACCGTCCTCTATGAAATTCTTGACGGCATGATCAGGCTGATGAGCCCGGTTCTTTCCTTTACCGCCGCCGAGGTCTGGAAGTATCTGCCGGAGGACGGGAGCCGGGAGGAAAATATCTTTCTGGCCAACTTTCCGGAGCGCAAGGACGGGAATCTGGACAAGGAGCTGAACCTGGTGTGGGACAGACTGCAAAGCGTGCGCTCGGAGATTACCAAGGTGCTGGAGGTGGCCCGGCAGGACAAGGTCATCGGCCATCCCCTGGAGGCCGAGGTGTGGCTTACGGTCCCCCCTGATCTGGGTGAATTTCTTACGGACCGCTGGGAGACGCTGGAGACCATCTCTATTGTCTCCAAGCTGCACCGGGCGGAGAGCGCCCCGGAAGGCGCCATGGCCAGCGAGGAGTTGCCGGGGCTGTCGATTCTGGTGAAGGCCGCCTCCTCCGACAAGTGCGAGCGCTGCTGGCTGCGCAGTAAAACAGTGGGGGAAAATCCCGACCATCCGACCATCTGCGCCCGCTGCTCTTCGGTCGTCTCTCAACTTGGAACTGTAGGCGATTGATGCGAAAAAGAAAGAGGGTGCCGTCATTTCTGCTGCTGTCCCTGCTGGCCGGGTTGATCATTGTTGCCGACCAGCTGAGCAAATGGCTGATCATGAGCAGTTTTGCCCTGCACGAGATCAAAACGGTGGTCCCCGGTTTTTTTAATCTGACCTATCTCCACAATACCGGGGCGGCCTTCGGTCTGCTGGCCAACGCCAACCCGGTCTGGCGGCCTTATTTTTTTATCGGTATTGCCTGCGCCGCCCTGATCTTTATTTTTTTCGCCTTCCATCAGTACCGGAGACGCGGCCTGCTCTATGTCTTTGCGTTTTCCTTTATTGCCGGCGGGGCGGTGGGCAATCTGCTGGACCGGATCCGCTATGGCTCGGTGGTGGATTTCCTTGATTTTTATGTGTACAGCCATCACTGGCCGGCCTTTAACGTGGCTGACTCGGCCATCGTGGTCGGCGTCGGGCTTTTTCTGCTGGGCGGGTTGTGCGAGAACAGAAAAAAAGGTTTGCGTCTGACCTGAAGGGGCCGCTGTTCCGGGTCTTGAGTTTAAGCTATAAGGTAGGAAATTAAGATGACAGCATATAAAAACGATGCCGCCAAAACGGCTTTTCTTTTTCCGGGCCAGGGATCGCAGTTCGTCGGCATGGGCCAGGATTTTCTTGAGGCCAGCGCCAAGGCCCGCGAGTTGATGTCCATGGCTGAAAAGGTGAGCGGTTTCCCGCTGGGCAAACTCTGTCTGGAAGGACCCATGGAGGAGCTGACCCGCACCCTGCATCTGCAGCCCGCCATGACCGTGCTGAACCTTATCTGCCTGCACGGCGTCCGGGAGGCGGGGATTGACGCCCGCTACTTCGCCGGGCACTCCCTGGGCGAATACGCGGCCCTGGCTGCCTCGGGCGTGCTCAGCGGCGAGGACACCCTGCGGCTCGTCACCGAGCGCGGCCGGCTGATGGAAAGGGAAAGCGGCTCCCATCCCGGGGCCATGAGCGCCATCTTAAAACTCAGCATTGACGAGGTGCAGCGGATTGTGCGGGAGGCGGCGGAAAAAGGGGTGGTGGTGGCCGCCAATCATAATTCGGAAATGCAGATTGTCATTTCCGGCGATACAGCCGGGGTGGCTGCCGCTGCCGCGCTTGCCGGGCAAAAAGGGGGGAAGGCTATCGCCCTGCCGGTGAGCGGCGCCTGGCACAGTCCCCTGGTTGCCGGGGCAGTGCCCGATTTTGAAAGGGTCATGGCGGAGATAACTTTCCGTGAGCCGGCGGGCCAGGTCATTTTCAATGTCACGGCCGCTCCCGAAGCCGATCCGGCCCGCATCCGCGCCATTATGAGCCGGCAGATCGCCTCCATGGTCAAATGGCATGACACCATACTCGCCTTAAGAAAACAGGGAGTTTCGACCTTTATTGAGGTGGGTCCGAAAAATGTTCTCACCGGCCTGGTGAAAAAAATTCTGCCAAAGGAGCAGGAGTGCCTCTTTTTGCAGGTGGAAAGCCCCGCCACCCTGCGGGCCTGCCTGGATACCCTTGGCCTGTAAAATTCTCCTTTCTGTTTTCTTTTATTTAAATTCTTGACATCCTTTCCATATCCAATTATTTTTCCTGGTTTACTATGAAGATATCCGCCTTTCTTGTTTCAGGTGAAAGGCAACGTTTATCGAGATTGGGATATTATGTTTGAAAATCTTTCAGACCGCTTACATAAGGTATTTAAAGACCTCCGCGGCCATGGCAAGCTAACCGACAAGAACATTGAGGATGCCTTGCGGGAAGTCCGCATGGCCCTGCTTGAGGCTGATGTCAACTTCAAGGTCGTCAAGGATTTCGTCGCCGCCATTGCGGAAAAGGCCGTGGGGCATGAGGTGCATGAAAGCCTCTCGCCCGGCCAGCAGGTTATAAAGATTGTTCATGAAGAGTTGATTGGTCTGCTTGGCGGAACCACGGCAACTCTTGAACTCGCCGGAAAAACCCCGGCCATTATCATGATGGTGGGTTTGCAGGGCTCGGGCAAGACAACCACGGCGGCCAAGCTCGCCAAGCAGCTGAAGAAACAGGGGAGAAAACCTTACCTTGTTCCTGCCGACGTTTATCGTCCGGCGGCTATTGAACAGCTGCATATATTGGGGCGCTCCATTGATGTGCCGGTGCATCCCTCGCAGACGGATCAGGATCCGGTCACCATCTGCCGGAATGCGGTCATTGTCGCCCAGAACAGCGGTTATGACACCCTGCTGCTCGACACCGCCGGCCGGTTGCATATCGACGAGAAGCTGATGGGTGAACTGGCCGACATCAAAGGGGCCGTGGCCCCGGCCGAGATACTTTTCGTGGCCGATGCCATGACCGGCCAGGATGCGGTAACGGTTGCCGACAAATTCAACCAGGATCTCGCCATCAGCGGCGTGGTTCTGACCAAAATGGAGGGTGACGCCAGGGGCGGCGCGGCTCTGTCCATCGCCAGGGTGGCCCGGAAACCCATCAAATTTGTCGGTGTCGGCGAGGATCTCGATGCCCTTGAGATCTTTCATCCGGACAGGATGGCCTCGCGGATTCTCGGCATGGGTGATGTGCTCACCCTGATTGAAAAGGCCGAAGAGGTTGTTGACCGGAAAAAGGCGGATCACCTCGCCAGAAAGATACAAAAGAGCACCTTCAGTCTGGAGGATTTTCTTGATCAGATCCAGCAGATCAAGAAAATGGGCACCCTGGAGCAGATCATGGGTATGATTCCGGGCCTGAACCGGATGAGACAGCTGAAAGACATGCCCAAACCCGATGAAAAAGAGCTTGGCAAGGTTGAGGCCATCATCAGGTCGATGACCGCGCAGGAGCGGCGCAAATATCAGATTATCAATGCCAGCCGGAGGGTGAGAATAGCCAAGGGCAGCGGCACCAACGTTCAGGACGTCAACAAGGTCATCAAGAGCTACAGTGAAATGCTGAAGATGATGAAGAAGATGAAAGGGAAAATCGGCGGCGTCCCGGTGTCAGCCGACGGCAAAAAGAAACGGAAAAGGCCGAAAGGCTTGTTTCGCTGAACGCGGGCGGACGGGCTGAAGGCCTGCTCCTCAAGCAGTTACCAGAAAAAAATCATTTCGCAGCATCAAGTTACATAACGGCAATGCCGGCAAGGAGGAAAGCAGAGTATGGCAGTACGAATCAGGCTCACCAGAATGGGCAGAAAGAAAAAACCGTTCTATCGCATCGTTGTTGCAAATTCAGAGTCCAAACGCGATGGAAAGTTCCTGGAGGTTGTCGGGACCTATGATCCGATGAATGAACCGCATGCGGTAACCGTTCACCAGGACAAGCTGCAGAGCTGGCTGGACCAGGGTGCACAGCCCACGGACACCGTGAGAAATCTCCTGAAAAAAGCTGCTTCAGTCTAAGTTTTTCGCGAGTTAGCATAGAGAATCCATATGAAAGAACTGGTAAGCTTTATTGCTTCATCACTTGTTGATCAATCCGAAGCGGTGGTGGTAAGTGAAACCGTGCAGGATGACCTCGTTGTGGTTGAACTTCGCGTGGCCAAGGATGACCTGGGAAAGGTTATCGGCAAACAGGGGAGAACCGCCAGGGCTATCAGGGCTCTTTTAACTGCTGCCGCGGGAAAGCAGAACAAGAGAGCCCGCTTGGAAATTCTTGAATAATTCCAATCCTCGGCCGGCTGGAAGTACTCTGCTCCTGGTGGGTGAAATTGTCAAACCGCAGGGAATCAGGGGAGAAATGAAGATATTTCCCTATTCCGGCACTCCTGATAATTTCAAGCTATACGGCAGGCTCCTGCTTGGTCAAAATCAGGATGAGCCGCCCACCCCTTATGTGCTGCGCAGCTGCCGCACCCAGGGCAATCAGGCTGTGGTCGGACTCGAAGGGGTGACGAGCCGCGGCGAGGCCGAGGGTTTGGTCGGCCGGCAAGTCTGGGTGGATCGGGACGCGTTGCCGGAATTGCCGATTGATGAGTTTTACTGGCATGATCTGGAAGGCATGGACGTGGTTACCTCCCAGGGCGCGTCACTGGGGAAAGTAAGCAGGTTGCTCTCCACCGGCGCCCATGATATACTTGTGGTCACCGATCGCGGCCGGGAGTATCTGATCCCCGCCCTTGACGGGTTTGTTGTTGCAATCGATGAAGAAACGCGCACGATTACGGTTGATCCTCCGGACGGACTTCTGGACATAAACGTTTGATGCGTTTTCATGTATTGACCATTTTCCCGAACCTGCTGGAATCACCCCTGCGGGAAGGCATTATCCGCCGGGCCCTGGAGGGCGGGAAAATTGAGGTTGCGCTGGTTAACATCCGAGACTTTGCCACGGACAAACATGCCATGACCGATGACCGTCCATTCGGCGGCGGGGAAGGGATGGTCATGAAGCCTGAGCCGCTGGCTGCGGCCATACGGCAGACAAAGCTGGGGCTTGACGGGAGTCATGTGGTGCTGCTCTCTCCCCAGGGCAGACAATATAACCAGGCAAAGGCTGAGGAGTTGGCTGGCCGGCGGAATCTGATTCTGATCTGCGGCCGTTACGAAGGGGTGGATGAGCGCATCCGGCATAATTTTGTCGATGAAGAGATCTCCATCGGCGATTACATCCTGACCGGCGGTGAGCTGGCGGCCATGGTGATCATTGATACCGTTACCCGGCTGCTGCCCGGCGTGCTTGGCTGTGAGGAGTCCGTTGCCCAGGATACCTTCAGCCGCGGGGGGATCAAATATCCCCAGTATACACGGCCCCGTGATTTTGAAGGGTTTGAGGTGCCGGAGGTGCTGCTGTCCGGCGACCACGGCAAGATTGACGAATGGCGGTTCGCGGCCGCCGTTAAAATGACCATGGAAAAGCGGCCGGACCTGCTGGCGGAAATGACCTTTTCCAAACAGGAATTGCGGGTGCTGAAAAAACATGGGGTGCGGCTTGAAACAAAGTGAGTGCTGACCGAGATAATGCCGAGGCGTCCGCCGACCAAAGGTCCGTGCGGGTGGATGTGGCCCTGGTGCATTACCCCGTCTACAATAAAAATCAGGAGATCATCGGTTCCGCGGTAACGAATCTTGATATCCATGATATTGCCCGGGCGGGACGAACCTTCGGCATCGACACCTTTTACATTGTCACCCCCTATCAGGATCAGCGGAAGATGGTGGGAGAGATAGTCGGTCACTGGCAGGATGGTTACGGGTCCCGCTACAATACGGATCGCAAGGAGGCCCTGGCCTCAGTCGTGATCTGTGATGATCTGGCCGCGCTTTATGCCCTGACCACGGTGAACAATCAAAAACCACTGGTCGTGGCAACCAGCGCCAGGGTGCATGACCGATTGATCCGCTATGGAGCGTTGCGGGAAAAAATTTTCCAGGGCAACCATGTCCTGCTGCTTTTCGGCACGGCATGGGGGCTGGCGGAGGAGGCCATGGCGGGAATTGACGTCATGCTGCCGCCCATCAGCGGTTTTGGGGATTACCGGCATCTTTCGGTGCGCTCTGCGGTTTCCGTGGTGCTTGACCGGCTGTTGGGTAATCGCGAAGAGTAAGAAATACATTATAGTAGATACAATTCATCAACAAATAGAATAAGAGAAAAAAACAGAGAGTGACTATCATGAATATGCTGGAACGTATTGAAAAAGAGAACATGCGCTATGACGTCCCCCAATTCCGCACAGGGGATACCGTCAGTGTCCACATCCGCATTGTTGAGGGCGCCAAGGAAAGGGTGCAGATTTTCAAGGGCGTCGTCACCGGTAGAAAGGGTGGAGCCATGGGCGCGAATTTTACCGTGCGCAAGATCTCCCATGGCGTTGGCGTTGAAAAAACATTTCCCCTCCACTCACCCCGGGTCGAGAAAATCGAGGTGAACAGCCAGGGTCGTGTCCGGCGCTCCAAGCTTTACTATCTTCGCAATCTGCGCGGCAAGGCTGCCAGAATCAGGGAAAAAGGCATTATTTAATTGCCGCTGCTTGCTGTCCGGGCGTAATGGCAACCTTTACCCACGAACGCACCTTGGCCGGGAAAGGGGTACGCCTTGTGGCCGGAGTCGATGAGGCAGGCCGTGGGCCTCTGGCCGGCCCGGTGGTTGCCGCTTCCGTCATCTTGCCGGCTGATTGCCAATATTTTCTTTTTCAGGATTCAAAAAAACTGACAGAGAAAAAAAGAGAACAGCTGTTTGCGACCCTGACTGCCATGGGAATACCCATTGGCGTCGGGGTCGCCAGCCCTGAGGAAATTGACGGGATCAATATCCTGCAGGCCTCTCTTCTCGCCATGAAACGGGCTGTCCTTGCCTTACCCGCAATGCCTGATTTTCTTCTTGTTGACGGCACCTTTGCCGTTCCTCTCCACGTTAACCAGCAAACGCTTGTCAAAGGTGAATCAAAAAGCGCCTCCATCGCCGCTGCCTCCATTGTCGCCAAGGTGACCCGGGACCGGATCATGTTGGATTACCACGCCAGCTATCCCCAGTTTAATTTCAAGAAACACAAAGGCTACCCGACCAGGGAGCATAGAGAGTTGCTGGTGGAATTCGGACCCTGCGCCATCCATCGCCGGACCTTCAGCGGGGTGCGGGAGCTGCTGGACAGGTAGCGGGCAGGAATCCATGACCGGCCAAAGGCTGTCCCTGGGCAAAAAGGGTGAGGAAATCGCCCGCCGCCATCTGGAAAGGCAAGGCTACAAAATTCTCGCCGCCAACTACCGCACCCGGAATGGTGAAATTGATCTCATTGCCAGGGATGGGGCGACCCTGGTTTTTATTGAGGTGAAGACTAGAATGCAGGACCGGTTCGGCTCGCCGTTTGAGGCCTTAAGCAACAAAAAATGCCGGAGCATCTCCAAGGTCGCCCTGGAATATCTGCTAAGCCATGGCGGCCTGGAGCAGCCGGCCCGTTTCGATGTGGTGTCCGTGCTCCCCGGCGAGGAAATGGAAGTTGAGGTGCTGCGCAATGCCTTTGATCTCTGTTATCCTTGAGAAGGCAGAAGGCAAACCCGTGCCGCAAAAAAAGGATTGGAACCTTGGACAATGAAACGATGAAACCGCTGGCCATCACCATGGGCTGCCCGGTGGGCATCGGCCCGGAAATAATTCTCAGGTTTTTTGCTTCCCAAAGCACCATTGCCGCAAAGCAGCCGGTGGTTGTGGTCGGGGATCCCGGAGTTATCGAGTGGTGCAGCCGCGCGCTTGCGATTCCCGCCGCCATTGTCGCCTGGCAGCCGGGAGACCGGGTTGCGCAGGGCTGTATCCCGGTTTTCCGTCCGGATGATTTCCCTGTTTTGCAGCCGGAGCAGCTTGTCTGGGGTAGCCCTGACCAGCAGACCGGCCGCGCCATGGCCCGGTGCATCGAGGCCGCCGTTACCGGCATCCTGCAGGGTCATTTCAGCGGCATGGCGACCTGCCCCATCACCAAGAAGGCCTTGAATGAGGCGGGATATGCTTTCCCAGGCCATACCGAAATGCTGGCCTCCCTGTGCCACAGCAGTGATTACGCCATGATGATGGCCGGCGACAGGCTGCGGGTGACCCTGGTCACCATCCATACCGCTCTGCGCGACGTGCCGTCATTGTTAACCCCTGAAAAAATCCATAACTTGATTGTCATGACCGGTCAGTCCCTGCGCCAAGATTTCGGCATTGCCGCACCCCGCCTGGCTGTGGCAGCCTTAAATCCCCATGCCGGCGAGGCAGGGATGTTCGGTTGCGAGGAAGAGACGGTGATCCGCCCGGCCATCCTGCGGGCCGAGCGGGAGGGCTGGCAGGTCAGCGGACCCTTTCCTCCGGATACGGTGTTTCATAAGGCGGTTTCCGGGGCTTTCGACGGCGTGGTCTGCATGTACCATGATCAGGGGTTGATTCCCTTTAAGCTCCTGCATTTCAAGGACGGGGTGAATGTGACCATCGGTCTGCCCATTGTCCGCACCTCTGTTGATCATGGCACGGCTTACGATATTGCCGGCCGGGGGCTGGCGGATCCGGCCAGCCTGTCAGCCGCGGTCAATATGGCCACCCTGATAATCGCCAACAGGAACAGGGCCGGCCGATGAAAAAAGGAATCGGGCTCTGCGGCAGCCATCGCAGCGGCAAAACAACCATGGCCGCCAAAATTGGTGAGCGATCCGGCCTGATGTTTCTGCAGACCACGACCAGTGAGGTTTTTGCCCGCAACGGGCTTGACCCCTCGGCGCCGATGGATTTTCCAACCCGCATCTGGATCCAGCACAAGGTGGTTGAGGCTGCCGAGGCTGTCTGGCAGAGCGCTTCAGCCGCCTTTGTCAGCGACCGGACGCCCATTGACATGATGGCCTATACCCTGGCGGATATCCAGGGCGCCACCGAGGTTGATTTCGCGGAACTCGAGGGCTACCTGGAACATTGCTTTCAGGCGACAAATAGATTTTTTTGCGGACTCGCCGTGATCCAGCCCGCCATTCCCCTGGTGCATGCCGAGGGCAAGGCTGCCTTGAACCGGGCCTACATGGAGCACCTGAACGTGCTGATCAAGGGGCTGTGCTGTGATGAGCGGCTGCGCTGCCCTGTGAAATTCATCGACCGGGGAACCCTCGATCTTGACGAGCGGGTCGCGGAGGTGTTGCGGATGGTGGCTGATGGCTGATGGCTGATGGCTGATGGCTGATGGCTGATGGGCCGGTGGGCACGATAAATCCGTGCCCACCCTGCCTTTCGCCTTCTCTTACGGCAACGTCACATGCAGATCAGGATCCTGAATAACGGTATAGTCAACCTTGTTATAGGATGCGTCATAGGTTGTCACCTTGATGTCATAGCTGCGGCCGCCAACCGTGTAGGCATGGCTCATGACATCGGTGGCCGGACTTGAGTAAATCGTCTTCTTACCGTCACCCCAGTAGGCATAGAGCCGCACCACCCCGGGGGGCAGGCTGGCGGTCAGGGTCACGGTCTTAGCGGCAACAGAGGTGGTAAAATCAGCTGCCGCGGGCGGCGGCGCCACGTTTGCCGCGGTGACGGTGACGGTCTCCGTGGCATTCTTGCCGGTCACCTGCTCGCGCAGAGTCAGGGAGGCCGTGTAGGTCCCCTCGGCTGCGTACTGGTAAATCATGACATCACTGCCGTTGCCGCCGGTGACATTGCCGCTGCCCCCGAAATCCCAGGTGTACGTGCAGGTGC
>JACRCD010000046.1 GCA_016219175.1 Deltaproteobacteria bacterium | reverse complement strand
TTCATGAAAAAGTCAATATGTCTCATTTATTTTATGGCACTACATAGCCCCTCTAACAATAGACCAATTGATATTATTAGATTTTTTGAGGGCAAATGGAGCAGAAATCGTTAAAATCCTCTCATTGGTGTTAAACTTGGGCTAAGCACAAAAGTTCGATATACAGGGCGCGATGGTGTCGCGAAAGCGGAGGCGTACATAGGGTACGTTGAGCATTTCGCGATCCCGCCGCAACGCAGTAGATCGTACTTTTTGCGACGCCATCATTTTTAAAAAACGCCCTTCACCTTGCCCGTCTCCACATCAACGTCAATGCGGCGGTAAGCCGGATCGGAAGCGGTACCAGGCATCAGACTGATGGCCCCGGCCACCGGGACGACAAAGCCTGCGCCCTTATAAGTGAGGATGTCGCGGATCGGCAGGGTCCAGCCCTTGGGCACGCCTTTCAATCTCGGATCATGGGACAATGACAGATGGGTCTTGACCATACAGGTGCCCATCTCCTTCATTTCGGGATCAGCCTCCATCCGTTTCAGCTTCTCCTGGGCCTCGGGGGTGTAGCTGACCCCGTCGGCTCCGTACACCTCCCTGGCAATCAGGTCAATGCGCTTGCCGAGCGGGGTATCGAGGTCATAGAGGAACTTGAAGTCGTTTTCTTCCTGACAGGCGTCGACAACCGCATCGGCGAATTCAAGGGCGCCGTCGCCGCCGTGCTCCCAGTGGCGCGACAGGGCGACCCTGGCCCCGGCCGCCTCGCCCATGCGTCGTACCGCCTTGATCTCTTCGTCGCTGTCCGTATAGAAGGCGTTGATGCAGACCACGGGATTGATCCCGGCCTTTTTCACCGTTTCAATATGACGGATCAGATTCTTGCAGCCTTCCTCAACCCAGCCGACATTTTCCTTCTTGTACTCCTCGGGCATGGGTTTGCCGGGCACGGGAATCGGGGCGCCGCCATGGCACTTGAGGGCGCGGATGGTGGCAACCACCACCGCGCAGTGGGGCTTGAGGCCGGAGTAACGGCATTTGAGGTTCCAGAACTTCTCAAAGCCGATATCAGCGCCAAAGCCGCTTTCCGTGACATTGTAATCGGCGATTTTCAGGGCAACCCGGTCGGCGATGACGGAAGACTGGCCGATGGCGATATTGGCAAAGGGGCCGGCATGCACGATAACAGGCTGGCCCTCGATGGTCTGCAGCAGGTTCGGATTCAGGGCCTCGACCATCCAGGCGGTCATGGCGCCGGCCACGTCGAGGTCGGAGGTGGTGATCGGGCGGTCCTGCCTGTCATAGGCCACAACAATCTTGCCGATCCGCTCCCGCATGTCCTTGAGGTCCCTGGCCACCGAAAGAATGGCCATGATCTCGGAACTGACGGCAATGGCGAATCTGGATTCCATGGTAAAGCCATCCATCTTGCCGCCGATACCTATGGTGATATTGCGCAGGGCCTGGGCGCAGAAATCGATGATCCAGCCGAACTCCACTTTCTTGGGATGGATGTCAAGCCGCCGCAGGTTTCTTTTGGCCAGCTGCTCATCGGTGTAGTTCGCCTCATGCTGCATGCGGCTGGTCAAGGCCACCATGCCCAGGTTGTGGGCGTTCATGATGGCGTTGATATCACCGGTCAGCCCCAGCGAGAACGGTGTTAAAGGAACGCACTGGGCCAGACCGCCGCCGGCGGCGCTGCCCTTGATGTTCATGGTCGGGCCGCCTGATGGCTGGCGGATGGCACCGACCACGCTTTTGTTTCTCTTGCCGAGGCCCTGCACCAGACCCATGGCGCAGGTGCTTTTGCCTTCGCCGAGAGGAGTGGGGGTAATGGCGGTTACATCGACGTATTTACCATCCGGCTTGTCCTTCAACCGCTCAAGGATCTTGCGGTAATCAAGTTTCGCCACGTAATGGCCGTGGGGAAGGAGCTCTTCCTTCTCAAGACCGAGCTTTTCAGCCAGTTCGTAAACCGTCTTCATGTTCTTTTCCGCATCTTCAGCAATTTCCCAGTCTGCATGCTTGGTTGGATCAAGAGCCATTACTTCCTCCTTCTCATCGCGATGAAATGAAATATTTATTCTGAAATTTAGTAGAGGGTAAAATCTATTTTGTTCAAGGGGCATGCGGAGCACGCACGTCTCCCGTAAAATTCGGCAAAAAGCTAGAAAATGTCCATACTATATTCTTTTTGGGAAAACAATCCGAAAAAATACTTATTTTGCCCAGGCCGGACGGATATCCTGGAGTAAAGATAGAGCCCTCACAGAAAGCAAACCGCCCGCGGAGCGCTTACTGTTCCGGAGTTAAATGGGCAAAAACAGCGGGGAAAGGTTTTTTGAAATCTTCCAGCAGCGGAATCATCACTTCCCGCATGGAGGGATCCGCCCCCTTGGAGGTTCGCAGCTTGAACATGTGCAGCCACTGGAGAAGATTTGCATAGACAATGAGCTCGGTTTTGCAGGAGTTGGGCAGCACGGTGCGGGCCGCCTGGGGGCTTGATGTCTCAAGCAGTTTGATATAAAGCCTTTCGGTCTCCGCCATGGCGGCTTCCCAGGTTTTATACTCCGCACTGCCCTCTTCATAAAAAAGAGGCTTGATAAAGGTGACCTGGTTGCCGAATTTGCTGTCACTGTAACGGCAGTAGCGCTGGCTTTCCTGCAGAAAACCGCAGGGCCGGTGCCGCACCATCTCATGGGTGACAGCCCGATTAACGATAAACTTGACACCAATATAACGGTGCTTGGCGAAAAGATCCGTGGGCAGCGCATCAACCTCGTCAAGAGTGAGTTTCTCCACCAGAATACCTTCCTGGGGCAGCAGTCCTCTTTTCGGCAGGATATCCTCGAAAAACAGCGGATGTTTTTCGGCCAGACAATGGGTCAGCCCCTTAACTATCTTCAGATTTCCATGGCCTTGAAAGAGTTCGCGGAAGGCGCGCACCGAACCGCTGACGAGCAGGGTCTTTTTTTCCGCTCTGTCTATCTGCAGATACTTGGGCAGCACGGCAAAGAGCTGGACCACATCCGACTCGCGATCAACATTGATTTTTAAAGTCACAACAGCCATTTCCGCGACGGAATTATGGCCATGTTTTAAAATCCTCCGGATAAAAGGCGGGGCGGAATCAGCGCTGATCTTGTCTTCGCTTTTATAGCAGAGACGGCCGCAGGCCTCAATGCGGACCGCCAGGCCCTGCTGATCGAGTTCGCTTAAAATTTCATAGGAGGGGGGGATTACACGCATGTTGGTATTTTACCTCTCAGGTGTTTAGGCTGAAGACTGAAGGGTGCGGGACTGCCGGTACTGACTGTTATTATGTCGTTGTGCCAACAGGTCCTTTAGTCTGCCACCTGGATAGTTAAACTATTTTTCATCTATTCTGCCAAAAAGGCGACATGTTGCGCAAATTTGCTATGATTCCAGGCATTTTGTCCAGGACAAAATCCACCTCATCCTCATTATTATAAACACTGAGGCTGAAACGGATGGAGCCGTGGGCCGCCGTAAACGGCACCCCCATGGCGCGCAGCACATGGGACGGCTCCAGGGACCCGGAGGTGCAGGCCGAGCCCGACGAGGCGCAGATGCCGAATCTGTCCATATGCAGGAGAATCGCCTCCCCTTCCACATATTCAAAGCTGATGTTGGCCGTGTTGGGCAGACGCTTGCTTTTATGGCCATTCAAGAGAGAATTGGGGATTTTTTCAAGAAGTCCTTTTTCAAGCTTGTCGCGCAGGGCCTTCACCGTGGTATTTTCCTTGACAATATGGCGGCCGGCCAGTTCACAGGCTTTACCCATGCCGATTATGGAAGCGACATTTTCCGTCCCACCCCTGCGGCCTTGCTCCTGATGGCCGCCGATCAAAAAAGGCACAAATGGTGTTCTTTTCCTGACATAGAGCACACCTACCCCCTTCGGGGCATGAAGTTTGTGGCCCGAGATGGAAAGGAAATCCACCGGCACCCTGGCCAGATCAATGGGAATTTTGCCCACCGCCTGCACACCATCGGTATGAAAGAGAATACCTCGGTTTTTAGCGATTCCGGCCATTTCCTCAATGGGAAAAATAACCCCTGTTTCATTATTGGCCCACATGATACTGACCACGACGGTTTCATCGGTCAGACTGTCCTCAAAGCGCTGCAGATCGATGGTGCCGTCACTTTCCACCGGCAGTTCGGTCACCCGGTGTTTGTGTCCGGTGAGGGAGTCCAGACTCCGGCACAGATTTTTCACGGCCGGATGCTCCACTCTGGTGGTGACGATATGGCGTTTCTCCGGCTGGGCCTGCAGGGCGGCAAGTATGGCCGTGGAGTCGCTTTCCGTGCCGCAGCTCGTAAAGATAATCTCCTCGGCCTCGGCATTAATCAGTCCGGCTATCTGCTCCCTGGCGGTGCGCACCGCCTTGCCGACCTGACCCCCGAAGGAGTGCATGCTGGACGGATTGCCATAGAGCGCGGAGAAATAGGGCATCATGGTTTCAAGAACCTCGGGGGCAACCATGGTGGTGGCGTTGTTATCCATGTAGATTGTTCTGTCAGGTCTGCTCATGCCTTACTCTCCTCCACGATCAGGGTATCAAGCACCTGCTCTCTCAATTTTTTCTCGACATATTCCTTCAAGGTCGTCTGGGATTTGGCGCAGCTGGCGCAGGAACCCCGCAGCGAAACAATGACGAAATCACCGTCCACGTCAATCAATTCCACATCGCCGCCATCCTTTTTCAAGGTCGGTCTGACCTCTCTTTCAAAGACATCCTCGATCATCTTGATTTTCTGGATGTTGGTCAGACGTTTCGGACCGCTCATGGGAATGAGTTGCGGCTTGCCGGTCTTGCGCACCTCGCTCAGCAGCTCCTGGATGCGGTCCACGCATTTGCCGCAGCCGCCGCCGGCCTTGGTGAAATTGGTCACCTCTTCCACGGTGCGCAGCTTGCTCTCCTCGATGGCCCGCTTGATTTCCAGATCAGTGACCCCGAAGCACTCGCAGACGACCTCCCCTTCAGCCATGGGCAGGGCGACCCCGCGGTGGTTGGCGATGGCCGCTTCCAGGGCCTCGCGCCCCATGACCGAGCAGTGCATTTTTTCCTTGGGCAGGCTGCCCAGATAGTCGGCGATATTTTCGTTGGTTATCTTGGCGGCCTCTGTCAGACTTAGCCCTTTGATCATCTCCGTCAGGGCCGAGGATGAGGCGATGGCGCTGGCGCAGCCGAAGGTTTTGAACTTGGCGTCAACAATCCTTTCCTTGGCCGCGTCAAGCTTAAAGGTGAGCTTCAAGGCATCGCCACAGGCCAGGGAGCCTACTTCCCCTACGCCGTCGGGATTTTCTATCTCACCAACATTGCGCGGATTTAAAAAGTGATCCTTGACTTTATCCGTATAATCCCACATAGCATTCATTCCCTTTCACATGATAGCAATCAGCTGCAATGATTACAGCTTCACGCTGACAAAAAAACCTGGTATCAGAATCGCATAAACATAGTGATTCGCCCCACAAAAAGCAACAATTATATGGCCGGGCTAGTCGGCAACCGCCTGGAAAAATTCATGGATCGTTGCGGCCAGCTCCGGCCCGACTCCGCCGATGGACGCCAGCTCGTCAACCGAGGCTTTTTTGATGTTTTCCAGACTGCCGAAAGCGCTCAGTAATTGTTTTTTTCTGGCGGGGCCGATGCCCGGAATTTTGTCCAGCTCGGAAACAAAGGCCGCCTTATGGCGTAACCTGCGATGGAAGGTCACGCCATAGCGGTGCGATTCATCCCTGATTTTCATCAGGAAAAGCAGGAGGGGAGAATGCCTGGCAAGCAGGATGGGATTTTTCCGTCCGGGCCGGTAGATTTTTTCTCCTTCCTCCCCTTTTTCCTTGGCAATACCCGCCAGTTCAAGCCGGTCCTCCAGGGAAAGTTGCCTGACCATATTCACGGCGACATTCAGCTGCCCCTTGCCGCCATCCACCATGAGCAGATCAGGCAGATCATCGTCCTCCATGCCCCGTTTCAGTCTCCGCTCCAGCACCTCAGCCATCATCCGGTAATCATCCGGTCCCTCCACGGTGCGGATCTTGAAATGGCGATAACGGCCGGCCGCCTTTTGCCCTTTTTCAAAACAGACCAGCGAACCCACGGCCTGCCGGCCGCTGATGTTTGAAATATCCAGACATTCAATGCGGTCCGGTCTGCGGACCAGGTGCAGTGTCCTAGCCAGGGCTTCGCCAAGCACATCCCA
Organism: Deltaproteobacteria bacterium; assembly: GCA_016219175.1. Taxonomy (GTDB): domain Bacteria; phylum Desulfobacterota; class Desulfobulbia; order Desulfobulbales; family SURF-16; genus SURF-16. Next base: position 27,433 of record JACRCD010000046.1, on the reverse strand, counting down.
GGCCTTCTCCTTCTTGTCCTGCTCCGCGAAGACCTGCCTGGCATTGGCTTGGACCATTTCGATCAACCGGGTCTTGTCGCCCCGCACCGGGACCTTGAAAAGAACTTTTTGTCCCTTACAGCCGCTGAGCCAGTCGCCTAAGAGCTGATGATCATCCGGCATGAAGGGGAAGAGGATCTCCACCGGAATAAATTGCTGTTCCGCGTAATATCGCTTGATGCTCTCGGCCAGGATCTCGGCATCCTCACCCACGGGCTCGGCCAGAAAAAACACCTGCTGGCCCAGCACCCTGCCATGCCGGACCGTGATGACGGAAATCGCCACGGAAGAATCCTGGCGCCCAAAACCGAAGACATCAAGCTCAAGGGTGGCGGCCCCGGCCACGACCTGTTTTTCCAGGGTTTCCCGCAGGGCCTCCAGCTGGTCCCGGTACAGAGCCGCTTGCTCAAACTGCAAAGCCCCTGCCGCTTCCGCCATCTTGTCCTTGAGTTTCTGGACAAGTTCCCGGTTTCTGTCTTCCAGAACCAGCAGGATGTCCCGCACCATATCCTGGTAAACTTTTTTATCCGCCTTGCCGACGCAAGGGGCCAGACATTTTTGCATCTGGTGATTGAGGCAGGGACGGGTCCGCTTTTCAACCTCCCTGCCTTTGCAGCGGCGCAGGGGAAAGAGGGACTGCAGGAGGTTGATGGTGGACCACATGGACCCCACGGAAGTGAAGGGCCCGAAGTAACGGGCCTTGTCCCCTCCCTTGCGCCTGGTCATCAGCACCCGCGGCCACTTTTCATCTACCGTGACCTTGATCAAAGGATAATTTTTATCATCCCGCAGAATGACATTATATTTGGGCCGGTGCTTCTTGATCAGAGAGGCCTCAAGGATGAGCGCCTCGTTTTCGGACAGGGTGAGAATGGTTTCCACCCCGGCAATGCGGCTGACCATGACCGCGGTTTTCGCATGAGCCTCGCCCTGATATCTGGCATAGGAGGCCAGCCGCTTGCGCAGTTCCCTGGCCTTGCCCACGTAAATCACCTTGCCGGCCCGGTTCAGCATCAGATAGACGCCGGGAGTGTTGGGGATGGTCTTCAGAAAATCCGCATTGAGAATGTGATGGTCCTCTCTTGTTTGCGACATGGACTTTTTTTACCATAATGTGCGGGAAGAGCACGATTTTTTTCTCGCCTTCAATCCGCCGTTCCTGTAAGTTCAGCATGCCGGACAAGGCACTTTATTGATCTGGGGTTCCGTTGCGCTTTGTTGGCGACGGTAAGCCTAACCGGTTATGCAACAACGGGAGGTTTGGTTGAACGCCGCGAAACCTAAGGATTTTGTGGCGGATGCAGATCATATTGCCGTTTGCAACCGTCCATGAATGAATGTCTGGTTAACCGGACAAAAGAACTGTATATCTCCATAGGGGCCATACGCACATGATCACGCTCATTGAGGCAAAAAACTTTCGCTGCCTGCGATATACCCGCCAGCAGTTGGGGCCGTTTCACGTTCTGGTCGGCCCCAATGCCAGTGGCAAAACGACATTCCTCGATGTGGTGGCTTTTCTGGGAAGCCTGGTTACCAATGGCTTGGAGGCGGCTGTTAGTGAGAGAACCAAGAATTTTCAGGACCTATTGTGGCAAAGGTCTGGCTCCGAGTTTGAGTTGGCCATTGAGGCCGCTATTCCCAAGGAGCGTCGAAGTCTGCTGCGGGATAAGGAGTTTGACACGGTTCGTTACGAGGTTTCTTTCGGTATTGATGGCAAAACCGAAGAGGTTGTCATCCAGACGGAAAAGGTGCTGTTGAAGAAATCTTCCTCTGACGCAACACAGCCACTACCGCTTTCACTTTTCCCCATGTCGTATGTGCCGCCGGCAAGTATCATGACTGCAAAGGGAGTCCATGGGACACAAACAGTCATTAATAAGGTATCCGGCGGCAATGACAATTTCTATTCCGAGGTTTATCAGGAAAAGGGAAAGGGCTGGGCGCCGGCTTTCAAGCTTGGCCCCCGCAAATCGGCCCTTGGCAATCTCCCGGAAGACGAATCGAAGTTTCCCGTGGCAACGTGGCTGAAAAAATTGCTGACGGAAGGCGTTCAACAATTTGTTTTGAATAGCCTGCTGATCCGTAAAGCAAGCCCGCCCGGACAGGTACGCGGCTTTAAGCCGGACGGCTCCAACCTCCCATGGGTCCTGGATGCTCTGCGGAAAAACCATCCTGATAATTTTCAAAGCTGGCTTGAGCACCTGAAAACCGCCCTGCCTGATCTGGAAAATGTTCGTATCATCGAACGAACCGACGACAGGCATCGCTATCTGGTCATCTGCTATCGCGGAGGGCTGGAGATTCCTTCCTGGATGGCTTCTGACGGCACCCTTCGCTTGCTGGCCTTGACATTACCCGCCTACCTGCCTGATTTTACCGGGGTTTACCTGATCGAGGAACCGGAAAACGGCATCCATCCCCGAGCAGTGGAAACCATGTTCCAGTCTCTCTCCTCGGTTTATGATGCGCAGATTCTGCTGGCCTCCCATTCCCCCGTCATCCTCAGCATGGTTAAAGTGGAAGATGTCCTGTGCTTTGCCAAAACCCAGGAGGGCGCAACTGACATTGTGCTGGGGAGCCGGCATCCGGCCCTCAAGGATTGGCAGGGAACAACCAGCCTTGGAGTTCTTTTTGCCGGCGGGGTGCTGGGATGACAAGCGGACCATATCCCCATGATCTTGTTGTTCTGGTTGCTGACAAGGATATGGAATTCGCGATAAAAGGCATTCTCGGTCGCGCGCAGGCCCTGAGAATACGAGAACCAATGCCGGTTGTTCATGTGCATCCGGAAAGAGACCCGGGCTGTTTGTTGCGTGGTCATGATTTTCTCAGTCTCTTTCGAAATCAGTTTGCCCATGCCCTGATCCTGCTCGACCGGGAGGGATGCGGACAGGATAGATCAAGAGAGACATTGGAAGCGATGATTGAAAAACGGTTGTCAGAATCGGGATGGGGGGGACGAGCCGCCGCCGTGGTCATCGACCCTGAGCTTGAAATGTGGGTTTGGAGCGACTCGCCACAGGTTGATGCCGTATTGGGCTGGCAGGGGAGGAACCCGGACTTGAGAAGCTGGCTGAAGGACAAAAAATTTTTACAGGAAGGACAGGCAAAGCCGGAAAGACCAAAAGAAGCAATTGAGCTTGCCCTGCGAACGGCTCGAAAATCTCGATCATCCTCCCTCTATGACCAACTTGCCCGGCAGGTTAGCCTGGGGCGGTGCGTTGATCCAGCCTTTATCAAGCTTAAAACCACCTTGCAAACATGGTTTCCGATTTCATAGTGATACCAGGTGGTCTATTTTTCACCACAAGGTGTGCCGGAATCGTAGAAAAATATATTTATTACAAATAGTTAGCCTTATATTTTTTTCATTCCGTGATTTTTTTCGTTTTGCGGAATGATAAAATCCCATTTATTTTAATTATTTTTATATCAGGATATTGCCATGAAAAAAATAGCTGTTCTCGCCGGTGACGGCATCGGCCCCGAGGTCATGAAAGAGGCGATCAAGGTGCTTGATGCGGCCCAGAAAAAATTCTCCTTTGCACTGCGGTACGTCCATGAGGACGTGGGCGGCTGCGCCATTGACAACCATGGCCAGGCCCTGCCCCCGCACACCCTGAAGACCTGCGAGGAAAGCGACGCCATCCTCTTCGGCTCGGTGGGCGGTCCCAAATGGGAGAGCCTGCCGCCCGAGCAGCAGCCGGAACGGGCCGCCCTGCTCCCCCTGCGCAAGCATTTCGACCTGTTCTGCAACTTCCGGCCGGCCAGGGTCTTTAAATCCCTGGTCAGCGCCTGCCCGCTGCGGGCCGACATCATCAAGGACGGTTTTGACATCCTCTGCGTGCGTGAACTGACCAGCGGCATTTACTTCGGTCAGCCCAAGGGCCGCGAAGGAAGCGGCCCCACGGAAAAGGCCTATGACACCCTGGTTTACACCCGGGCGGAGATCGAGCGCATTACCCGCATGGCCTTTGACGCCGCGCGTCTGCGCCGCAAAAAAGTGACCTCGGTGGACAAGGCCAACGTACTGACCACCATGGTGCTCTGGCGCGAGGTGGTTATCGGAATCGCCAGGGAATATCCCGACGTGACCTTAAACCACATCTATATCGATAACGCCACCATGCAGCTGGTGCGCGATCCGCACCAGTTTGACGTGCTGCTCTGCGACAACATGTTCGGCGACATCATCTCCGATGAGTCGGCTATGCTCACCGGCTCCATGGGGCTGCTCGCTTCGGCCAGCTTAAACAAGGACAAATTCGGGCTGTTCGAGCCGGCCGGCGGCTCAGCCCCGGATATTGCAGGCAAGGGCATCGCCAATCCCATCGCCCAGATCCTGTCAGCCGCCATGATGCTGCGTTACAGCTTCGGTTATGATGAGGCGGCGGCAGCTATTGACCGGGCGGTGGAACAGACCTTGAATGCCGGCATCCACACCCGCGATATCGCCGTTGATGTCAACAAAACGGTGGGTACGGCGCAAATGGGCGATGCCATTGTCGCAAATCTGCTCAATGCGTAAATGACATCCCCTGCTGTCAGCGTCGTTCTCGTTGAGCCCCAGGGAGCGCTCAACATCGGCTCCATCTGCCGGGTGATGATGAATTTCGGTTTCACCGATCTGCGTTTGGTCAAACCCCGCGCTGATCACCTCAGCAAACAGGCGCGCGACATGGCGGTCAACGCCAGGGATCTGCTCAAAAAGGCCATGATGTTCCCCACCCTGGCCGAAGCCCTGGCCGACTGCAGCCTCTGTCTGGGCGCCACCCGCCGATCCGGCAAATACCGCCAGGAGTTCCTTGAGCCCCACGAGACGAGGGCAATGGTGGCAAAAAACAATGCCAAGGGAAAAACAGCCCTGGTCTTCGGCCGGGAAGACGACGGGCTGACCACGGCCGAGCTCGGCCTGTGCCAGTTTTTTGTTACCATCGCCACCGATGCCGCCCTGCCGTCGCTTAACCTGGCCCAGGCGGTGGCCATCTGCCTTTATGAGATCTCCAAGGGCCAACGCCCATCCCGGGAAATTCCTCCCCCAGGGGTTGATCGCGCGGAAAGCATGGCAGTTGAGGTGATGTATGAGCATATGCGCCGGACTCTGACCGAGGCCGACTATCTTGATCCGCAGAATCCGGACCATATCCTGCACACATTCAGGCGCATATTCGGCAGGACCGGGCTCGATGAACGTGAAGTCCGCATCCTCCATGGCCTCTGGAGCCGCATCGACTGGTTGAACGGCCGGATAAAAAAATAACTCCCCATGATTCCCATCAAACATTGCCTGCACCAGTTGCTGGACTGGTTTCAGGTCCACGGCCGGGACCTTCCCTGGCGGCAGACCTATGATCCCTACCAGGTCTGGGTATCGGAAATCATGTTGCAGCAGACTCAGATGGAACGGGTTGTCATCTACTTTAAGCGCTGGTTGCAGCGATTTCCGGATATCGATACCCTGGCCGCGGCTGACGAAAATGAGGTCCTCAATTACTGGGAAGGGCTGGGCTATTACTCACGGGCCAGAAATCTGCACAGGGCGGCGCAACTGCTGGCAGGCCAGGGCGGCACTCTCCCCGCGGCATATGAAATCCTGATCACCCTGCCTGGTATCGGTCCCTATACGGCAGGGGCCATCATGAGCATCGCCTTTAACCGTGATTATCCCGTTGTTGACGCCAACATCGAGAGAATTTTCTCTCGTATATTCAACATCTCCACCCCGGTAAAGAGCCGCGCCAACAAAACCTTTATCTGGGAAAAGGCGGGCAGACTGCTGCCCGTTGGTAAATCCCGTTTTTTCAATCAGTCTCTCATGGAACTGGGCGCCCTGGTGTGCCTGCCCGGGAAACCGCTCTGCACCAACTGCCCGCTTGCCGGCTGCTGCCAAGCCCAGCACTTAGGCCTTGTCCGGGAACGTCCGGTGCTCCTGCCGAAAAAGAAGTCCGTTTTCATTGAGATGGCGACCGGCCTTCTGATCCGGGACGGAAAAATACTTATCCAGAAGCGGCGCGCGGATGATGTCTGGGGTAATCTCTGGGAGTTTCCCGGCGGCAGACTGAAGGAAGGCGAGAGCCCGGAGCAGGGTGTGGTCAGGGAATTTTATGAGGAGACTGGGCTGCGCATTGCCCGGACAGCTCGGATCACCAGTGTCAGACACAGCTATATGCATTACCGGGTGACCCTGCATGGTTTTTATTGCGAAACAACGGCTGACGAGAAAGGCGAGCCCGCACTCCACGCCGCCCAGGAAAACAGATGGGTGACTTTTAGCGAACTGCGCGATTTTGCCTTTCCGGCGGGGCACAGAAAGCTGATCGATTTTCTTCGGGAGTCAGGAGCCAGGGGCCAGAAGCCGTAATGATCCGGCATGGCGATTCCCCTCTATCCACCTAAACACTTACAACCTATCCACCTGGGCAGCCCCCTCCCCTAAAAAGAATAGGAAACCAGCAGACCAAGTTTTTTGATCTGTTCAAGCAGCTGATCCATCTTGATCGGCTTGGTCATGTATGCTTCACACCGGCCTTCAATATGGGCTTTCATGATATTTTCAGGGTCGCTCAAGGCTGTTATCATGATCACCTTGACCTGATACTCGGGGATGACCCCCAGGTCCTCTTCAATTTTGCGAATTTTCAGCAGCGCATCCTGGCCGTTGATTTCAGGCATCATAATATCCAGACAGACCAGATCAAACGGATCCTTGTCCTGCAGGGCCTGGGTGAAAATTTCAATTGCCTCGCGGCCGTTTTCGGCACCGTAGGTTGTCCCGACGTCAGCCAGCATCTCCTGCAGGATGACTCTGGTCATCACATCATCTTCGGCAATCAGAATCTTCATGAATAACTCTCTGTCTAATGTTTAATTGATGCTATTCATAATGTAAAATTAATGGAAAATTGACAATCATTATTTCATTTTTTTACGTTTCTAGCGCCTGACCGTGGCAAGGGCCAGGCCCGCGGCTCGCTTGGACGCCCCGCCCCCGCCCATTTTTTCTCGTACTGCCGCCAGCTCCCGCAGCATAATCTCTCTCTTGTCGCGGCCGGGCCAGATCTCCTCCAAAGCCTCGGCAATCTTCGCAGCAGTGGCCTCACCCTGGAGAAGTTCGCTGACCACCTCTTTTCCGCCAATCAGGTTGACCAGGGAGGCATAGTCAACCGAGATGAGCGGCCGGCCCACAAACCAGGTAACCGGAGACATTTTGTAGGAAACCACCATCGGCACGTCAAGAATGGCCAGTTCAAGGGTGACCGTGCCCGAGACCGCCATGGCCAGATCGCAGGCCGCCATGAGATCGTAACGGTTTTCCGCAATAACCTTGACGGGATGTTGGCCAAGGTTCAGGCCGCAGGCAACCAGATCATCCATGGTCAATGTCGGAGCCAGGGGCAGCAAAACGGTCATGTTGTCATGGGTGCGGGCAAGCCTTGCCGCCGTCTCCAGAAAAACAGGCAGCATGGAACGGATCTCTTTTTTCCGGCTGCCGGGCAGCAGACCCAGCAGGACATGGTCCGGATTGATCTGGTGCAGCCTGCAGAAATCCTCCCTGGCCACGGTATATTTGACCGAATCAAGGAGAGGATGCCCCACATAATCCACGGCAACCCCTCTCTGCCGGTAAAACTCCTGCTCAAATGGCAAAATAACGGCCATGGCGTCGACCAGCAGCCCTATTTTTCCGACCCTGCCGCTGCGCCAGGCCCAGACCTGGGGGCTGATATAGTAAAATATGGGAATGCCGGCTTTTTTGGCCTGTTTCGCCAGCAGCAGGTTAAAGTCCGGATAATCAACCAGAATTAACAAATCCGGGGGATTGCTCCGCAGTTCGTTGCCAAGGATCCTTAGGGCGGCGCGGATATCCTTGAGATGGGTAATGACTTCAACCAGTCCCACCACGGCCATCCTGGCAATATCATATAAAATTTCAACCCCTTGCCGCCTCAGCTCAATTCCCCCCATGCCGCAGACGGAAAGATCGGGGTTCAACTCCTTCATGGCAGCCACCAGACGGGCGCCATGCAGATCGCCCGAGGCCTCGCCGGTTACGATCATCACCCGCGGCATAAGACGTCTTTATGCCTGTCGATATGATTCCTGATCTGGTCTATGATGCGCAAGGCCACTTCCAGCGCCTCTCTCCCTTCCCGTCCGGAAACCCTGGGAGTCCGGCGCAGGCGGACGTTTTCGACGAAATCCGTCAACTCGGCAGCCAGGGCATCCTTTTCGGTAAAACAGAAATGGATTGTCTTTTCTTCATGATATCCCTCCGGGGTCAATTGCGGCAGCCGCTCAATAACCATGATTTCCTTGGTGGCATAATTGACGACAAGAGAGCTGCCCGGCTGATAGACACGAAGACTGCGCACATTATCCAAGGCAACTCGGCTGACGGAAACATTGGCGGTGCAGCCATTTTCAAAAATAAGATGCGCGGTGGCGACATCCGTTTCCTTGGTTACCACCGGAACACCTATGGTATCAATTGATTTCAGGGGGGAAGGTACGACATGTAAAATAATGTCAATATCATGAATCATCAGATCAAGAACAACATCAACCTCGCTGCCGCGCGGTTTAAAGGAATGCACCCTTTGCGATTCGATATAGAGGGGGCAGGTCAGATAATCCTGCATGGCAACGATAGCCGGATTAAACCTCTCCAGATGACCAATCTGCAGAATATGGCCGCCTTTTGCCGCCTTGCCGATAAGATCGTCGGCCTCGGTCAGGGTTACGGTCATCGGCTTTTCCAGCAGGACATCCACCTTGGCGGCAAAACAATCGCTTGCCACTTTGTGATGCAGAGGGGTCGGCACCACGACGCTGACCGCGTCAACCTGGTGCAGCAGCTCACGGTAGTCGATAAAGGCCTTGGTTTTATTGGCCTGGGCCACCTGATGGGCAATCTCAGGGAAAACATCCGCCACGCCGATCAGTTCCACATCCGTCATGGCCGCATACTTCTGGGCATGAAATTTCCCGAGATACCCTGCGCCGATTACCCCAATCTTTATTTTCCGCATATCGTCTCCGTCTCTATTGGGAAATCAACTGGAAAAATAAACAATTGATTTATCAAGCATTTCTTCCAAAAAGGAATCAAGGAGCTGACGGATATGGGCCTGTTCCGGGACCGGCCTGTCCAGAATATTTACGAGAAACCCATCCACCAGACAGGGAAAAAGAGGATAGGACCCTTTCTCCTGCTGTTTCACGTCAGACTGGAAGCATTCCCGGTAAGTGGAAAATCTTTCAATAAAAACATTGGTTATGGTCTGCACGAGAGAGTCAATCTGCTCCTCGTCAAGCTCGTCAGGATGCAAGGCTGACACCCTGTCAACAATACTGAATATAATGGACTTATTAAAATGTTCCACCTGGTCTTTGTCCGGATCACCGGGGCTGTGCAGATAGCAGGCGGTAGCCCAGAAGGCGCAGAAAACCTCAAATTCATTCACCCTGACAGCATAATCATCAAAAGGTCCCCCCTGCAAAAATTCCGCAAGTTGTTCGGAGGTCAGGTGGTAAAGGGCCAAAAGTTTCTTCTGTATTGTTTCTTTAGGCATGAGAATGATATTTTTCTTCTTATGATCTGGTGGTTGAAGGTTGATGAATCCGTAAAAAGCCGGCGACAAAGCCCGGATGGCTAAGTAACAAATTTCGATATACAAGGCGTAGTGTATTTTTGAGAGTGAGGCTATACATGGGTATGCCGAACGAACAAAAATGCGCTACAACGCAGTAGATCGATTTTTTTACGACGCCATCAAGGTTGATGAACTCGTAAAAAGTCGGCGACAAAGCCCAGATGGCTAAGTAACAAAATTCGATATACAAGGCGTAGTGTATTTTTGAGAGTGAGGCTATACATGTGGTATGCCGAACGAACCAAAATGCGCTACAACGCAGTAGATCGGATTTTTTACGACGCCATCAAGGTTAGCCGGGGTCGTTATTCCACTTCTCAATCACCTATTCACTTGGCAAATATTCAATTTGCCCCTCAAAGAGGGATTGCGCAATTTCTAAAATTGCTAAAAGCCACTCTAAATGAAAATAAATCTTTGTCAATAAACTAAGGAATCAGGTAAGATGTTTATAAAAGATGTTCACTTTTGTCCCGCTATAAAAAACCTAAAAATATCAATATTAAAGAAACATGATCGATCAACTTTTCCAGGCCATGGTGGTCAGTGAGGAACCCGGCGAGGTCTTCACAAGAGAGATACGGGAAAAACACCTTTCCGAACTGCCTGATTATGATGTACTCATTGATGTCCGTTATTCCTCCCTCAACTACAAAGATGCCTTATCCGCCTCGGGCAACAAGGGCGTAACTCGCCGTTACCCCCATACACCAGGGGTTGATGTTGCCGGGGTGGTTGCGGAAAGCCGGTCGGACAAATTCAAACCCGGAGACCAGGTCATTGTTACCGGCTATGACCTGGGAACAAAAATCCCAGGCGGATTCGGCCAGTTCATCAGGGTTCCGGCTGAATGGATTGTGCCCCTGCCCCCCGCCATGACTCTTTTTCAGGGTATGATATACGGCACGGCTGGTTTTACGGCAGCCCAATCAGTGCTTAAAATTATTGATCACGGCGTTAACCCGGCAGATGGCAAAATTCTGGTCAGCGGCGCCACGGGGGGAGTCGGCAGCATTTCCGTGGCCATCCTGGCTAAACTTGGTTACCAGGTTGCGGCAGTGACAGGCAAGAGCGAGGAACAACCACTTCTCAAGACACTTGGCGCTTCACAGATCCTCTCCCGTCAGGAAGCCACCGACACCACCGGCAGAATGCTGTTACGGGAAAAATGGGCCGCGGTCATCGACACCGTCGGAGGCGATATTCTGGCCACAGCCATAAAAACAACCCGTTATGGCGGTATTGTGACCTGCTGCGGCAATGTCGCTTCGCCGGCTCTCAACATCTCCGTCTATCCGTTTATTCTCAGGGGCGTCACCTTAAGCGGCATTGACTCGGCCAGCTGTTCCTATGCAACACGCCAAAGAATATGGAGCAAACTTGCGTCGGAATGGCAGATCGACCAGTTGCAAAAGCTGGCAACGATCGTGGATTTGCCGAACCTGAGTCAGGAGATAGACAAAATGCTGAAGGGAAAAACAAAAGGCAGAATTGTCGTGCGGTTAAAGAACACACTCACAAGTAAAATATGCAGTTGACACCATTATGACATGAGGGTTTCATAATCACGGTACCAACATATGGAAACGGAAAAAAAATATATCAAGGATGTCGACAGACTGGTACCCCGACCGGATATCGCCCTTGAGGTCATGAAAATGGCCCATGACAACCAGTGCAGCATTCCGGAAATGGCGCAAAAAATCCAAATGGATCCAAGCCTTACGGCCAACATGCTGCGGCTGGCGAATTCGGCCTATTTTGGCCATATGCGGGAGATTACCTCCATTAAGGATATCATTATCCGTTTCGGTCTGGAAACAGTAAAAATCATTGCCATAACCGGCGCCTCCGTGGGGTTGATGAAATCCCCCCAGCAGGCATACAATCTTGAACCAGGCTCGCTGTGGCATCACTCCCACGCAACCGCCGTTCTGTCATCAGTCATCGCCAAATATGCCGTTATTGAGGATTCGGCCAGCATTTACACGGCGTCACTGTTGCACGACATCGGCAAGGTCATTTTAAACAGACCCCTGCAGATTGCCATCTCAAACAACAGAAACCTTGGGAAAAAATTCAAAACACTGATAGAATTAGAACAGGCCCTGCTTGAAACAGATCACGCCAAGGTGGGCATGGCGCTTCTGCAGAAATGGGGATTGCCTGACAATGTCACCATCCCTGTCGGTTTTCACCACAGACAGAATTGCCCGGAAGCCGAGCAGATGGACGTTAAAATTGTCAGTCTTGCCAATTTTCTGGTGGAAAGCATCGGTATCCGCTCAATGTTGCCGGAAAATTTCACCTTCAATGTGAATGAATTTATTGATCAGAACCAGGAGTTGCCGGAAATTCCCAATTTCCAGGCTAACATGGAAAGGATTATTGATGAATTTTTCTATCAGTTCAATGAGATGTCGAAATTATCCTGATTGCTCATAACCTCAAGCGCCGGGGTGGGCAAGGCAATTATTTGCAGCCCGCCAGAACCTTCTCGCCTCCATTACCGGACATTATCTCCTCCGAGCACCGCAACCCGGTTCCCGCCTTCACCTTTTGCCACGTGCAGCGCTTTATCCGCCAACGAGAAGAACTCCTCGTGGTTTTTCGGGTGATCCGAGCTGTTCGCCGAAAGACCGACACTTATTGACACCTGGCGGCTGCTCTCTCCATTATCAAAAACAAACTGACTCATCAGGGAATGGATATTGCGGGCTATTATTTCTCCCTCGAGAAAATCCGCATCCGGGAGAAGCACGCCGAATTCATCAGCGCCAATACGGGCGCAGATATCGGTGTTCCGCACATTTTCGACGAGGATATCAGACATTTCCTTGAGCAGAAAATCTCCGAATTTTCTACCGCATGAATGATTGATCTCCTTGAACTTATCCACCGTAAAGATCATGAAAACCAGGCCACTACCACGGCGGGCCGCAAGTCGGAACTCACGGGCCAGAACCTCAATAAAATGGCGGCGGTTGATCAGTCCGGTCAAATCATCTTTAATTTCAAGCTCGCTGAGCTTGTTCATCATCTTTTTACAATCAGTGATATCCCTGTAGATGAGCAAACACTGCCAGACAAAACCATGATCGTCTTTTATGGGATAGGCCGAGATGGAAAACCATCTGTTTTTCAGGAGAGGTTCCTGGCGTTCGAGGTGATAGGGTTTACCGGAATGAAAGACTTTGCAGGCAGGACAGTACGTTACGGGATTATCCTGGGCATGGAAGAGCTGAAAACATTTTCTGCCCGGCAAGTCTTCACAGGAGAGAATCTCAAGGGTCGCCTTATTGGCCCGGACAATCCTAAACTCCCGGTCAATGATATAAATCAGATCATCAACAACGTTAAACGTCTCCTGCCAGAGACGGTAGGGATCGAGATGCCTGTCCAGAGCGTTTCCGGTTTTAACCGGATATGGGGCTGTTTCAAGTTCCTCGACGCGTTTGCGTAATCTGGCCACATCCTCGGCCAACTCTTCGCGCGACTTATTGCAATACTTCATGACATGACCTGCCCATCATTGAAAAAATGCAAATTGATGATCCGGAAAAAATTTCCAGACACAAGAAGCCGGTGACGATAAACAAGTTCGTTCCCCACACTCAGGCTTGTCAAAACATATATACGAACTCATCATTTTTCAAACTGGCTACGTGAAAAGACAGAAAGTCCACATCAAACACCTGAGCAATTACACAAAATGAATGCAAAATAAAACAACCCGTTGGAAAATTCCAGGATTAAATTTATAATCATTTCATCATGAAAGAAAAACGCCAATGCCTGAGATGCGGGACATGCTGCAAAAAGGGAGGACCTGTTCTCCACGGCAAGGACTTGTCCTTGTTAGATAACTCCGTACTTTCCCTGGACAATTTGATAACCATAAGAAAACAGGAGCCGTCCTTTAATCCTTTTACAGACCGGATTGAACCTGCCGGCCAGGAACTGATCAAGATAGCAGGGAAAGGGGCCAGCTGGGAATGTATTTTTTATGATGCAGGCCAATCAGCATGTCTGATCCATACGGATCGGCCTATGGAGTGCAGAGCGTTGCAATGCTGGGACACCGGCGAGATTCAAGCAATCAGCGAAAATGAGCGATTAAGCCGGTTTGATCTTATCGGGAAGAATGATCCCCTGCGGGATTTCATGGAATTGCACGAAGAGCAATGTTCCTACGGGAAGGCATTAACTTTTCTGGAGCACCTCTCCGCCCCATTGCCGAATGCGCAATCCCTGGAAGGGCTTACGCTTATCATGAGGAAAGACCTGGAGATCCGCGACAAAGCGATTTCCAGATTCAGGCTGAGCCTGAATCTGGAACTTTTTTATTTCGGCCGGCCACTCTTTAAGTCACTGCGGCATCCCTGTCTTCGTGTCAACCTGTCAGGGCCGTCAATACATCTGGAATTGATCCGGCCGGCCTGACCCCCGGCGGCATATTCCGCCGGGAAAGCAGCCATGCCACAGGTTATTTATGCCCGGTCTCGGCCATGGCATTCATGGCTCTGGCGGGATTGCTCTCAACCTTCTGCAGGATATCGCTCACCTTTGCATCGGGCAGCCAGTCAACCTTGCCTGTTCCGACGTCGTACATGGCGCCGACAACTTTAACCTTGCCGCTCTTCACCAGTTCGCGGGTGGCGGGGCTGGCCATGAAAAGGTCTTCAATGCCCTGCCAGATATTTTCCTCAATGCCGAAAGGAACAAGCTCTTTGTCATGCTTATCGGGATGAGCGGCCATTGCCTTCTTGACGGCCGGAATGATGTTGTCGACAAGGGGCGGGATATTGCGTTCAAGGGCGTGGCCATGTCCCTCAACCTCACCGGTTACCGCGGTAACAGCGCCGCACTGGGTATGTCCCAACACCACCAGCACAGGGGTGTTGACATGGGCCAGTCCGTACTCGATTGAGCCTGCCTCGTCAACATCAACCACATTACCGGCCACCCTGATGACAAAAATATCCATGACGCCCGCGTCAAAGATGCGTTCAACAGGAACCCTGGAATCCGAACAGGAAATGACGGTGGCATAGGCATGATCAGCTTGATTTTCCTTGCCGGCCTGGATGAGACGGTTCGTGTCGCTATGCGGCTGCATGGCTTTATTGGCCACAAAACGGCTGTTGCCCTCCTGCAGCATCTTGACGACTTCATCAGGACTGGGTTTATGAGCGGTGCTGCTTGCATTTGCCTGAAAAGCCGTGGCGGCCAGAATACAGCATCCCAGCGCGAAAGACTTTAGCATCTTCTTCATTTGTTAATCCTCCGATTTATTAAAGTGAGTCAAAAAAATAATGAATGGTCGCTCATTCAAGGATTTTTTTATTACCTTTGTCCCCGCATTGTCAAGGTAAAAATAGAAAATTTACTGTTAAGTTTTATTTTAAGATCCTTGCCAATTTCAACATACTTGTTTAATATTTTTAACCATTTGTGAGTTCAGAAAATAAAAAGATATTCTGATGGGCAACATCAGACTCCGGACATTTTTTAAAGAGGAAGGTCATGTTCCATCATCTCTTTTATCGCCTATGCCTTGTTTTATTTATCGTAATGGCGCTGATGACGTGTGACTGCCTAGCCCAGGAGAATAATGTCGGCTCCGCCGCCATGCTGCGGGCTCACAATTCATACCGGGAAAAAGTCGGCTCAACCGATATCCAATGGTCAAAAGCGCTGGAAGCCAAGGCAATAAAAAGGGTAAAGGTTTTAAAGAAAAAGGGATGCATCATGGAGCATGACGGCCCAGGTGAAAATCTTTATTGGGCCAGCGCCCTGAAAACAGCAAACAAAAAAAATAAATTCGGGGCCTGGATATGGAAACACGCCAAGCAGAATATCACGGAAAACGATGTTGTTTCCGCCTGGGCAAGTGAAAAAAAATGGTATTCACCCGCCGGCAACATCTGTCTGGCTCCTCCTGACGAAACCTGCGGACATTACACGCAGCTGGTCTGGGAGAAAAGCACGGAACTCGGATGCGCCAAAGCAGTCTGCAAGGATGACTCCCAGGTATGGCTCTGCCTTTACGCCCCGCCTGGGAACATAATAGGACAAAAACCCTATTGATAAAAATCCATACTGGTACGGGATTGTTTTGGCTTCTTGAAACGAGGAATATATGCATGCGGAGGCATATTTTTTATTTTCTTCCGCGGTAGCGTGTGATATCTCTATAAAATCCACTGAAATTGAACAAAGCCGTTGTCAATCAATTACTGTGACACGCCATGCGTGGCAACGGCATAAGGGGCCGTACATGCAAGATCAAATCTGTAATGGTTATTTTACAACGGCCCCTAATACGGGATAACAATTGAGATATGATCCACACGGGAAAATACAACATCACAGCTTGTTGCATACTTTTTTTTATCTTGATGGCCTTCTTCCTTGCCAGTTGCGGTAAAATCGAGGAGAGCAAACAAGAAAAGGCATCCTTAAACAGCCCGGCGCCGGATTTCACCTTAACAGACATCCAGGGCAAGAAATGGCGGCTGGCTGATCTGCGCGGGAAATTGGTTTTGGTAAATTTTTGGGCAACCTGGTGTCCGCCGTGTCAAGAGGAGCTGCCTTCCATGGAGGCGCTGAAACAGGGCATGACCCAGGCCCCTTTTCAGATGCTGACCATACTCAATAATGATCGTGCCGACTTTGCCCAGATGCTGGCCTCAAAAAAGGGGTTGAGCTTCCCCATCCTCCTCGATCCTGAGTCCAAGGTGGCTACTCAATATGGTATTACCGGAGTGCCTGAAACGTTTATTATCGACCCTCAGGGCATCCTGCGGGAGAAAATTATTGGACCACGGAACTGGAATTCACCCGGGGCATGGCAAATGTTATCCGCTTATTTGCCCAAACCCGCCGAAACCGTGCGCAAATAGCGGACAATCCTCTTTTTTTGGGTGTCCCCGCATGCTCCCAGTCGGGGCGAGGCTGAGCCTTGACTCCATTTCCTGCCCCATTTCACCCTTCCCAACGCAATCCATCTCTAATTTTCATTTGACATCGGCTATCAGGTCATGTTAATAAAATCGTCTTATTTTATGCCCGTTTCATGGGGAAACAGGCATTATTCCATGTCCTTCCTTGCTCTCTGACTGAGGCAACGGAAGAGGGCCATTAATGTCCACAAGGAGGACCAAATGCTACGCAGATATGAAACCATATCTATCATCAGTCCAAATGTCGGGGAAGATGAAGTAAAGGCGATAAGCCAAAAAACAGCCGACATCATTGTAGGTGACGGGGGAACCATTATCAATGTTGATAACTGGGGCCTGAAAAAACTTGCCTATCCGATCAAAAAACAGCAACAGGGGTATTATGTTTATACCGAATTTGCAGCCATCCCTGCCGCTGTCAGTGAAATGGAACGTATTTTCAAAATCGACGACCATGTGCTTAAATTCATGACGATGAAGCTCCAGGAAGTGTATGATCCTAACACGCCTGTAAAAAGAAGCACCCCTTCAGCCAAGGCACACGATTCTGAAAATGATTTTGACGAAGAAGAGTAATACACGGAGAGGCAATCATGAGAAAAAAAAGAATATTCCATCGTCGTAAAGTCTGCCGATTCTGTGCAGATAAAGAACTTGTCATAGACTATAAAGATGTAAAGGTTCTGCGTAATTTCCTTACGGAACGAGGGAAAATTATCCCCCGCCGGATATACGGAAACTGCGCCAAGCATCAGAGGGAACTGACAGAAGCGATTAAACGCGCCCGTCATATTGCTCTGTTGCCCTATACCGGTTCCCAGATCTGATTATTGCAGGCATGACTCCACCGGATGTTTTGCTGAAAGGAGCAATTTTAACCCTTGTCTTGTTTCTTCCGGCAATAAGCGGTGAGTTGGGCTGGATAAGGACTTTTATTCCCCTTCCAGCCTTTTATATACTCGTAACAACCGGAGAAGCACGAGGAAGTTCAATACTGATAAAATCAATATTGGCAGCAGGTGTTGGTTTCCTACTTATCGGCAAACTGCAGTCCTTCTTTTTTTCTGTTTCATTTTTGCCCTTGGCTTATGTGTTGGCAAGGGCGGTGCAAAACAACAGATCTGTTCTCCGGGCCGGCATGACCGGCGCACTAATGTTGATATCCACCTGGGTTATGGGGGCTTTTTTGTACGGGATGGTCGAGCAAGTCCAGCCCTACAATCAAATTCTTGAGACGATTGACACCTCGCTGACGGCAACATTTTCCTTGTATCAGCAGTCAAGCGATATTGATCCGGAAACCCTGGCACAGATACAACTTGCTTTTACCCGGATCCGCGCTATTATTCCGGTGATTTTCCCGGCAATATTATTGATCACTGTCCTTTGCACGGTCTGGATCAATCTATTGCTGGGAAACGTGCTGTTAAAAAAAAAGGATATCCGCCTCAGCCCATGGCAACCTTATGGACAATGGCGCCTGCCCGATCAGCTTGTCTGGCTTGTTGTTGCCTCGGGAATCGGCCTGCTGCTGCCATTGCCTTTGTTAAGTAAAATCAGTTTGAACTGTATGCTGGTCGCCGCTGTTCTCTTTTTTTTTCAGGGACTCGCGGTGCTTACATCTTTATTTGACAAATGGGCGGTGCCTTGGGCCTTTAGATTCTTTGTTTATGCATTAGTACTTATCCAGGCTTACGGAATCATTTTTTTAGCGATTGCCGGCCTGATTGATGTGTGGTTTGATTTACGAAAATCACAAAACGAAACAACCTGAAAGGTTTTTTGGACTACTTAAGTTCCATCTTAAATTAAAGGTAGAAAAATGGAATTAATACTGAAAGAAACTATAGATACCTTGGGCGAGGAAGGTGATGTTGTTAAGGTCAAGCCTGGTTACGGACGTAACTATCTTGTCCCTCGCGGCAAGGCTGTTCTTGCCACCAAAGCAAACCTGGCGATTCTTGCCCAGGAAATGAACACTATTGCCAGCCACAAGGAAAAGGCACACCAGGCGGCAACGGAACTTTCCAAAAAAATAGCCGGAGTCACCGTTGTTATCGAGCAGCGGGTCGGCGAGGAAGACAAACTTTACGGATCAGTCACCTCGGCGGATATCGCGGACAAACTTGCCACACTCGGGGTGTTGATTGACAAGCGGAAAATCATGCTTGACGAGCCTATTAAAACAATCGGCGTGACAATGGTTCCCTGCAAAACAGGTTATCAGATGACATCTGAAATCAAGGTAGAGATTGTACCTTTAGTCAGCGCTGAATAATTGTATCGTCTGCCGGAAAACCCGACACGATATTCGGGTTTTCCGGTTGTCTGATTGTTCGCCTAAGTTTTCTTCCGTATTTTCTCTACGAATTTCATTCGTGTTCCATAGCCAAACCCAGCAAACCGCGACAAGATGACAGCGCAAGAATCTTTCACACCAGCTCACCGGATTCCACCTCACAATAAGGACGCTGAGCAGTGTGTTTTAGGGGCAGTTCTCCAGCAGCAGGGAATTTTGCCCAAGACCATCGCTCTTATCCAGCCTGATGATTTCTATTTTCAAGCAAACAAACTCATTTTTCAGGCCATGCTGGCCCTGTTTGAAAAAAATGAACCACAGGACCTCATCACCGTTACTAACTTCCTGAAAACATCCAATACACTGACCGAGGCAGGCGGTCCCGCCTATCTTGCTTCCCTGACCGACCTGGTACCCCTGGCATCAAATATTATTTTTTACTCAAAAATCGTTCGTGAAAAAGCGATATTGAGAAAACTCATTGCCACATCCACTGATATAGCCTCCCGCTGTTACGAGGAACAGGATGATATTGAAAAGCTGCTTGATGAGGTGGAACAGACTGTTTTTGAAATTGCCAGGGATAAGGGGGGAGAGGACTTTGAAGCCTTAAGCAAAATCATCACCAAAGCCTTTGAGCGGGTAACCACCCTTGCCGAACGAAAGGAACTTATCACGGGAGTTCCGACGGGCTTTGAACAATTTGACAAAATGACCGCGGGGCTTCAGCCTGCTGATCTTATTATCCTGGCCGGCCGGCCCAGTATGGGAAAAACCGCCCTGGCCATGAATATTGTGCAGAATACCGCCCTCCACCATGGCACATCCGTTGGGGTTTTCAGCCTGGAGATGTCAAAGGCGCAGCTTGGCCTTCGGCTGCTTTGCTCTCTCAGCAAGGTTGATTCCAATGATTTGCGCACCGGTTTTATAAAGGATAACGATTGGCCTAAATTAACCAGGGCAGCCGGGGAACTGTCTCAAGCCAAAATTTTTATCGATGACACCCCTTCCCTTTCCGTGCTTGAAATGAGGGCCAAGACACGGAGACTGAAGGCCGAGCACGATATTGGTCTGATCGTTGTTGATTATCTGCAGCTTATGCGTGGCCGCTCTGAAAGCAGGGAACAGGAAATCAGCGATATTTCCAGATCGCTGAAGGCCATGGCCAAGGAGCTTGACATCCCGGTCATCGCTCTTTCCCAGTTAAACAGAAGCCTTGAAAGCAGACCCAATAAACGGCCCCAGCTTTCTGATCTTCGCGAATCCGGGGCAATTGAACAGGATGCCGATGTTATCTGCTTTATATACCGGGATGAGGTCTATAACAAAGCTGAAGACAATCCGAAACGCGGCATTGCCGAATTAATCATAGGCAAACAGAGGAATGGCCCGACAGGAACAGTGGAGCTGGCCTTCCTCGGCAAATACACAAGTTTTGAAAATCTGGCGCCTCTGACGGCTGGTTTTCAGAACTGATCTCCTCTCTTTTTATAAAAACCATCAACAACAACCAGACACAATAATATGAATACGAACATTTACGATTTTGCGGCCATAGAGAAAAAATGGCAGGACAAATGGAAAAACGAAGAAACATTTAAGGTCTCATCGAAATCCCAGGCAAAAAAATATTACCTGCTGGAGATGTTTCCTTACCCCTCCGGCCGCATCCACATGGGGCATGTTCGTAATTATTCAATTGGCGATGTGGTGGCCCGTTTTAAACGGATGCAGGGCTATAACGTCCTGCACCCCATGGGTTGGGACGCCTTCGGACTTCCCGCGGAGAATGCGGCCATAAAACACAGCACCCATCCCGCCAAATGGACCTATGAAAATATTGATTACATGAAAAAGCAGCTGCAGGGCATGGGCCTCAGTTACGATTGGAGCCGGGAGATTGCCACCTGCCGGCCCGAGTACTATAAATGGGAACAGCTGTTTTTTATCAAACTCTACGAAAAAGGTCTGGTTTATCCAAAAGTCACCACGGTCAACTGGTGTGAGACCTGCCAGACCGTTCTTGCCAATGAACAGGTGATTGACGGATGCTGCTGGCGCTGCGATGAAAGCGTGCTGCCCAGGGAGATGAACGGCTGGTTTTTCAAGATTACTGATTACACCGAGGAGCTGCTGGCTGAATGCGACAACCTGAAAGGCTGGCCTGAAAAGGTCCTCACCATGCAAAGGAACTGGATCGGCAAGAGCACCGGCGCCGAGATTGATTTCATCGTCGATGGTTTTGATAAAAAGCTGACCATTTTCACCACCAGGCCTGACACGATTTACGGGGCGACCTTCATGTCCATTGCCCCGGATCATAAATATATCCATGAACTCTGCCAGGGCACGGGACGGGAAAAGGAAATCACTGCCTTTGCGGAAAAGACGCGCATTGAAAAACAGCGGCAGAATCCGGAAGACGAACTGGCCAAGGAAGGGGTTTTCACCGGACGTTATGCCGTTAATCCCTTTACCGGGGATAAACTTCCCATTTATGCCGCGAATTTCGTGCTGGCGGAATACGGCACGGGAGCGGTCATGGCCGTCCCTGCCCATGATCAGCGGGATTTCGAGTTTGCCCGGCAATACGATCTGCCGGTCAAGGTGGTCATCCAACCGGCGGGGGAAACGCTGGATGGCAAAACCATGACAACCGCCTATGAGGAGGCTGGCACACTGGTTAACTCCGGTGAGTTCAGCACTCTTCCCTCGGATACGGCAAAAATAAAAATCACCGAACAGGCCCGAGAACAAGGATTTGGCAAACAGCAGACAACCTACCGGCTGCGCGACTGGGGCATTTCCCGCCAGCGTTACTGGGGCGCGCCGATTCCCATGATTTATTGCCAAAAATGCGGGGTCCAGCCGGTTCCTGAAAAGGATCTGCCGGTCACCCTTCCCCCTGACGTGACCATTGAAAAATCAGGGAAATCTCCTCTGCATGACCTGGCTAGTTTCCATGCGACAACCTGTCCCCGGTGCGGCGGGCCCGGACGCCGTGAAACAGATACCATGGATACCTTCGTGGAATCATCCTGGTATTATGCCCGTTATGCCTGCCCGGGATACACGGAAGGCCCGCTGGACAAACAAGAGGTGGATTACTGGCTGCCTGTTGATCAATATATCGGCGGGGTTGAGCATGCCATTCTCCATCTGCTCTATGCCCGTTTTTTCACCAAGGTCTTACGGGATATCGGCTATTTATCCGTCAACGAACCCTTTGCCAATCTGCTGACCCAGGGCATGGTGATAAAAGACGGCACAAAAATGTCCAAATCCAAGGGCAATGTGGTCGATCCGGACGTACTCATTAAACGATACGGGGCGGATACCGTGAGGCTTTTCAGCCTCTTTGCCGCGCCCCCTGAACGTGATCTGGAATGGAGCGATCAGGGCGTTGAAGGCGCTTACCGTTTTTTAAACCGGGTGTACCGTTTTGTGCATGACAATATGGAGACCTTGACCCGTTCCGCAAACGTTTTACCGGAAACATTAAACAGCCCCAGCCGCGAACTGCACCGCAAGACCCATCAGACGATCAGCAAGGTTGGCAGCGATATTGACGGGAAATTTCATTTCAATACCGCCATAAGCGCCGTCATGGAATTGACCAATACCCTTTACACCCTGACGGGAGAAAATGTTCCGGAGAAACCGCGGACTGAAATAATCAAAGAGGCAGTGGAGGCGATCATCCAGCTTTTATCACCCATGGTTCCCCATTTCTGCGAAGAAATCTGGCAGCGGTTGGGGCATGCCACCGACCTTTCCCATTCGCCCTGGCCCTCCTTTGATCCGGAAGCCATCAAAGAAGATTTCATCACCCTTGTCGTGCAGATCAACGGCAAGGTCCGCAGCAAATTACAGGTGGCGGCGGATTGTGATGAAGATACGGTCAAAGAAAAAACCCTCGCTGATGACAAGGTGCAAAAATTTATTGACGGCAAAACAATCAGAAAAATGATAATCGTCAACAACAAGCTGGTAAATATTGTCGTATCGTAGCGAGACAGCAAATCCAATGAGAAAAAAAATGCAGCCCTCCAAGCCGAAACAACTTAGTCTGTTGATGCTTTTTCTGACTCTTTGCGTGGCGCTTGCAGCCTGCGGATACTCTAATCCTTATAGCCGCGAGGACGACTCTGGGCCGGAAGCAGTGGCAGGCGAGACTATCTCCATCTACGTCGATATGTGGAGCAACAACAGCAGTGAGCTTGGCCTGCAAAGCGAAATGAAACAGGCGCTGGTCCGCTGGCTGAAAAAATCCAGACATTTTTCCATGGCAACCACCCCTGATCAGGCTGACTATGTTTTAGGCGGGGTGATCGAATCAAGCCATTTTCCCGGCCTTTCTTATGGCGCCTGGGATCGGGCCGTGGAACTCCGGGCTGAGATGAAGTACAGTTATCATCTGAAAAAAAATAACACGGGCGAAATCATCCTGGAAAAAAGAAATGCTCCCTGGCAGGAATCCTTCCGGGCCGGCGCCGATGCGGCGGCAACCGAGATGAACAAACGGCAGTCCCTGAAACTGATAGTCGATACCATTGCCGAGAACATCTACATGCAGCTTTTTTACACCTTCTCCAAGAAGGAAACGACCCAGGAAAAAGTTTCCGAAGGCAAATAAGATAAGAATAAAAAAAAGGGGCGTGTTTGCTTGAAGCAAACACGCCCCTTTTCGTTTAAGCCGTTGTCAATAAATTACTGTAACACACCATGCGTGGCAACGGCATAAGGGGCCGTATAGATATGATATCAAATCTGTAATGGTTATTTTATAACGGCCCCTAACCAGCCACCTGCCTGTTGTTATCTACAGCAGCGACTTAAAGGTTCTGACAATGCCATCGGCATCAAGCCCCTGCTCCGCATAAAGATCACCAGGTTTACCGGAAGAGCCATAGTGCGCCACGCCGAGCCGTTTTAATCCGCAGCCTATGCCCTCATCCGCGAGAATGGTGCTGATTATGGCTCCAAGTCCGGTATCCACATGATGATCTTCCACTGACAGCAGCGGGCCACCGCTCCGGGCCGCGGCAATAACGCTTTCCCTGTCAATTGGCACAATAGAGGCCATGAGCAGTATGGATACGGCGATCCCTTCATCATGGAGTTTCTGCCAGGCGCTCATAACCTGCGGGCTGAGGGTGCCATAGGAAATAATGGTTCCCGCTCCTCCGCGCCGCACCCAGTCTCCCTTGCCGGGGATAAACTTGTAGCCGGCGCCGAAAAAAGGCGTTCCGTCCTCAGTCAGCACCATGCCCATTTTTGACCTGCCCATGCCGACGAAATGATTGCCGGCAACCGTGGCGACATGGCGGACAATCTTGTCGGTCTGATTCGGATCAGCGGGAAGAAATACCTGGAAATTAAAATAGTTACGCATGAGACCGATAAAATCTATCCCCTGATGGGTGGGGCCGTCTTCGCCGACATCGAGCCCAAGATGGGTGGCGACAACCTTGACATTGGTATGATTGATATCGTTGAGCCTGTTCTGATTATAAACCTCGGATACGGCAAACACCCCGAATGTACTGAAAAAAGCAGCCATCTCCTCACGGCTTATTGCTCCGGCCATCGTGGCGGCATGATGCTCCTGAATGCCGCATTCCAGAAAGGCCTCGGGCATATGTTTCCGGAAATCCCCCATCTTGACCGACCCTTCCAGGTCGCAGGAGACGCCGACAATTTTAGGCGTCTGGCCGGGGATATTGTTTACCTTTGCCAGTTCATACAGGGCGGTGCCATACGCCGACCGGCAATCCGTCTTCTGGTCCGCCCCGTAAACAACGGGCATCCCGGCTACAATATCGGGATAGCAAATCTTATTTTCAAGCCTGGTGGCGGCGGAAACCGGGCTGGTGCGGAGTTTTGCCCACCTGTCATAATCATTTTCCACCCCCAGTTCAGCAAAGGCCAGGGCGAGCTGATCAACTTTTAACGGAGAGCCATGATATTTGGCCAGATTTTCCATAAAGGAGATCCCTTTGCCCATGACGGTCCTGGCGTTGATCACGGTGGGACGTTCCGGTTTCAGGGCTTTGCCGTTATAGACAGCTGACAACATGTTGAAAATTTTATTGTAATCGTGCCCGTCGTCAAGCAGTTCAACATTCCAGCCGCTGGAGGCAAAAAGGGCCGGGATGTCGCAAGGCATAATTTCGTCAGTACCGCCGCATATCTGCAGATGATTACGATCTATGATGACGATAAGATTATTGAGTTTGAATTTACTGGCAAAACGCATCGCCTCGGCAGCCTGGCCTTTCTGCAGATCCCCGTCTCCCACAAAGACGATGACCTTCTGCCTTGACCCTTTGAGCTTCATGGCCATGGCCATGCCGACCCCGACAGACAAACCCTGGCCGAGATTTCCGGTATCCCACTCAACTCCGGGGACGATTTTTTCAACATGCCCGGGAAAACCCGATCCGGCGCGTCTGAATCCGGTCAGGAACTCCTCTTCCGAAAAATATCCATACTCGGAAAGCACACTGTACACCCCAGGGGAAATATGACCGATACTCATGACCACCCGGTCCCTGTCCTGCCAGCAGGGATCGTCAGGTTTATGGTTCATGAGGCCATAGGTGACAAGCAGAAGATCAAGAGAAGAAAGCGATCCCCCGGGATGTCCGGAGGCGGCAAGAGCAGTTGACAGCAGGATGCGGCGGGCGCAGCGTTTTCTCATTCCGGTAAGCTTTTGCAACTCTTCCGTGGACAGGTGATCATTATTCGGGTTTAATTTGAAAGTCATGATATCTCCAGTTGATCAGTTTGCCTGGTTCATTGATTAAAACGTATTTTAATTATTAACGGGGAGGCTATCTTACTATGTTCCAGCCGAACTCTCCAGTAGAAAATCCATGAAAATAAAACCGCTGCAAATAGGGAGCCTGATAATCGACAATCCCTTTGTTTTAGCGCCTCTAGCCGGATACACGGACCTGCCCTTCCGCCTGCTTTGCCGCGAATATGGCGCGGGACTTGTTTTTTCAGAAATGATCAGCTGTCATGGGCTGTCATATCACCAGCAAAAAACGTGCGATATGCTCAAATCAACCCCGCAAGAAAGACCTGTTGCCATCCAGCTGTTCGGCAGTGAACCGGCTGTCATGGGCAAGGCGGCCGCTCTGATTTCCCGTGAACCGATTGACTGCATAGACCTTAACATGGGTTGCCCGGTGAAAAAGGTGACAAAAAAGGGGGCCGGCGCCGCCCTGATGAAATCACCGGAACTTGCCGCCGGGATAATCCGCGCAGTCTGCGCGAACACTGACAAACCGGTTACGGTAAAATTCAGATCGGGCTGGACCCATCAGAGCAAAAACGCTCCTGAATTCGCGCAGATGGCCGAAGAAGCCGGGGCCTCGGCCGTCACCATCCATGCCAGAACCTGGAGCGATGGCTTTTCAGGCACGGTTGACTGGGACATCATCGCTGCGGTAAAAAGAAAAATCAGTATTCCCGTTATTGGCAACGGGGACATCCTCTCTTACGAACAAGGGCTGGCCATGATGGAGAAAACAGGCTGCGACGGCGTAATGATCGGCCGCGCCACCCTGGGCAACCCCTGGATTTTCCAGCAGGAAAAACCCAGCCCGGATCCACGCATTCGCCTCATTGCCTTAAAACGCCACCTCCAGCTCATCGCTGATTTCTGCGACCCGCAATGGGCCTTAAGTAAAATTCGAAGCCACGCGGGGAAATATTTTAAAGGTCTTCCCCATGGCGCATCAATACGCAACGACATCTATCAGGCGACAGAATTCAGCCAGGTACGGGAGCTTGTTGACATGCTGCTGCAGGAACCATCATTTGCGCAGGAGCCAGAAGAGCAAGGAAAACAGCAGACTGATAATGATTGAAGTCGTCAGAGGAAAATAAAAACTGAAATTATCCCTGCGCACCACGATATCTCCGGGCAGACGTCCCAGGGGAATCTTACTCAGAACGGGCCACAGCACCCCGGCAAGAACAATAAGCATTCCGATAATGATCAATTTTTTCGCCATAGAAATCCATTATACCCGATTGACCGGCTTGTAAGTTAGTCCAAAAACTGCTAACTTTTTTTAGAGCATGCTCCTTTTGGATTCATGCTCTATTGGTCTGAGAAATTATTTCTCGGATGTACTCTGTATCAAATTCATGCCCAGATACTTATTGTAAAACATGTCCACAATACTTGTCGTCGATGATGAACTCAGCATGCGGGAGTTCCTGAAAATACTTCTTGAAAAAGAAGGGTATGAGGCCGTCACCGCCGCAGATGGCGAAAAGGGCCTGAAAGCCGTGCAAGGCCGAGAGTTTGATCTTGTTATATCAGATATCAGAATGCCTGGCATGGGAGGCCTTGAGTTCCTCGATTCCGTAAAAAAAACAAATCCGGAACTGCCTTTTATCATGATCACCGCCTTTGCCTCCCCGGAGGACGCGGTTCAGGCCATGAGAAACGGGGC
>JACRCD010000043.1 GCA_016219175.1 Deltaproteobacteria bacterium | reverse complement strand
GCCAGCTCGCGGTTCGGCTGCAACAAGGCCCTTGCCCTGCTGCATGGGGTGCCTGTCATCCTGCATGTGGCGTCCATTCTGGAAAAAATCTTTCCCCGCCGCCTGCTGGTAACCAATACCCCGCGGACCTATGAGTTTCTGGGCTGGCCCATGGTGGGCGACATCCATGCCCACAGCGGTCCGCTGGCCGGCATCCATGCCGCCCTGCTTAACATCGAGGGCAGCCAGGCGTTCATTGCCGGCTGCGACATGCCGCGCATCCACGGCGGCCTGATCGCCCATCTCTGCAACCTTCCCGGCAGTTGGGATGTGGCCCTGCCCTGGCCCGAGACCGGACCAGAGCCCCTTTATGCCGTCTACCGCAAAACCTGTCTGGCGGTGATCGACAGGCAGCTCCGGGAAAAACAGGGAAAGATCCGCCTCGCCCTGGAGAAGCTCAAGCTCGGCAAAGTCAGCCAGGAGGAGGTGCTCGCCATCACCGGTGATCTCACAACCTTTCACAACATCAACCGGGTGGGAGATCTGGAGCTGCTTGCGGAACAAGCCCCATGCAACTCCTGATCTTTTGGGTGGGCTTTTCCGTGTACCGGACCATGTGGCGCGGCGGAACCGCCAATTCATCCATCAAAAACAGACAACCACCGCGGTGATGTTATCCTTGCCCCCGGCCTGATTGGCCTGGCGGACGAGGTTATCGCAAGCCTCCTCGGGGGAAGCGGCGCTTTCCATCACCCCATGCATCTCTTCATCGCTTACCATGCCCCACAGACCATCGGAACAGAGAAGAATTTTATTACCCGGACTCAGGGAGACGCGATGAAATTCAGGGTCTTCCGCAAAGGGGAAACCGATGCCCCGGGTGATAATGTTGCGCCCCACGCCTTGGTTCGCCCCGTTTACCCCCAGGGTTTGCTGATCCACCACCAGGGAATGATCGGTGGTGAGCTGTTTCAGGATATAGCCATCGTCAAGATAGGCGCGCACATCCCCGACATGACAGATGAAGGCCGCATCGCCATCGATCAGGCAGGCCACCAGTGTGCAGCCCATGCCGTGCAGGCCGGAGTTCTCCTCCGCCATGCCCATCACCTTCTCATTGGTTTTATAAAAGCTTGCGATGAGCCCGTGCTGTATTGCCGCCGGATTGCCTTGTATTTCCCGGATTTTCTCCGCGGAAAAAAAGTTGACCAGATATTCCGTGGCCACCCGGCTGGCGATTTCCCCGGCCTGGTGCCCTCCCATGCCGTCAGCTACGACATAAAGATTCCTTTCAACCAGAATGGCGAAATTATCCTCATTATTTTTACGGACCATGCCGGTGTCGGTCCGTCCGAAGCAGGCGTGAGAGGCCTGAGGGGTCCTGAAAAATTTTTTAAGAAACCGCAGCATGCTGCCTCCATGGCCGGGAAAGGCGCCCCCCGCGGGCAGCCCCCTTTCCCCCGGTCCTGTCGGGGTTGTTGTTCACATCCTATAAGCTGCGCAGTGCCGATGGCAGCCCGTCATCAAACTCAAGATAGTATATCACCGTCCACAGCACCACGTCGCCGTCCTGGTGGCCGGAAAGAAATGTATGCGGTTTTGGCCCGGGGGCCAGGCTGCACACCCCGTCTCCCCTGGCATCAAGTATCTGGGTGCATTTGCCGGACTGCCAGTTCCAGAGTTTTATGATGTCATCCGCGCAGCCCGTAACCACGGTCTGCCCGTCCTCCAGCATTAAAACCGAGGTCACCGCATCTTCGTGCCCCTCGATGGTTTGCAGACAGCGGCCGCTGGCGCAATCCCAGATGCGGACCATGCGGTCCGCGCTTCCCGTGGCAATTCTTGTCCCGTCGAAACTTACCGACATCGAAGACACCGGCAGGGCATGGGCGTCCATTTCCCGCTTGCACTCCCCGGAGCGGCCGTCATAAAACTGCAATGAGCCGTCTTCGCCCGCCGCGGCAAAGCCGAAATCCTTCAGCCAGGCAAGGCAACGGACTCCTCCTCCGGCAACCGCAATCTTTTTTACCTTGCCCTCCATCCCCTCGGACAGCATCAGCGCGCCATCGGCCAGTCCGGCCAGCAGATGTTTGCCGTCAGGGGTAAAGGCCAGGGCGTTAACGGCCGCGTTGCCCAGCGACAGCACGTTCTGCTCCCCGCTTTTCAGGGAACGGAACAGCACGGAACCATTTTCCTGGCCGGCGGCCAGCGCAAACTGGCTGACAGCCAGGGAGGTGATGTTATGCTCCGTCCCGGCAAACGGTACGCTTGTTTTCCGCTCCGCCACGCTTCTCACCTGGACCTTTTTCCCGGGAGGAGCGGAAAAGGCAAGTTTTCTTGCCGGCAGGCTGGCCAGCAGGGAGGCGGGGCCATCGCCGCCGGGGTGGGTAATGACCCGCTGCACCGCGGATAAAGAGCGCTTCCGCCCCTCGGGCAACAGCTGTTCATAAATTTTGTAATAGAACTTGTCTTTCTTGAACCGTTCATTGCCCCAGCTGACCAGCAGGGTGTCGTAGCATTCCGTCAGACGCCGGTTCTGCAACAGGGTGAGGATGTTATGATGGACCGACCGCCGGAGCTGGGCCTCCCGGAATATCTCCATGGGGGCCTTGGGAAAGCAGAGAAGGAGCTGAGGTTCCCGGTTCCGTTCCTTCCGCTGCGCCTCTCCGGCATGCTCGACATATTCGCTAATTTCTTTTTCAAGATCATCGAAGACCGAGAGCTTGGGAAATCTTTTTTTACAGGACTCGATGCGGCGCAGCAGCCGTTCCGGGCTTTCCGAGCTTTTGCACCATTTCAGCATGCAGGAATTGTAAAGGGCCTCGGTCAGGGTGTCATTGATCTCCAAGGTATGGGCCAAAAACCCGGCCGCCTCCTTGTATTTCCCCAGTTCCGCCAGAGAGACCGCCCGGTTGTTCATGTTTTCGGCGCGGAGGTCGATTTTTTCCATGATGGCGTAGGGACAGGGCACCTGAAAAAGCTCGATATAAACCTGGTTCAAGGCCTCCTTCAGTTCGGTAAAATCCTGAAATCTTTCCCCGGGATGATAGGCCACGGACTTTTTCAGGATATTTTTCAAACTCCGCGGCAGGACAATTTCCGCCTTTGCCGGGGCAGGATCGGGGCAATTGCCCTGGGCATTATGCTTATAGGGTCTTTTCCCGCAGAACATCATCCACAGACAGAGGCCAAAAGAAAAAATATCCGTTCGCCTGTCTACTCGATGAGCATTGCGCAGCTGTTCCGGGGAGGCATAATTGGGCGTGCCGCGGAAACCCACGGTGGCATTGCCATCCTGGCTGTTCGTGCGGAGAGCATCATTCTCGCCGGCTGTATCCAGCATGGAGCGCAGTATGCCGAAATCGGTAATTTTAACCAGTCCATCCTTGGAGAGCAGGATGTTCTGCGGCTTGATATCGCGATGAATAAAGCCCTTGGCATGAGTGTACTCCATGCCGTTGCAGAACTGAATCGCGATCGACAGGGCAGTGCGCAGATCATGGCACCGCCCTCTGTTGATCCATTCCTCAAGTGTCCCCCCGGCCACGTATTCAATGAAGATGTGGGGGATGCCGGAGATTGTCTGCACGTAATAGCAGGAGGCGATGTTGGGATGCAGCCCGAGCCTTATCCAGCCGTTGGCCTCCCGCAGGATGCGCTGCAGACCTTCACTGTCGGCCCACACCTCCGGCCTGGGCACCTTGATGGCCATCCACACCCCCCAGGTCAGATGCTCGGCAATATAAACCTTGCCCATGGCCCCGCTGAAAATACGGTCGATACGGTAGCGGCCATTTATAATCTCACCGGGCAGCCAGTTAGCGGGCTCTGCCTGCCCGCCGGCTCCCTCCTGGCCGGGCAGAATCTGGGTTGGCTCGGCGTGGGGGCTCCCAGGGGCAGCCTGTCCTTGCAGCCCCTTGCTCCCTTTTTTAAAAAACCGGGTCAACATGGTCTATGCGCCTTTTTTCCGTCCGCCTTCGCACGCTTATCGCCTCTATTCAAAACGTATCCGTACTCCCCTGATTGCAATAATGTCGCCCTTGCGCAGCTCCCGCTCCTCCTTGACCGGGGTGTCGTTGACAAAGGTCGTGGCCCAGCTGCGCTGGGGGGCGAGATAAAATTTCTTGTCCCGGTTAATGACGTAACATTGCGCCTGGGCCACAAACCAGCCGGATATCCGCAGGTCGCAATTCATGTCCTTGCCGATTTTCACACTGCTGCGGCCGAGCAGGGGAACAGCTTCCGGACTGCCTGCCCCTTTTATCACCGTCAGCACATGGGGCGCCTTGCCTTTTTCCTTCCCCTTCTGGTCCGGGACGGCGTTGCGGCCCCGGTTGACAAAAACAGTTTCATCTCCATACCCCGGGGCGGCGCTCTGGGAGGAAAATTTCGCCTCCTTGAGGGCCTCGGCAGGCAGCAGGAGAAACTTACCGATCTCAATGGCATCATTATCGAAAAGTTGAACGCATGAATCTATTTTCCGGCCATTGACCATGGTGCCGTTGAGGCTGCCGAGATCCTCAAGAAAATAGACGTTGTTTTTCCTTTCCAGAGCCGTATGCTTGCGGGAAATGGCCGTGTTGTCAACAACCACATCCGCTTCCGAGCTCCTGCCGATGACGAGCCGCTCCCCGTCCTCGATGGCAAACTGTTTAACAACCTTGTCATGAAGCTTTATTGCCCATACAGCCATAATACACTCCTATGCCAGCCGGCTGCGCCGAAATTATCAATGGCGCCGGCAGGTAACGCTCTGCAACCCTGCCTGCCACCATCCTTAAGTAAGCAAATCCTGTTCAACTATGTCACACAATTTTGATGGCGTCGTAAAAAATCCGATCTACTGCGTTGTAGCGCATTTTTGTTCGTTCGGCATACCACATGTATAGCCTCACTCTCAAAAATACACTACGCCTTGTATATCGAATTTTGTTACTTAGCCATCCGGGCTTTGTC
>JACRCD010000045.1 GCA_016219175.1 Deltaproteobacteria bacterium | reverse complement strand
TGAAAAAGTCAATATGTCTCATTTATTTTATGGCACTACATAGCCCCTCTAACAATAGACCAATTGATATTATTAGATTTTTTGAGGGCAAATGGAGCAGAAATCGTTAAAATCCTCTCATTGGTGTTAAACTTGGGTTAAGAAAAAATACAAAAACAGCGGTTTCAAAAAAAACGGCCAGGAAGAATGATCTTCCAGGCCGTTTTTTTTTTTGTGAAACACAAACAGAAATTATCAGAACGCGAACATCAGGGGTTTATGCCAAGCTCTTTTTCTTTTTTCGCCACGGCAAGTCTGGTTTTTATTGCTGTATCAGGGATAAGACTTATTGAGTCAATTCCGCATTCAACAAGAAATGTGGCAAACTCCGGAAAATCACTGGGGGCTTGACCGCAGATTCCTATTTTCTTACCACGCCTTCTAGCGGTGTCAATAACCATTTTCACCATGGTTTTTACCGCCTCATTGCGTTCATCGAAAATATGGGCAATAAGATCGGAATCCCGGTCAAGACCAAGTGTCAGCTGGGTAAGATCGTTTGAGCCGATGGAAAAACCGTCAAAAACATCGGCAAAGGCATCAGCCGAAATGACATTGCTGGGGATTTCACACATGACGTAAATCTCCAGTCCATTTTCTCCCTGGACAAGACCGCAATCCTTCATGACCTGGATAACTTTCTTGCCTTCCTCGGGGGTCCGGCAGAAAGGCACCATCAGCTTGATGTTCGTTAACCCCATATCATTGCGGGCCTTGAGTAAGGCCTGACATTCAAGCTCAAAGGCGGGACGGTATTTCGGATCATAATAGCGTGACGCGCCTCGCCAGCCGATCATTGGATTGCTCTCTTCCGGTTCATAGAGTTTGCCGCCGACCAGATTGGCATATTCGTTGCTCTTGAAGTCGGACAAGCGGACAATGACATCCTTCGGATAAAAACCCGCGCCAATGCGTCCTACACCCTCGGCAAGCTTATCGATGAAAAATTGTTTTTTGTCATGCGGGTAAGCAGTCGTCCGCTTCTCTATCTCATTTACCACATCCGCAATCTTCGT
Source organism: Deltaproteobacteria bacterium (assembly GCA_016219175.1). Taxonomy (GTDB): domain Bacteria; phylum Desulfobacterota; class Desulfobulbia; order Desulfobulbales; family SURF-16; genus SURF-16. Next base: position 76,588 of record JACRCD010000045.1, on the reverse strand, counting down.
ATCACTTGCCGCCTTGGCTTTCAGATCAACGAAATTGTACAGGGCCATCGGATGAATGCCGATGTGGGAGTTGATAATAAATTCTTCCCTGGCCAGCCCTACCCCTTCATTGGGGATCTGGCCCTCGGAGAAGGCTTTTTCCGGGATACCGACGTTCATCATGATCTTGGTGCGGGTAGCAGGAACCGAATCAAGATCAAGTTTTTCTACCTCATATTTGAGTAGACCTTTATAGATATAGCCACTCTCACCTTCCGCGCAGGAGATGGTTATTTCCGTTCCGGTTTTGACAACTTCGGAGCCGTTATCAGTCCCTATGACGCATGGAATACCCAGCTCGCGCGAGATGATGGCCGCATGACAGGTTCGGCCGCCACGATTGGTGACAATGGCGCTGGCGATTTTCATGATAGGTTCCCAGTCCGGATCGGTCATGTCCGTCACCAGCACCTCCCCTTTCTTGAATTTGCCTATATCGGCGGTATCCTTGATAACATGGGCAACGCCCTGGCCGATTTTGGTGCCTACCGCCTGACCTGAAACGATAACCTCTCCCTTTTCTTTCAGGACATACGTTTCCATGGTCTTTTTAGAAGTCTGCGAGTGTACTGTTTCCGGCCTGGCCTGAACAATATAGAGCTTTCCGGTTCCTACCTTGACGCCGTCCCCGTCCTTGGCCCATTCAATATCCATGGCCTTGTTATAATGGTCCTCAATGATACAGGCCCATTTGGCCAACTGCAGAATTTCGTCATCATTAATAACGTACCTTCCACGTTCTGCCGGGGTTGTATCGATGTTTTTAACCGACTCTGTCTGGTTCGGGTCATTGTTGTAAACCATTTTCATTTCTTTACTGCCGAGGCGTCTGCCGACAATAGGTTTTTTGCCCTGCTTCAAGGTGGGCTTAAAAACATAAAACTCATCGGGATTGACCGCGCCCTGAACAACATTCTCGCCCAGTCCAAAGGCGCCAGTGATAAAAACAGCATTCTGAAAACCGCTTTCCGTATCAATGGAGAACAGGACGCCGGAAGAAGCGGAATCGCTGCGCACCATTTTCTGGACAGTAATGGAGAGGTAGACATCAAACTGACCAAAGCCTTTATCATGGCGATAGGAAATTGCCCGGTTGGTGAACAGACTGGCAAAACATTTACGGCAATTTTCTATAAGAGTATCATAACCATGGATATTGAGATACGTTTCCTGCTGACCGGCAAAAGATGCGTCTGGGAGATCCTCGGCAGTTGCTGATGAGCGGACGGCAACGTCAACATTCGGGCCATACTCAGCTTCCATTTTTTTATAGGATTCAATGATAGCCTGACGAAGATCATCAGGAAACTCAGCGTGGCGGATGATATTCCTGACTTTTTCGCCGCGCTCGGAAAGATTTTTCATATCATGGGTGTCAAGATCGGATAATACATCCCTGATCGCAGCCTCTATGCCCGCCTCTTTCAAAAGATGCTTGTAAGCATAGGCTGTAATGGCAAAGCCATGGGGCACGGCAACCCCTTTTGAGGTAAGTTTCTGATACATCTCGCCCAGAGATGCATTTTTGCCGCCCACCATAGGAACATCTTCAATTCCGATATCATCAAACCAGAGAATAAAGGCTGTATCGTGAGTTTCTCCCATCTTGTTACTCCTTAGAAGTTAACTTAGTCTAGTAGTCGTAAGTTGCAATTTGAAAATCCGTTGAAAACCGAAGGCAGATTGAATTCTGCCTTCCTTTATATCTAATCTCAGATGCCTGGTCAATAAAGAATGTCTTGTTCACAGGTGCTTGAGTGGTGGAAAATAAAAGAAAAACCGTTCAGAAAACATTAGGCCTTTTCCAGCCTGGCAATGCAGTCATGCATGCGGTCAATAAGCTTATCAAGTTCAGGCTTGGTAACCTGATCGTCAGCGCCAACCGCTTCACCTTTCCGGCGTAATGCGTCAGTGATCATTGACGAAAAAAGAATGAGAGGAATTTTATTATAAGCCGGTTGCTGTTTCACACGAAGGCAAAGATGATGGCCGTCCATTCGGGGCATTTCAATATCGGAAATGATAGCAAGAATCTTTTTATTGACCTCATCTTTTTTGCGCAGATCCTCAAGAAATTCAAAGGCAGCCTGTCCGTCCGGCATGGGAATAACCTTAAAGCCCGCATGTTCCAGGGTGCGGGTCAATTGGATAAGGACAACCCTGGAGTCATCGACAACAAGCACCGCCCTGTCATATTTTTCCTCGATTTGCCGGGCGTCCGCCTGGTCACGGTACGATCTGACCACCATGGTCGGGTCAATGGTGCCGACAATCCGTTCGAAATCAATCATCTGAATGATGAGATCATCAACTTGACAGATTCCGGTTATGCTTTGACTGGAAGCTATCAGTTCCGGCGGAGGGGAAATCTGTGACCATGAAAAACGATAGACCTTATCCACCCCGTGCGTGATAAAACCAAACGCTTTACCGTTTAGGTCAGCAACGATGACAACCCATTTCCTTTCTCCCCCTTCTCGTTGTTTGGTCTGATAGGAAAACCAATCACAAAGATCAATAAGAGGTATTGTATTGTTGCGGAGCAAAAAAACTCCCTTGACGCAGGATATGCTGTTGACCACTTCAGTAATATTATCAGGGTAGGCCACCAGTTCCCTTACCTTTGCGGCATTGATGCCATAGGTATTCTTGTGGATTACTTTTGTGTCAGGGTCAATCCACTCGATATAAAAGGTAATAACTTCAAGCTCGTTTGTACCGACTTCAAGCAGGATATTACTTTTTGATTGCTGGGCCATGTGGATTACTCCGCTCATGATGTTTGAGTTTCAACAACAGGGGACAAAAAATGGTGGATGCGCATGCAGCAAAGATATCCAACTCAATTTTTTATGAGACTATCATCTTAATATAGAACATTTTTTTTAAAAATAGCCAGCAGCTTTTTAAACAAACTGCCGCTTGTCTTAAGCAGGCCTCTGTGCTATGTTGTCTCCATATTTTAAAAGGAGCTCCATTGCATGCGTGAAAAAGTCCAAGAAGCGTTGAATAAAGTGAGGCCGACTCTCCAGAAAGACGGTGGCGATGTGGTGCTTATTGACGTGACTGATTCTGGGGTCGTTAAGGTACAATTAACCGGAGCATGCAGGGGGTGCCCCATGTCTCAGGTAACTTTAAAAGAAGGGATTGAAAAATTTCTCAAATCAGAGGTGCCTGAAATATCAGCCGTGGAAGCGATTTAGGGGCCGTTGTAAAATAACCATTACAGATTTGCTCTTGCATATACGGCCCCTTATGCCGTTGCCACGCATGGCGTGCTACAGTAATTTATTGACAACGGCTTAATGCATTATTTGTGGTACTTTGTTCCTGCTTTAATACTATAAGCGCGGTAAAGCTGTTCCAAGAGTAATAAACGCGCCATCTCGTGGGTAAATGTCATCCGGGAAAGACTCAGCACCAGGTCGGCTCTGGCGAGTACTGCCGCGGAAAGACCCGCGGGACCGCCGACAATAAAGGAGACAAGCTGTCTCCCCTGGCCCTCCCATTTGCCAATCATCACGGCAAACTCTTCAGAGTTCAGTTGTTGACCTGCCGGGTCAAGGGCCACCACGTAATTTGATTTTTTGCAGTGCTCCAGCAACTGTTCTCCTTCCATCATCATGCTCTGCGCAACATCATGCGCAACAAGCCTGTCTTTAATGATTTTAAAGTCAGTTCTAACATAATGACTAAGCCGTTCGCTGAAATCATCTATCCCTTTTTTTATATAAACTTCTCTGGTTTTGCCCGGGAAGATCAACTCTAAGCGCATTATTTCTTTTCTTTCGGTGAGATAAGGGCAGAGAGACCTGTACAAAATTTTTCATAGCCAATGTCCATCTTTATGCCGGGGCACGATTTACCGATCGCTTCAAAATTACTTTGATCCGCCAGGATACTCGGATGGAGCGGCCACTGACTGCAGCGCCAAGGTTTCCCCGGATGTATCGTGCAGCCATTGGCAAAAAAAATGCAATGCCCGTCAACTATTTTCATCTGGATGACATTGCCTGTTATTCTCAGATATTTCTTTTTCACCTCTTCTTCGGAAATATCAAGAAAATCCACCATTCTTTGCAAATCTTCCGCTGAAAGGGAAACCGTTGTTTCACCATGACAGCAATAACCGCACTGCCTGCATTCAAAAATATCTCGTTCCATGCTTTTCCTCTAAAACATCTGTGATTTCAACTAAGCCGTTGTCAATAAATTACTGTAACACGCCATGCGTGGCAACGGCATAAGGGGCCGTATAGGTGATAGCAAATCTGTAATGGTTATTTTATAACGGCCCCTAAGATGAACTCATAAAAAGTATCTGGCTGGCTAAGCACAAAGTTCGATAGACAAGGCGCGGTAGTGTCACGAAAGCGAAGGCGTACATATGGTGCGTCGAGCACTTCGCGATCCAGCCGCAACGCAGAGGGCGGATTTATGCCCTTCAGGGTGCTTTTGTGCCTAGCCATCAACTAGGCATTGCCGGTGATTTCTCCAAACAGAGACATATCAATTCCGTGTTTTGATGTAATTTTTTCCCACATTTTTTCAGGGGAATCGTCGAATATATCCTCAAAATCAGCCGGAAGGGTTAACCACCCCTCATGGGCAAGCTCATGCTCAAGCTGCCCGGCAGCCCAGCCCGCATAGCCAAGAAAAAAACGGTACTTCAAAGGCCCCCTGTTGCAGGCTATGTCCTGCAGGATTTGCGGATCCCGCGACATGCGGATATCTTTAGTAATTTCAATAAACTGGCTGGAACGATAATCACTCGAATGCAAGATGAAAACAGCTTCGAGCTCTACCGGACCGCCAAGAAATAGTGTCGGCAGCGCAATTCCCGGAGTTGGCATATTCATGCTTTCATAAAGCGCGGCCAGGGTGACCTCCGCGACAGGGTGATTTAAGACGACCCCCATTGCCCCCTCATCAGGGTCATGCGAACACATGTAAATAACTTTCTGGGCAAACCGCGGATCAGGCATCTGGGGCGTGGCTATGAGAAAATATCCGGCCAGCCTGTTTATCTCGAATTCCATAAAGATACATCCGTTACCAGTAAGATGATGTTGCCGCAAAAAAAGACTTCCGCGTTAAAATGCTCTATCGTAACTTATCAGAGTGTAAAAGTGTGTCAAGTGAGATATTCTTGAAGAAAAATTAATAGAGATTGTTTGGGGAAATATGCTAGACTTTTTTCGATAAATAATGAAACCTCATCCTGGCCGCATCAATTATAATCGCTTCCGCGAACCGTCGACCGGAAAGGCAGGGCAATGATTAATTTTAAAGGAACACCATGACTCTTGATATAACACACGAACTCGACAAAGTCATCACTTCGGACCACCATGACCCCTTTCTGGTTCTTGGTCTTCATGTGTTGGCGCATGATCCCAATTCAGCCGTCATCCGCACTTTTCTTCCCCTTGCCGAATCCGTTCGGCTGGTCGTGAAAGGGGAAAAAAGGGACATGTACAAAATGAGGGAAGAGGGTCTCTTTGAAATCGTTGTTCCCGATTATGTTGTTCCTTTCAGCTACTCTTTTGAAGCGACATGTTACAATAACGTTATCCGCTCCTATATCGATCCGTATCAATTTCTGCCCCAGCTTTCAGAATACGACCGCCACCTCTTCAATCACGGAACACATTATTTTCTCTATGAAAAAATGGGCGCGCATCCTGCCGTTATCGACGGGATTGAAGGAACGATTTTTCGTGTTTGGGCGCCTTCCGCCCGCAGGGTAAGTGTCATAGGAAATTTCAACTACTGGGACGGCAGAGTTCATCAGATGAGGGTTCTTGGTTCGTCCGGCATCTGGGAGCTTTTTCTCCCCGGGGTCCTCAAGGGTGAAATCTACAAATATGAAATTCGTACCCCTACCAATGATCTCGTGGAGAAGTCGGATCCCTTCCAGTTTTTTGCGGAAATGCGCCCTAAGAGCGCTTCAATCGTCTGGGATATTGACGATTATGAATGGCAGGATCAGCCCTGGCATGAAAAAAGACGCGACAACAGGTTTTATGACCATCCTGTTTCGGTCTACGAAGTCCACTTGGGATCCTGGCAGAGGGATCCGTCTGACCCAGAGAGATTTCTTTCCCTGCGTGAATTAGCCGGAAGCCTTATCCCCTATGTGAAAAAAATGGGATTTACCCATATTGAGCTCATGCCGGTCATGGAACACCCATATGATGAATCATGGGGGTATCAGACCACGGGTTATTTTGCTGTTACCAGCAGATTCGGAACGCCGCAGGATTTTATGTATTTTGTTGACTGCTGCCACCAGAACGATATAGGCGTCATCCTTGACTGGGTTCCTTCCCATTTCCCCACGGACGGACACAGCCTGGGCCGCTTTGACGGGACCGCACTCTATGAGCATGAGGACCCGAGACAGGGTTCCCACCCGGAATGGCGCACCCTGATTTTTAATTATGCCCGTCGTGAGGTGAGCAATTTTATCATTGCCAGCGCCCTTTTCTGGTTTGACAAATTCCATATTGACGGGATTCGCGTGGACGCCGTGGCCTCCATGCTTTATCTCGATTACGGCAGAAAGGAGGGCAGCTGGATCCCCAACCCCTATGGCGGCAAGGAAAATCTTGAGGCGATTCAATTCATTAAACATCTTAATGCTATTGTCTATCAGCGCTTTCCCGACGTTGCCATGATTGCGGAAGAGTCAACCAGCTTTTACGGCGTTTCCAAGGCAACGGACCAGGGCGGATTGGGATTCGGTTTCAAATGGAATATGGGCTGGATGAATGATATGCTCGATTATTTCAGTCGCGATCCCCTGTATCGAAAATTTCACCATAACAATCTGACCTTTTCGCTGCTTTATGCATTCTCGGAGAATTTTATTCTCCCGTTGTCCCACGACGAGGTTGTGCATGGCAAAAAATCGCTTCTGTCAAAAATGCCGGGTGACAGATGGCAGCAGTTTGCCAATCTGCGGCTGCTTTTTTTCTTTTTATGGGCGCATCCGGGCAAAAAACTCCTGTTTATGGGCGGCGAATTCGGTCAGATTTCCGAATGGTACTGTAAGGTCAGCCTGGACTGGCATCTGGCTGAACAGGAACCTCTTCATAATCAATTGCAATATTACGTGGGGAAACTCAACGAGCTTTATCGAAGTATCCCGGCCTTGTGGGAACTTGATTTTACCCACACCGGATTTAAATGGATGGATTTCAAGGATGTGGATCACTCCATTATTTCCTTTGCCCGCTTTGGCAAAAATCCTGCCGATCACGTTGTCTGTCTGCTCAACATGACCCCGGAAGTACATTACAATTACCGTCTCGGAGTCCCTGAACTGACTGACTACAGGGAGGTATTCTGCTCTGACGAGAGTTCATTCGGGGGCAGTAACGTGAGCAATCCCGACATAAAAATACCATCTGCCGAACGATTTGGAGAAGCGGACTATCATATTAAGGTTACCGTACCACCCCTGGCAGGTATCATGTACAGACCGGTGAGAAAATAGAGGGTTTGTGTTATCATGTCTTCACTACAGCCTCCTGGCGATAAAATGAAAAAGGTGCTCCGTTGGGTATGCGAGGTGCTGGAAGAGCATCCGGAGAAAGTAAGAAAGGACGTTTTCAGGGAGGCCCAGGTGCGCTTTGACCTTTCTCCCCTGGAGTGTGAGTTTCTGGATACACATTTCGCCAGCCAGGACAGGCAGAAATAAGGAAGCTGTTTTGTGTTAAGCGAAAGGTCTTAGACGGGTTTGCGTGTAAGGGGCTCCAAATTCCCAATGGATATGGAGCCTCTTGTTTACTGTTTATCTTCTTTTTCCAAAATCTGGATTTTCAGATACTGAATCCCTTCCGAGTTCAGCATATATCGAACTTTATTCCCATCCTGGCACTTTCGCCGACCTTTTTACTGGTTCATCAATCAGGGGCTCAACCAATCCTTGTATCTACCCGCAAGAGCTGCCCAGGAAAACCGGTCGGTCAGCTCCCTGGCCCTGGCATCATCAAGTCTTTTGTCAAGCAATCCATCCTTCAGGCGCGGCAAGAGCTTCTCATCATCATAAAGAAATTCGGCTGGAAAAAGTTCAGGGTACGAAAGTCTCTTAGGCAACAAAGGACGGCAGCCTGCCCTCACGGCTTCAATAACAGACATGCCATAAAATTCATGGCTTGCCGTGGAAATGACGAGAGCGCCTTCACGCAGCCATTGATAATATTTATTTCTTTCAGGAACATAGCCCATATGGAGCAGCCGATGTCCGAGCTTCTGTCTGGTTTTTTCAAAAATTTCCGGTTGCTGGCTGAAGGCTTGTCCTAAAATAACAAGTTTATAATCTCCTTTCAGCTCATCAAGCTGAAAGAGAGTCTGGAAAAAAAAATCAGGATTTTTGTCATATTCCCAGCGGTGATTCCAGATGATAACCGGTGAATTGCCCTCTCTTCCCGCTCTGCTTGACGTCCCGTCGATTCCCGCAAAGTCGAGGCCGGGATACAAAACAACCGATTTTTTGCGCAGTTCACTGATAAAACCGGTCTTCATATCAGGGTTTATCTTTTCAATCTCGGAACACCCCTTGAAAAATGATTCCATATTGTAACATGAATTAAAGGCCACCCGGTCGGACGCCAGGGCAGTCGTGAGATTCGTCACGGCAAAATGCAGATCCCGTTCATGTTCAGCCTGCACGGGGTAAACAAACTGATTCTCGTGAAAATAGGTAAGAACCGGAACCTCCCGCAGCCAGAGAGGCCCAAGACCACGCAGGGTTGCGACATCGACAAATGTTGAGCACAGTACCGCATCATACCTTTTTGCCGCGGAAAGTATCCGGGCAAAATACGGGGCTGAAAAGCGCATTCTCCATTTCCACTTTCTTGCGGGCAGGGTGACCAGGTGAAAGGCAAAGGGCAAATGGTTCTGTAGTCCGGCAAGAAAATTCTGGTGAGAGCCACCGAAATAGGGCTCAAGAACAAGAATTTTCTTTCTGTTCAATTAGAGTTCCCCGAGGCTCGCCATGGCCTGTTTGAAAGCGGCCGCTGAACGTTTAATTACATCATCATTGATACAGAAAGCGAGACGGATATAGCCGGGCATGCCAAAACCCCGCCCAGGCACGGCAAGAATCTTGTATTTTTGCAGATGGGCGACAAATTTCACATCATCGTCAATAGGAGTTTTGGGGAAAATATAAAAGGCCCCTTTGGGAGGGATAAAGTTAAATCCGGACTCTGCCAGTATATCGCAGAAAATTTTTCGTCTGCCGGCATAAATCGCCGAATCAACCGTAACTCCCTGAAGTTCGGCGACAACGCGCTGCATCAAGGCCGGGGCATTGACAAAGCCGAGAATTCTATTGGCAAGGGTCATGGCGGCAAGCAGCGCATTTTTTTCAGCAACATCAGGATGAACAGCGATATAGCCAATCCGTTCACCCGGCAGGGAAAGATCCTTTGAGTAACTTGAAACAACGATACTGTTCCGGTAATTCTGGAAAATACTGGGAACATGATGCCCATCAAAGATGATTTTACGGTACGGCTCATCGCTTAAAAGAAAAATTGTTGAACCGAACTTTTCCTGGCATTTATCGAGAAGCCCGCCAAGTGCTTGCAGGTCAGCTTCCGGATAAATCTGACCTGTCGGATTATTCGGGCTGTTAATGATAATGGCCTTGGTTTTACCGTTAACAGCTGCCTCAATGGCATCAATATCAAGGTTGAAATCATCCCTGGTTGGCACCACCACACTTTTGCCGCCATGATTGTCAATATAGAACTTATATTCAACGAAAAAGGGAGCAAGTATAATGACTTCTTCCTCAGGATCAAGAATCGCTTTCAGTACGACATTCAAGGCCCCTGCCGCCCCGCATGTCATCAGGACTTGGTCAGCACCCACTTCCATGGACTGCTCCCGGGAAATTTGCCCGGCAACAGCCTCACGGACATGAAAATAGCCCCCATTGGGCATATAACTGTGAATGCCGGGTGAAGAATCAAGGGCTATCTTCTGTAATGCTGTATCAAACTGTGGAGGTGGGGCGACATCCGGGTTGCCCAGGCTGAAATCAAAAACATTTTCCGGGCCATACTGCTTTTTTAATTTCGTCCCCTCTTCAAACATTTTACGAATCCAGGAGGAGGCGGTGGCGAATTCATTCATTTTTTTGGATATACCCATGGATAATGGCCTTTCAAATGTTAATGTTGATTAGTTAAACTTTTTCTTTAGATGTTGATATGCCGCATTTATTTCTTTCATCTTCTCCTCGGCTACCCCCTTGAATTCCTCGCCGAGATGGCCAACCTTATCCGGATGATATTTCATGCTCAGTTTTCGATACGCTTTTTTTATCTCTTCAAAATTAGCATCGGAATTGAGGCCTAAAACATCATAGTAATTCCTTTCTTGGTAGACCGCGGCGTGACGTCTGTGGACATATCGGCTCTGGATGGTCTGCAGGTCATAAGGGGAAAGCTCCAGGTATTCTGCAATATTTCTGGCCAGTTCAAGGTCCTGGTCAGAGACCCGGTCATTGGAAAAGATGACCTGGTAAACAAGTTCAACCAGGATAAGCCTTGGCTCATAAGCAAAGGAGCTCTTGAATTGTTCCAGCGAAGCTTCCAGTGATTCGGTATTCTGGATGGCATCCTTGATCAGCTCGTTCACCCAGAACATCTGGTTCTGGGTATAATGTAGATGGCTGCGGAAAAAATTCTTGATGGTCTGCAGTTCTTCACGGGTAACATTCCCGTCAAACTGGGCGATTTTCACGAGAATTTGCACGAGCAGGGCAACAAAATTATTACGCGCCTCGGTCTGGCCCTGCTCATATTGACTTACCTTACGCCGGATATAATAGGTAAAGGCCCAAGTAGCGACAAGCAGGGCCAAAAAAAGAAAAACACCTCCAGCCAGCAGTAGGCCGATAACATCGATCAAAAGGGGCGCCCCGCCGGACAGCAGCAGGATGAGGGCGGCAACAAGCAGGCACCCCCCGCATCCGGGCTGCCTGTGGTAGTGATACTGGTATTTCATGAATTGTTCTCTGCAAATAAGGCCTCGACAAACTCATCGGCATCAAAATCCCGTAAATCGCTCATCTGTTCGCCAATGCCGATAAAACGAATGGGGATATTAAACTCGCGGCAAATATTGACCACTATCCCTCCCTTGGCTGTTCCGTCAAGTTTTGTCAGGGTCAGCCCGGTTACATCGACAGCTTCACTAAACAGCCTGGCCTGGGAAATGCCGTTCTGTCCGGTTGTGGCATCTATGACCAGCATGACCTCGTGGGGGGCATTGGCCACTTTCTTTTCCATGACGCGTTTGATCTTTTTCAACTCTTCCATCAGGTTGATTTTGGTATGAAGACGACCAGCCGTATCAACAATGACCACATCAATCTTCTTTTTTCTGGCGTGATCAAGGGCGTCAAAAATTACCGCCGAAGGATCCGCCCCGGATTGCTGAGAGATGACATCAACCCCGACCCTTTCCCCCCAAATCTGTAACTGCTCGACGGCAGCGGCCCGGAACGTATCTCCCGCCACCAGCATAACGGTTTGACCTGACCGGACGAATTTGTAGGCCATTTTGCCTATCGTTGTCGTCTTACCCACACCATTTACGCCGACAACCATTATGACAAAAGGGCCTTCTTTCGGCATTACCAGTTCAGCGGCCTGATCGGAACTGTGGATGAAATCGGCAATTTTTCTCTTAAGAACTTTCTTCAATGCCTGGGGATCACTGAGTTCGTTTCTGCTGACCTCCTCGCGGGCTGTCGCCACAAGCTCCTGGGTAGTCCGGGCGCCAAGATCCGCTGTTATAAGAATTTCTTCCAGATCATCAAGCAACTCAGGGTCAATCACCTTTTTGCCAAGAAAAAGTTCGTCAACCCGGGCGACAAAAGAACTTCTCGTTTTGGAGAGCTTTTCCTTAAGCCGGCCGAAAAGAACGGTGACATCCTCCTGCAGAATGCTGGCTGTTTTTTCTTCAGAACCTTTTTGCACATCGGTCTGTAGCGGAGAGGATGCTAAATATTCTCCGTCTTTACCAGCTGGCAAACCGATTTTTTCCGCCCCTGTTATCTCTTCAGGAGCAGGCTCTTCCTTTTTGCCAATTTTCAGCTTTTTTTTAAACCAGCCCAGCATAGCGGAACCCCTAACATATAATTTTTTATAAATTGCATCTCAATGAAACAGCATAGATCCCAACCAAACAAAGGCTGCAATCATGTAAAAATGGCTTTCAAGCCAGAACTCAAGCCGTATACCCTGCACGAGCTTTTTCTTCTCATAGAGACGGGTCAGCAACAGCAACGACGATATAGGCAGAAGCACCAATATGCCGCTTTTGGCCATCGTCCCCATGGCGGTAAACAAAATAAGCAAAATCGCTAGAATGGTCATGCTGAAATAGAGGAGGCGGATTGATTTTCTTTCCCCGATGCATACGGGCAGAGTCTCCTTGCCGGCAATCATATCCCCTTGCACATCAAAGACATCAAACAGCACCGTGCGAATGAAGACAAAAAGGGCAATAAGCAGAAATACGGAAATGGTTTCCGAAGAGGATGCGTTTCTTTTCAGGGCAGGAATCAACACCGTGACAAAGGACCAGGCCAGGGCGACGAAGAATGTTTTCGAACCGGGAATCTCCTTGAGTTTTCTTACCTTGATAATACCGGTAATAACCTTGGGGATAATGGGGACATTATACAAAATGCCGAGCACGCTCATAACAAGAAGAAGTCCGAACTGAAGCATTCCCTGCTGCAAGGCGGAAAACATGGAAAGCGACAGGGCCAGTCCGGACAGAACAATCAAGGGGATGGAATAGCTGTGCCAAAAAGATTCCTGGAGGGGGTCATTGAGCTTTTTGGTCTTATAATCCGCATAACGGTTCATGTTGTGAATCGCGAAAAGATAACCAAAGGCAACGAAAAAATCCCTGGTATCAGGAGGAAATTCCTGCAGAATGCTACAGATCAGCGCCAAGAGCCCGCCGGCCAGACTGACGAAAAAATTCGAGGCCATCATGGAGCGAAGAAATTTAAAAAACAAAATGGTAAAAATTCCGTCAGCCTTTCCCGGACAAGACTCAAGAGCCCTGACAATACGATTTATCATCCAGGTTGGGGTTGAGGCCCCGGCTGTTACCCCGACGCAATCAAATTTTGCAATCACTTCAAAATCAAGATCCTCCTGGGTTTCAGCCATGAACACTTGACAGCCCATTTCCTCGGCGATCTTCCCCAGCCGCTGGGTATTTGCGCTGCTGCTTCCTCCGACCACTACCAGGGCCTGTACTTTTCTACAGAGATTCCTCACCTCTTCCTGTCGCTTGTGGGTGGAGTCACAGATGGTATTAAAGACCTTGCCGTCAGGGAAACGCTCTACAATTAAATTACTGAGTCTTTTAAATGCCATTTCATCCTGGGTTGTCTGGCTGACGATGATATAGGGGCCTGTTATATGAAGAGTATCCACATCGTTTTCGTTGCTGACCACGCAGACATTCGGCTCGGCGTAGCCCATGAGACCAACCACCTCGGCATGATTTTTATCGCCTATGATAATGGTGGTATAATCCTGGTCCTTGAATTTCTTGATGATAGCCTGTACCTTCATTACCCGAGGACAGGTGGCATCCTTTACGTTGGCCCCGGCTGAAACAAGCCGCTGCTTCTGGGAGGGTGGTACACCATGGGCCCGAATAATAACAGTGCCGGACAATTTCTCAGGAATTTCATTAAGAATATCGACCCCCTGTTCCTTGAGAAGACCAAGCACCTGCGGATTATGGATAAGAGGGCCAAAGGTCACAATTTTGCCGTCTTCCTTGTGCACGGTCTCCAGGGTTGTTTCAACGGCACGGCGCACCCCCATGCAAAATCCTGCTTTTTTTGCTAAAATAACCTTCATTTCTTACTGGTTACCCAATCCCCCTTTTGCAGCAGAAAATGGGGATTGAAATTTTCTTTATATTTCATGGCCCTGACTTCGCGGATCAGGTAGCCGAGATAAACGTATTTGATGTTGTTCTTCCGGCAGAGATCCACGAGATGCAAGATATTAAAAGTCCCGGGACTCCTGCCGCTTTCACTCGGATCAAAATAAAAATAAACCGCGTTTGCCCAGTTGCAGCCTATGTCGACAATGGCCACCCCGACAAGTTTCCCTGCGCACCGATACTCAATCTCAACCGTACTGGTAACTGAATTGGCAAAAAAACTACCGTAGTATCCCACTGGAGAGTTTCCTTTAAGCGGATAACGTTGCTCAAGAAATCTTCCACATAAAAAAAGCTTTTCCTCCGTGATTTTCAGAGACCCCATGGAAATCGTCAGGTCTTCGTTGCGCCGGAGAACCCTCTTCTGATTTCTGTTAGGAATGAACAGATCCGCCTCGATTCTGATGGGTATGCATCTGCTGCAGTTCGGGCAGACCATGGTGTAGATGGTATTGCCGTTTCTCCGGAATCCTGCCTCCAGAAATTTACCGAACAGATCATCCGGCAACGAGACGAACTGCTGTTGCCGATAAACCGCCTTCTGGGGTAAATTATAGGGACACTCCACGGCAATATCGTAAAAATACTGAAGATATTGATCTATGGAGTAGGTTATTGCATTACGGCTTTTAATAGACATTTCGGATTGCTGCATTTAATTTACAAGAAAAAAACAAGAGAGAAAATAAGGGTTGGCAGTCCCTCTGGCCCGCGAAACTTTTTCAGGCCTTGGTCCCCTCTCTGCCGAAATCATCATCAAAACGTACGATGTCGTCCTCCCCGAGATAGCTGCCGTTTTGTACCTCAATGAGTTCAAGGGGAATGACCCCGGGATTCTCCAGACGGTGTTTTTCGCCGCAGGGGATGTACGTTGACTGATTCTCCAGGACCAGATAAACTTTTTCCCCACAGGTGACCCGGGCCGTGCCTCGCACGACCACCCAATGCTCGGACCGGTGATGATGCATCTGCAGGGATAATTTCACCCCGGGGTTAACGGTGATTCTTTTAATTTTAAAGGCGGTTTGCTCTTCAAGAATTGTGTAACTGCCCCAGGGCCGGTAAACAGTTCTGTGCAGCAGATGCTCCTCTCTCCCTTCTTTCTTCAAGCGGGAGACAATCTTCTTGACGTCCTGGGAGCGATCTACCGGCGCAACCAGTATGGCATCGGCTGTTTCAACCACCAGCATGTTTTTTAGTCCGACAGCGGCAACCAGTCGATTTTCGGAACGGATAAAACTGTTTTCCACCTCTTCAGCTATCACATCACCATGCAGCACATTGCCATGCGTGTCTTTATCAGCCACTTCCCAGAAAGCCTGCCAGGACCCGATATCACTCCAGCCAAGATCAGCGGGGATAACTGAAACAAGGCCGGATTTTTCCATGATGGCGTAATCAATGGAATCGTCGCGGCATCCCGTCATGCTTGTCCTGTCCAGCCTGAAAAATTCCTTATCCTGGCTCCCGTTTTCAACCGCGGCGGACATGGCCGAAAAAATATCCGGCGATAATTTTTCCATTTCAGCAAGGAGGGTGGCCTCTGAAAAGGCGAACATCCCGCTGTTCCAGAAATAATTTCCCGCGGCCAGATATTGTTTTGCCTTAAGCAGATCGGGTTTTTCAACAAATGATTTTACCTGGTTACCCTCCCCTTTTTCTATGTAGCCATAGCCTGTTTCAGGGGAAGAGGGGGTAATGCCGAAGGTGACAAGGCGGCCCCGTGATGCCAGATCAACCGCCTCTGCGACGGCATCATGAAAGGCCTGCTGTTTGCGGATGAGATGATCAGCCGGGAGAATCAGCAGGATCATTTCCTCATCTGACCTGGCACGGCAAAACAAAGCCGCGCCACAGACGGCCGGGGCCGTGTTTTTGCCGACAGGTTCAAGAATAATTTCAATCCGTGTATTAAGACCCAGTTCCTTTATCTGATTTAAGGTCAGAAATCTGTGTGCTTCACCGACAACAACCACCGGGGCCAGAGAATTTGGTAATTCCGCCAACCGCTTAAGGGTGCTTTGCAGCAGGGAACATTCTTCCGTTAAATTCAACAGCTGCTTTGGATAAAGCTCTCTGGACAACGGCCAAAGTCTGGAGCCGGAACCCCCGGCAAGAATAATCGGTTGAATGAGGGGCATCATGTTCTCCTAAAAATGAAAGATCTCTTTTAATACAAAAAATATCCTGCGCGAATGTCGTTAAAATCCCGCAAGTCATCCCGCCAGTGTTCTTCGAGATTACGGATATCCGCCCCATCAGCCGCTGCCTTTCTCACCTTCTGTGAACCGAGAATAAGATCAATCGGCAACTTTTCAAATTCGTATTCATAGGGGGGTTGTTTAAAGGCAAAATCCAAGGGATAGAGCCTGATGATGGCCTGCAGTAAGGCAAGTGAAACGCGATAAGGCATAAAAGACACCGGATCGCTGACATGCAGCTGAAAACCGAGACAGTTAACGTTTGCCCATTTGTTGGAGGTCGGCTGGAACATGAGAGGACGCAGCGAACAACCGGAGAGCAAGGATTTGTCAAGAAATCCGATGATATCCCCGATGTTCAGGAAAGGGGCGCCGAAGAGTTCGAACGGCAGGGTTGTTCCCCTGCCCTCCGAGATATTTGTTCCTTCCCATAGGACCTGTCCGGGGTACACAGCCGCCGCCGCGGTTGTGGGCATGTTGGGAGAAGGGAAAAGCCATGGCAGCCCTGTTTGGGCAAATGTCATGGAGCGCGTCCAGCCCTGCATTTTTATGACCTGATAATCGGCATGGATGCCATAATGGTTGTTAAAAAGCAGACCAAGTTCGCCAAAGGTCAGGCCGTGACGCATGGGGATCGGATACAAGCCGACAAACGACTGCAGTCCGTTCTCAACAAGATTGCCCTCAATCCGCTCACCGCCCAAAGGGTTCGGGCGATCCAGCACCACCACCTTCTTCCCCAGGCGGGCAGCCTCTTCAAGGCAATAGGCCAGGGTGGACATGAAGGTATAAACCCTGGTCCCCACATCCTGCAGATCGACCAGCAACACATCGAGATGATCATACATGCTTTCCGTGGGCCTTCTCGTCTCTCCGTAAAGGCTGAAAACAGGAAGACCAGCATCATGCATATGATCCGACTCGATCATGTTGTCCTGTTTTTCACAGAAAAAACCATGCTGCGGAGTAAAAAGACAACGCAGCTGCCCGGGAAAGGCGGCGGCAATGAGATCCCGGCTATGCCTGAAAAAGCGGTCCGTTGAGGCCTGATTACAAAGCAGACCGATTCTTTTATTTTGCAGCCAGGCCGGCGGGTTGACAACAAGCTCTTCAATGCCAAGTGTTACCATAATCTTTGATTTCAAAAGGTTCATCGGGTAAAGTATCAACGAATATCCAACAGTAAAGGAACAGGAACACTATAATGAAAATAGCGATCAGCGGCAAGGGCGGTGTTGGCAAGACAACAATTATGGCGCTTCTTGCCAGGCAGACCCAAAAGAGCGGCAGGGAAGTTCTGGTGATTGATGCAGATCCCAGCCCGCACATGGCCCAAACCCTGGGGGTGGAAAATATAGATGGCATCACCCCCATCGCCGACATGAAAAGAATGCTTTCAGACCGTGCGGGAAAGGTTGAAGGCTCCCCCTTTTATAATATCAACCCCAAGGTTGATGACCTGCCCTCACAATTCATGGTTGAAAAAGACGGGGTAAAACTGATGGTTCTAGGGGCCATACAGACGGCCAAGGGAGGATGCGCCTGCCCGGAAAACACGGTCTTGAAACGATTGCTCACCAAGCTGCTTCTTACCCCCTCGCAGACAGTTCTGCTCGATATGGAGGCAGGGATTGAGCATCTTGGCCGGGGCACCGTTGCCGGCGTTGATGCGCTGCTCATCGTCGTTATCCCAACGAAGTCAAGCGTAAGAACCGCCCATAAAATCCATAAACTTGCCAAGGAGTCTGGTATTCCACGCGTGTTTTTTATCGGCAATTTGGTAGAAGATGAAGAGGACACCTTATTTCTAACCAACGGACTCGGAGAGAGGCCTGTCGTGTTTTTCCCTCATTCCGATAAAATCAGAAAAGCTGAACGCTCAGGAATCCCCGCGGCCAGCGCTGATGAACAGATGAACGAGCTTGCCTCTCAGCTGCTGGCCAGCTTGGCCGAATCGATTTGACGAAATTTCTGATCCGTTTTTTTTATGCTTGCGCAGGACCTTTGTCCAGTTTTTCAACTGAGTGTTCCGACTGGTTAACCGAAACACAAGCCGCAATCCGGACATGTGGTGGTCGTTGTCTGGAATTTAAAACCACAGGCCGGGCATACGGCCTGTCTGGCCTCCGGATTAAAAACCGCGTCGCAGTGTGACATATCGTGCTGGCTTAATGCCGTTGTCTTATCAATATAGGACTGAACAACGGCCGAGGCATCCATGGCGTCAACTCTGCGCACCTGCAGATAAAAGGTGGAGGGACAGCAGTTTTTCTGGCATGATTTTTCATCGCCTGTAATGATCGCATCAATATTTTCTGCCTTAAGCTCTTTTTCAATGGCCTTTATTTCGTTGAGCTGTCCCTTGTGGATCGCTACAAGTTCTTCGCCCTGGCCAAGGCCGCTATCCCCGGCATCCCTCCTCTCATTGCCACGTCTGGCCGCAGCAAGCATTTCGGAACCGGTCAGCAAAGGCGATCCGCATTCAGCACAAATTTCAATATCAGCTCGATATTCATCCTGGCACTTCTGACAATATTTTAATTCCGGATCTATCATCATTCTCTCATCACCTCACATAAGTTTCTGTTCTGGGGAAAAATTACAAAATATATCTGCTGAGGTCTTCACTTTCGGAAATTTTCCTGAGCTGTTTTTTCACATATTCGGCGGTAACGGTAAATTTCTGCCCGGCAAAATCAGTGGCATTGAAGGACACATCCTCCAGCAGTCTTTCCATGATGGTATGAAGCCTTCTGGCCCCGATATTTTCCGTCTTCTGGTTCACTTCCGTGGCGATCTTCGCCATCTCTCGAATGGCGTCCTCTTCAAAGGCAAGGTCAATATCCTCCGTAGACATTAAGGCAATGTATTGCTTTATCAGGGCATTTTTCGGCTCTGTCAGGATGCGGTAAAAATCTTCCTCCCCCAGAGGATGCAGTTCAACCCGGATGGGGAAACGGCCCTGAAGTTCAGGAACCAGATCCGATGGTTTACACAAATGAAAAGCCCCGCTGGCAATGAAAAGGATATGATCTGTTTTCACCATGCCGTATTTCGTTGTCACGGTTGCCCCCTCAACAATGGGCAGCAGGTCTCGCTGTACTCCTTCACGGGAAACTTCAGCACCCTGAACCCCGCCCTGACGGGAAGCGATTTTGTCGATCTCGTCAAGGAAGATAATTCCGGACTGCTCTGTTCTCTGGATGGCAAGCTTGGTAACCTTGTCCATCTCGATCAGCTTTTCTGCTTCCTCTTTTTCAAGGATTTCCCTGGCTTCGGTGACGTAGAGTTTGCGGCGCTCTCTTTTCTGCGGAAACATCTTACCAAACATATCCTTCATGCCGGAGCCCATGTCATCCATGCCGCTATTGGAGAAGATTTCGACAATCGGCAGATTCTGGGGTTGATCAATGTTCATCTCAACCAGCCTGCCATCAAGTTTACCTTCCCGCAGCATCTGCCGGAATTTTTCCCTGGTGCTGTCGCTTTCGTGGACAGGGACGCCCGCTTCCGTGGCGGACATACCCATCGTCTTGCTGGCCATGGTGAGAGAGGAAGGTGGAACCAGCAGGTCAAGGAGTCTTTCTTCCGCCATTACAGCGGCTTTTTCCTTCACCTTTGCCGCCTCTTCCTTTTTTACCATATTGACGGCAAGCTGGGTGAGATCACGGATCATTGATTCCACATCGCGGCCCACGTAGCCGACTTCCGTGAATTTTGACGCCTCGATTTTTAGAAAGGGAGACTGGGCGAGGTTGGCGAGCCTTCTGGCGATTTCCGTCTTGCCCACACCGGTCGGGCCAATCATGATAATATTTTTCGGGGCAATTTCATCACGCAGCGGCGGAGCAACCTGCTGGCGCCGCCAGCGATTCCTCAGGGCTACGGCAACAAAACGCTTGGCATCATCCTGGCCGATGATGAATTGATCAAGTTTCATGACGATTTCTTTCGGAGTCAAGGAATGGGCTGGTATCATATTTTTTCCACAACAAGGTTTGTATTTGTATAAATGCAGATCTGCGCGGCAATCGCCATGGCTGCCCGGCAAATCTCCTCGGCGCCCAGGCTGCTGTGCGTGATCAGCGCCTTGGCGGCTGCCTGGGCAAAAGGCCCTCCGGAACCGATGGCCAGAATGCCGTCATCAGACTCAATGACATCTCCCGAACCGGACAAAATAAAGGAACATTCCCGGTCAGCGGCAATAAGCATTGCTTCAAGTCTTCTCAGCATCTTGTCGGTGCGCCAATCCTTTGCCAACTCCACGCAGGCCCGGGTAAGATTGCCGTTATACTGTTCAAGCTTGTTTTCGAGTTTATCAAAAAGGGTGAAGGCGTCCGCCGTGGCCCCGGCAAAGCCGGTGATTACCTTATTTTGATAAAGACGTCTCACCTTTTTTGCCTGATGCTTCATGATGGTGTTTCCCAATGTCACCTGGCCATCTCCCGCCACAACAACCTCATTTTTATGGCGAACGCAGATAATGGTGGTTGATCTGACAACCGGTTTCTGATGTTCATTTTTCATTAAATTCTTCCTGAGCAAACATTAAGAGAGTATCTCTCATGTTTATATCTTATTGAAATTATGGGTTAAAAAAAGACATAAGAATTTCATCCCCCTCAAGAGGGCATGTCTGAACAGCGTCCGGCTCCGCCGGGTTCGGGTTAAGCTGTTAACCGTCGGTTTATTGTTGTTCACAACGTTTGGCCTTGGGATGCGAAGCGTCATACACTTCCATGAGGTGGTCAATAGTTAAATGCGTATATCTTTGGGTTGTTGACAGACTGGCATGCCCCAGAAGTTCCTGTACGACCCGCAGATCCGCGCCCATCTCCAGCAGATGGGTGGCAAATGAATGACGAAGGGCGTGGGGTGTAACTTTTGCGGCTAATCCTGCCCTGGCGGCATAAAAACTGACAAGCCTCTCCACGCTCCGCGTTGTAAGCCGCCCTCCCCTGCCATTCAAAAAAAGAGCATGGGCTTCAGGTTTATGTCCTCGTTTCACCCGGTCAGCTGTCAGCTCCTCCCGCTGGGGCAGATATTTTTTTATCATATCAATAGCCGGATACCCCATGGGCACAATACGCTCTTTGTTCCCTTTGCCGGTTACCCTAACCATTTCTGATTGAAAATCAAGCCTGTCGATATTTAATGCCGCCAGTTCAGCCACTCGAACTCCCGTGGCATAGAGAAGCTCCAGAATAGCCCTGTCACGATTGGCAAAAGCATCATTTCCGCGCGGCTCCTCCAGCAGAGAAAATACCTCATCCACCGTAAGAAAAACAGGTATATATTTCCCTTGTTTCGGCATGGAAATATTGGCAAAAGGATCATGAAAAACAATTTGCTCCTTTAAGAGGAACCGGAAGAAAGTGCGTAATGCTGACAGCTTACGAGCGACAGAAGAGCTCTTGCATCGTGAATTAAGGTGATAGACATAGGAACGGACCAGACTCAAATCAAGAGATGAAAGAGTGAGAGGCTCCTTGGCAAAGGAAAAAAAATCCTCAATATCCCGCTGATAATTGCTCAGGGTATGGGGAGAGTACCCTTTCTCAACATCGAGCCATTCGACAAAGTGGCTAAGATAGTAATCATTATTTGCTGGTTTTTTATGAAAGCTGGCGGTCATTCTTGCGTAATGAGCAATAGGATGTTAAGTTTCTAAATCTTATCTCCATTCTGTAAATAACACTTTCAGGATACTATGGCTAAAAAAAATTTTGAAACCGCCTTGTCACGCCTCGAACAGATTGCCAGAGAGCTTGAGGCCGGGGATCTTCCCCTGGAAATGTCTCTGAAAAAATTCGATGAAGGCATGAAGCTTGTTCAATTTTGCAATGACAAGCTTGATGAGTCGCAACAACAGATTGATATTTTAATGAAAAAAAATGGTTCTCTGCAGCCGGTTCCATTCCAGTCTGAAATCCATCTCCCTGAAGAAAACAGTTAACCCCCAACGGGGCTGGATTCTTTTCACTACCCCTTGAGGGGTATAGGATTCCTGGGGGGATGACTCATGTTAATAAATTCAGCAAGATGTAAATTTGAGGGGCAATTTCTCAGATGAAATGGGTAAGAATCTAACCGCAGCGGAGCTGGATAAGATTCTTTGAGTAGAAATTCTGTTCATAGTTTCAATCAGATGTAAATTTGAGGGGCAATTTCTCAGATGAAATGGGTAAGAATCTAAATGGATCTGAAAGCTTACCTGGAAAAAAAACGACTCCAGGTTGAAGAAGCGCTTGAAATTTTCACCTTGAAGCCGCAAGGACTTCTCGCAGGTCATATTAATGCGATGCGCTATTCCCTTTTTGCCGGGGGAAAACGTATTCGTCCCGTTATCTGCATGGCCGTGAGTGAGGCTTTGCATGTTGATCCCCTACCATATATGCAAATAGCCTGCGGCTTGGAATGCATCAATACCTATTCGCTTATTCACGATGATCTGCCGGCCATGGACAATGATGATTTACGAAGGGGCAAGCCGACAAATCATAAGGTTTTCGGAGAGGCGCAAGCAATTCTGGCAGGAGACAGCCTTCTCACCTATGCCTTTGAATTGCTGTCATCTCCAGAGCTGGCTGATAAATTAAGCAGTGAAGACAGACTCCGCATCACCCAGACAATTGCTAAAGCGATTGGGCCGACGGGAATGGTTGGTGGGCAATCCCTTGACATCGAAGCCGAGGGCAAATCAATTAGCTTCGACACTTTGAAGTATCTCCACAGCTGTAAAACAGGAGCATTGATTACTGCTGCCGTGCAAACAGGGGCTATTATCGGTAAAGCCAACAATGACCAGTTTTCATCTCTCACCAACTATGGCAACAAGATCGGCCTCGCTTTCCAGATTGTCGACGATATGCTGAACGTCGAGGGAACAGCGGAACAACTTGGCAAGGCGGTTGGCTCCGACGCCAAACATAACAAGGCTACCTATCCGTCCTTTTTCGGGATTGAGAAAACGCGGGAGATGGCTCAAGACGCGGTCAAGGGAGCTTTGGAATCCCTGACTGGTTTTGATGATCAGGCTGAACCTCTCCGGGAACTGGCCAAGTATATTTATTACAGAAAAAGATAATAATACCATGAAAGAAACCAGCTTTCTCCCGACCATTGACTCACCGCAAGACCTCAGAAAAATTCCGGAACAAGACCTGCATCTTCTTGCTCGGGAGATTCGCCAGGAAATCATCCAGACTGTTTCCCGAGTAGGCGGTCATCTTGCCCCATGTCTTGGCGTGGTGGAGCTTACCCTGGCTCTGCACCATGTTTTCAACACCCCGGAAGATAAACTGATCTGGGATGTCGGGCATCAGACTTACGCCCATAAGCTGCTAACCGGCCGCCGGGAAGTTTTTCACACTCTGCGCCAGTATCAGGGCATCAGCGGTTTTCCCAAGCGGGCGGAAAGCATTTATGACACCTTTGACACTGGACACAGCAGCACATCCATTTCCGCGGGTCTTGGCATCAGTATCGCCCATAACCTGAAGGGTGAGGCAAACAAAACGATCGTTGTTATCGGTGATGGCTCCATGACCGGCGGGATGGCCTTTGAGGCGTTAAACCAGGCAGGCCACCTTGACAAGGACCTTATTGTCGTTCTGAATGACAATGAGATGTCCATCTCTCCCAATGTGGGAGCACTATCCAGCTTTTTGAGCAGAAAACTTACCGGCCGGGCCATGATACGAGCCAAGCAGGATCTGAGCCAGTTTTTAAAACATTTTGCCAATGTCGGTGAAAATATTTTGCAGGTTCTGAAAAAAAGCGAGGAAAGTCTGAAAGGTTTTTTTACCCCCGGCATGCTTTTCGAGGCGTTGAAATTCGAATACATCGGACCTATCCCCGGACACAAACTGGAAAATCTGCTGGAAACATTTAAAAACGTACGGGATTTCACCTCGGGTCCGGTTCTGATTCATGTCATAACAACAAAGGGGAAAGGATATACTCCGGCGGAAAAAAACCCGGGCGCTTATCACGGCGTCGGACCTTTTTCCATAGAGACAGGCGCCCCTTTGCCCGCGGCCTCAAAGGCCCCAACCTATACGAAGGTTTTTGGCGACACCATCCTGGACATCGCCAGAAAAGATCCGCGCATAACAGCCATCACCGCAGCCATGCCTGCCGGAACCGGGCTGACCAGGTTTTCCGAGGAATTTCCGGACAGATTTTTTGATGTGGGTATTGCCGAGCAGCATGCCGTGACCTTTGCCGCCGGTCTTGCCACCGAAGGTATTCTGCCGGTTGTGGCGATATATTCCACCTTCATGCAGCGCGCCCTTGACCAGATCATCCACGATGTATGCCTTCCCAATCTCCCCGTTACCTTCGCCATCGACCGGGGTGGCCTTGTCGGCGATGACGGGCCGACCCACCATGGGGTTTTCGATCTCTCCTTTTTACGATTCATCCCCAATATGGTCATCATGTCTCCTAAGGATGAAGAGGAGCTACGCCATATGCTGTATACGGCTATCTTCATGCCTTGTCCTGTTGCCGTCCGTTACAGCCGCGGCCATGGACAAGGGGTAGACATGACCGCCGACCTGCGTAAAATACCGTTTGGTAAAGGGGAGCTTTTGCGTGAAGGAAGCGATGTATTGCTTCTGCCTGTCGGCAATCGCGTTTATCCCGCGCTGGAAGCAGCCGATGGTTTAATGAAGATCGGCATCAGCGCCGCGGTCATCAATCCCAGGTTTATTAACCCCCTTGACACGGATCTTATCTGCGAGTGGGCTATAAAAACAGGCAAGGTTATTACGGTTGAAGACAATGTAAAAAAAGGGGGGTTCGGCAGTGCCGTTCTGGAGCTCCTGTCCAAACGAGGACTTTTGCAAATACCCGTTCGCATTCTTGGTATTCCTGATCGATTTATTGAACATGGCAGCCAGGAAATTCTGCGTCACAATACAAAAATAAATGTTCCAGCCATAATCAATTGCGCCATGGAAATTGTCGGCAAGTGACTAAGGATTCGCCAAACAGGAAATCAGCCCCTTCCCTTATCTGGGTTTTCACGACCTACTTTACGGAAGGATTACCGTATATTTTCATCAGGAGCATCTCCACATTTTTTTTCCGGGCCAGTGGCGTGAGCGTTGAAGCCACGGGACTAACCTCTCTCTACGGAATTGCCTGGATCGTTAAATTTCTTTGGGCTCCATATCTGGATTCCTTCGGGACCAAGCGCAGGTGGCTTTTAATCTCCCAAGGCATTCTTGCCTGCTTTTTTATCCTCATTGCCCTGTTGAGTCAATTTCCCTGGGCAATTCCTCCCATTGCCATCCTTTTTTTTGTTGCCAGCTTTATTGCCTCAACCCACGACACTGCCATTGACGGCTACTATCTCGAAGCATTAACGCCCGATGGGCAGGCGCAATTTGTCGGTTATCGAGTCATGGCATATCGAATCGCCATGATGTTCGGCAGTGGGGTGATTGTCACCCTTGGCTCCAGAGCGGGGTGGCTGTGGGCTTTCGGGTTGTCAGCCGCTGTTCTCACCCTTCTTTATCTTTTCCATTTCACCTTTTTGCCCTCTTGTGAAAATGAAAAAGAGAAAATCAAAAAACTTATTTTTCATATTTTCACCTACCGTTTTGTTGTGTTTTTGCTCATAGTTGCCACGCTTTTTTCCTTGTCGCTCAGCTGGCTGAAAAACAAGACCCTGCCCTTCCAGCTCGGTTTTTCAGATCTTGTCGGGACGCTGCTTTTGTTCTCACTTATTCTGCTTATTCTTCTTCGCGCCAGACTTCTTGATCACATCAAAAAACGTCCTGATTCCATTTTTGCCAAATCGTTTCTTTCTTTTATTGATCGTGAAAAGATTTCCGCCATCATTTTATTCATCATTTCCGTACGTGTCGGGGAATTCATGCTTTCCTCCATGGTAGGTCCTTTCTTTATTGATGTTGGCCTCAAGGAGCATTACGGTTGGATCACCGGCGCCGTCGGCCTGCCCTGTTCCATCATAGGGGCCATGTCCGGCGGCTGGCTCATCGCCAGAAAAGGCTTGAAAAAAATGATATGGCCTTTCCTGCTGGCGCAAAACCTGACAAATTTAGTATACATGTTTTTCGCCTCACATTTACTCGCTCACGGGAATAAAGTGCCGGATGGCATACAAACGGTTTCCCAGCAGGATATCATCCTGGCTTGCGGCGTGACGGCGTTTGATTCCTGGGCCGGCGGACTGGGCACTGCTGTACTGATGACTTTTCTGATGGGTTTATGCAAAGAAAATTACAAGGCGGCTCATTATGCCATAGGGACAGGGCTGATGAGCGTGGCAGGGGTGTACGCCGGCTCATTCAGCGGATTTCTCGTTGAATGGTTCGGATACGCCTTTCTGTTCGGGATCAGTTTTTGCTTTTCACTTCCAGGCATGGCGCTCATTTATTTTCTGCCCTGGCTGGAAGTGAAAAATTCTTAAACTCTTCAAGTGGTTGGGCTGAAGACTGATGGCGTCGTAAAAATACCCTGAAGGGCATAAATTCGATCTACTGCGTTGTAGCGCATTTTTGTTCGTTCGGCATGCCACATGTATAGCCTCACTCTCAAAATACACTACGCCTTGTATATCGAATTTTGTTACTTAGCCATCCGGGCTTTGTCGCCGACTTTTTACGGATTCATCAAGACTGCTGAACAGACTTGCATGGTGTGGCATGAAACACGGCAACCCCGCAACCTTCGGCCTCCAGCCTCGGCACCTGATAGTGCATTATTTTTTATTGGTCCGCGCATCCAGAAGTTTGAGGATTTCCTTGGTAATATCAATTTCTTCGGCGGCATAAAGAAGTCCGGTCCGGGAAGTCAAGCCTTTCCGCGTGTTTTCAAAAATCATGGTATAGCCTTCTTTTTTGCCATATTCCGCAATTAATTCATGAAGATCTTTTAAAATCGGCTCCATCACCTTTTTCTCGAGCTGCTTCAATTCGAACTGAGCATCATCTGTTTTGAGCTTGAACTCTCTCATTTTCATCTGATAATCTCGTTCCTTTTCTTCAAGTATGTCCTTGCTCCATACTGAGCGTTTCTTTTCAACCTCAGCTCCCAGGGCCTCGAGTCCTTCCTGTTCTTTGCTGAATTTCTGCTGAAACTCCTGCACCTTTCCCTCAAGCTGCTTTTGGGCTTCCTTGCCTATATTGGACTGGGCCAGAACATCCTGCAAACTGATCGTTCCAACTTTTAATCCGGCTGATAAAGCCTGCAGAGGGGAAACAAGAAGAAAAAACAGGCTCATGAGCAAAATAAATTTATCTGGTTGTTTGAATTTCATGACATTTCCTCATCCATGGTGGGTCTGCCTGCTTTCCAGGCTTATAGCAATAGAAAAAAGCCGGTAAAGACAAAAGAGTCTTTACCGGCTTTTTAGTGTTATCTTACTTAAAAAAGTATTACCGGATTACAAAATCATCACGCCTGTTCTGTGCCCATGATAATTCATCGTGTCCGTACAGCAGAGGCTTCTCTTCGCCGTAGCTCACCGTATCCAGTCTGGTATCCGCGATACCGAGATTAACCAGATATTTCTTGGCCTGCTGAGCCCTTCTTTCCCCCAGGGCCATATTGTAGTCGTTTGTGCCACGCTCATCGCAGTTGCCTTCAACCGCAATCTGCACCTTGGCGTTTGCTCTCAGGAAATCACCATTTCCCTCAATTCTTGCCTTCTGGTCACCGCGAATATCTGATTTATCAAAATCAAAATACACAGGAAGCATGGGACCGTGGGTTCTGCCCTCGGAAATTTTTGCATTCGCTGCGGTATAGGGATTGGAATCCAAGGATTCCGTCTTGCCCATTTTATCCCCGATATCCGGCTTCTGTTTTTCAATTGGGGCTACTTCAGCCGCAGGTTTTCCTTCGGGCGGAACAGCTTTCTTGCTACAGCCTGTAGCCAGAAATGAAGCAGAAACCACCAGGGACGCCACTACCAACATTTTTACAAAATCACCTTTCATTACTTGTCTCCTTTCTCGACAAAAAACTCCCATCTCACTAATACCCTAATAGGGCTTAAAAATCATACATCTTCATACATTAAAGAATACCGCTTACAAATTCAATATATTTTTTTCTTAACCTTAATATTCTTATCACATACCTCCCTGTCCAGAAAATTGTTGAATATTTTTTAGCACTATTGCCCCCCTTTGATCTATTTACTTGCAAAATTTATCAATTGAGTAAAATATAGTTTGTATAAAATTTATTACATCTGAGGCTCTTGCAAAATGAGCTTATGTCATTCCGAACGCAGCGAGGAATCTTTAATTGCCTTGATTTTATTAGATTTCTCTCTTCGGCCGAAAGGACAGGAGGCACTCTTTTGCTTTTTTTGCAAGAGCCTCATCTTATTATTATAACCTTATTCGAAAAAAAAATGAACAAATATATAGCAACAAACAGATGGGGCACTTTTTTCGGCGTTACCCAAAAAACACTGGATACCGTATGGAATAATCTCACGAGCCCCAACGGTGCGTCGGTTATCTATATTTCCATGGAAATCGGCGCTGACCGGGACGTTTATCATCCGATCAAATCGAGGCTCCAGCATTCCGATATTGATAAAAATTCCACTAATCTTCTCCGTCATTATTCAAAATTATTTTTGAATGGCCCGGAAAAAATACCCAATTACGGAGGCGGGCTCGGAATTCTGGCCGGTGATACGCTGAAGAGTTTTGCCGATTTAAAAATTCCCGCCATTGCCGTTTCCTTACTTTACCGTAAAGGATATTTCTCTCAGCTGGTGGATTCAAGGCTTGGACAAATTTCCACGGCAGCCGATTGGACACCTGAAAACACGCCTTCGCTTTATTTAATGAAAAATCCTGATTTCCCTGAGCTGCCCTTGGAAATCGAGGTTCCTTTTTACGACGAAGAGGACAGGGAAATACTTGCGCGGGCGCGTCTCTGGTTAAAGATGGAGGTCAGTTCTAATCTGGATTTTTTTATTCCCGAGATTCTCCTTGATTACAGCATCCCTTCCTCGCCAGAATGGATCCGTCAGGTTTCCCAGAGGCTCTATGACAGCATTTCAGACCAGGCCAAGGCAGTTCAACGCCGGCTGCTGGGCGCCTCAATTATCACTATCAAAAAAACTCTTGGCCTGACATCGCAAACCATTCACCTCAATGAACAGCATGGCGTTGTTGTTGTCTTAAACCTGATCGCGGAATGGCTCGAGACGCAAATCGGCGACAATTATCAGATTAAGGCTACGGATAAGGACATTCTGGATGCCGCGGATGCCGTGGCAAAACATATCGTATTTACCATACATACTCCGGTAAAGGCGGGTCACGACCGGTTCAATAAAAGTATTATCAGCCGGATTGGCCATGCTTTCTGTGGCAGGATACTGCATCTTCTTGCCCAAGATGAAGAAAATCCCAACCAGTTCAATTTTACCAAGCTTGCCATGCATGTGAACCGCTCTGTCAACAGCGTCAGCAGACTGCATAAGGAGGTCACCCAGAAACAGTTCCCCCAATTCGCCAGGAAAATAACCGCCATTACAAACGGGGTGCATCATCTGACATGGATCAGTGATGCAAAAGCAGCCCTTTATGACAGTTTTTCAGAACTGAAGAACTGGCGGGAAGATCCTGCTGTGTTTGTTAATGCAGGGCTGCTCTTTACCTCTGAGGATTTTCGTGAAAATCTTGAGCGGGCCTGGAAGGAAGATACCAAAAGATTAATTGACTACATCAACGACATGCTTTCCCTGCATCGGAAACAGATGCATGAGACCTGGATTGATCCACCCAACTATCTTTCAAACCTTGACGGTGGAGCGCAGGAACTGCGGCCCGATGTCTACACAATAGGTTTTGCCAGAAGGTTTTCCACCTATAAACGGGCAGATCTGATTTTTGATGATATGGACAGGTTGGCAGACATTATTGTCAGCAATAATTTTCCGGTCAATTTCATCTATGCGGGCAAGGCCCATCCCTCGGATGAACCCGGCAAATCCATCATAAAGCTTGTCCTTGACCTGCAGGATGATTTGTATATTAAAACAAACGGCTTGGCAAAACTCATATTTATTCCCGGATACGATATGAATATCGCCAAAATGATGGTTTCCGGTGTTCATGCCTGGCTGAACAGTCCCAAAAGGCCGCTTGAGGCAAGCGGTACCAGCGGTATGAAAGCAGCCATGAATGGGGTCCCGAATATCAGTACATTAGATGGGTGGTGGGTCGAGGGATACCATGAGGGAAAAACCGGCTGGAAATTCGGTTATGAAGCCGATATTGATACGGCATGCTTGAGCGAAGCACCATCCACCCTCCTTTATGAACAGGACTCAACATCGTTTTACGAAATTTTCCCTAAGATACTTGAAACATTTTATGATGTTCAGCTGCATGCTCAGTATATCGATAAATGCATTTATAACCTGCAGTTAAACTGCCCCATCTTCAACACCCATCGCATGGCCGCCGAGTATGCTGATCGCTACAACATGCATTTACCCGATCCTGTGGCCAAGAGACTGCAGAAACTGAGAAGAATTTATCAAAGTGACCTATAAGGGGGTTGAAAAGTATTAAAGTTATCTCCGGAAAAACCGATTTGTCTTTTATAACCGTA
Organism: Deltaproteobacteria bacterium; assembly: GCA_016219175.1. Taxonomy (GTDB): domain Bacteria; phylum Desulfobacterota; class Desulfobulbia; order Desulfobulbales; family SURF-16; genus SURF-16. The sequence goes on along the minus strand of JACRCD010000045.1, from coordinate 45,716 downwards.
AAACTAAAAGACAATAGGCCAACGTGTAATACCGGAGAAAAATGATGACAAATTCTATCCAGCAGAGCAATGTTCTTCCTTATCAACAGGCAGTTTCCCGCTTTTCTACCCCGTTGCCGCAGAAGGGGCACGCAAGCTACACCGAGACGCTGGCTCAACGCAGTGACGCCAACATATCTCTCACCACCGCCGAAGGAGATGTGGTAACCATCTCCCATTATCAGGAAGAGGCCTATTCCCTTGCCTCGGAAAACTGGAAAACCCCCCTGCAGCAGGGCATGAATTTTACAGCTTCCTCCCTGAGCGCCAACTCGTTCAATCTTTCCATTGCCGGCGATCTCAACGAAGAGGAGCTTGCCGATATACAGAACCTGCTGACCGATCTCTCAGCCATTGCCGACCATTTTTTCAGCGGCGATATGACCAAGGCGATGGATGAGGCGATGAACATAGGCGACATGGGTTCCATTGTGCAATTGTCCGCCTCTTTCAGCTATCAGGCCCAATGGTCGGCAACATCGCAGATGACTGATTATCATCCTCTTCCCGCCTCGGAAAATTTTGAAACCCCACTGGAGGATTTATTTGCTCAACTTCCCGAAGTCATTGATCAGGCGCGCACTGATGAAATAAAATATGCCGAGATGTTACAGGCCCAATGGCAGCAGATTAAGGAGTACCTCGATGGGATCAAGCCGGACCAGCCGTCACAGGGAACTGCCGCCCCCGGGGAAACGCAGGAGATTCCCGCGGCTCGTCAGATGATGAATAAATTGCAGGAAACGATTGCTAAACATCCCAGGCTTGCGCCCTTCAGTCTTCCTCTGGTTCACGAGGCCATTGACACAAAAACGGAGAATATGCAGCATCCCGCGCTTTTTAACCAAAAAAATACGCTGAAAGAAAATTTTCTGCAGGAATTCAATAACTGGATGTATTCAGTTTGATCTGAAATAACAGATAAGGTCCAAGTATCCAATTCGTTAGCTCCTTGCCGTAACTACTTTTGACTTTTTCCGGATGATTCTTTATATTCGTCATCATGTGGAAATCAAAAGATGTCTATTATATTTCAGACAGCACCGGGATACTTGTGACCAATCTTGGCCAGGCCCTTACCTGTCAATTCCCGGAAATCAACTTTGTTGAAGAAAGCTACCCTTTTATCCGCACCGTGGCGGAGGCAAGGGAGATCATTAAAACGATCCTGAAACGATCCTGCGGCAGAAGACCTCTTGTCTTCATCTCCATTATGGACCAGGAGATTCGCCAGATTTTTGACAACCCCGAGGTTGAATTTTTTGACATTTTCGGCGCGTTGCTTGACAATCTGGAGCTGTCACTGGAAACGAAAGCATTACGGGTGCCTGGATTTTCTCACCACACGGATGGGCTGGAAATGGGCAGGCGTGTTGAGGCCATTCATTACTGTCTTGAACATGACGACGGCACCAAAACTTACGAGTATAACGAAGCCGATATTATTCTTCTGGGGGTTTCCAGGGCGGGAAAAACCCCGGTGAGTGTTTATCTGGCCACCCAGATGGGATATAAATCCGCCAATTTCCCACTGACCAGTGAATATCTGAATCAATACCAACTGCCAAGCTCATTAAAGGGCATAACAAAACGGTTGGTAGGGCTAACCACATCTCCCGAATTACTCAGCAGCGTCAGGGAAAAACGATACCCCGGCAGTCAATATGCCAAGATCATCACCTGCAGGCAGGAAATTCAGCAGGCTGAAGAAATATATCGACGCCATGGTATTCCGATTATTTCATCATCAGGAAAATCCATTGAGGAAATTGCCACCCAGATCTGCCAGGTCGTGCATCTGCCGAAGAAAAAACTTACCCTTCGTCCCTAGCCGCTGATTTCTGTAAAATCCGCGGGGCCCAGGATTCCGTGAGCCACCTGTTGATAGTGTTCAGGCGGGGCTGCCCCCCATTATGTTTTTCATGGTGAGGGTTACTCCTGCCAGACTATGGACCTTCAAAACAGGGACAGACAGGAGAAAGCTGTCAAACGGCAGGGAGTGAAGAAAGGTTTCCGGAAATCTTGCACATTTTTCATTTTTCAGCACGATGCACTTTTCATCGTTTAAATCCGCCAAGGCTACATTTTTTCTTCTGGCCAGCCCCGTATAGCCGAGCTCTGCAACAACATGCCATGTATCGTATTCCATGGAAAAAACAGTGCCTTTTTTGAGCTTTTCTGATATTTGCATGTCAACCGGTTACGTTGCGGCTCCACATTGCGGGGGGCAATCATTCCCGCTATTAGAGATAATTTGTCAAACCAAAAGAGCAAGATTCCAACCTGATTTCCTATGATTACCATTAATAACCTCTCCATTCAATATGGGGCCAAACACTTATTCAAAAATATTTCCGGTCGCATTAACATCAAGGACAGAATCGGCCTTGTGGGGGTCAACGGAGCGGGAAAGTCAACGCTGTTAAAGATTCTTGCCGGAATTTCAGAAGCGGACCCTGGGGTGGTCACCAGATCAAAACAAGTTACCTGCGGTTACCTTCCCCAGGAAATAGTGGGTTTGGAACTGGGCAGGACGCTTTACGATGAAGCGGAAAGCGCCTTTTCTCCTCTGCTGGCCAAGCAGAAAGAACTTGATGAAATAAATAGTCAGCTTGCCGACGCCGATAACAAGGAAGCCCGTATCGACGAACTTCTTAAGCGGCAAGGGGAGTTGCAGCATGAGCTCGACCACTCCAATGTATTCCGCATCAAGGCAACAATAGAAAAAGTTCTCCTGGGCCTCGGCTTTCACGAAAGCGACCTGGGCCGGAACTGTCATACATTCAGCGGCGGATGGTTGATGCGTCTGATGCTGGCCAAGCAGCTGCTTGCCTCTCCTTCCTTTCTTTTTCTTGATGAGCCGACTAACCATCTGGATATTGAATCCCTGACCTGGCTTGAAGAATTCTTATCCGCTTACCCGGGGGCGTTGATCATCGTCTCCCACGATCGAACCTTTCTCGATAACATGACCACTTCGACCTGGGAATTAAGTCTTGGCAATCTCACGATTTACAAAGGAAATTATTCCACTTATGTCAAAGAAAAGGAGCTCAGGTTACAGATCCAGCGGGCCGCTTACACCAATCAACAGGCCAGGATTGATCAGACCAAACGTTTTGTTGACAGGTTCCGGTCAAAATCAACCAAGGCCAAGCAGGTGCAGAGCCGGGTAAAACAACTCGAAAAAATGGAAATCATCGAGCTTGAAGATACTGAACAAAAAATCTCTTTCCGTTTCCCGCCCGCACCTGCCAGCGGCAGGCTGGCAATTGCCGTGACCGGCCTGTGTAAAGGGTTTGCCGGGAAAGACGTTTTCAAGAAAATCAATTTTGAGCTGCAGCGCGGGGATAAAATAGCGATTGTCGGCGTCAACGGGGCGGGCAAATCAACCCTGGTGAAAATACTTGCCGGTCTTATTCCTCCCGATTCCGGCTCCATCCGTTTAGGGCATAACATATCCCTTTCTTACTTTGGCCAGCACCAGGCCCAAGAACTTTCTCCCCTTTATACAGTGCTTGAAACCGTAACCCATATTGAGGCTGAAAAGACCATAACCCAGACCAGATCGCTGCTGGGCGCATTTTTGTTCAAGGGCGATGATGTTGATAAAAAGGTGCAGGTTTTATCCGGAGGGGAGAAAAGCAGACTGGCGCTAGCCAAAATGATTGCCACCCCGGCTAATCTTCTCATAATGGATGAACCGACAAACCATCTTGACATGATGTCTCAGGATATCCTGCAGGATGCCCTGGCCCAGTATGACGGCTCAATCATTATTGTCAGCCACAACCGCTATTTTCTGGATCATTTTGTCAATAAGGTGCTGGAGATAAAAAATGGACGCGCCACCCTTTATGATGGAAATTTAGCTTATTACCTAGAAAAAACGGCAAAAGAAAGGCAGACAGCCGCAATCGAGCCCAAATCCGAACCTGTCCCCGCCCTGCAGGGAGAGTCGCAAACAGCGGCGCGGGGAAAAAAGGCCAGACAGGAGCAGGCAAAAATACGGGAGGGAAAAAATACCCTCTTGCGGCCTTTTCTTTTAAAAATAAAGGAAGCGGAAATAGAAATAAGCAGATTGGAATCATTAAAAGCGGATCTCGAAACAAAACTGGCTGATCCCGAATTGTACAAAGACCAGGAGGCCTTTACTGAGAAGAGCAAGGAATATGCATCTGTTGAGCGCAGACTATCCCGTCTTTATCAGCAATGGGAAGAAAATCAGGAAAAAATGGAAAAAGTTGAAAATTCGCTTTCATAATGGCAAGCCCATGGCCCGTTTTTTATCGATTGTCATTTGAACGGATATTCATTTTCTTTATTAATTTGCCGACAACTTCTTGACCACCATGGAATTTACCAGTAAGGTCCCAAGAGTTTTCCGAAATAGGGCTGCAGCATTTTTAGGCGGTCCGCTGAAAAACACCCGCGGAGTCAAAACGATCTCTTTGCGGGTCCTTTTTTGATCGAGCGCCAACATGATAACACGCTGCCTTCGCCATGAACTTGAAGACCGGGAGGCAAGAAACCTTTCCCCGTTTGCCCTTCACACCAAAAACAGTAAGGGAAGAGTACGGGAAGAAGAAGAGTGTCCTGTCAGGCTTGCCTTTCAGCGTGACAGAGACAGGATCATTCACTCCAAGACCTTTCGTCGTCTGACCCACAAAACCCAGGTTTTCCTTGCCCCGACCGGCGATCATTACCGCACCAGACTGACCCACGCCCTGGAAGTCGCGCAGATAGCCAGAACGATCGGCGTTGCCCTGGGTCTGAACGGCCATCTCATTGAGGCCATCGCCCTTGGCCATGACTTGGGGCATACCCCTTTCGGCCATGCGGGTGAATCAGTATTAAACGAGGTGCATCCAGGTGGTTTCAAACATTATGAACAGAGTTTGCGCGTCGTTGATGTCCTTGAGAACAAGGGCAAGGGGCTGAACCTGAGCTATGAAGTGCGTGACGGCATTCTTAGACACTCCAAGGGACGAAAAGCCATTTTACCTGACGATCTTTCGCAACTCCCTGAAACCCTGGAAGGCCAGGTGGTAAGGGTGGCGGATATTTTCGCCTACGTGAATCACGACCTTGACGATGCCGTGCGGGCAGGCCTCGTTGCGGAAAAGGATGTGCTTGCTTATTTCAGCGCGGATTTGGGTGCAACAAATTCACAACGAATTAGCGCCATGGTCAATGACCTCATCATGAAAACAATAGAATCAGGTGGTGCGCGGCTGGTAATGAGTCCTGGAATTCTGCAGGCAACTGGCGATTTACGCACCTTTTTGTTTGAAAATGTTTACCAGACCAACTGCGTGCATCGTGAATTCATTAAGGCCATGAAAATTATACGTGAGTTGTACCATTATTTCATGGAAGAAGATATTAAACTGCCGGGAGGCGCTATCTGGAAAGCTGAAACAGCTTACGGCGAGGAGACGGAGCGTCCCAGAAAGGTCTGTGATTTCATCTCCGGCATGACCGATCGGTACGCCCTGGATCTCTACACCAATATTTTCTTTCCCAAACGATGGAGTGTGCTGTAGATTGGTGCGGAATTGTTTTGATGGTCTTGCCGCATGTCCTCTAATCGCACGTTCCGGCCTAAGCCATTGTAAAAAAAATCACTGTGATATCGCAATACTTGAAATGAGTACGAGCATGACAACGAACGAAGACAACATGAATACAGAAAAGCTGCTTGCCAAGGCCTACGAATTTTCCGATGTTGAAAAAAAGTGGTATCTGGTCTGGCAGGAACAAAAAAAATTCAGGGCGACAATGGATGAGTCGCGGCCCTCTTTCTCCATTGTCATCCCCCCTCCTAATGTAACCGGGGTTCTCCATGTTGGACATGCCTTGAACAATACCATGCAGGATATCCTGGTGCGATACAAGCGCATGCAGGGCTTCAATACCCTGTGGGTTCCGGGAACCGACCATGCCGGCATAGCCACCCAGAACGTGGTTGAGCGGCAGCTGGCGGCCGAGGATCTCACCCGGCACGATGTGGGCCGGGACAAATTCATTGAACGGGTCTGGCAGTGGAAAGCTCAGTCAGGCGGGCAGATTATCAACCAGCTGAAAAGACTCGGCTGCTCCTGCGACTGGGACAGGGAGCGTTTCACCATGGATGAGGGCTTATCCCGGGCGGTGCGCACTGTTTTTACCCGTCTGTACCGGGAAGGATTGATTTACCGGGGCGACTATATCATAAACTGGTGTCCACGTTGCCATACCGCCTTGGCTGATCTGGAGGTCGAGCACGAACCCACTGCTGGAAAGCTTTATCGGATCAGATATCCTTTTGCCAATGGGGAAGGATACATCGTGGTCGCCACAACACGTCCCGAGACCATGCTCGGCGACACAGGGGTCGCGGTTCATCCCGAGGATGAGAGATACAGCTCCTTGCCGGAGAAATCCGTGATCCTTCCCCTTGTCAACCGGAAAATACCGGTTGTTTTTGATGAACAGGTCGAAAGGGAATTCGGCACGGGCGCTTTGAAGGTTACCCCGGCCCATGATCTGAATGATTTTGAAATGGCCCGTCGTCATGATCTTCCCGCTATCAAGGTGATGGATGACGATGGCCACATGAATGTTGAAGCCGGACCTTATGCCGGACTCGATCGCTTCGCCTGCCGCAAACAGATTGTTGAGGATCTGCGGGCGAACGGCTTTTTGGACGGTATCGAAGATTATCAGCATGGCGTTGGCCACTGCTACCGATGCTCAACCGTTGTCGAGCCCTCATTATCAAAACAATGGTTTGTTTCGGTTAAACCTCTGGCAATGAAAGCCATTAACGCGGTGAAAAACGGGGAAATCAAAATTCATCCGAAATCCTGGGAGGCTACCTTCTTTGACTGGATGTATAATATCCGGGACTGGTGTATTTCCAGGCAGATCTGGTGGGGTCATCAGATTCCAGCCTGGACCTGTGAGGCCTGCGGGGAGCTGACGGTCAGCGAAAGCGAACCGGATCACTGTCCCAAATGCAAATCCAGACAGCTTCTGCAGGAAACGGATGTACTCGATACTTGGTTCAGTTCAGCCCTGTGGCCTTTTTCCACCCTGGGCTGGCCGGACAAAACCCAGGAGCTCAAGTTTTTTTATCCCACCTCAGTGCTTATTACCAGCTTTGACATTTTGTTTTTCTGGGTTTCGCGCATGATGATGATGGGGCTGCACTTCATGGGAGAGGTTCCTTTCAAGGATGTCTATCTGCACGCCCTGGTCCGCGATAGCGAAGGGCAAAAGATGAGCAAATCAAAAGGCAACGTCATGGACCCCCTGCTGGTCATGGACAAGTTCGGTACGGACGCCCTTCGTTTCACCATGACCGCCTTTGCCGCCCAAGGCAGGGATATCCGGCTTTCAGAAGAAAGGATCGAGGGCTACCGGTATTTCATCAATAAAATATGGAATGCCAGCAGGTTTGCCCTCATGCACATAAGTGATTGTGAGCCCTCCGTCACCAGCAAAGTAACGGCGGCCGGTCTTGGTCTTTCTCACCGCTGGATTTTAAGCCGCCTCAACCGCACCATAGCCGAAGTGCACAGAGCCCTGCATGATTACCGATTCAATGATGCCGCATCCGCCATGTATCAGTTCATCTGGCATGAATTCTGCGACTGGTATCTCGAACTCATCAAGCCGGAACTCTTCAGTGATGCTGAAGTCCACAAACAAATGGTCAAGGGTGTGCTTTTCGCCGTGCTGGAATCTGTTATCAAATTGCTTCACCCGGTGATCCCCTTTGTCACCGAAGAGATCTGGCATGCCCTGCCCGGAGAAAGGGAAAGCATCATGAATGCGCCCTATCCCGAACAAAATCCCGGCTGGGATGATCCTGAGGCGGAAACAACCGCGCAACTTGTCATGGGCCTCATCGGGGCCATCCGCAATATTCGCAGCGAGATGCAGATTCACCCCTCCGCCCGGATTGAGGTGATTGTCATCTGCCACAACCAGGGCAGGGCAGCATTAATAGATCAACATCGCGCTGCCATCCAAGGTCTGACCCGGGCCAACACCCTCGCTCTGCTTCATGAGGGGCATGGTCCGAAAGGGGCGGCATCCGCAATATTTGAGGATGTGGAAATCTGTGTTCCTTTGGAAGGGCTTATTGATGTGCAAAAGGAACTGGAAAAATTAGCCAAAGAGCAGGCCAAGCTCGAAAAACAGCTGCAGCAGAGCCAGGGAAAGATCACGAATGAAAAATTCCTGGCCAATGCCCCGGAGGATGTGGTGAATAAGGAAAAAGAGAAGGTGGAAATCCTTTCCGCCACCTTACTGAAAATAGACGACAGCAAAAAAAGGCTGCGGGATATTCAATAGGAAGTCTCTAAAGTACTCCAAGCGCACTTAAGCGCCTGAAGGCAGTGTGTTTTCTGCACAGAAAGAAGTGTTAGCCCTAGGCGCTTTTGGGCATTCTCTTATCTGGTTTTAAACTTGTCAACCTGGGCCTGAAGTTCATTGGCCAGCTGCGCCAGCTCGTTTGATGAGTCATTGATTGCGCTGGCCGATCGCGCCGATTCCTTGGCGACATCGTTGACGCCGTGAATATTGCGGGAAACCTCGGCGACCCCGGTGGATGCCTCCCGGATGGCGCTGACCAGCTCCTGTTCGATAGCCACGGAAAACCCTCGGGAAAGATTTGATACCTCCGACGTTCTCTGGGCCACTCCGGCTATGGTCCGGGCAATCTCGCCCGCCGTTGCCGTCTGTTCCTCAACCGCCGCGGCAATAGTATAGGTATATTCATGTACCTTTTTGTTGATCTCGGTCACCTTCTGGATATCGTTGACAACCCCTGTTGTCCTGCCCTGCATGTCCCGAATCTGACTGGCGATTTTTTCCGTGGCATCCGCCGTCTGTTTTGCCAGCTCCTTCACCTCGCTGGCCACCACGGCGAAACCCTTTCCTGCTTCACCAGCCCTGGCCGCCTCAATGGTGGCATTCAAGGCCAGCAGCTTGGTCTGCTCCGTGATTTCCGTAATGACATCAATGACCTTGCCGATATCCCTGGCCGCCTGGTCAAGAAGGGTCATTTTTTCCTTGGCGTCATTGCTTGCCCCACTGGCGTTCTCCGCCATCTGTTGGGCCTGGGCGCAGTTCTGGGAAACCTCCTGGATGGAGGCGGACATCTCCTCTACCGCCGCGGCGATGGAATTGACATTTGTACTGATCTCCTCGGCCGAGTGGGCTACGTTCTGGCTTTGCCTGGCCATCGTTTCAGAGGTGGTGTTAACCATATTCAGATTGGCGCTGATCTGTTCCGTGGCCGCGGCAGTGGTTGATGCCTGGGCCGTGAGTTCTTCCGCCCCCGAGGCCATCCCCTGGGAAGCCCCTGACAGTTGTGTTGAAGCGGCGGAGAGATTTTTCACGCCCTGACCAATCCGGTTCATAACATCCTGCAGGCTGAGCACCATCTTGTTTAAGGCCTTGACCATCAGGCCCACCTCATCCTGCTGGTCAAGAGCAATGGTGGCGGTCAAATCGCCGGCTGACAAGACGTCGGCAAGGTGCACGGCATTTTGCAGGGGCGCGGTTATTTTTCTGCTCAACAAAAGCCCCAACAGTAATGCAAAAACAACCCCGACGATGATGGCGATAACAATATTGCGCTTGGCTTTTTTAACGGCATTATCCATGTCTTTCTTGGCGATCAGGGCCGAGGTCAGCAATATCTCCATCATTTTATTGCCATACTCGTCAGCCTGCTCGTCCATGCTGCCTAAGGCGGTTTCCAACTGCTTTATCTCATCAAGGCTCTTCTCCGTTGTGGTAAAACCCTTCTTTTTAAACTCGTAAATTTTTTGAACGGCAGGCAGGAATTTATCGTTATGAAAATTGTCGGCATCGGTAATTTTTTCCAGTAAGCGGGGATTAGCGGAGGCGGAAACAGTGCCCAGGTCGGTTTCAGCCCCCTTAGCAATAGCGGCCAGATACAGTTCAAATTCCTCAACCGCCTTCAGGTGCTCCTGCCACACTTTTTCCAGATCCTGGGGGGACGGCGATACAAGCAATTCCATGACCATCTGCATATCAGTGCGCACCTGCAGTATCATCTGCTGACTCGCATCGGCGACGGAGGAGTTTTTCTTCTCCTCATTCATGCCCTGGTAACCGGTGATGCCGGCCACAACAATCATCAGGCAGACGGCAAGATATCCGGAAATAATTTTGTAACCTATTTTCATATCAGAAAATTTCATATCCACCCCTGCCAAAAGTAATTAATAAATGAAAACGATATGTTTCCAACTATGAAAACAGACCAAAAAAAACCTGACACAAACGCAACTCCACAATTATATTAAGAATAATACTATCATATCCACCTGCTGGAAAAAAATGTTTTTTGAAAAACAGCAAAAAAGGCGAGGCGAGGCGGGATATTTTGAGGATTTCTTACCCGTTATGCACGGCGGTCAAGAGTGGCCATATATTCTTCCCACTCAAGAGGTAACAGCGTTTTTTTCTTGTTATTGCAACCCTTGCAGGCTGGAACCAGGTTCCCTTTGCTGCTTGTCCCTCCACGGGCAAGCGGGATAAGATGATCCATGGTCAGCTCCTTGGCTAAAAATTTCCCGCCGCAGTAATAACAGATTCCAGCGGCAATCCTGTTTTTCCACCAGGAACTTTTCCGCAGTTCCCTGGCCTTTGCCTTCTCCCTATTGATGGCCGCTTCATCAACGCCGGTAAAAACAAAATCATCCATCACCATTTTCATCTCCCCTGTCAGTCTCCCTCAACAATATCACCAAGGAGAATTTTTCTGGCCGCGCCCACCAGATAAAGAGAACCGGCGATACAGATCAAATCCCGCGGCCCTGCCTCTTTTTCGGCATAGCGCACAGCCTCGCTGACATCCACCCGGCTGACGGCCCGTTTTTTCAGCTCATCAGGGAGGATTTCCGTGAGTTTTTCAGGGGTGGCCGAACGTTCGGATTCCGGGCGGGTAAAGATAATGATCTGGCAGTATGGGGCAATGGGATTAAGGGTTTTGGCAATATCCTTGTCAGACATGCTGGCCCAGACGCAGATCAGCCGTCCGTAAGCAAAATCCGACTTGAGACTCCGGATAAGCGAGGATATGCCGGCCGGATTATGCGCGCCGTCGAGCAGATAGCGGCGGACGTTGTTATTTTCTGTTGAGTGGTCTTGATCAAAATCTTCCATTATCCTGCCCGTATCCCGGTCAATACAGAAATATTCCAGCCGGCCCGGCCAGCGGACCCCGGCTAGTCCCTGGGCGACAGACTGCTCATTCACCATGAAACCATGGGGTCGCAGACAATCAAGCACGGCGAGGGCCAGGGCGGCATTATCAAGCTGATGGTCTCCCTTCATCCGCAGCGGAAGATCATGCAGCCGCAAGCCGTTCACCCCGGCATAATCCCACGAGCCATCGCCATGACGTTGCGCGGTAAAATCTCGCCCCAGGAGAAAAAGCGGCGCGTTTTTCTCCTGGCAGGCGCGGCTGACCACCGTAAGCCCACCATCAGCGGCCACCCCGGAAACTACAGGGATATCTTGCTTGATAATCCCCGCCTTTTCGGCGGCAATCTGCTCCAGGGTTGTGCCGAGATGCGCCTCATGGTCCATGGACACATTGGTAATGACGCTGACCAAGGGGCTGATGACGTTGGTGGCATCGAGCCTGCCGCCGAGTCCTGTCTCAAGGATAACGATATCGACCTTTTCCTGGGCAAACCAGAGGAGGGCCAAGGCTGTGGTGAATTCAAAATAGGTAATCTGGCGCTCTCCCAGACCGTTACGAATCATTGTGGCTATACCGGCAAAGTCATCTTTACTGATATAGCGATCATTAATCCGGAAACGTTCCCGCACGGAGCAGAGATGGGGCGAGGTATAGAGACCGGCTTTATAGCCTGCCTCACCAAGCAGGGTGAGCAGGGTGACAGACACGGAACCCTTGCCGTTTGTCCCCGCCACATGGATGAACTTCAAATCACGCTGCGGGTGATTCACGCCGTCAAGAAAACCGGCCATGCTGTCGAGGCCGAGTTTTATCTTGAAGAACTGCAGCTGATCCAGATAGGACCAGGCCTCCTGGTATTGCATAGTCAATCCTTTTGTTTTTCAGTCTGAAAAATTTTCCGTCTATCACCCGGGCGGTTATGCCAATTCCAGTTTTGCATAGTCAAGCCTGAGTGTTTTCATGCCATAACGGGGAAAGAAGACATCAACAGCCTTATCCCCCACTATTTTTTTTACCTGCCCGCTGCCAAAAAAACCATGCTTCACTGTCATGCCCGGCGCCAGCATTTCGGTAGTGGTGATTTTTTCCCCGGCCGCAACCTGTTGCCGTTCTTGGACGTTAACCGTGCAGGCCTGGTCCGGATCACCCCCATGGTTCATTGCCGAGGAAGAAAACTTCAGTGAAGAAGAACCATATGCCCCATAAAATCCGCTTCCCCCGGAGACATTATTGATAAGACCGGCGGAGAGTTGGGCCAGGAAAGGCGAAATGGTGGCGTAATGGCGTGACCGGTCCGGAGAGATGGTTTCACGGGGATAGGTGAGAAAAAGACGGGATTTCGCCCGGGTGGCGGCCACGTAGAGCAGCCGTCTTTCCTCTTCAAATTGATCAGGGAAGGCGATGGAATGGGCTGAGGGGAATTTCCCATCCGCCAGATCGATGATAAAGACCGTGTCCCATTCAAGACCTTTGGCCGAGTGGACGGTGGAGAGAACAAGTTTGCCCTGTTCGGGCGCCAGAACAGGGTCAGCCGTGAGGTCCGGCGGATCCAGCGAGGCATCATCAAGAAAGTCCCTCAGATTCTTGTAGTCGCCGATGATCGTCTTGAGCTGTTCCAGATCCCGACCCCGAACAGGATAATCATCGTGATAAAGGCGTTCAAAAACCGGCTGATAGTAGGCCATGATCCTTTCAAACTGCGCGACGGGGTCCGTGCTGCCCCGGAGATCATGCATCATTTTGACCAGCTCCTGAAACTCGTCCCGCCAGGCCGGGGCGGCCTGGAACCCTTCCAGGCCGGTAAGAGGATCCTCTGCCCCACTCACGGCGGCCACGATCTTCTGGGCGGTTCGGGGGCCGACCTTCGGCAGGTGCAGCAATATTCTGTTCCAGGACAGGGTATCCTGCATGTTGACCACCAGACGTAAATAGGAGATGATATCCTTGACATGGGCTGTTTCCGTCAGCTTCAATCCCCCTCTTTTCTCAAATGAGATCTGCCTGTTTGTCAGCTCAAGCTCAAGCTTGTAGGAATGGTAGCCGGAGCGGAAAAGAACCGCCATGTCATGATACGGCGCCCCTTGTTGGTGGAGTTCGGCTATTTTGCCGGCCACATAGCGTGCCTGTTCGCCCTCATCCCTGGCCGCAAAAAGGGCAGGTTTTTCGCCGCCTGCGATATTGCTGAAAAGCTTTTTTGTATATTTCTCCCTGGCATGTTCGATGATGGCATTGGTGGTTTCCAGAATCTTCTGGCTGCTCCGGTAATTCTCCTCCAGCCGGATAATTTTTGTGCCCGGGAAAATTTTCGGGAAATCCATGATATTTCTAAAATCAGCGCCGCGAAAACTGTAAATGGATTGGCTGTCGTCACCAACCACCATGACATTATCGTGATCCGTGGCGATAAGGCGGACAATTTCAGCCTGGAGGTGGTTGGTATCCTGATATTCATCAACCATGAGGTAGCGGAACCGGGCGGATATTTCATGACGGACCGCCTCATGATCCGCCAGCACATTGCGTAAATGAACCAGCAGATCGTCATAGTCCATGAGACCGTGATCACGCTTGAACTGATGATAATGATCCCGTATGCGGTGCAGATCGGTTATGAATTCCAACAAGTGGATGTGCTGGCTGGCGACCAGTTCGTCAAAGGGCTGCGATTTATTGACAGCCCCGCTGATGATATTGACAATCACCCGCTTTGAGGGAAACCGCTTGCCTGCCCCGCCTAAATCAAGCGACGACTTGATAAGATTGATGATGCCCTCGGCATCCCCCCGGTCTATGATGGTGAAATTTGAGGCATAGCCTGCATAATGAGCGTACCGGCGCAGGAGGAGATTGGCAATGGCATGGAAGGTGCCCCCCATTACCTTCTGACAGGAGCCGTCAAGTAAATGAACCGCCCTGCCCACCATTTCCTGGGCAGCCTTGCGGGTAAAGGTCAGCAGCAGGATATCATCCGGGGGAACACCTTGTTCCACCAGATGAACAAGCCGGTAGACGAGGGTGCGGGTCTTGCCGCTACCAGCCCCTGCGATGACAAGAACCGGACCATCCACGGTGGTGGCAGCCTCGAGCTGGGACGGATTCAGATCGGTTGGTTTGATTCGGGACTGCCGGTGGCGGCCGGAGTCTGTATTGGCAGGAAAGAGACTTGGTTGTTTCATGGAATAAACTATAGTTTTTTTTGGTTTGACCTTGCCTTGTAAAAACAGTAGTATACCTTTTTACAAGTAATATTGAAATACTACCGTACAATTACCGATAGTTGAGGTTTTCTGAAATGGCGGAACTGCACGATATTTTTACCGATGAGACACTCCGGAAACTTTTCCCGGCCGGCCGGGCTGACGATTTTTTTGAAGCCTTGTTCGGGGATGCCAGAGAAGGGGCTTATAACATCTCACTGAAATTTGTCATGTATGTACCGGAAGAGAAAAAAATGTATTTTGAACTCCACCTCAATCAACGTCCCGGCAGATGCCTCGCCTGCAATCTGACCTATGGGCTTCCCGATGTTTTTTCACGCCATCCGGTTATCAATATCAAAGGGTTGGTGGAAGAAATCAATAAATTGCTCGGCAGCGTACCATTGCAATGCCAGGATTGGTCCTTGAAAAGCACCCAGTCAATTTCCAGCGCCCTCCACGTTATTCCCCTGGTGATCAAAACAGAGTAAACTTGTGAGCGGTTTTCAATCCAGCAAAAGCGGCAGCCTGTCAAAATAGCGGCCAACATCCTCGGGACGATGGGCATCGGAACCGGCCAGCAGTCCGACCCCCATTTTTTGCGCCTGTTTAAGAATCCTGACAGCAGGAAAAGGTTCATTTCTCAAGACAAATCCCGAAGTATTCACCTCAAGGGCGATATCCTTGGCCCCCATGACCATCAGAATTTCATGCACTTTTTCAAAGTGCTCCTGCGAAAAGGAAAAAGAGGGACAGTGGCGCAGCACTGCGTCAAGATGGCAGACGACATCAGCGGGTATGATGGCAAGGGCTTTTTGCAGACCCGTAAAATACGCAGCAGCGACCTTTTCAACCCCTATCTTTTCCATCAAGGCAATGTTTTCCGGCCTGCGGCTCACCATATTGACGTGTCCGTCCCCTGTATCCAGATAATGATAGGAGAGTCCGATACGGTCCCACTTAAATTTAATGAGAAAATCAATGGTTTCCGGCAAACGATCCGGGTTTACTCCCACCTCAACCCCGGTGCCTATCTCAATTTTCCCTTGATATTTTTCCGACAGACGACAACCTTCCCGATGATACCCGGCAAATTCATCTTCCCTAAGCCAGGTTGATTCAAAGTACTTGATTTCTATCTCAAAGTGCTCAAGAAAAATGATTTTTTTTAACCCCGCGCCAAGCCCGGCCAGAACGTACTCTTCCATCTCACCCATGGCATGGTGGCAGAGCCGGCTGTGGACATGGTTGTCAACGCTGATATCGATTGCGGCAGAGGGTGATATCATAAATTCATCTCATTTAAAGAAACAGGTTCCGCTTTTCAGTAGCTTTTCCTGGTCAGGACTTCCCTGGGTTTGGCCCCATCAGCCGGGCCTATCACTCCTTCCTTCTCCATGGTTTCAATCATCCTGGCCGCCCTGTTGTACCCCACCCGTAAACGCCGTTGAATCATGGAGATGGAGGCCTGTCCCGATTCACAGACAATGGCCACGGCCTCATCATATTTATCATCAAGATCGCCGTCCACCTCGTTATCCTGGGGATCCTCTTCCTTTTCCACGCTCTGGATGACGGATTCATCATAACGGGCGCTGCCCTGTTCCTTGAGAAAATTGACGATTCTCTCAGATTCCTGTTCCGAGATATACGCTCCGTGAATACGTTGCAGACGGGCTGTGCCCGGGGGCAGGAAGAGCATGTCGCCCGCGCCGAGAAGATGTTCGGCGCCGCTTGTGTCCAGGATGGTGCGTGAATCGATCTTTGAGGAAACCTTGAAAGACATCCTGGTGGGGAAATTCGCCTTGATGAGTCCGGTAAGAACATCAACGGAAGGCCGTTGGGTGGCAAGGATAAGATGCATACCCGATGCCCTGGCCATCTGGGCCAGCCGAGCCACGGCATTTTCCACCTCGTTGGAGGAAACCATCATCAGGTCCGCCAGCTCGTCGATGATGATAACGATATACGGCAGTTTCTCCTCGGCTATTTCATTGTAGCTGGCGAACCCCTTGACCCGCATGCCCTCCATGAGGATGTACCGCCGCTCCATCTCTCTGACCGCCCACTGCAAGGCGCGGCTCGCCATCTTGGGATCTACCACTACAGGATGAAGCAGATGAGGAATCGCCTCATAGGTGGAAAGCTCAATGCGCTTCGGATCAACCATGAGCAGCCGCACCTCATCCGGCGTGGCTTTAAAAAGCAGACTGCAGATAATGGTATTAATGGCCACGCTTTTGCCCGCACCGGTCGCCCCGGCAATGAGCAGATGCGGCATGCGGGTCAGATCGGCGCAGACCGGACGGCCAACCACATCCATGCCAAGCGCTATGGTAAGCTTTGGCCCGGCATTGAGAAACCGTTCCGTGGCCAGAATTTCCCTGATGAAAACGGTTTTCCGGCGCGGGTTGGGAATCTCGATGCCAACCGCCGCCTTCCCCGGGATGGAACCGATAATGCGCACGCTTTCCGCCTGCAGCCCGAGGGCCAGATCATCCGCCAGGGAAACGATCCTGTTTATCTTAACCCCCGGGGCGGGAGCAAATTCATAGGTCGTGATCACCGGGCCCGGAGAAATGCCCGTGACCTTGCCCTTGACCCCGAAATCCGCAAGTTTCAACTCAAGGGCGCGACTGACGGACAGATAGTGATCCCTTTCGACCACAACCTCATCCTCTTCGGGATTATCAAGCAGAGAAAGGGTCGGCAATTGATAATTTCCTGTCTTCACCGGTACAGGCTCGAACTCCTCCGGCGGCGAAACGGTCTCCAGGGCAACAGGGGCATGGAGATGAGGTAAGGAAAGTTGTGGTTCATCATTATCTTTTTCCCGGATTTCCGCATCATCATGGGCGGGAGGCGCTTTCCCCTTGTTTGCTTTGCTTCTTTTACGTTCCTTTATTTTCTCATTAAGACGGCCGCAGCCGTTTACCACGCTCCGGCCCATAAAAAAAGGAGAAAATTGCACCGTAGCCATAAGAGAAAGCAGAAGTATGGTGGCATAAAAGAGAAAAGCTCCGGCCCAGCCGAAATAATTGCTCGTAAAGTCAAAAAGGATGTCGCCGGCCCGGCCGGCCAGAGGAAAACCACGGCCGAAAAAAGTCAGGGCAGGCCAGGGAAAAGAGGCCAGCAGGGCACTGCTGGCCAGCAGCAGTCCCGTGCAGCCACCGCAGATAATCGGCAGGCGTTGCAGAGAAAATCTGCCGAAAAAAATGGAAATCCCGAAAAATATAAAAAGAAAAGGCACCCAGAAGGAACTGAGCCCGAGAAAACTCATAAACAGGGTTGCCAGCAGGTTCCCTACTGTTCCGCACCAGTTTGCGGCGGCAGGAGAAAACGCCCCGGCCGGGGGCACAAAACTCACAAAGGAGAGAAGCAGAAAAACGCCGGAGACTATGGCCAGAACTGCGGCAACCTCTTGGGCGGGAGTAGGTTGGAGGGATTGGCTTGTTGACACATTTACCATAGATCAATTGTGGAAGTCGAATCCGTCAATCATGCCCAGAATTTGTCTCGTTTTCTTCCTTCCTTATGCTGCGGCAGATGGAATCCAGAATGCCGTTAATAAAGGGGGCGGCATCATCGGAACTGAAACGCTTGGCAATCTCAATTGCCTCGTTTAAAATGACAGAGGACGGCACATCATTCATATAGGCAATTTCATAGGCGGCAATACGCAGGATATTCCGGTCAATGACAGCCATGCGGCTCAAACGCCAATTTTTTGCATGATCCTCGACCATGCGGTTCAGAACCTCCCAGTGCAACTGGATACCGCTGACAAGTTCCTGGGCATAAGAAACCGCCTTCTGGTTCACATCAAAATATTCCTTCATGCCGGCAATATCCGGTTGCTGATTGCCGCCCTGATCGATCTGATAGAGACACTGGAGGGCCAGTTCCCTTGATTTTCGACGAATGCTCATACTAAAGTGTTCAACAGGTTCACCATCTCGATTGCAGCGGCGGCGCATTCCGATCCTTTATTCCCAGCTTTGGATCCGGCTCTTTCAATGGCCTGCTCAATTGTATCCGTGGTCAGAACTCCGAATATAATCGGCACTTCGCTTTCCATGCTGGCCTGGGCAATGCCTTTAGCGGCTTCATTGGCCACGAAATCAAAATGAGGCGTGGCGCCGCGGATGACGGCGCCAAGACAGATCACCGCATCATAGCGCCCTGATTTTGCCATTTTCTGGGCAACAAGGGGTATTTCAAAGGCGCCGGGGACACGGGCAACCTCGATATCATCACCCGAGGCTCCGAAACGAAGCAAGGTGTCCAGCGCGCCTTCAAGAAGCCGTTCCGCAATAAATGAGTTGAAACGGGCCAGTACGATCCCGATTTTTTTGCCTTCAGCCTGAAAGTTTCCTTCAAAATATTTTGCCATTTACCCGCTCCACATGTCTATTCGATTCTTACACTTTAAGCTTGAGAAATTATCCTGCAGATCTATACAGTGCCGGGTTACCCCTCGCTTTCCGAACCATTCAGTTCAAGAAGATGGCCCATTTTATCCTTTTTACAGCGCAGATAACCCAGGTTTTCAGGAACGGGATCCATCTCGATCTTCACCCGGTCCACGACCTGCAAACCGTATCCTTCAAGTCCCACGATTTTTTTGGGATTATTGGTCATCAGTTTCATTCTACTGACACCCAGATCACGAAGAATCTGGGCGCCGATGCCGTAATCACGCAGATCAGCCTTGAAACCCAGTTTGAGGTTTGCCTCAACGGTATCCAGGCCGCTGTCCTGCAGGGCATAGGCCTTGATCTTATTGACCAGGCCGATTCCCCTGCCTTCCTGATGCATATAAAGAATGACTCCGCAGCCCTCCTTGCTCACCATGCGCATGGCAGCCTGAAGCTGTCCTCCGCAATCGCAACGCATGGACCCGAAGACATCGCCGGTCAAACATTCCGAATGGACCCGGACCAGCACGTCCTTGTCCGGGGTGATATCCCCTTTGACCAAGGCCAGGTGTTCATAGTCATCGACATCATTGGTGTAGACAACGGCCCGGAATTCCCCGCCATAACGGGTGGGCATTTTTGTTTCAGCGGCACGGTGAACAAGCTTATCCTTTTTCATCCTGTAGGCGACCAGGTCGGCAATAGTGGCGATTTTTAAGCCATGTTCCCTGGCAAACACCTGCAAATCCGGCATCCTGGCCATGGTCCCGTCATTTTTCATAATTTCACAGATAACCCCCGCGGGCGCAAGCCCGGCGAGCCTGGAAATATCAACCGACCCCTCGGTCTGTCCGGTACGGACCAGCACTCCGCCTCTCCTGGCCCGTAAGGGAAAGATATGCCCTGGGCTGACCAGGTCTTCGGGCTTCACATCCTGTGCTACGGCAGTCTGAATGGTTCGCGCCCGGTCCGCGGCTGATATGCCGGTGGTGACGCCATGACGGGCCTCAATACTTACAGTAAAGGCGGTCTGATAGGGCGACTGGTTGTTCTGCACCATCATGGGCAGCTGCAACTTTTCCAGATGCTCGGGGGTCAAGGTCAGACAGATCAGCCCCCTGCCGTGCGTGGCCATGAAATTGATGGACTCCGGGGTTGCCATCTGAGCCGCCATGTACAGATCCCCTTCATTTTCCCTGTCCTCATCATCAACAAGAATGATCATTTTTCCTGCTCTGATGTCTTCGATAACTTCTTCGATACTGCTTACCGGCATATTTTTCACCTGATCCGGCCGGGCCGGATGATAAGAATTAAAAATAACGATATTAGATTATAACTTCCCAGGAGCCACAATGAACACGCAAAGCAAGAAAATCAGTTATTCCGTCTTCTGTCTTTGTTTCAGCTATTTCAGAAAACCGTGTTCCGCCAGGAAGGCAGGATTGATCCGTGAGGGGCGGGTCTCCCCCTCTTTTTCCTTAACCTGCAGCAGTTTTTCCACGTATTTTCCTATCAGATCAACCTCGATGTTCACCTGATCACCCTGTTTCAGCGCCCCCAGCGTTGTCACCTGCAGGGTATGGGGAATAATGGCGACAGAAAAGGCGCGGTCATCACAGTGATTGACTGTAAGACTGATGCCGTTAATGGTGATGGAACCCTTTTCAATGATATAGCGCCCCAGTCCTTTCGGGACAGCAAAATGGAAGCGGACAAAGTCTCCTTCATGCCTTTTTTCCTGAACGGTTGCACAGGCATCGACGTGGCCGCTGACAAGATGTCCGCCAAGCCGGTCGCTTAAGCGCAAGGCCCGTTCAAGATTCATTTTCATGCCGGCGGCAACAGTGCCGAGATTGGTACGGGAAAGGCTTTCAGGGGAAATATCAACCTCGAAACGGCGGCCTGTAATCTTCTTGGCCGTGAGACATACGCCGTTGCAGGCTATGGACTCTCCTTCCACCGGGTCCGTGAGATCGAAATCGGCCTCCACCGCGAAAACCATCCCGCCGCCTGACGGTCTCTTTTCCAGGAGTTTGCCTTTTCCCTGTATGATTCCTGTAAACATGGGCAGACTTAAAGAGTTTTACCGTTTAAACGTTGATCAGACCATCCGTATTCACTGGTGAACAAGCCATCGATCAGCACATCATCATCAAAACGTCTGATGCGTTGGGGCACAAATCTTCTGCCCTCTTGCGCACCGGCCAGCCTGAAGTTGTCGACTACGGGAACGGCATCGCCGCCCAAAAAAAGAGGGGCCAGAAAGAGTGTTACCTGATCAACCAGACCGGCGCGTAAAAAAGAACCATGCACCCGGCCGCCGCCCTCCACCAGAAGGCTGTTTACCTGGGCGTCACCCAGAATTTTTAATATCCTTGGCAGATCGAGATAACCGTTTCGACCTTTTGCCACCCGGATGATTTTGGCCCCCGCCTTCTCCAGATTTTTTGCCTTTTCCATATCCGCTTCCCGGGAACAGAAAATCCAGGTTGGCGCTGCGGAGTCCTGCCCAAGCATCCTTGCCGTGGGGGAAAGGCGCAGCTTGCTGTCCAGGATAATGCGCAAGGGATCTTTTCCCTTTCTTCCCTTTAATCTGGTGGTCAGAGAAGGATTATCCGTGATGGCCGTATCCGCGCCGATCAAGATCGCGTCAACGAGGTTGCGCAAACGATGCGCCTCATGCCTCGACTTTTCGCAGGTAATCCAGCCCCCTCTGTCGTTTGCCGCGGCAATTCGTCCATCCAGACTGCAGCCCGCCTTCATGATAACCCAAGGCAACCCGGTTGTGATATGCTTGATAAAAGGATAGTTGATTGCCCGGCATTGCTCAGCCAGCACATCCGTTCTTACCGCAATCCCCTTATTTTGCAGAAAAGCGCAGCCAGAACCAGCGACAAGAGGATTAGGGTCGATCATGCCGACCACTACCCTGCTGATGCCGCTGGCCATGATGGTCTGGGTGCACGGGGGGGTCCGTCCTGTATGATTACATGGTTCCAGAGTGACATAGAGTGTCGCCCCTCTGGCCTTCTCCCCAGCCGCTTGCAGGGCGTGAATTTCCGCATGGGGGGTGCCGGCTTTTTTATGGTAGCCGCTGGCAATAAACTTGCCATTTTTTACCACGACAGCGCCCACAGCGGGATTAGGGGAGGTTCTCCCCAACCCTTTGCGAGCCTCGCGCAGGGCCATTTTCATAAAGGCAGCGTCAGGATCCGTCGCTCTTTTCATTTTCCCGGCCGCCAAGCAGCCCCTTTAGTTCTTCCATGAACTCATTTAAATCCTTGAATTGCCGGTAAACCGAGGCAAAGCGGACATAGGCCACCTCATCGATACTGCGCAGGGCATCCATAACCCGCGCCCCTACAATTCGCACCGGTATCTCCTTTTCTCCCATGTCCTGCAATTCTCTTTCGAGATTATCAACAAATTCTTCCAGCTGAGTCATGCTGACAGGGCGTTTTTCACAGGCTTTCTTGAGCCCGGCAACAACCTTGTCACGATCCCAGGCCTCACGACGGTCATCTTTTTTTATGAGCATGGGCATCGTCACCTCCAGCCTTTCATAGGTGGTGAAACGTCTGCCACAGGAGTCGCACAAACGGCGGCGGCGGGTAATGGTGTAGTCTTTATTGAGGCGGGAATCAACCACCTTGTTTTCAAGATGGCCACAGTAAGGACATTTCATCTTTTTTTGCCTGCGATAATCTTTTAAATGTAACAAAGGCCACAAAGAGAATAAAAAGTCTCCGTGGCCGCTGCCTGGGCGCTTGTTTAATGAAAATATGGGCGGCCGATCAGCCGGTTTTCTCCATCTGGATAAGGGGAACGCCTGCCTCGGCCAGCATGGATGCAGCGAGCATATCGGCATATCCGTCCCGGTAGTAAATGGCTTTGACTCGGGCATTAATCAGCATCTTGCTGCATATCGAGCATGGCATGTTAGTGCAATAAACAGTGGAATTTTCAACACTTACACCATGAAGAGCAGCCTGAATAATAGCATTCTGTTCGGCATGCAGCCCCCGGCACAGCTCATGCCGCTCACCTGAAGGGATATTCTGCTGGTCACGCAGACATCCTACCTCAAGGCAATGTCTCACCTTGGTCGGGGCGCCGTTGTACCCCGTGGCGATAATCCGTCTATCACGCACCAGTATTGCTCCGACCTTCCGCCGCGTACAGGTGGAACGCTGGGCGACAAGCTCGGTAATGGCAAGAAAATATTCTGACCATGACGGTCGCTGGGTGACATCAATCATCATCGCGTACTAAATCAGGATACAGAGGAAAGGCGGCGCAAAGCATCCGCACTTCAAGACGAATGGCCGCCAGTTCTTCCTTGTTGTCCCGATTGACAATCGCCCGGTTGATCCAGTCAGCGATACGCGCCATTTCCGGCTCCTTCAACCCCCTGGTGGTTACAGCCGGAGTACCGATTCTGATGCCGCCGGTGACAAACCGGCTCTGGGTGTCAAAGGGTATGGCGTTTTTATTGACTGTGAGCCCTGCATCTTCCAGTGCTTTTTCCGCGAGTTTGCCGGTGATATTCTTGTTATTTAAATCCACCAGCAGAAGATGATTATCCGTGCCGTTGCTCACCAGCCGGAATCCGAATTGTTTCAGATTTTCGCCCAATGCCCTGGCATTGATTACCACCTGCTGCTGATACTTTTTAAATTCCTCGCCCATGGCCTCCTTGAAGCTTACTGCCTTGGCGGCAATGACGTGCACCAATGGCCCTCCCTGGATACCCGGAAAAATTTTGCTGTTCAGCTTTTTCCCGAACTCTTCCTTGGCCAGGATCAACCCACCGCGGGGGCCACGCATGGTTTTATGGGTAGTGGTCGTCACAAAATGGGCATGAGGAATCGGGGATGGATGGAGGCCTGCCGCCACAAGTCCCGCGATATGGGCCATATCAACCATGAACAGGGCATTGATTTTATCCGCAATCCGGCGGAATCCCTCAAAATCGATAATCCTCGGGTAGGCGCTGGCCCCGGCCACTATCATCTTCGGTCTTTCGGCAAGAGCGATACGCTCAACCTCATTCATATCAATCTGACCGGTTTCCTTTTTTACCCCATAGGAGACAAAATGAAAAAGCTGGCCGGAAAAATTAACACTGCTGCCATGGGTCAGATGACCGCCATGGGCCAGATCCATGCCAAGAACCTTATCGCCTGGTTCAAGGCTGGCAAAATAGACAGCCATATTGGCCTGACTGCCGGAATGGGGCTGCACATTGGCATATTCCGCTCCGAAGAGTTCCATGGCCCGGTTTATGGCGAGCAACTCTACCTCATCAGCATACTCACAACCGCCGTAATACCTTTTGCCGGGATAGCCTTCAGCGTATTTGTTGGTGAAAATGGATCCCTGCGCCTCAAGCACCGCGGTGCTGACAATATTTTCAGAGGCGATCAGCTCCAGCTGATTGGTCTGCCTTTCAAGTTCATATCTGATAGCACGATACACTGCCGGGTCTGTATGCTTTAAAAATGACATGCTCTGCTCTTTTGGTCTGAGAAATCAGTACTCAGATTTTGTATCATTTTGGAATATAGTTTAAATAACTGTTAAAACATCTCTATCCGCCGCAGATGACGATCCCCGGCAAATTCCGTGGAGAGCCAGACGCGGACGATTTCTTCAGCCAGTCCGGGTCCGGTCACCCTGGCTCCGAGACATAACACATTAGCATTGTTATGTTCACGACTCAACCTGGCGGTATACAGATCACCGCATAATGCCGCTCTGATCTTGTTATTGCGATTGGCAGCCATTGACATGCCGATACCGGTGCCGCAGATCAGGATCCCGCAATCACACGCATTGGCTGCCACCAGATCACATACGGATTTAGCATAGCGCGGGTAATCAACGGATATTTCTGAATCCGTTCCCTGATCGGAAATCTCATGTCCCAATTCCGAAAGCAGAGAAAGGATGACATTTTTTAAGGCGATACCGCCGTGATCACATCCTATTGCTATCTTCACGTCTCAGCCCTCAAAGCGCTTCATGATAATCACGGCATTTGTTCCGCCAAAACCAAAGGAATTGGACATAGCCGCCCGTATTTTTGTCTCTCTGGCGCTACCCGGCACATAATCAAGATCACATTCCGGATCAGGATTTTCAAGATTAGCCGTGGGAGGAATAACCTGCTTATGAATAGATAGGGCCGTAAAAACGGATTCAATGCCTCCCGCGCCGCCAAGCATATGACCGGTCATGGATTTTGTTGAACTCACCGCAAGCTTCAGGGCATGATCGCCGAAAACACGCTTGATGGCCCGGGTCTCGACCACATCATTTAACGGCGTTGAGGTTCCATGGGCATTGATATAGTCAATTGCCCCGGGATTCATGCCCGCATCCTTCAAGGCCATCGCCATGCAGCGCGCAGCCCCATCACCGTCCTCTGGAGGCGCGGCCATATGAAAGCCGTCTCCGGAGAGACCGTAGCCTGCCATTTCCGCATAAATCTTGGCGCCGCGGGCTTTGGCGTGCTCAAGTTCCTCAAGGAGAAGAATTCCCGCTCCCTCGGCTATGATAAACCCGTCACGATCGCGGTCAAAGGGGCGCGAAGCCTTTTCCGGGCAGTCATTGCGCTTTGACAGAGCCTTCATGGCATTAAATCCACCCACGGCAAGCGGGCAGACAACAGATTCGCTTCCTCCTGTCAGGGCAGCATCACAGCTGCCATTACTGATCATGCGGAATGCTTCGCCGACAGCATGCGTGCCGGCGGCGCATGCTGTCGTCACCGACATGTTCGGACCCTTGATCTTTTTCACTATGGATATCTGGCCGGCGCCCATGTTGGGAATGACCATGGGGATAAAAAAGGGGGTAATTCGCTTCGGACCCCTCTCCAGGCAGATCTGGTGATATTTTTCAATGGTCGGCAGGCCGCCGAGACCACAGCCGGTGATGACCCCAACCCTGGCGGAGTTTTCCTCCGTTATGGCAAACCCCGCGTCGCTGAGCGCCATCTCTGCCGCGGCAACGGCATACTGCACAAAGAGTTCCAGATGCTTGGCCGTTTTCGGGTCAATGAAATCCTCAACATTGAAATCCTTGACTTCCGCGGCAATTTTCACCGCGTAATCGCTGGTATCAAAGCGGGTAATCAGGGCGACACCGCTTTTCCCGGCGCAAAGTCCATTCCATGTTTTTTCAACTCCGGTACCCAAAGGGGTAACCAAGCCCAAACCGGTAACAACCACTCTTCTAGCCATTCGCAACCTCGACAGCTACACTTTGCCAATATCCTGAATCATTAGGCGAAAAAAATACAGCGGTAAATTTCATAATGCAAAAAAGCTCATCAATGAATATCAGGCCTAAAAACAGCAAATCAGACGTAAAACTACTTCAACGAGTTAATATGATCAATCGCATGCTGAACAGTTGTGATCTTTTCAGCAACATCATCGGGAATCTCCGTATCAAAGGCCTCTTCCATGGCCATAATCAGCTCAACAAGATCCAGAGAGTCAGCCCCAAGATCGTCCACAAAAGAGGCGGCAGGGATAACTTTAGCTCTGTCAACACTGAGCTGCTCAACAATAATATCAATAAGTTTTTCTTCTTTAGACATAATTTTCTCCTTCTTTATCCTAACAACACTCATATTGCCCGAAAGAAACACGTATCACCTTCTTCTTCAGGCCCCTTCCCCTATCCCATGAACATGCCACCATTGACATGGATAAACTGACCGGTGACATATCGAGATTCATCTGAAACCAGATAAGCAACAGCCGCAGCCACATCCTCAACAGTGCCCAAGGAATTCATGGGTATTTCAGCTTTAATTTTTTCAGTTACCTCCGGCGGCAACTCTTTTGTCATATCGGTATCAATGTAGCCGGGGGCAACACCATTCACAGTGACCCCCCGGGAGGCAAGCTCCCTTGCCACGGAACGGGTCAGTCCCACCATGCCCGCCTTGGCGGCCGCATAATTTGCCTGTCCGGCATTTCCGGCAAAGCCGATTACCGAGGCGATGGAGACGATCCTTCCCCAGCGCTGCTTCATCATCGGCCGGCTGACGGCCTTGATGCAATGAAAAGCGCCTTTGAGATTCGTGTCAATAACCTCATCCCAGGCCTGTTCCTTCATCATGGCAACGAGACCATCGCGGGTTATGCCGGCATTATTGACAAGAATATCTATGTGACCGAAATCAGCCAATATCTGCTTGAAAGCCGACTGCACCTGATCGGAACTTGAAACATCAAACTGATAGGCCGCACCCTTGCCTCCATTGCTGATAATTTCAGCAACAGTCGATTCCGCGGCATCGGGTCTGCTCACATAATTGACGACCACGGTGGCGCCCATGCCGGCAAGGCGCAGACAGACGGCTCTGCCGATTCCCCGGCTGCCGCCTGTAACAACGGCAATTTTTCCTTCCAATGTCATATTCTTCATTTCAGTCGTTTCGGCTTCACTGCCACGTATTTATGAGGCGCGGGTTTCTTTTATTTTATCAATCAATTTCGGCAGAATTTCAAAAACATCGCCAACAACACCGTAGGCAGCCACATCAAAAATCGGGGCGTTGGCATCTCTGTTGATGGCCACGATTGTATCGGAGGACTGCATGCCTACAAGATGCTGAATTGCCCCGGAAATTCCACAGGCAATATAAACCTTCGGACTGACTGTTTTGCCGGTCTGTCCCACCTGATGGGGATAGGCTATCCAGCCGCTGTCAACGGCTGCCCGGGATGCCGCTACAGCGCCCCCGAGTTCCTGGGCCAATTCAGCAATGAGCAGAAAGCCCTTTTCACTTTCAAGGCCTCTGCCGCCGGCCACGACAATATCCGCTTCATTCAGCTTGACCTGATCACCCGCCAACGGGAAAAAATTCCGGACTTTGATGCGGGACAGCAGCCGGTCAGGGGCAATGGCACAACGCATGATCTTACCTTGCCGCCCGGGATCAGGTGCGTTGGCCTTCATGACCAGCGGGCGCACCGTCGCCATCTGCGGACGCCTGCCGGTGCAGGCAATGGTAGCCATGATATTACCGCCAAAGGCCGGACGGGTCTGCAGCAGAACGCCATCCTCCTCCTGGATGTCGAGCTGCGTGCAGTCCGCGGTGAGGCCTGTTTTAAGCGATGTCGCCACTCTGGGGATAAACGAGCGGCCGATTGCCGTTGCTCCGGCAAGAATAACTTCCGGTTTATACTGACGGGCGAGATCCTCCAATGCGTTTCCGTAAACATCATCGGTAAATTGCGCAAAACCCTGATCTTCAACAACATAGACTTGGTCCGCGCCATAAGAAATAAGCTCCCCCGGCACCTCTCCGGCACTGTCCGTTAACAGCACGGCTGACAATAATACGCCTTTCCGGTCAGCAAGTTTGCGGCCGGCGCCAAGCAACTCATAGGATACCGGGGCAACCCTGCCATGGCGATACTCGGTAAACACCCAGATTCCCGTCCATTGCGAGAGATCATCCTTGACCGCCTCTTCCCTGCCCTCAATCTGCAAAGCACCGGCCTCGCAGAAATCAACGCACGCGCCGCACAAGGTGCAATTCTCGTTAACCTCGGCAATGCCATCAACCACGCGAATCGCGGCAAATGCACAATTTGCTTCACAGAGACCACAGCCAATACAGGCATTAATATCAATCAGCAGCATAAAACTAGCACCATTCCAAGATTTTTTCAGCCAACTGATCGACCTGCTCCTGAACAGTACCTTGAATCATAGTCCGTTGTCCCTTGAACTGCGGGGCGAAAACCCTGACCACCCATGTAGGTGACCCCTTCAGTCCCAGCTGGGAGGCGTCAGCATTAATATCAGCAGCCGTCAAAGTCGTTACTGAAAGCTTTTTAGCCTTCATTTTCCCTTTTAAGGAAGGGAGACGGGGTTCATTTATTTCTTTGACTACCGTAAAGAGCGCGGGAAGTTCAATTTCGATCTCGTCATAGCCGTCATCCATCAGTCTTTCGACAATGAAAGGCTTGTCCTTGGCTGCGCTGATCTTTCTGACGCAGGTGACATAGGGCATTCCCATTCTGACCGCTAGCCCCGGCCCAACCTGGGCGGTATCGCCATCGATCGCCTGCTTGCCGCACAGGATCAGATCAGCGCCGCCGATTTTTTTGATGGCCTGGGACAGGGTATAGGTTGTCGCCAGGGTATCAGCCCCGGCAAAGGCCCGGTCAGAGACCAGCACCGCCTCATCCGCCCCACAGGAAACGGCTTCACGCAGGATTTCCTCGGCCTGGGGCGGCCCCATTGTCATAACAGTCACTGTGCCGCCCATATTTTCCTTAATGCGCACAGCTTCTTCCAAGGCATGACGGTCATAGGGGTTAATAATGGATTGCACCCCTTCCCTGGCCAGGGTATTGGTCTTGGGATCCAAACGGACATCCTTGGCATCCGGAACCTGCTTGATACAGACGATAATCTTCATCAGCGTTTATGTATACTCCTTGTTCAGCTCCTGGCCAACCACATTTCTCTGGATCTGGTTGGTCCCTTCATAGATCTGCAGAATTTTGGCGTCACGCATCATTTTCTCAACAGGATAATCGCGCATATACCCATAACCGCCTAGCACCTGAACTGCATCAACAGTAACCTTCATGGCCATATCCGTGGCAAAGACCTTACACATGGAGGATGCCTTGGACATATCCTTGGGATGGGCATCGATATGCCTCGCGGCAGCATAAACAATAGCCCGGGCTGCCTCAACCTGAATGGCCATATCCGCAAGCATATGCTGCACAGCCTGAAAGGAAATGATCGGTTTGCCGAACTGTACTCTCTGCTTGGCATAGCGGACAGCCTCATCCAGGGCCGCCTGACCAAGTCCGACGCCCAGCACGGCAATTCCTGGCCGCGACTTGTCCAGGGTCTTCATCACGGTTATGAATCCGGTGCCCAGCCGGCCGATGAGCCGTTCCTTGGGTATCCGGCAATCCTTGAAGATAAGTTCCCGGGTGGAAGAGGCCCGGATTCCCAGTTTTTTCTCCTTGACCCCATAGGAAAAGCCCGGATCGGAATCCTCGACGACAAACATGGAAGCTCCCCGGGGCCCCTTGGCTCGGTCCGTCATGGCGACTACCGTATATATTTTGGCTTCTCCGGCATTGGTTATCCATTGCTTGGTTCCGTTCAGGACCCATTCTTCCCCATCGAGAACCGCCGTAGTCTGGATACCGGAGGCATCGCTGCCGGCATTGGCTTCCGTAAGGGCAAAGGCGGCTTTTTTTGCGCCGCTGGCGATGTCCGGCAGATATTTCTGCTTCATTTCCTCGCTGCCGGCAACCAGGATGGGGAAAGCGCCAAGCGCGCTGGCGGCAAATGCCGTCGCGACGCCGACACAGCCACGGCCGAACTGTTCCAGAGCTAAAACTATCTCAAAGGTGCCTGCTCCGAAACCACCATATTCTTCAGGTATATAAACACCAAAAAGATCGGCCTTGGCAATCGCATCGAGAATCGCCCCGGGAAAATCTTCGGATTCATCAAGAGCCGCCCGTTGAGGAATAATCAATTCATCGGTGATCTGCCTGGAGAGATCAACTATCATCTGCTGTTCTTCTGTTAGAAAATAATCCACTGCATGCTCCTCAACATAATTGAATTCGAATAAATTTCTACCATCGAAACAAAACGGCGCCCCAGGTAAATCCTCCGCCAAAGGCACAGAGCAGAATAAAATCTCCGGGATTGATACGTCCTTCACGATTAGCTTCATCAAGAGCTATCGGGATGCTTGCCGCCGATGTATTACCATATTTGTGCAGATTTATGTAGATTTTTTCATCAGCGACACCGAGCCTTTCCGCAAGACTTTTCAATATGCGAATATTCGCCTGATGGGGAATGACGAGAGCAATATCTTGAATGGAAACCTGCTCCCGCTCAAGCACTGTCATTACAGCCCCTTCCATGCATCGAACCGCGTATTTGAAAACATCCTTGCCAGCCATCTTGATATACGAACCGTCATTCTCCGTGCGAAACAGTTCCTTGTTCATGCTCGGGGCGCTGTCCATATAAAGAAGCTTGTAAAGGCTGCCGTCTGAAAAAAGTTTGCTGGCCAGCAGGCCTTGATTACCGGCTGCCCCGGTGACAATGCATGCGCCCGCGCCATCGCCAAAGAGAACGCAGGTGTTGCGATCATCCCATTTGGTGCGGGTCGACAAAGTCTCGGCGCCGATCACCAAAATTTTCAGACCGGGATCTGCTTTCACATATTTATCCGCCAGATCCAGCGAATAGACAAAACCGGAGCAGGCGGCATTGATGTCAAAGGCAAAAGCGTTTGTCGCCCCCAGCTCTTTCTGGACAAGACAGGCACAGGAGGGCATACCCATGTCGGAAGTTATGGTGCCGACAATAATCATATCCAGATCGGTTGCTGAAAGGCGGGCCATTGCCAGGGCATTTCTGGCGGCGCTGGCGGCAAGCATGGATGTTTCTTCACCCAGCCGGGCAATGCGGCGATTTTTTATACCTGTCCTGGTGGTTATCCACTCGTCAGAGGTGTCAACCATCTTTTCCAGGTCTTCATTGGATAAAACCCTCGCCGGCAGGGCTGAACCAGTGCCGATAACCATCATCCTGTTCATCTAGATTGCCCCGGACGGCGCTGGGTTTTCATCAAAATCCTGGAGAGGTCTGGATGTTTCAAGCATTGCAAGAATGTGATCATTGACTTTATTCCGAGCCAGTTCATCGGCCACAAGAAGTGCATTTTTAATTGCCACCTGATTGGAACGGCCGTGGCAGATAACACCGGTGCCATTAAAGCCAAGCAGGGGGGCTCCTCCATATTCCGCGTAATCAACCCGTTTTTTAAAATTGCTGAATGCCTGCCTGGCGAAAAAATAACCTATCCTTGCCTTCAGTGTTTTGCTGATTTCTTCCCTCAGCATGGACAGAATCGCCTCAGCCAATCCTTCGCTGAGCTTCAAACAGACATTGCCGACGAATCCATCACAGACAATGACATCAACATCTCCCACAAAGGTATCCCTGCCTTCGACATTGCCTATGTAATTGAGGCCGCTGTCCTGGAAAAGAAAATGGGCGCTCTTGACCAGGGCGTTCCCTTTGCCGCCCTCCTCCCCAATGCTCAGCAGACCAACCCGGGGGGTCTCTATGCCGAACATGATGCGGGAAAAAGCGGAAGCCATGATGCCGAATTGAACCAGATGTTTCGGACGGCAGTCAACATTCGCGCCAACGTCCATGACCACCACGGGTTTTTTCAGAGTCGGAAATACACTTGCTATGCCCGGACGGGAAATGTCTTTTAACCTGCCGAGAAATTTGATGGCGGCAGCCATGACCGCGCCTGAATTACCAGGGCTGACTACAGCGTCTACCTCGTTTTTTTTCAGAAGTTCAAAAGCGACGACGATGGAAGAATCCTTCTTTTTGCGAATCGCCTCGATTGGCGAGTCGTTCATGGTGATGACCTGCGAAGTAGGCACAAAGTTCACCAAGTGTGAAATTCCTTCTTTCCGCAGGGCCGGCTGAATCTGCTCCTCGCTTCCGACCAGGGTGATATGCACATCTGCCTCACGGACAGCCATCGCTGCTCCTGCAACCATCTCCGCAGGACCACGGTCACTTCCCATAGCATCAAGAGCTATCCGCACGCATCATCTCCAATGGCCAAAAGAGCAAAATTCATCGTGTTCGGAAACAGGGGATCAAGCCTGTTTCATCCATCTCGTTTTATTGCAGATTTTTTTTGATTACAACTGCATCAAAATTCAGCCGGGGAGTTAATCCAGATCTTCATTGCCAAGATCAATGACGTTACGGCCTTTGTAGGAACCGCAGCCTGAACAAATCCTATGGGGCAGTTTGGGCTCTCCACACTCACCGCACTTGACTACATTCGGAGCGGTTAAAGCATCATGGGCACGACGAATTCTGGTGCGTGAACGGGAATGTCTTCTTTTTGGTAAAGCCATTATTTTTCCTCCAACCTTCGAGTTTATGTTAAAAAAGTTTACTGATTACGGATAATAAATCTCATCAAATCTTCAATTTGGTCAGTACACTGAATGGATTAGACCTATCAGGCGCACACCGGCATTTGTCATTATTCAGATTTGCCCCACAGTTCGCACATATTCCACGGCACTTTTCATTGCAGATTTTCTTCATGGGCAAGGCAAGATAAAGCTGCTGTTGCAACAAATCGGCTATATTTATTTCAGTATCATGCAGGATATCAATGTCCATTTCAGCATCGTGGCAGAAATGGTCTTTTTCCTGCTCGGATACGGCGTCACCCGGCAATTCCAACTCAATGCTGAAATCAGAATCCAGCGGCAATGTAAATTTCTCAAGACAACGGTCACAGACAAAGACAAAGGCCACTGCCAATTTGCCGGTAACCGCAATCCGCTGTCCCCGTTTTTTCAACAGCAGGGATGCTTCAGCTCTGCCCGCCCTTTCAAGATCGGGCGGAAGCCATTGTGCATCATCCACGGAGAGAAATAAACCCGAGTCCGGAATTTCATAAAAATCAATCTTCACCAGCTCAGCCCCAAAAAAGATTTTTTCCACGCAATGGAACAAGAAACTATAAATAAAATTAATTTCTTGTCAAGAGCTTTCATGGAGAATAGGCAAACAGGCAGGAAAGAATTTAGAAAAAGAATTCTACTGTCAGAGAAGTTCAGCAAGACGCAATCCTGAATGTTGCAATCTCAAGCTACCGACAATGACAATTCTTTTCAGCAGCTTGATGCCCAGGGCAGGTTCTTGTTCAAAGAGTTTCCGCGCGTTTTCCTGGCTCAGGATACCTGCCTGGGAATGGACAGCAGCCGTAAGCGTGGCCGTGTGACATTGTAAAGGAGAAATGGCTGTCTCACCAAAAAAAGTGCCTTTCTCCAGAATGGCAAGGAGTATGAGTTTCCCGGGAAATCGGCCCTCCCGTTTGACAAGCAGCTTGCCATGCAGCAGAAAGCCCATGAACCGCGCGGGATCACCTGGCTTCCAGACAATAGCGCCCTCGGGAAACTCGCGGATTTCCAGATAATGACAAAGACTGGCAACATCATTTTCGGCAAAATCAGGGAAGGTTTCCTGAAATGCCCGGGATGATACCTGGATCTCGGGTATTTTTTCTTGCACATCTGCCATGAGAGCTCTTAACCTTGATGGCGTCGTAAAAAATTCGATCTACTGCGTTGTAGCACATTTTTGTTCGTTCGGCATATCATATGTATAGCCTCACTCTCAAAAATACCCTACGCCTTGTATATCGAATTTTGTTACTTAGC
This sequence comes from Deltaproteobacteria bacterium, assembly GCA_016219175.1. Lineage (GTDB taxonomy): Bacteria > Desulfobacterota > Desulfobulbia > Desulfobulbales > SURF-16 > SURF-16. The sequence goes on along the minus strand of JACRCD010000045.1, from coordinate 11,527 downwards.
CATCTGGGCTTTATCAGCGACTTTTTACGGCTTTATCAACCTTCTCCGGAACCAATTTCTTCAACATTTTGTTAATCAGCAGGTAAAAATTGATAGCCTCGGTCGTCATGAGGGGATCAGCAAACTAATACACCTTATTATTTTGCTTTGAATCGTCAATTTTGCTCTGCCGATGCTGGACATAGGCATCCCGCAGAGAAACATATGGGTCAAATGACGATTCGAGAAAAGCCTCATAATCACCAATAACCAGGGATGTATCGTTAACCTGCTGACCTGTATATAATGCCAGTCCATCCGCCAAGCTACCCTGCATAACCCAGGTAATGGGGCTCAAATAGGAATCTCCGGAAAATCCGACAGTATCCCGTAAAGTCGATGGTCCCAGGATCGGCCAACAGAAATATATTCCATTCCCTATCCCCCAGTAACCAAAAGTCTGCCCGAGATCCTCATCTTTCATGTCCAGGCTGAAAACATCCTTGGCCGGGTCCCCGAAGCCGGCAGCACCGGCAGTGGTATTGATGGCGAAACGGGACAGCTCAATTCCCGCGTTTTTAAATTTCCCCTGCAGGACATTATTAACAAACCGTGCGGGAAATAACGCATTATCAAAGGCGTTGCGAATACAGATACGAAAATCTTGAGGGAGAATCTTACCGTATGCTTGGGCAACAGGTTTTAATGCCCAGAAATAGAGTTTATCGTTAAAATGAAAAAACAAGCGGTTTACCGGTTCAAGCGGGTCACTTATCTGCCTGCCGGAATCATGCTCATCCATGTCATCAAACGAATTGTCCGGAACATCCCCGTCAGCCGCCAAGGCCGGAGGCAGAGAAGAAAAACAGAGGGAATCGGGCCTGAAATCAGTGGAAAACAAAATAAACAGCATAAACAGAAAAACCCTGCCCAGCTGTGCGTATTGAATAGTTTTTATCACAATGATACCTCTTTTTTGCACTTCCTACTCTTTTTCCTCTAGGTCTTTCTCTTTGTTTTGCTTGATCTTTTCCAGCATTTTCAGGACAAGACCAGCGTAGTTTTCGCGGTTCAATATCTGGTCAAACTGTTGCCGGTAGTTCTGCACAAGACTGACCCCTTCAATGCTGATATCATAAATCAACCAATTTCCATTATTATTCTGCAGCCGGTAATCAATGGGGATTTCCTGTTGGTTTTTGATTATTTCACTATAAACAACGGCATTATTGCCTTTGACAATCTGTTTTACGAAGACGACTTCCTCATCGGAATATGATTTGAGCCTATTGATGTACGTCGTCTCCAGAATCTCTGAAAAAAGAGAGATAAACTCTTTCTTTTCCTCAGCTGTTCTTTCTCGCCAATTCCGGGCAAGAACACGCTGAGCGAGCTCTTCGGCATCAAACCTGCTTTTAACAATCTTGGCAATCTCTTCTTTTTTGTCAACCCATTGCTCGCCAGGTTCGTTTCTTCTTAAGATATCAACAATTCGCTCAACCGCCCCCCGCAACTGTTCAAGCGCTTCCCCTGAGCTTTCGCAAAGGGCAGGCATACTTGAAAACACGGTAAAGGCAACCAGCGGTATCAAAAAGAAAAAATTAAGTTTTTTTCGCTTTCCATCCATCTTCATGCAAACGACTTTTCAACCCGATTAGTTATTAAAAAACACAAATGGCGAACTATGGTTATACACCCCCAAAGATATACTTACTGATCAACTCTTCAAGATCAACCGCGGACTCCGTCTCGGTGATCACGCCCCCTTCCTTGAGATAGTTTTCAGAGCCGCCTTGGCTGATGCGGATATACTTGTCCCCGATAATCCCCTGGGTTTTGATGGAGGCTATGGCATCATCGGTAATCAGAACATCATTGGCCAGATAGAGCGCGACTTCGGCCTGCTGTTCCTTTGTCAGTCTGATGCTTGACACCTTTCCCACATTAACGCCGGCAATAGTAACCAGCGCTCCTTTCTTCAAACCCGCGGCACTGTCAAAATCAGCCAGAATTGTATAATTCTCCGCCCTGGAAAAAATCGAAAACTCGCCAAACTGCAAGGAAATATAGGCAAAGGCCAGAAACCCAACTATTAAAAATACCCCAACAACAAATTCAATATTCGTTTTTTTCATATGTTCTGTTCCATCTTTCTGCTTGAATAAATATTTCCCATGGTTTCGGCGGCAAAGGTAACAATGCGCGGATCCATGCTGAGCGGAATATCTTCAGGGCTTAAAAAAGTTATCATTTTGCCCTTATTCAACAAAACTACCTGGTCAGCCAGATTAAAGACCTTGGGAATATCATGGCTGACAATAATCGACGTGTATCCGAACTGCTTTTGCATTTGAAAAAAAAGACGGTAAATATCCATGGTAATCTGCGGGTCAAGCCCTGTGGTCGGCTCGTCAAAAAGCATGATTTCAGGCTGCAGCATCAAAGCCCTGGCCAAACCGACCCTTTTTTTCATGCCCCCGCTGAGCTGAGCGGGGTATTTTTCTTCATGACCGTCGAGATCAAACTGGGCCAGCATTTTCTTGACCCGGTCAACAATTTCCTGAGACCGGTAATTCGTTCTTTCCCGCAACGGCAGGGAAACATTCTCAAAGACGGTCATGGAATCAAGCAGCGCGGCACCCTGAAACAGCACACCGAATTTTTCCCGGATTCTATTTAATTCAGAGAGTTTCATCTTGGTAATATCACGTCCATTAACCAGAATCTCTCCGGAATCAGGGGATATCAGACCAAGAATGAGCTTCAGGGTGACGCTTTTACCCTGACCGCTGCCGCCGGCGATCACCGTTGTCATCCCTGCCGCAAAAGAGACCGATACTCCATCAAGGACACGTTGTTGGCCGAAGCATTTCACGACATTACGAAATTCGATAATCGGGGGGCTCATAACATGATTGCCGTGATAAGATAGTCCCAGACCAGCACGGAAATAGAGGAAAGCACCACAGCCTGGGTCGTGGCCCTGCTGACGCCTTCGGCGCCAAAACCTGCGTTACGAAGAATATGAACGAAATACCCCCGGCCTGTACATATCCAAACCACCAGAAGGGCAAAGACAAATGATTTAACAATGCCGAGATTAATATCCTCATTGACAACGCTCTGCTCAATGCCGTTATAATAAGCCCCGGGATTTACCCCAAGGAGCAGAACGCCGGCCACGTAGCCGCCGGCAATGCCGATGACATTGAAGAATTGGGTGAGAATCGGGATCGAGATAATGGTGGCCAGAAATTTAGGGGTAATGAGATAACGAAACGGATTGACCGCCATGCACTCCAAGGCGTCTATCTGCTCCGTATTGCGCATGATGCCGATTTCCGCGCACATGGCCGAACCGGCACGGCCTGTTACCATAAGAGCGGTGAGAACGGGCCCAAGTTCACGGATAAGGCTTAAGGCGACTGCTGAACCGAGCAGCCCTTCCGAACCGAATTTACGCAGGGTATAGTAACCTTGCAAACCGAGAACCATCCCGGTAAAAATAGCGGTAAAAAAGATGACGGCAAACGAATTTGCCCCGATAATGCGAATCTGCCGCACAACCTCACGAAATCGAAAAGGACGCGCAAATATCCCCATGACGGCTGACATCAAAAAGATGCCCATGCGTCCCTGATCGCGAACTAAATAGAGAAAGGAATCACCGATTCTGGTTACAAAAGAAATCATTATTCTTTTCGGCAAATATATTTAACTTTTACGGCTGGTTGCACGGACAGAAACAACCCATTCGGCTAAACAGCAATGAGTAAGACTCTCATAAGATGTTTTAATAATAACTGTCAAGTATTTCTTCCTTTGCCGCGGGCTTGACATGTTCCGGCAAATCATCTTTAAATCAAAAACTTAGATCGGATCAACGCCGCTTATGAAATACGCCCTGCTTGGCTTCAACTGCCGCTTCACCCACTCCTGCCTCAGCCTTTTCTATCTGAGACAGGAGTTGGTGAAAAATATGCCTGACGCAGATATATGCATCAGCCAGTATACCATTAATGACCCATATTATGCTACGTTGACGCAAATCGGCACACTAAAGGCCCATATTTATTTCTTCTCCGTTTATATCTGGAATGAAGATATCATCACGAGAATCATACATGATCTCCATGTCCTTCAGCCTCTTGCCGTTTTTATTCTTGGCGGCCCCCAAGCCTCGGCCCTGGCCGCCGAAGAACTTCCGGCAAACTGCACCATTGTCTGGGGTGAAATTGAGGACATAGACCCGGCCTTTTATAGAGATCTCCGGCACGGCGCCCTTGCCTCACACTATAAGGGCGGAAGATCGGCATCTTTTGCCTCACCGTTCATTGCTGAAGATTTTAACGGACAGCTCGCCAACCGGCATATCTACTATGAGTCGTCAAGGGGGTGTCCTTATTCGTGCAGTTACTGCATATCTTCAATAGAGCCGGGAATCCGCAATAAAAATCTGCGGCAGGTCCGCGAGGAACTGAAAGCCATTCAGGACCATAATCCCAAAACCATCCGCTTTGTCGACAGAACATTCAACGCCTCTGACCAAAGAGCCCTGGCAATCTGGAAATTTCTAACCGATGAACCAGGGAACACCTCCTTTCATTTTGAAATTTCCCCCGATCTCTTCACTGAAGAGATGTTCAGCTTTCTCGAATCAATACCCCCGGGACTCTTTCAGTTTGAAATCGGCATTCAATCCACCCATGACAAAACCCTAGCCGCCATTAACCGAAAACACCGGGGCGAGGCCTCCCTGGAAAACATCAGACGACTTGTCAAGCTTGACACCATCCATCTTCACATAGATCTTATTCTTGGCTTACCCCACGAGACATTTGAATCATTTGGCCAATCCTTTACTGATGTCTTTGCCACCTGTCCCCATTACATTCAGATGGGGTTGTTGAAGGTCCTCCCCCATACCAGGCTCAGCGAACAAGTGAAGGAATTCTCCATTCTCCATTGCCGGCGTCCACCCTATGAGGTCCTTTCAACCGGCTGGTTGAGTCACGGCGAGCTGACGGAACTTTTCTGGCTCGGCGAATGTGTGGAGGCTTTCTACAACAACCGTTTTTTCCGATCCTTCTTCGCTTTTATCCAGAAAAGCGGGCAGGATTCCTTTCAGCTTTTTCTGAACCTTCTGCAGGCATGCAGGAAAAAGAATTTCTTCGGCAGGGCAAAAACTCAGCTCTTGATGAGTGAAATTCTGCTTGATTTTACCAGTCACGCCTCAAACAGTTTGCTAATGAAGGAAATTCTCATTTTCGACTGGTTGCGCAGCGGTCACCGCTTTCTGCCTGAACACCTCGATCCCATGACATCAAAAGAGCTTAAAAGCCGATTATGGCTGGAAATGCCCGAGAATTTCCTCCCTTTTTACACAAATACGAGCAGAAGCAATTTCTTTAAACAGGCAATTTTTGTCGAATTTTCAGGGGAGTTACTTAAGGAATTAGGATTTACCGATGGGAATGATGGAGTTCTCTGTTTTCTAAACGAAAGGGAGAACTCGGTCATGCGGTTGAATAAGGTCTTTTTTGTTCAAGGTAGCGGGTAAAAAATCAGGGAAACCAGCTGGTTAATTTACCAACCACACTGCCACATCGTTTACCGTGCGCAGCACCGTACCTGACACCCCGCCGAAAATACCCTTCGGCTCATCCGGACCACGCCGGCCCATGACGATAGTCCCGTATTTTTTGTTACCGAGTTCATGCACGATATCCAGAGCAGCAACAGGCCCTTTGCTTTTGGCAATCCTCTTAACATGCTGCATGTTAAAACCGCTTTCGCGCAACAGCTGTTCAGGTCCGTGGAATATGGAATCAGGACGGCAAAGATGTTCATCACACCACTCCTTGCCCCATATCTCATGGAATTTTACGGAATCCAACTTTTTTTTCGGCGCAAGCCATGCCGCGGAATGAAAAAGAGAAATTTCCACATCCGCAACATTTTCAAGAACAAAACTCAAGTGATCAACGGCACGCAAGGTTCGCCACGAGCCATCAATCGGCACAAGAAATTCGCGGGAGGCAATCTCTCCATCAACGATCCAGATCGGCACATTGAAACATTTTTCAAGAATAGCAGTGGTGACGCTGCCCAGCACAAGTTCCTGCAGTTTACCAAGCCCCCTTCGGCCTATAACCAGGGCATCATACTTTCCCTTATGCATTTCATTAATGATATCACTGGCTATCCCTAACCGGGAGACGCGCAAGGAAGATATGACCTGTTCTTCCGTAAACCCATGATGGGTAAGATAAACGACCTCCTCCCGTAAATGTTTTTCTATCAGGCAGGTTTTCTTTTTCGTCTCAGGAGGAAGCTGGTCTATTTTATCTTTCTCCGTTGCCCATTGCAAATCAGGGGGCAGGGAACTTGAGGGCGCAATGGAGACAAGATGCAGGGCAATATCGTTATAGCCACCAAACAATCGGCTTAAATAATGGATTTGATTAAGCGAGCAATAGGAACCGTCAACAGCCACAAGTATCTTTTTTTTCACTCGTCGACCCAATTTCTTCTCATAACCATTTTTGGCAAGCCATGGGAGCCCTGCCCGGTTTCCCTGCTAATCCGCCCCGAACATCACGCCGATTTCCGGCCATTTATCGGCAGGAATTTCTGTTGCCAGTCTCAAGGCGCCGGCGCTGCCGACAAATTCCGGATCATCGACACAGGTTACCACTATTTCGCCATAATCCTTCATCTGCCTGGCAATCATACGGTCAAGACCTCGTATACGTGAGCCTCCCCCAGCCAGAATGATGTTTTTCAGCGCCTCTTCCTGATCCTCCGGATCAAATTTCATGATTAAGGTCTCAAGCTGCTCAACGATATCAGGGACGATGCTTTCACATACCACGCGCACATCCTCTGTCACATCAAAGGCAACGGGTTTACCTTCCATGCGCAGCTTAGCAATCACCGGCGCGGTTGCCTCACCGACAAAGGCATGGGCCTCCTTGATGGCGCAGGCTACAGAGTCAGTTATCTGCACCCCGGGATAATGGCGGGCAATCGCCGCCTCCAGGCGCCCATCGATGAAATCTCCTCCTTTCAGAAAAGTCACCTGATCATCCGCGGCCGGAACAGTCCCCTTCATGCCGCAGATATCCACGGTACCGGCGCCAATATCGATGACAATACAGTTGCTTAATTTCCCGAGTTGATAGGCCACCATGAAAGGTTCCGAAACAACAAGGGCAACTGACATGACTTCCTTGGCAATATCCAGCAACAGCTCCTTGTTCATGATTGACGCCCTGGCCGGCACCCCTATTATGCCGCTCACCGGGGAATCCGTTCCCTGTTTCGCCAACCCAACCACGTGTTTAATCAGTTCATAAGCTGCATCATAATCACGTTCGCTGGCCTCACGTATAACGCCGTCCGCCAAAGGATAGCAAAGATCAAGGAAACTGCGTTTTTTGATGGCATCCTGGCCGATTATCGGCCCTGAGCCAACCATCCTCTCACTAATAACATCCTTGGGATATCCCACCACCGATCTACACATAAAACGCGCGCCTCGACTGGACATAACAGCTGTCCGGCACGTACCAAGGTCAATTCCAACAAGAAGTTGCCCCTGTTGAAGAGGATGCCCTGTTTCCCTGGAATGTTGCTGCTGGATTTCCATATTGCTTACCTTTTAAAAAAGAATTCTCTGAAATAGCGCAGTTGAGAAAAAATTTGTTTTGCCGGCGCCGGTACCGGACGAAACCGGCGGAGAGAAAGCACCTAGTATATCATGACTTATCGGATTCTTCTTGCTGGCGCATCATGTTGCGAACAACACCGGCGGGAAGATAATGGCTGCCCTGGACAAATATGAGGCAATCCTTAAAATAGAGGCGTTCATCGCTGAGCTCTTTTTCTACTCCGGCCAGAGAATTTTTTAATCCTGCATTTTCTTCAACCAGGCCTTTAACGTTTTGTTCCTTTTCCTGAAGTCTGGCCTCAAGCCCCGGGATGACCTTGATTTTTTCCTCGGCCTCTATTCGCAGCTTTTTTTCAAGCTGCAGTTCATCCCAGTAACGTTTCCCCTCATCACGCACGCTGTCCATTTTTGCCTTCACGTCGCGGAGCTGAGTGTTCAGGGAGTTTACTTGATTTTCGTAGTCATTCTTAGCCTGTTCGCTTTCCTGCTTGTCTCTGTTACGCAGAAAATAGGCAGCGACTCCGCTCCCTATGGCGGCACCTAACGCGAGAAATAAAAACCAGATGAATAAATCCATATCACGCTCTTCGTCAACTTAAGAAACCAACCTGATTCCATAACTCCGGAGGCACCTCAGTTGCCATCTTCAATGCTCCAGCGCTGCCAATATAGTCTGGATCAGCCACACAGGCCACCCGCACATCTCCGTATTCCTGAAGGTGTCCGGCAATAAAGGAATCGATACCTTTAATCTTTGAACCCCCACCAGCCAGATAAATGTTTAACAGGGCCTGCTGCTGATCTTCCGGGTCAAAACCTCTGATGATAGCTTCAAGATGTTCTATGATATCAGGGACAATGCTTTCACATACCAACTGCAGCTCCTCGGTGATATCAAGCTCCAACGGCTTGCCGCCGACACGCATGGAAACCTTGACCGTTTCCGGGGGAGTACCGACAAATCCGTATTGTTCCTTGATGATTCGCAGGGAATTTTTGGTAACCTGCGCTTCGGGATAACGCTGCAAGATAACGGATTCAAATCTTTCATCGATATAATTTCCGGCCTTGAGAAGCGTAACCTGATCCTTTGGCGAAGGGATCGTACCCTTCATCCCGCAGATATCTACTGTTCCCGCCCCGATATCAACGATGATTGAGTTACTGAGTTTGTCCAGAAAGTAGGCAACCATGAATGGCTCGGAAACAACAACGGCAATCGACATAAGATCCTGGGCAAGTTTAACCAGCAGTTCCTTGTTGATAATGGATGCCCGGGCAGGCACGCCTATCACGCCGCACACCTCATCTCCGCTTCCCTGGCGCGCCTGTTCAATCACATGTTTTATCAGTTCATAGGCGGCGTTATAATCACTTTTACTTGCCTCGCGCACAACCCCGTCTTCCAGGGGATGATAAAGGGTCAGGGCGGAATGATGCCTCAACGCCTCTTCGCCAAAAACCTGGCTCTTACCGACGAGTTTCAGTCCGATGACATCCTTGGGGTAGCCGACTACCGAATGGATAATGTCTTTAAATCCCCTGTTTGTCATCACAGCCGTTCGTGATGTGCCAAGATCAATGCCGACAAGTATGACGTCGTTATTTTTTCTTGTGTGCTCCACGCTGATCATCCTTTGCCTGTGGAAGATGTATCTCTTTAGTTGAGAGCAGAATAGAGATGAAATAGAAAAAAACATGGGCAAGTCATAGATTTTAATACAATGGCATATAAAACTATGTCAAGACAATTAAAGGGAATCTTTACAAAAAATCGGCTGTCACCGCCGCAATATTTATTCACGAATCCGGGGGTATTATCTAACAAAATTATTTCATTTCTTCCAGGACCTGCCGCTGTTTCATGCGCTCTTTGGAATGGTATGCAACATAAACGGGTTTACGTTTATAACGGTCAAGTCCACTGACGTACATGGCCGTGGAGATCGTTCCCGGGGTGGGAGTAAAATCCTGAAATTGACGCACGGACAGCCCGAGCTTGCGCAAATCACCAGCCAGCGCCCTCATGTCATCCATGGTGCAGCCGGGATGGGCTGAAATAAAATAAGGAGTAAAAATGATTTTTCTCCCGGTTTCACGGGATATTTTCCGGCACAAGGCCAGAAAGGCCGGTAAAATATCGGCGCCCTGTTTATGCATGAGACGCAACACATGCTCAACTGTATGTTCCGGGGCGATTTTCATGGCGCCGGGGGTATGGGAGGTCAATATTTTTTTTAACAGCCTCGGCGTGTTAAGAAGGAGCTCCATCCGCAAACCTGACGAAATAAAGACATTCTTCACCTTTTGCACCTTGCTCACCTTATCCAGCAGATTAATGAAAGGGTTCTCGTCAATATTGAGATGACGGCATACTCCGTCATAGAGACAATCATGCCGTTTACACCCTTTGCTCCGGCAGCCCAGCCCGTACAAATTAGCGGTCGGCCCACCCAAATCGCTGATCGTGCCACGGAAATCAGCCATTTTTGTCACCTGGACAACTTCGGCCAGAATTGACTCCGCGCTTCTCGAAGTAACAACAGGCCCCTGGTGTCGGGATATGGCGCAGAACGAACAGTTGCCAAAGCAGCCTCTGACAATGGTGATGGAATGGCAAATCATCCTGTAGGCGGGCACATCCCCGGCAGCGGGGTGGGGTTTACGGGTAAAGGCAAGCCCATAAAGCTGGTCCAGCTCTTCCGTGGTCAGTGGTGCGGCAGGGGGATATTGAATCACCCACATGGCCTGCTGTTTCTGGAGGAGAACGGACCGGCTTAATTCCCTGGCGTGTTTATCAATAAGCAGTTCCGCGCTCAAAAAAGATTCTTTGTTCTCTTCGATCTCCGTCCAGGAAGGCAGCGGAACGCAAGCCTCCCTGGCAACATTTTCCATCTGCGCTTCCGTGAACCGTTGGCATGTTCCGTCTATCCCGCCAAGATCACCCCCGGCATCAAGTCTTTTGGCAATTTCGAGGACAGCCCTTTCTCCCATGCCATACACCAGCAGATCCGCCTTGGCATCTGTCAGCACAGAGGCGCGCACCTTGCCCTGCTGGTAATCATAATGCACGAAACGGCGCAGGGACGCCTCGAGTCCGCCAAGGATGATGGGAATTCCGGCATAGGCGTTCCTGGCAAGATTTGCATATCTGATCGCGGCGCGATCAGGCCGGCGGCGCTCGCTTTTTATCCGGCGCTCTTCGAAATAGGGGTTGCCGTCTGGCGCATATTGATCAACGTCGCGAACCTTGGCGTTGCCGGAGTAGTTGGCGACGATGGAATCAAGATTTCCTGCTGTTATGCCCCAGAAAAGACGGGGAGGACCGAATTCCCTGAATGCCTGTGGCGAGTCGTGGCGCGGCTGGGGCAGGATGGCCACCCTGTACCCATTTGCCTCAAGCAGTCTGCCAATCAACGCCACGCCAAAGGCGGGATGATCCACATAGGCATCTCCCGTGACAAGGATGATGTCTACCCTGTCCCAGCCGCGAGCGCGCATCTCTGCCGCGGTAGTTGGTAAAAAATCAATTTTTTTCATCTTATCATCAATCACTTGAAGTTTTTCCTGCCATCTTCATGTCCCGCCGCTTAAGCGGATAAAAGACGAGAACTTTTTCCCTACCTTAAATAATTCCTGAGAAGTCAGTATCCCCATCGGCCACTCTGGCAAAATTCTTTTCAACATCATTTCATCTGTTGTATTTTACTTACTATATGTTTAAAATCACACATTAATTATTTTTAACTATTTTTACCATACTCTCTTTCCCATGAAACATATCGATCAAAAACTGGAAGTTGCATATCCCTGCATCTGGCTATACAAAATCATAGGCAGCGATAAAGACGCCATGATTATGGCAATCAATGAGAT
>JACRCD010000044.1 GCA_016219175.1 Deltaproteobacteria bacterium | reverse complement strand
TCTACTGCGTTGTAGCGCATTTTTGTTCGTTCGGCATACCACATGTATAGCCTCACTCTCAAAAATACACTACGCCTTGTATATCGAATTTTGTTACTTAGCCATCCGGGCTTTGTCGCCGACTTTTTACGAGTTCATCTTACTTCATGGATCTGAAAAAAATCTTTAGACATTTAAACAAAACCGAAATGCGCGCCTTGGTCCTGGTCGGTATTTTATCCCTGTGCGCGGCAGGCGCCTGGTTGTTTTTTTCAAACAACGGCATTCTGGCCTATCACAATCTCCAGCAGCGGATTGCCACAGTCCAGGCGGAAAACGAACAATTAAAAGAAGAAAACCGTCAGCTCCAGCAAAAAATCGACAAAATAAAAAATGACCCCGCCTATCTTGAAGAAACAGCGCGCCGGGACTACGATCTGCTGAAGAAGGATGAAGTGATTTTTGAATTCAAATAGCTTCTCACAAAAAAAAGAGCAGCCTCGGGCTGCTCTTTTTTTTAACCCTTTTTATTACCCGCCAAAATCATAATCCGCTTTCTCCCGCATGGACCCCTCGGTGTTCATTGTTACCGGCCCTACCCGATCCTCACCTCTGGACGGCCGCCAGGAAACAGGGCAGGAATGCTCAAGGGCATGAATCCTGTCTTCAATCTCGGCAATAATCATATGTAATTCTTCGATATTGCCGAACATCCTCTCTTTCGCGCCAGTGGGCAGCGTGCCGATCTTGCTGTCCAGCACGGCAAGTTTCGTTCTCCAGTTTCCAAGTTCCTTTACAACTGTATCGCAATAATCATAGACGTTCATAATGTACACCTCAACATTTAGGGTTTTTAGGTATCGTTATCATTATCTGTCTACCTAAATTTTAATCATTCGACACCCTAAATCAAGTAAGGTAAAATCATTTGTAATGGCTGAGGCGAAAGGCAAAGAATAAAAAAAAAGGCAAAACGCATGAAAAATATTGTCACCGGAGGAACCGGATTTATCGGAACACGCCTCATCGGCCGCCTGGAAAACCCTGTGGTCCTCGGCCGCGACCTCGACCGCATCCGGCAGCGATTCAAAGATGTTGAAGCACGCCAATGGCATCCCGAGGGGCCCATTGATCCCTCTCTCTTTTCGGATGTGGACACGATTTTTCACCTGGCCGGCGAATCGATAGCCAATGGACGCTGGAGCCGGGCCAAAAAAGCACGGATCATGCGCAGCCGGGTCGAAACCACCAAAGCCCTGGTACAGGCCCTGTCTCGACTCGACCAACGTCCTGGCACCCTGATCTGTTCATCAGCCATCGGTTATTACGGGTCACGCGGCAGCGAAATTCTAAACGAATCTTCTCCGCCGGGCCATGATTTCCTGGCCTCCGTCTGCCAGGCCTGGGAGGAGCAGGCCATGAGAGCCGAGGAACTTGGCATCCGGGTCGTGACGGTACGAACCGGAATCGTACTCGGCCCCGGTGGCGGCGTCTTATCCCGGATGATCCTGCCTTTCAAACTGGGATTTGGAGGCAGGCTGGGTCATGGCAGACAGTATATGTCCTGGATTCATATTGATGACCTGATCGGCATCATGCTCCATGCCGCCGCTAACGACAAGGTGCGGGGATCCATAAACGGAGTGTCGCCCAACCCCGTTACCAACAGGCAGTTCACTGCCGCCCTGGCTGCCGCGCTGCACCGGCTCGCCCTCTTTCCCGTCCCTGGCCTTATGCTGCGCCTCGTTCTCGGAGAACTGGCCACGGTTGCGCTGTCATCTCAACGGGTCATACCTGATAAGGCCGCCAAAACAGGCTACCGTTTTTTGCATCCATCAGTGGAGGAGGCGCTTGCCGCCTCTCTCCAAGCATGATGAACTCGTAAAAAGTCGGCGACAAAGCCCAGATGGCTAACAACAATGCTGAAATCACGGCTCATTCTCCCTTTGCTTTTTTTTCACCTTGTACATGAGATGATCCGCTTTTGACAACAGCTGTTCCATGGAACAGGGATTGTTTTTGTCATACTGGACAATGCCGAAGCTCAACGAAAGAACGTACCGGCGATCCGGCAGCTCATTTCTCCGCACGATGGCGCTTGCCAGCCTTTCCTGCACCGAACCGATACTTTCCTTGCCGGATTCGTCCACCATGAGGACCACGAATTCGTCGCCTCCCAGCCGGCCGATAATGTCGGCCTGGCGGAAGGTAGTTCTCAGCAGATCCGCGGTTTCCATGATAAGTTCGTCGCCAAACTTATGGCCCAAGGTATCATTGAGCCATTTCAGCTTGTCACAATCGGCGTAAAGAACAAAGAGCTCTCCAGGCAAACGGTCGGCTATCTTGATCTGTTTTTCGGCCAGCATGAGAAAGCCGCGCCGGTTGTAGAGCCCGGTCATCACATCGGTGACGGACATCCGGCGCAGGGTCTCCTCGTTTTTTTTCCGTTCCGTGATATTGATCTGATACTCTATCATCTGCGCCACCCTGCCCTTTTCATCGGCAATCGGGTAGCCGTGCATCTCCACATACTCATCATTGCCGTCCAGGTCTTTGTGGACATGTTCCTCAATCACCGGCTCCCGCAGCCTTTTCACGATATTCAACGGGCACTGATGCTGTTCCGCATCACAGGGTTCATCCTGATTATGGGTGGCCGCATAACATTTCCTGCCCTTGCTGATCCCCTGCAGCAGGGCCATGCTGTTGGCCAGGACAATTTCATATGTCGCCGTGTCCACTACATAAAAAGGATACGGCAGGGACTCGATCACATTCTGGAGAAAGATATTCTGCTGTTTGATTTTTTCCTCGGATTTTCTGCGTTCGGTAATGTCGGTTGCAACTTCCAGGCGCACCAGGTTGCCGTCAATCCAGCGCACCGCCCTGTCCCGGATATCATACCAGCGCCCGTCAATCGTATTGCGGAATTCCCATCTGCATGTCAAGGGCAGTCCGGCGGCATCGACCAGTTTATCGTTGGTGCAGAAGGAGCATGGCCCGCTCTGGCCGGCCTGTAAAGTCTGCCAGCATATCTCCCCGCGGATATCGCCAAATATTTCCCTGGCGAATTTGTTCACAAAAAGCAGCTCATGGGTCTGCATGTCGGCCACGTAAACGATGGCATCGATACTGTCTAGCACCGCAAGAAGACGGTCGTGGGACTCCTCCGCGCTTTCCTTGGCCAGGGTGAGATTCTGGATGTTTTTATTAAAGGGTTTGTAGACGAGCAGATACAGAAACGGAAAAAGAATGAGAATAAGGAGCAGGGAATCCAGGGTGCCCACGGCAAAGGCATGCTGGTCAACCGGAGTGGCGCCGAGAAAATACATGAGTCCATACTCGACAAGGCCGATCAGAACCGTCAGCGTGATAAAAGTTTTTAGGGGCAAGGTGTTTCTCATCGGCATGGGCGCAGGGACAAGGGTGAGATGAAGATTACCTGAGCTCGGTCAGGAGCGGCTTTTACCAAGCATGTCGTGTAAATCCGGCACAATGATGGCCATGCCTATTTCCTTGAGCGCCTTGTGCACCCCATTGAGGTTAAAGGTGTGTACCCGCAGGTAGATAATATTCTTTTCCCCTTGCTCTCCATGAACCCTGGTCAGACGTGAAAAACGGATTTCTTTCTCTTCCAGGGCCCTGACGATGCGGGTCAGGGGCTTGGGCAGCCCGTCGTCTTCCACGGCAATGAGCGCCGACCCGCGCTCCCCGATGCCGTAAAGCTTCTTATAAGCCTTCATCAGATCCTGCACGGAAAAAACCCCGAGAATATGCTGCTCCTCATCAACCACCGGCAACAAACCGACCTTCTCCCTGGAGAGAAAATAAAGGGCGTCATCCAGGGTGGCAAGGGGGGAAAGAGAGATGAGCTTCTGGGCCATGATCGAGCGGACCTGCGTTTTGGCCACATTGTCGAGAATAACCTGCCGTTTGTCTTCCGGCAGCAGGGAGGAAGGGTAGGCGGAGCGCAGATCCCTGTCGGTGATCATGCCGATCAGACGTTTCCGCTCATCCACCACGGGCAGATGGCGGAATTTCCGGCTGTTCATGATTTCACGGACTTCCGGCAAAAGAGTGTCCGGGGTCACGGTTACCGGCGATGTGGTCATATGACGCGCTATATACATTCCTTACTCCTTTACCCGCATCCCAGCCAGGCCGAGCAGGTAGCGTTCCACGCCGGCGGCCAGAGAGTCAAGATGATATCCACCCTCAAGAATTGACAGAACCTTCCCCTCGCAATGCTTACCGGCCAGGGCCGACATCCTCTCCCCGATCACGCCAAAGAGTTCCGTGCTGTAGGAAAGCCCGGACATGTCATCAAGCACGTGGCCGTCAAATCCCGCCGCCACAATCAGCCTTTCCGGCCGGAAAACATCCAGGGCGGGCTCCACATATCTCTCCAGAACATGGAGAAAGAGAGCGTCATCCGCGCCGGGCGGCAGAGGGATGTTAAGGGTTGCGCCCACTCCCGCTCCCAGCCCTTTTTCCTCCGCATAACCCGTGCCCGGAAAACTGAAGGTCGGATGCTCATGGATGCTGATATAAAAAACATCGGGATCATCCTCAAAGGCATCCTGAATGCCGTTGCCATGGTGGGCGTCCCAATCGATGATGGCGATTTTTTGCCGGCCGTGGCACCGTTGCCAGTATCGTGCCGCCACCGCCGCATTGTTGATAAAACAAAAACCGAGGGCCGCCGCCTTTTCCGCATGGTGGCCAGGCGGCCTGACGCAGCAGAAAGAGAGGTCCGGGCCCTGCTCTTCCAGCAGATCGATGCCGGTCAGCCCCCCTCCCGCGGACAGCAGAATCGCCTCAAACGATTCAAAACAGATCTGGTTGTCCCGGTGATCGATATAGGTCTGACCCCTCAGCGCTGTTTCTTCCAGGCGGAAAAGGTACGATTCTTCATGATAGGCAAGAATATCCTGCCTCGTAGCCTTCATGGCCACTCTCTCGGAGATAAAGGGCGCAAGAAGGCTCTTGCCGAGCTGCCTGTGAATAACGCGCAGCCGGTCAGCGCATTCCGGATGCTCGCCTCCTCCCGTGTCATGCGCCAGGTATTGCGGATGAGTGATAATGGCCAGAGGTCTGTATTGGGTCATGAGGGCAAAAAAATCATCCTATAGGCACAAGTACCTATAATTTAAGCTTGTATCGTCTGAGGTTCTTGCAAAATAAGCAAAAGAGTGGTTCCTGTCATTTCGACCAAAGGGAGAAATCTAATAAAATCTAGCAATTAAAGATTCCTCACTGCGTTCGGAATGACACCCAAGTCCATTTTGCAAGAGCCTCGTCTAATCCGCATTTTGTCAACCGGGCGGCTAACCACCGTTTTGTTATTCTATCACGCCCCCGGGATAAAATCGACAAAGCAATTTGCCCATGGCAGGGGGCTCTCTTTTTTTCCGCCAATATGAGCAAACCCGGTTGACAAGCGAAATTTTTCCAGATAATTTTGCTCTGTCGCGTGGCCTGCCGCCACGCCGGAAAAAAAGGACAAACAGACAAAAAACATCTTGAACCTCGAAATATGATTATGCGGAGCCGTTATGATCATGAATCGAAGCCGACAGGCAAACAAAACCCAATTTCTATTCATCCATGTCAACCAATGGGCAACCATTGATTCGCCGGACACCATTCCCATCTCCCAAGGCTACGGTCTGGCCGCCCTCAACAAATCCGGCTACAGCGGCGCGATTTTTGGCGACTACAAAGGCAGCCCGCTTTCCCCCAAACTCTTGCGCGACACACTGCAGTCAACAAAACCGGCGGTACTCGGCTTCTCGACCTATGAGGAAAACATCAACAGGATCCTGGTCTGGGCCCGCTACGCCAAACAGATCCGGCCGGACATCCTGGTAATCCTGGGCGGCCCCCAGGTTACCTTCATGAACGGCGAAGCCCTGCGGCAGATGAAAGACGTGGACGTCTTATGCCGGGGAGAAGCCGAAAGCGTGCTGCCCGCTTTGGCCGTGGCGCTCGATAACGGCAGCCCGCTTTCCGAGGCGCCGGGCATCACTTTCCTGGATCAGGAAAAAATTATCACCACCCCCGCCGCACCTGTTCCCGACGACCTGGATCTCCTGCCCTCGCCCTACCTGGAAGAGATCATTGACATCAGGGGCAAAAGCCGGGTGATCCTGCTGACCTCCCGGGGCTGCACCTCGCCATGCACCTTCTGCTACACGACCCGGGCCAGCAACAAAAAGGTGCGGTTTCATTCCCTGGACCGGGTGATTGCCGAAATCAAATACCTGCGGGCCAGGGGGATCAATGACCTGTGGTTTGCCGATCCCAACTTCGCCTATTCCCGTAATCGGCTGGTTGATCTGCTGCAGCGCCTCATTGCCGAATGTCCCGGCCTCACCTTCTGGTGCCAGACCAGATATAATCTCATTGACGCGGAACTGCTCGCCCTGCTCAAAAAAGCCGGGGCCACCACCCTGGCTTTCGGCCTTGAATCAGCTGACAGGGGGGTGCTGGCCAGGATCAACAAAGGACTTGATCCGGAAAAAATGTCAAGCGTCATCAAACAGGTGCGGGAAGCGGGCATCAACGTCGAACTCTTCACCCTCTTCGGCCTGCCCGGTGAATCTTTCCGGCACGCCGAAAAAACCCTGGATTTCGTCAAGGCAAACCAGGTGGTGATCAGCGGCAATTCCATTTCCCAGCAGCTGCATCTCTTCTTCGGCATCCCCATGCTGGACGACCCAGCCGCCCATGGCATCAAACCCTCGGCCATGACCAGGCCTGCCTACCAATGCATCTGCCGCGACTTTCATACCGAAACCATGAGCGCGGCAGAAATCAGACAGATGGGGTTGCTGTGGCGCCTCAACCGTCAGGATTTCACGGAAAACATCGCCACGGGCAGCAATCTTTTTGAAGTGGCGGGTTTTATTACCGCCAACCACGAGGCGCTTGCCGGTCGTCCGGAAACCCACATCATGCTGGCGAAGATATATCTTCTGCTGGAGGAATTTCAGGCGGCCCATGCCTGCCTGACCACCCTGCGGGAGAAATTTTCCCATAGCCCCGAGGCGAATCAGTTCCTGGCCGGACCCTTCACCGGCTGCAAATTCAAACGGCGAGGCACGGTTACCCCGGGCTGCAGGGTCATATACGACTGCAAGGGACTGCTTGACGGACGGATTGTGCCCGAGACAGAGGCCTATTTCCAGGACGCTGTTCTGGGCAGCGGCAAGGTGCTGCCTGATTTCGAGAGTGGCCTGCTGGGCATGCGAGCAGGTGCGGTCAACCAGTTCGAGGTACGATTTCCCGGGGATTACGGCCACCCCGGGCTGGCCGGGCGAAGCGTCTCCTTCCAGGTCTTTCTGCATCAGGTGATGGAGCCGGTTTTGCTGCAAAACATCAATGATCTTCTGGAAAATCCGCCGCGCAACATTTACCGTTTCAATGATCTTGCCGGCCTGCGCAAGCAGAATGAGAATCTGTACTACCTCACCCTCAGGGACTCCGTACCATGGAAGCTCACCCAGGAGATGACCGACTTTCTCAGCCTGCTTAATTTTTACCTGAAACTCGGCTTGCGGGAGCAGGCCAATGATCTGCTTGACCTGCTGCCTCCGGACGGTTCCATGCATGAGCATGCCGGCCGGATTCTGCTGACCGCCAACCAACCTGAAAAAACCCTGGCCATCCTCGGTCGGACCCCATCCGCCAGCACGGAAGCGGCAATAACCCGGGCCAAGGCCATGATAAAAATGACCCGGTACGAGGAAGCGGAAAAGGTTGTCGATTCCCCCTCCCTGGCCGGTGATATCCAGGTCCTTGATCTGCGGGTCGGACTTGCCTCCCTCCTGGGGCTCCCCCTGGAAACGTACCTGGCCCGCATGGATGATCTGATCAACCGGCAGATCAGCTACATGCGGGTCGAAGCCGAGGGCTGACGGCCAGAGGGCAACAGCCGGTCTCTCCGGACAGATAGGCGCTTACCCCCGGCCAGCCAATTCGGCAAACATCGTAAATAACCCCCCGGTCACCCGGGCCAAGGGGGCAAACCGCACCTTGTCCAGGGTGTCTTGCCCTGTGTGATAAGACGGATAGCGGCACGGGGCGGTAGCGGTGACCATGAAGGCGGGATAGCCCTTTTTCCAGCAGGAATCAGGAGCGGTTCTCCTACTGACCGGAGGGAATCACATTGATGACCAGAATCTCCTGTTCCCCCCAGAATTCTTCATCATCCAGGGTCATGCCGACCAGCTTCAAGGTGTTATAGTCATCGATAATCAAGGGCAGGGACTTGACGTCCTCCATCAAAAATTTGGCGACAAAATATCCCCTGTCATCTTCCTTCCAGCTGGAAACGGGCACACTGTTTAAAAAAACGCTTGCCACATCCACCTCGGCAAAATCCACTGATGTGTGAATGGTAACCTGCTGGCCCAGGCTCTGGATATTCATGATTCCGGGGGCCACATCAATGGAAATCTCAAAAGCGGAACACACCGCAGGCATCAACATCAGCAAAAAAACCGCAACGCGCATTGCTGATTCCCTACTTAGCTTCCAGTTTCTGCTGCCATATTCCATGCCGGTCACCTCAGCGGAAAAAAATCTTAACAAACCCTGTCATGTTGTTAAAGACGTTGAGAAGCGGAAGATGGTTGCATGGCAACCAGGAAAAAAATGAACAATACCCGTCAGGCTCACCTGTCGTCCGTGTTGCCTTCTGCCTGGGGACGGGCGCTCCATTCCCCGGATTTCGTGTCATACTGGTAGATCATCTCCAGGGTAAAATTCTGACTTCTGACCTCTTCCTGGCATTGCATTTTAAAAACGAGAAGATTTCCTTCCTGTTTGACAAAGGTGATTTGCGGGTCGGAAAGTTTCGAGCGGGCGACAGAGGGGAAAAATTCCTTGAAAACAGCCTCATATCTGCCGTGCAGATAGGTTATCTTTTGCTGGATTTCATCAAGAAACCGGTTTTTGATCATTCTGTCCGCAGCCGAATTTCTCACCTGCGCAAACTCCTTTTCGGATGCGAAAGGGCTTTTGTCTATCAAACCGACCAGGGATTTCAGGGCCGCGCTGGCCTGGCCGTATTTTTCCTCTTCAAGATAGGCCGCCACCGCCTCCTCTCCCCGGTTCACCTGCGCTTTGAGAATTTTTCGTTTGATACTGCTTGCGGTAATATCACGCAGGGTTCCGGCTGCACTGGCGGTAGCCAGCAGCGCTTCACTCTTCTCAAGGTTAGCGATGGCCCCATCCCAGCGCCCGCCGGTGAAATCCGCCAGCCCTGTCTCATAGAACGCATTAAATCGGGCCAGATCGCGCTGTCCCGCGACTTTTTTCACATCAAAGTCCCCTTCCTCACGCTTTAACTTGATCATCTTCAAGGCCTTGTCATAGCTGGTTGCGGCCTGGGACCATTGTTTGCCTGAAAAAAAACCGTTGCCCTGCTCTACATGCGTCAAAAAACCAGACTCGCCGATGAGCACCTCGACCTCACTTCTGGTGGTCAGCCACTGCTCACCCTGCATCCCGTCCAGCAATGCCAAAGCCTCTTCAAAATGGTTCAAGGCCTTGTCCCATTTTTTTTCAGACCTGTAGGCGTTGCCGGTCGAGATCTGCTCATGAACGCGGCTTTCCTTCAGCAAGCCATCGACCCGCTCAGCCGGCATGGGGGCAAGGGGACCGAGCGTTGCACTTCTTGCCGCCGCCTTGCCGTACACCTCAACGGCCTCGGCCCATCTCTCCGCCGCGGCAAGCGTTTCCCCTTCGGCCAGCAGTTCGGACACCTCTTTGATTTCCTGCTGTTCCTTGGCTGTCACATAACGGCCATCCACCAGACTTCTGCCGCTCACCCCTTCTTTAAAGGGTTGTGAATCGCGGAGCTTACTAATCTCCTGCCGCAGGGCCAGCCTTTCGCTTTTTTTGACCAACAGCACCTTATCCAGCAAGGCCTGGGCTGACTTGAGCCGCGTGTCGGCCTCAACATAGTTGTTTTGACCAACCAGGGAGGCCACCTCGCTCCATGTGCGCTTTGCCCTGTCATAATGATAAAAATCAAACATCACCAGGGCTCCAAAGGCGCAAGCGAACAAAAGCACCGCGCCGGCGCACTTCATTAATGTCCGGGCTTTTCCCGGGCCTCTGTCCCGGTGAACCGGGGGCGTTGGCGCTATTGCGGCAGCCGGAGAGGCAATCTCCGCCTCACCGGGCTGGACAGGGGATGACCCTTTGCTTTCATTCACATCACCAGCAGACAAAGCAGGTTCTTCATCCCGTTGCTCCACCCTCGCCGTGAAGTCAGCCCTGTCAAGCGGCAGAAGTTCGGTGTTTGCTTTCGCCCAGTTGAGCGCTTCAAGGTTAAAGACATCTTCCATGCTCCAGGCCTGATAACTGATCAGCTTGCCGATATGGACGATGAGATCCGCCAGGGAAGGAGAACTGTTCCAGAAATCGCCGATGCAGATGGCGTCAGGATCAAAATCAGGATGAAAAATTGCGGTAAGCGGTTTACAATTGGGCGGAAAATGAGGATAACCGAAGGGCAGAACAATTTGCACCCGATGGGTGTCTACGGTAACAGCCCGCCCTTCGGCAACCTTGCTTAGGCCTTTGACCCGGTATTCAATTTCATAACTTTCCGGAGGAGTTCCAGTGGTGGCAAGAATCCGAATATAAGGAGAGGCTGAAAATCTGTTCTTGATCTCATCATATTCTTCCGCCAGATGGCTATTGGATACGGACATAGAGGAAAAATCCCGGAAAAATGGTAAGTTAATGACTCGGATGTGGGGCCGCGGACTATGGGCCGCAGGGCTGGAACTCACTTCATATATGTTTTTAGCACCGGTTTTCCAGCCGGCAACCTTCCGTCTAAACACCTGTACAGCTACCAAAACAATAGCTAAAGATACAGCTAAGAACAAGAATTAACTGTACGGGAGCTACGAAAAACAACACCTCATGGAAAACATATTATAATGAGCGCTTTTAAGGCAATCTTCCAAATTGTTGAGAACAAGAAGTGTCCTCTCTATGAACTCAACGAAAATCTGGAGCTGACGGATAAGGCCCTGCTGGTCCCCGGCAATAAACCTGTCTGCCTTATCCTGGCCAGGGAAATGACGGAACTGCTCTTTTCCCTGCTCTCCCAGGACAAGGCAGAATCGAGCTCCGACAAGCTCTTCAGCTGCTCCGGCTGTTCCGGTCTTATCAAGTTCAAAATGAATTTCAACAAGGCGGCCTCGCAGGATGAAGCTGCTGTTTCCCTGGCGCAGATCCTCGGCACGCAAACGCATCTTCCCCACCGGCTGGCTGACGGAATGGAAAATATCGGTATCTTCCAGGCCCTGAATAAAGAAAACCTGGCCAAGGTCCTGCCCTGTTTCACCTACCGAAAATTTACCCCGAACTCCGACATATTCCGCAAGGGAGAGGAAGGCCGCTATGTGGTCATCATCCTGTCGGGCAAGGTGGCGGTGCTGGACGGCGAGGAGAGGATTGCCGTGCTGGGCCGCGGCGAGGTGCTGGGTGAGATGAGCCAGTTTACCTCCCAGGCCGTTTGCGCCACGGTCAGGGCCATTGACACCACCGAGGCGCTGACCATCAACGGGGATGAGATGAAAAAACTGCTGAGCGACAATCCTTCGCTCTATGTTTATTTTATCCGCCTCCTCTCCGACCGGCTCACCAGGAGCAACGCCGCGCGTCTGCAGGAAATAGCCTCCGCCATGAGCGGCTCCCTGGATGAAATACCCCAGGTGGACCTGTTCCAGATCTTCCACATGAACAGCAAAACAGGGGTACTCTCCATTGAATTCCTGAAAGGTGAGGCCCGCATCTCTTTCCGGGAAGGTTGCATCATCAATGCCAGTTACGCGGGAGAGAAGAATCAGGAGGCGTTGTACCACATCATCGCGGAAAAAAAAGGAGGCCGCTTCAAATTCAGCCCCGGTCTATCACCCGAGGAAATGAAGGCCGCGGAAATCGGCGAGTTCATGAAGCTGGTAATGGACGGTCTCCGGCGGGTTGATGAGGAAAGCTGCCCGGATGAAGAAGAAGATGGGGATGAATAGCTTCTGCATGAGCAAAAGCCCAGGGGCGCTTCCTAACCGCCCCCGGGCTTTGTCATTCTGAATTACCTCTGCCCGGCTGGCCCGCTTGAGGCAGGGGCCTGACCTCTTTCTCCGGCCGCGCCCTCCGGTTCGGCGTCAGGCGAGGGGATCTCTACCTCTTCCTCCTCAGGCGCCAGGATCTCTTCCCCTGGAAGCTTTTCCTCTTCCTCCGGCGTCAGGATCTCGGCCCCTGGAAGCTTATCCTCTCCCGCCGGCGCTTGTTCCACCGCCGCGGGAACCTTTTCCTCGGCTGCGGACGGCTGCACCGCTATCGCGGGCGCCTTATCCGTTGCGGCGGGGGCACTCTTTACCGCGGGAGCGACTTGAGCTTCTTCCTTTTTCTGTTCGCAACCGGCCGTGAAGGCGGCAAGGAGGGTCATCAGGGCAAGGGCTATGGTTTTCCGCATCAATTTCATGTTTTTTCCTCAAGCATTAGATTTTTATCAGCGCCACTGTCACACCTGCATCTTTACCATTTCAGCTTATTCCCTGCATATTTTTTCCATGCCTTTCACTGTATTTTTTTTAGATGCGGTGCGTGGAAAACCAAAGGATTTCATCCGCCCTTCCATTGACGGTAAAGGAAAATAAACGCAGCTCAATTCCTTACCCCCTGAACCTTTGTCACTCCCTCCTTCATGATCTTCTCCAGCTCGGCGCCATCGACAATTTCCTGCCGGATGAGGACAGACGCCAGCCGTTCAACCCTGGCCCAGTGTTTTTCAACGAGCACCTCAGCCTTGGCGGCCGCCTCCTTCATCCAATGACTGACCCTCGCCTCAACCTTGGACAGAAACATCTGCCTGCTCACATTCTGGGACAGGGTGTCCGTGTGGACATAGCCGATTTCCTCATCCATGCCGAGACTGGCGACAGCGGCATAGGCTTGATGGGTGGCAACCTCCAGATCGTTTACCGCGCCGGTGTCAATCCCCCTGGCGCCGAACTTTCTGATGCTGGAGGCCCGGCCGCCGAGAAGTACGCAGATATTGTCGAACACCTCCTCCTTGGAGATATTGCCGGGGAACTCACCCATGCTGTACGAGATGAATCCCATGGATTTCAGCCTGGGGGCGATGGTCACCTGCTCGATTTTGATATCCGGCAGCAGGAGATGGGACAGGACGGCATGGCCGGCCTCATGAAAGGCGGTAATCTTCAGATCCTGCTCAAGATTGCGGATGTGCTTTTTCTCCAGCTTGTAACCGTACTTGATAATGTTTATTTCCTCGATGAGGATCTCTTCGGTAATACAGTCAAGATCATTGCGGATGGCGTAAAGAGAGGCCTCCTTGCCGATGCGCTGCAGGTCGTAGCCGCTCATGCCGGAGATATAACGGATCACCCTCTCCACGTTGATTTTCCCGTCATTGGGTTTTTCCAGAATCTTTTCAATGAAAAAACGCCTGGCGTCCCGGTCAAGCTCGGGAACCTCGACAAAGGTGTCAATCCTGTTCGGGGCGATGACCCGGGCACTGACATCGTCCCTGTTCTGGGCAGTGGCCACGGTGAAGACGGAGTCAGCAGGGTCAGCGGACAAGGTGTCAATCTCCAGGATCAGCTGATCATCGGGCATGGAGGCATAGACGCCCTCGATAAGTCCCTTGACATCAATGCCGTCAAGAAAGACTATGCTCGGAGCGAACTCCCGGGCCTTGGCATAGGCATGGCGGATGTAGTCCGCATCAAAAAGATTGCTCCTGGAGACATAGACGTAGGGTCTTTCCGTCTCCCGGGCAAAGGCCTTGGCCAGCATCGTCTTGCCCACGCCGGCCGGCCCATACAGCAGCAATCCCTTCGGCATGTCGATGCCGAATTTCTTGACCAGCTCCGGTTCCTTAAGAATTCTGACAATCTGTTTTAGATTTTTTTTGGTGGCCTTGTTGCCTGCGATGTCTTTAAACTCAAGAGTGGAGAACTCCATATTCGGCAACGGCTCCCTGAAAAAACCGCTGGCCGGCGGCAATCTTTTCAGTTCCGCCCGGTTGATGGTGCAGGTGAGTTTCTCCCCGCACCACGTCTCTTTCCAGGAAATCTCCACGGTTTCGTTCTTTTTATAAAGTCTCTGCAGCAGCGCCTCTTTATCCCGGAGAATTTTCTCCAGAAAGGTCTGGGCCTGCCGGGAGAGTCCGCAGACGATGTGACGGGGATATTTCCTCTGGTCCCGGACCAGATTAATGATTCTGCCGAGAACGAGATCGGGCAGTTTCTGCCTTACCCTGGTGGCGCTTATATCCGGAGAAAAGGACAGGGTCAGCAGGGTGACAAGGCGAGCGAAATCATGGTATTCCACTTTCATTCCGCTTAGTTTGGCAAACTGCTCGGCATGACTATTCAAGGCCTGCCCGCCGATGCGGGCCATGGTTTCAAGACTTAACGGTTTGAACAGGATGATAAAATTCCTGGCCATGGCGGCAAGCAAACCGGGAGCCAGAGCCGGCTGCACGCTGTCGTACACGGTTTTTTTTTCCTTGGAGATGGCCTCCATAACCAGGGCCTGGGCCCGCAGCTTGTTTTCCTTGAAGTCCTGCCGGTATTTTCTGTCCTGAAAAAAACCGCTGCCAAGGCTGGAGGTAAAAATCACGATTACTTCGCCGCAGTTGACGCCGCTGTCCTCCTCACGGCGGGTGAACAGATTGAGCAGGGCTAGCTGCAGCTGATTGTCCGCCTTCTCAATGGCATCAAAGAGAATGATTGCTTTCGGGTGCTCCCTGATAAAACAGGGCAACTCTCCATCCTGGACGCCGCCGTCAACGGTCAGTCTCTGTCCCAGCAGCTGAGTCCCGCTTTCAGGATCACTGAACTGCTCCATATCAAACAGCTTGAAAGCCGAATATTCCGAGAGCTGGGCTGACAGGGTGCGGCCAAGGTAGGTCTTGCCCGCGGAAGGAGGGCCAAGGAAGGTGAAAATCGCCTTGGGAGGGGATTCGACCGGTTTATAAGCCATGTGCAGGAAGGCATCCACCACCTCATCCACGGCCAGATCCTGATCGAAAACAATTTGTTTCAGACTGTCCCGCAGTCTGTCAAACCTGACAAAGACGTTTTGATCGGACTTCTGTCCCATGTTTGCTCCGGTGGGGCTGGCGGCTGAAGGGCCGGCAGCGCGGCGTCATATGGTTATATCAGGACCGACCGCCCTCTAGCCTTCAGTCCATGGGCAAACTCTCATAGCCCTGCGAGCAGGAACAACGAAGCACGAAAGAGAGTTTCCTAAAAAGGGAACAGGACTTTCAACGAAAAGACCTGAGTGGTTTCCAGAAAGCCTAATGAATCGGGCTCTGCAAGTCAACACCGGAAAAAACAAAAAAAAGCCCGGGTTTCACAAAATCCTTGCGAAAACCTGGGCGATTGGCGGTTTATATAAAAAAAAAATCACATGGCACTGACAAATTTCAAACCGGAACGATATTCCCCGTTTTCCTGCAACGACCACATCACCACTGCCTTATTGGGAATTCTCTTCTTGAACCGTGCGGCAATTCCCACCATCTGCCCAAGCTCAAGGGCGCATGGGGTGGTGACCGCCATGCCGGTGTCGCTGATATTAAGGAGCCACGCCTCGGAGGTGTCCATGGCAAGGTTGTGTATTGTCAAGGATAACAGAGAATTTCCATCAAACTCCTCGGCGGAAATCCTCCTGGAAAGCCGGCCATCGGCCATCAGCTCTCCGGCTTCACCAAATACTGTACTCTTCATTTGTCACCCTCATGATATTTTTCACATTTTTCAACGGCAGCGCTTGCTCTTTCCTATCGTCATTTCAGAACATGATCTCAACCGCTTTATCCCGCTTCGTCATTTTTTATACCCCGCCCAGCCGACCCCAGATGATACAAAGTAGCACCATATGGTGATTACCCCATGCTTCGGCAACTTTCAAGCGAATTTGAGCGGCGCTACAAATTTCTCACAAAAACCAAAGGGTTGCTGCCTTTTATAACCCATCAATACCATTGTCGAGGCACGACTGCACGGAATAAATGCGTTTTGTTTTCCTCTTTCCGCCCCTTGCGTGATATAACAGAAACATATACCATGGAAAAAACAGGACAATACAAATGGAAATAAGAGATTACCGGCCGCGGCAGCAAGGCTGGCAGAACATTTTTCTGCCGTTTTTGAAGTGGTGGCCCAAGGTCACGCCCCGAACCCTGCGCGCCGACCTGCTGGCCGGCCTCACCGGCGCAATCGTCGCCCTGCCCCAGGGCGTGGCCTTTGCCACCATTGCCGGCATGCCGCCGGAATACGGTCTTTACGCCGGCATGGTGCCGGCCATCGTGGCCGCGCTTTTCGGCTCCTCCTGGCTGCTGGTTTCCGGCCCGACCACCGCGGCCTCCATCGTCCTCTTTTCGTCGCTCAGCATCCATGCGGAACCGGGCAGCGTGGAGTACGTGCAGCTGGCCCTGACCATGACCATGATGGTGGGTCTGCTCCAGCTGGTCATGGGGTTGGCCCGTTTCGGCGCCCTGGTCAATTTCATCTCTCATTCCGTGGTGGTAGGCTTCACAGCCGGGGCCGCCATTCTCATTGCCTCCAGCCAGTTCAAACATTTTCTCGGACTCATTCTGCCCCGCACCAGCCATTTCCATGTGACGGTCTATAATGTCATAAGCCACTGGCGGGAAATCAACCCCTATGTGACCTCGGTCGGCGTGATCACCTTGATTTCCGGGTTGCTGGTCCGGCGTTTCTGGCCGAAATTCCCTTTCATGATCGTTTCCATGCTGGTGGGCAGCGCTTCCGCCCTGGTCATGTCCCGCCTCATGGGGCCAGAGGTGACGCAGATCGCCTCGGTGGGCGCCCTGCCCGCCACCCTTCCTCCCCTGTCCGCCCCCCATTTCACCCTGCACAATATCCAGCTGCTGGCCCCGGCCACCCTGGCGACAACACTCTTTGCCCTGACCGAGGCCGTGTCCATCGCCCGCTCCCTGGCGGATCGGACAGGACAGAACCTGGACGGCAACCAGGAGTTCATCGGCCAGGGGCTGTCAAATATCATCGGCTGCTTTTTCTCCGGCTATGTGGCAACCGGTTCATTCAACCGGAGCGGCTTGAATTACCAGGCCGGGGCCAAGACGCCCCTGGCCGCCATCTTTGCCGGCGGCCTGCTGATCGTTGTTGTCATCCTGGTCGCTCCCCTGGCCATCTATCTTCCCAACGCCGCCATGTCGGGCATCCTTTTTCTGGTGGCCTGGGGCCTCATTGATTTCCGTCACATCACCAGAATTTTCAAAACCAGCTTCGCGGAAAGCGTGATCATGACCACCACCTTTCTGGCCACCCTCTTTCTGGAACTGGAATTCGCCATCCTGCTGGGTGTCATCCTTTCTCTGGTGGTGTACTTAAATCGCACCTCCCATCCGCGCATTCTGGCCAGGGTCCCGGACCCGCGTCTGCCGGAACGCCCCTTTACCACGGATGGCGCCCTGCCCGAGTGCCCGCAGTTGAAAATCGTGCGCATCGACGGTTCCCTCTATTTCGGCGCCGTCAACCACGCCATGGACCGACTGCAGGAAATGCATGGTGAAAACCCAGGACAAAAACATCTTCTCATCGTGGCCAGCGGCATTAATTTCATCGACATGGCCGGGGCCGAGTTCCTTACCCGGCTGGCCAAGGAAAAGGAGGCAGGGGGAGGGCAACTCTACCTGTACGACATCAAGGAGGGTATCTGCAATCACTTCAAACTGACCGGCTATCTGCTTGATATCGGCACGGATAATATCTACGAATCAAAAACCGAGGCCATTGCCGATATCTTTGGCCGTCTTGACAAACAGATATGCGCCGTCTGCCGGGCCCGCATCTTTCTGGAATGCCGGTCACTGCCGGAGCCTGCCGAAAAGTGATGATTGATACGGATAGCAACAAACGGGTGGCCTGATGTCTGAGCTGAAAGATCCCAGAGTGCTCTTTGCCGCGGAACGCACCCTCCTGTCGTGGAACAGAACCTGCTCCTCGCTGATGGCCTTCGGTTTTGTCATTGAGCGCTTCGGCCTGTTTGCGCAGATATCCATGGGAGGGACCCTCAAAACCTTTCAACGGCACTTTTCCTTCTCGGTCGGGGTTACCTTCGTGCTGCTCGGTTCCCTCCTTGCCATTTATTCGCTTTTTCAACACAAAAAAGTAGTTAAAACCTTAACCCCGGCGGAAATACCGCCGGGTTATAACCTCCATGTCGGCATGCTGACCAACGGCATCATCGGCGCTTTGGGCCTGCTGCTCACCGTGCACCTGCTGACGGGATTTTTATGACGACCATTTCCGCCTTCTTCATCATCGCCGGCATCATCCTGCTTGCCGCCTCCATTGCGCTGGGCCGGAAAATGACCAGGAGCCTGCCCGATGAACTCCAGAGCCGCTGGCACCCTCTCCTCTGGCTGATGGCGCTTTTTCTCTGCGGCTATGCCGGTTCGCTGGCGCTGCTGGGTGACCAGGCCTTTTTCCCGCAGGAAATCCTCTCATCCCTCATTTTATTCGGCGGCTCCATCTTTGTTTTCCTGGTCATTACTTTTACCGGACGCACCATCGCCGGAATCAAGCAGAGCCGTGAGCAGCTCCGGGAAAACAATGCGCTGCTTGCCGAGGAGGTGCGCAACCGGCGCGCGGCCGAAGAAAAAATCCGCCGCCAGAGCGAGGTCATGCAGCACGATATCCTGGAGATCGTGGCCGAGATGCTCGCCAACCGGGACCAGTACACCTTTGAACATGCGGCCCAGGTTGCCGAGATTGCCGGCCTCATCGGCCGGGAACTGGAGCTAAGCGATGATGACCTGAAAGCCATTCGCTTCGGCTGCCTGGTCCATGATATCGGCAAAACCGCCATTCCTGACGATGTGCTGCTCAAACCAGGCAACTTTGACCCGCGGGACCGCTTCATCATGCAGTACCACCCCCTGGTCGGGGCCAAACTCTTTGCCCGGCACCTGCAGGACGACCGCATCACCAACATCATCCTCAACCATCATGAACGGCTCGACGGCAGCGGTTATCCGGCCGGACTCAAGGGTGATGAAATCGACCTTTTCGCCCGCATCATCGCCGTGGCGGACACCTATGATTCCCTTGTCTCCAGAAGGCCCTACAAACATTCCATGCCGCAGGACAGAGCCTTGGCCATTCTCGAACAGGAGGCAACGGCGGGACAGCTCGATCAGGACATAGTCAACGTGCTGAAAAAAATAGCCGGGCGGATTCCGGAGGTCACTCCCCCCCGGCAGGTGACAGCCGGATTCATGAAAGACATTGAAGTATTCCGGCGCAAGACCTATTTCAGGGAACCCCTGACGGATTTCTACAATTACCGTTATCTCTATTTCCTTGATGACGCCAAACTGTTGCGCAACAATGCCCTGAACTACGACCTTTTTCTGGTCGATGTTCCGGCTTTCGAGAAGTTTCAGCGGAAAACAGGCCATGTGGTTGCCGACCAGATTCTTGATGAACTCGGACACAAACTGCTGCAATCCGTGTCGGAATGGGGAAACGGCAGCAGCCATGCGCCGGAAACAGTGATGCTTTTCCGCAAGGGGAAAGATTATCTTCTTTACGGGGAATTCCTTGACCGCGCCCACGTTGATGGTTTCATGCGACAGATCAACGCCCATCTTGAGGAGGTAAAAAAAGAATGGCGGTTAGCCACCACCTTTTATAACCACCACTTTCCCGCCGGTTTCCCGCTTGATAAGGCCTTGGCAAGTCTTTTTGACCATCCTTCCAGTCCGCTGTAACGCCTTTTTTTTCGTAGGGTTGTGCAAATGAGTTCATCGTTTGCCCCCGCGGAACGGTGGGCAATAGATCCTGCCCACCCCACCGGAAAGATCAAGAGTTACGTGGTGCCGGTCCGGATCAATTGCCGATTGGAAAAAGCCAATAAAAAAAGCAGCCCCCGACATGTTCAGGGGCTGCTTTTAGAGGAGAAGAGGAAAGGAATGAAGGTTCTTAGTTCTGATTTGACCAGGGACCGTTGCAACCCCGGCCTCTGCCCGGGCCGTCACAGCCGGGTCCGAAACCACCGCCAAAGCCGCCCTGCCATCCCAGCTCAGTGGCCTTTTCCTGAATCTGGGTGCGCAGATCGAACATCTCCTGGGCCAACGCATCTATTTTCTGCTCATCCACCGGGTCTGCAAACTGCAGGGCTCGCATTTGCTCCCTCTTGCTGAACATTTCCTTGCGCAATTCCACGGTGGCGTCCATGAAAGCGTTGTATATCTGCCGGGTTTCTTCATCCATGACAGGGGCCTGCGCTGCGCCGGTCACCTTCGGGCAGTTCGCCGCGCCTGGTCCGCCGGTCCACCCCTGGGGCCCCCGCTGGGCGCCCGCCTGCTGAATGCCTAAAAACCCTATTGTCGCCACTAATGCCATTGCTGCTATCATCTTTTTCATGCTGTGTTCCTCCTTGGGGAAAAGATATGATGAAGAGTTGTATGCCGTTGTTTGCATAGTTGTTATTTCAACTTACGTGCCAAGTATTATTGAAAATCCATATCTTATTGATATCAGAAATTATTTTTTAAAAAAATACCAATTTATTTTCCAAAAAACCAGCCCCGGTCTCCTTTTCACTCTTTCCCGCCGACATTATTGTCGAGCTCTGGAAACAAATTGTCGAAACTTGTTCAAGGCAGGGCTCAATCAAGGTTGTTGAAGCGCGAAAAAAATTGGCTGAAAAAAATCCTTGCCGTACGAGGTTCTTGCAAAATAAGCAAAAGAGCGCCTCCTGCCATTTCGACCGAAGGGAGAAATCTAATAAAATCAAGGCAATTACAGATTCTTCACTACGTTCGGAATGACACACAAGTTCATTTTGCAAGAGCCTCTTACGGTAAAATTTGACAAAACCATGACGACTGGTATTGAATGAGAATAGGCTGTCGAAGTAATTGCGCCCATGGGCTAAACGCCAGCGGCAGAAACAATGTCCACCTTCAAGGCTCCCTACAGTCTATCCACCTGAACCGTTACAATAATACAGGAGGAAACTGCATGAAAAAGGTCTGGTTGCTTCTGTCCTGTCTTCTTGCCTGCCTGACAACAACAGCCATACCCGGCGGGGCGGAAGTTAAAATTGTCATCCGCGGCACGGGCGACAGTCAGAATCTCCTCCGCAGTCTGGCAACGGGGTATCAAAAAAGCCAGCCGGCTGTCAGTATCGAGGTGCCTGATTCCATCGGCAGCAGCGGCGGCGGCATCAAGGCCACCGCCGCCGGCAAATGCCAGCTGGGCCGGGTATCCCGGCCTCTTAGCAAAAAAGAAAAAGCGCTCAATCTCTCCTATCTCTTCTTTGCCCGGTCACCCGTGGTTTTCCTGGCCAATACCAGCGTGAGCGCGGTCAAGGGCATAACCGACGAGCAGGCCGCCGCTATCTTTTCCGGGGCCATCACCCATTGGAGCGCCGTGGGCGGCCCCCATGAAAGAATCTACGTGGACAACCGGGAAAAGGGTGATTCCTCTCTGACTGTTATCGAAACGCATATCCCGGCCTTCAAGGTTATGAAAAAACAGGCGGGGCAGACACTGTATTCGACCCAGGAAAACATCACGACCATCGGCGGACACAGGCAGACCATCGGCTACGCAAACCAGGCCGAGGCCGCGCATCAGCCGGGGCTTTTAGTGCTGCGGCTCAATGGTGTTTCACCTGGCAGGAAAAATGTCGACAAGGGCGCCTACAAACTTGTCTCCTTGCTTGGCCTGGCATGGAAAGATGGCCCCGGTCCCGCCGCCCAAGGTTTCCTCAACTTCCTGCACAGTTCCCAGGCGGAAGAAATCATTATGGAACATGGCGCTTTTCCAGCCCTGGGAAAAGAGTAGCCCATGTTTCATTCCCTTAAAATCACCCTCTTGCTCTCGCACACGGGGATTATTCTGTTCACCAACATCCTGCTGGCCAGTGTCTCCTATCACTACATACACTCCTCGCTGGAAACCAGTCAGAAAGAGCATCTCACCTTTATCGCCGACCATGCCGCGCGCAGTATCAACAACTTTCTCGCAGCCAGGGCGGACCTGCTTGACCGTATCGCGGACGGGCAGGAGATTGTCCATTACTCCACCAACTACCGTGAGACGGCCCTGGCCTCGTACCTGGCCGGATTTCATCACAGTTTCCCCAATCTGAGTTTCATCAACGAACGGGGCGTTGAAGAGATGCGCATCATTGATGGCGAGATCTCTCAGAATTTTCAGGATTTCAGCCAGAGCCTTTTTTTTAAAAAAACCCTCAGCCACCCGAACAAAGCGCTCATCTTCCAGGACGAGATGTTCAACAACCCCAAGGCGCCCGCACTTAAGCTGGCCATTGCCAAATTCCGGTATTCTGAGAACAAATTCGCCGGCATGCTGCTGGCCACTCTGCCTTACGAGAAAATCGCCGAGAGCCTGACCGACATAAAGATCGGAGAAAATGGTTATCTTGCGGTAAGCGACGCCCTGGGTAATATCATGTCCCTATCGAACCAGCCCTCCCTTGGCAGCGTAGGCAAGGTCATGTTCTGCCTGGCAAAGGAAGAAGAAGGGCCGGCCAACCTTTTCGCCCCTCCCGCCCAGGAGGGGCAACCCGGTTTCCTGCGCGTCCCGGTGCGGGGCGTCGATTCCTTTGTCGCCAAGGCATACATTCAGGAACCGCGGTGGACCATCCTGGCAATTCTGCCCCACGAAGAATTCATGCGGCAGGTCAAGAAGATGCGCCTCGGTTTCTTGTATCTTTTTATTACGTTCTTTATCCTGGCCTCCATTCTTTCATACCTGCTGTCCAAAGGCATTACCCTGCCCCTTTCCAGGCTGACCCAGGCGGCAAAGGGCATCGCCCAGGGCAATCTCAGCGAGATTGCCGTCATCAAGTCACAAGACGAGATCGGCCGGCTGATCGGCTCCTTCAACGTCATGACCAGAAACCTCAAGGAAACCACCATCTCCCGGGACTACTTCAACACCATCCTCAGCTCCATGCAGGAAAGCCTCGTCGTTCTCGGCCACGATGGCGCCATCGAGATGATCAACAACTCCACCAGCGCCATGCTCGGCTATGAACTCCATGAGCTGGCCGGCCGCCCCCTGGGATTTATCCTGAAACAGGATGAGGCCGCCGTCAACTGCCCTTTCAGCAACCTTGCCGAAGGAGAAATCATCAGGGAATGTGAACTCAGCTACCGGACAAAATGGGGTAAGGAAATACCGGTTCATTTCAGCGCCTCGCCCATGAGAGACAGCAAGGGAGAAATCTACGGCATTGTCTGCCTGGCCATCAACATCTCCAAGCGCAAAAAAATGGAGGAATCACTGCGGCAGAGTGAAACAAGGCTTCGGGAAATCGCCATCACCGATGAACTCACCAGCCTCCTGAACAGGCGCGGCTTTATGACCATGGCCACCAGACAACTGCTGGTGGCCAAACGCCAGGAAGAAAACATCTTTCTGATTTTTGCCGATGTGGACAACCTGAAAGGGGTCAATGACAACATGGGCCATCATGCCGGGGACCAGGTGCTGATCGAGACGGCGCAGCTCCTGCGTCAGACCTTCAGGGACTCGGACATCATCGCCAGGCTGGGAGGAGACGAATTCGCCGTACTGCTCGTCGATCCGACCGATGAAAAAACCGTCATGAGCCGGCTTGACGCCAATATGGAGGAAAGAAACAGGGTTGCCGGACGCAGCTACAATTTGTCGATGAGCACCGGCATGGTCCGTTATGACCCTGAATATCCCCAATCCATTGAAGAGCTGATGAACCAGGCTGACACCCTGATGTATGAATGCAAACAGAAAAGAAAGCGCGGCATCCGGTAGATGATCGCCGGCTTCCCTTCACAGCTCATGAATCAGCACATGCCCTTCGCTTGCCAGCGACCGGGCATCTTCCACAACCTGACTGTGGTGGGTAAAAAGGACTACCTGTGTTTTTTCCGCCAACCGGGCCAGGACGTTCAGGGTTGCCTTTACCCGCCGGTCATCAAAATTGATAAGGATATCATCAACAATAAAGGGCATCGAATCACTGCTTTGCAAACGCCATTCCAGAGTGGCAAGGCGCAGAGCGAGATAGAGCTGATCGCGGGTTCCTGAACTCATTCCCTGCACATAGACGCGCGAGTCATCCGGACGCAGGCCGGCAAGAACCGGCTTGCCGTTTTCATCGATATCAGTGCGTAGGCCGGCAAAGGAGCCAAGGGTCAATTCCGCGAAATATCCGGAGGCAAGTCTGAGGATCGGGTCTTGATGCTCTTCCCGGTATCGTTCGATTTCCTGCTCAAGCACCCTTGCCGCAAGCTTAACCCGCACATAGCGGTCGGCAAGTCGCCGTATCCCGGCCAGCACCCGTTCGGATTTCTCCGCCGCCTCGGCGGCGAGCGAGCCGCCGTCCATCTTGCCGAGTTCATTTTTCTCACGGCCGATTACTTCGAAAAATTCATCAATCCTCGGGCTCAGCTCTTCGTTGATCTCTCTTTTGAAGGCATCGATCTGTCCCTGCAACTCCGCGGAGTGGAGACCCAGGGTCTCACGGGTTATGTCCTCAAGGGAAAGACCTTCGGCAATTTCAGCAAGTGTCGTCTCGACCTCATTGAGCATCTCCCTGATTTTGCGCCACTCGGCGGACCGATCAATTGCCTTGTCCAGCTCCGCGCCGTCTTGACAGCCGGCAAGTCGCAAAAACTCCCCCATCTGTCCATTCAGGCTTTTCAGGGTATCTTCGCCATGGCGGATCTCTTCTTCAAGATTTGCCATGTCCTCAACATATTTGGCCAGCAGGGCTCTGTCCTCATTTGCCTTGCCAAGCATGGCCTGCAGCCTGGTCACCGCCTGGTCCGGCGGCTCGCTGAGCAGCTCCGGGACGACACGCTGCAGCAAGGATTTGACGTCCTGCTCATATTTTTCCATGTTTTTAGTCATGCCGGCAATACGCTTGCGGGACACCTCCGCGTCCTTGATCTTGGCAAAGCAGTTCTGCAGATCATCAAGCATGCTATTCGCATCAGCCGGCGCCAGGGTACTACCCGCTATCACCATGCCCTGCACGGCGTCCTGCCATTGTCCCTGCCACTGCGTCAATGTCTTTTCCGCGAGTTGCAGATCCTGGGCGGCAGCCGCCAGGCTCTCCCGCAGTTCCTTTTTTTTCTCCCCAAGCCGCATCCGGCCGGCCTGATTTGTCTCATGTTCCGTCACCACCGTTTCACTGAAGACAATAACAGGCTCCAGCTCCACAGAGGTTTTTTGGGGGACCTCACCCAGCAATTCGAGTTCCATGACCAGGCTCTGCTGTAAAGTGTGCCGCAGCTCCTTTTTTTCAGCGAGCTCCTGCTCTTTTCTCGCGACCTCCTTCACCCTGGCGCGGATAGCAGAAAATTCATTGAGCCAGGAGGCCATTTCCGCAGGTGACAGCGGCTTGATACCACTTTCCCGCCATATCGCCTGCCAGGCAAGGGCAATGGCGTGCATCTCTCCTGTAAACTCCTCCTGCCTGCGGACAATATCCTTTTTTTTCGCTTCCAGACTTTCCAGGCGGGCTCTGATGGCGGCAAAACCGGCCGCCCTGTCCGCCTCCCGGCGCAGACGATCGGCAAGCGTATCGGCTGCAGTCACATATTTTCCATAGGCAGCAGGCAACGAGAGCAGCGGGTCATACGCCCGGCTTTCCAGATCGACATCCTCTCCCGACAGCCACTTCCGGCACAGAAGCGCCCAACCATTGTCACGCTTGCCGCGTACAAGCGCAAGCTCCTCCTCCGTGGGCACTTCCCCGCCATATTCAATCTTTTTTTTCTCGTCAACCGCCTGCTGCAGCTCCCTGTCAGTCTCCCTGCTCTCATTTGCCAACTGACGCCTAGCATCTTCCAGATCCTGATACCGGGCGGCAAATTTTTTGATCGTCTCCGGCAGTGGCAAGGGTAAATCAACTACCTGGTGCAACTCTCCTGACCAACACCCCAGCCTGTTGAGATCAGACGCACATTCCTTTTTATCACTCTCAATTTCACGGATTTTAGCCTTGATGTCCGCATCGATTGCCCCGGTCCTCCCTGTGTGTTTTACCGCCCGGGCCAGAGAGCTGACATCCTTTGCCGCCGGCAACTGCTCTAAATCCTCGGCAACGCTTTTGATTTGCCGTTCCACCTCCCCGACATGTTTTTTCGCCTGGGCAACCTGTAGCTCCCGGGTATGGTAACCGTTGATCAGCTCCTGGATTGTTTTTTTTCTAAGAAGCACCGACCGCAGCAACTCAACATCCGCCAGCGCCAAATCCGGCCGAATGCGCTTCAGCAGCTCCGCCGCCTCGGTCCGGCTGCCAATCCGCATTCCTTCATTTTTTTCCCGGTCACGTCCTTCGGTGCGGTATTGGCCAAGCCGCTGGTGCAAATCAACAATCGACCAGGCATGATCCACCAGCACCTGATTAAACCCTACGCCTTCCTTCTTCCTTGCAAGCCGTTCCAGCCTACCTCCGGCCTGCTGCAGCTGCAACAAGGTTTCTCGCTGCTGCTGTTCCACTTCTCTCTTCTTGCCGGCAAAATCCAAGGGCAACACCTGTACCTCACCCAACTCTTCCAGTTGCAGCAAATGTTTTGCCCGCCTGGCAAGAAAGGGAATGGCCCGTTTTAACCGCTCCAGGTGATGCACCTGCTTTTGTTTGGCCTCCCGCTCATTCTGCAGCCGTTGCCGCTCCCTTTCCGCATCATCGAGCTGTTTCCGATGTTCCTGCCACTGCCGGCTGGAAAGGCTGGTCTGCTTGACCGTCTTCAGCAGTTCCCTGTATTCGGCAATGGCCGTATTGAGCAGCTGCCGTGAACCCCGCGCCTTGAAAAGTTCATCTGCCTCACCTTCCAGGGAATCGAGGATGGAACGTAGGGAGGAGATCCCGGAGCCAGCGGCAAAGAGGGTCTGCCCGACCTCCCCCTTCTGGGCGAGGATCTCCTCTCCACCCTGCACCAGAACGGCATGGTCAATACCGTACAGAGACTCAAAAAGCCCCTGGTCGATACCGGGCAGAAAAGAAAAAAGCGCACCGTCGGCCAGAGGATTGCCCGCCCCATCAAGGATATCCGCCTTTCTTCTCTTGCGCCGCTGAAAGCAGATCTCCCTGCCATCCTCAGCCTGCAGACATCCGGCCACCAGCAAATTTTCATTGGCGTGCTGAAAACCGTCCGCGGTACGCTCCGGAAAGCCGTAGAGCAAGGCCTTGAGTCCACGTAGGGAACTGCTTTTACCAGCCTCGTTGGGACCATAGATAATATGCAGTCCCGGTTTGTCGCCGCGAAACTCCAGGGTCCTGTCCGTAAAAGGCCCGAACGCCCTCAGCTCGAGCCGTCTGATCCTCATCCATGGCCTCCATGCCGGAGCAGCCGAGCCACCAGCAGCTCTCTTACCTCAGACCGCAAAAACTCCATCTGCCCTGGGGTGTCGGCCAGGAAAGGTTCGTCTCCGGCAAAGAGCTCAGGTGGCAGTTTACTTTTCAAGGCCGACAGTTCCGGCAGCAGGTCAAAGAGCCCTTCAATATCAAGCCGTTGATCCGCCAGGGAATGAAGCAGACCGGACAAGGCTGTATCCCGGCCGACGATGTCGGACAGATCCGTCCTCCGCCGGGTCTGCAGGAGAACTTTCTCCAGCCACATCCCCCCTGCCGAGGCCGCCACGGCCCGGAACTCATCAATTAGTTGGGCCGCCCGATCAAAAAGATCACCATGCACCGGAGGGGTGCCGGCAAGGATCAACCGCAAGGCCAGGGGTCTGCCGTCACCCGCCGCCTGCCCTCCCTCAATCGCCTGTCGCACCTGACTGAAAACAGCATCGACCGTCTCGCAGGCCGACACATCAACCCGGCGCAGAGCCCAGCGCAGCACATCGAACTCCCGCTGCTCCACCTCCGTCACCCTGCCTTCCGCAACGGTTACCAGGGTCGCCCCTTTGGCGCCAACCTCCCTGATGTGGCGTCCCTGAAGATTGCCGGGGAAGACGATCCACGGATCCCGAGCCACAATTTCCTGTTGGTGCACATGACCCAGGGCCCAATAGTCGTATCCGGAGGCACGCAAGTCATCCACCGAACAGGGCGCGTACGGCTCATGTCCTTCCCGGCCGGTCAGGGCCGTGTGCAGCAGGCCGATATTGAAATAACCGGCATGTTTGCCGGGATAGCGCAAAGCGAGATTTTCATTCACAACCCGGCTCGGATAGCTATGACCGTGAACGGCTACCCTGAGTTCATCCAGCACTTTCGTTTCAGCCTTTTTTGCGGAAAACAGGAGAACATTATCCGGCAGCGGCAATGCCTTGGTGGTTTGACTTGCCGCATCATGATTGCCTGAAACGATGAACACCCTGATGCCAGCCCTCCGCAGCCGCCCCATGCGATTGATAAAAAAAAGGCCGGTATTGTAATCCTTCCAATCGCCATCATACAAATCTCCGGCAATGAGGATGAAATCAACCTTCTCTTCGATGGCAAAGTCAATTAAATTGTCAAAGGCCCGCCGCGTGGCCCCGCGTATCTCTTGCACCGGGGCGTCCTCATAGGACTCAAGCCCCTTTAACGGGCTATCGAGATGTATGTCGGCTGTATGGAGAAATTTGAACATGGATTCCTAGAAAAGGCTAGGCTATTACCTGCCGTCACATTAAATCAAGCTCGCTGGCCCTGGCCCATTCCACAATCCGGTTGAATTCTTTTTTGAGCTGCTCCAGACCCTTTGGCGTTTCCTCCATTTTCCCGTCCCGGGCCAGTTTGCCGAGACGAGCGCCGGCCTCGGCAAAGGCATTGGCGCACACCGTGGCGGCAGTGCCCTTGAGGGAATGACAGACCTTCCTGATGCGCGCCTCGTCCCGGGCCAGCACGGCCGCTTCAGCCTCGCGCAGCCACTGGGGGCCGCTGACATGCAGCAGATGCCTGAGCAGTTTCTTGGCCAGCTCAACCTTGCCATTACAGCTGTCATAGAGAAAGGCGTCATAATCAAGAAATTCCGAACCCTTTCTTCTCGGGGTGAGGGTCACCGTCTTCATGCTCAGATCCTTGCCAAGCACCCGCTCAATCTCACCTCTCAGCAAGTTCATGTCGATGGGTTTGGCGGCATAACCGTCCATTCCGGCGTCAAGACATCTCTGCCGGTCCACGGTCAGCGCATGAGCGGTCAGGGCAATGACCGGGATATGCTCGCCGGTCTGTTTCTCCCTTTTACGGATGAGGGAGACCGCCTCGAGTCCATCCATTTCCGGCATCTGGATGTCCATGATAACAACATGGAAGGCATCATCCTTCAAGGCAGCCAGAACCTGCCGGCCGTTTTCCGCCGTTGTCACCCGCCATCCTTCAGCGCGAATCAACTCAACAGCCAGCACCCTGTTGATCTCCTCATCCTCGGCCAGCAGGATATTGAGGGTATGCTGATTTTCCCTGATCGAATGCCGGGTCACCAGCGGGAGATCCATATCGCCTGCCCCCTGCCTGCTCAGCACCGTGCGTATGGCCTCCAGAAGTTCTGTTTTGCTTACCGGCTTCAAGAGATAGGAGGATATGCCGACTTCCTTGCAACGCAGCGCGTCCCCCCGCTGCCCCGTGGAAGTCAGCATGATCAATTTCGCCGACTTGCTGATGTTGCGCAGTTTTTCGGCAAGATCGAAGACATGGTCGTGGGAAGGCAGGGAATCGAGAATAATGATATCGTAAGGATTCTCCTCGGACATCTTGAGGGCATCATCCGCTGAATTGGCAATCTGCACCCCTGTTGTCCATTCATTCAGCATTTCCTTGATGACGAAACGGCCGGAGGGATTGGTGGCAACCACCAGAAAGGACCGGTGCTGCAGCTCGCTGACCGGCACAGGCTCGAAGGCCTGGACCTGATGGGCCTGGGTCTGCAGCAACAGAATAAAATGGAAGGTTGCCCCCTTGCCCTGCTCGCTTTCCAGCCATATCTCACCACCCATCATATTAACCAGCTGGGCGCAGATGGTCAGCCCGAGGCCGGCGCCGCCATACCTGCGTGTCGTGGAACCGTCCACCTGACTGAAGGCCTTGAAAATATTTTCCTGCATCTCAGGCGCAATGCCGATGCCGGTATCCGATACCGTGAATTGCAAGGCCATGTCCCGGAGCCCCTTCTGCACTGTAAAAACGCCGGATGGCCCCGGAGTTTTTGTCTGCCTGACGGTGACGGAAATCTCCCCCGCCCTGGTAAATTTTATACTGTTGCTGACCAGATTAACGAGCAATTGCCGCAAACGGCCCGGATCACCGATAAAGCCGTCAAACAGGTCCTGTTCAATTTCGTAGGTGAGCTTCAAGCCTTTATCATGGGCCTTGAAGGCCAGCATCTTCAAGGAGTTACCGACAACATCGGCGAGACTGAACGGTATATGTTCAATTTCGAAGGAGCCGGCCTCAATCTTGGAAAAATCAAGCACCTCGTTGACCACATCCAGTAACCGGTTCGCCGAGGTTTTAACCATTTCCAGAAAACGCCGCTGGTCGGAAGAGAGTTCCGTACCCAGCACCAGCTCGGTCATCCCCATGATACCATTCAAGGGGGTGCGTATTTCGTGGCTCATATTGGCCATGAACTCGCTTTTGGCTTCATTGGCCGCTTCCGCAACCTCCTTGGCCATGCGCAGGGTCTGCTCCGCCTGCAACATTTCGCTGATATCATGAAAATCCTCAAGAATGCCGAGGAACTCACCTTCTTCGTTTTTGAGGGGCGCGGCCCGCAGACGGCAGGTGATTGTGGAGCCGTCCGGGCGGACTTTCCCAGCCACGAATTCCACACTTTCCTTGCCTTCCCGCAGAAGGGCCAGGGGGCAAAGTTCGGTATGGCAGACAGGGCCGGGGAATTCCTCATAACATTTCTTCCCTTCCAGCTCCTCTCTGCTTGATCCCGCTAAAGCGGCGAAAACGTCATTGACCTTGAGGACGGTAAAGTCCTTGTCAATCACCCGCATGCCGTTACCGGCTATACGAAAAATCTGGTCAAGCAGATGATGAAATTCTTTTGATTGCGGCAAAAATAACATTGCTTTCCTCGATTCCGGTTTGACAGATTTTCATGCTTTTTTTTCAGAATAGACCGCCGGAAGACGGAGCCTGGATAGAACCTCTGAAATGATATTCCGGTCAGCTTTATTTTTCTTTTCCGGCAACCTGTTCCGCAAAAAAACCGGCCAGACTCCGGCGCAGCTCGGCAAGCATCTGCTTGAAAGGCGCCGGCGTCTCCTCTCTGGCCGCAAGCTCAAGACGGCTGGCCAAAGCGGCCTGTTCCTCAAGTGAAAAATTAAGAAGAATGCCCTTCATGCCGTGGGCGGCGTAAGTGAGCGCCTTGTGGTCGCCAAGGACTTCAGCCCGTTCCGCCTCTTCCAGATTCTTCTTCAGGCTTTTCACCGTAGTCCTCAGAATTTCCCCGATCTTTTCCGGTTGCAGATTGTATTGTTGCTTGAGTTTATGGCGCACGGCATCAAGCACCGTGGCAGCCTGCTCGGCTGAAATTTCCGGCAGTTCTCCGGCACTACCCCCTTGGCCTTGGGGATCCGGGCTGCCGGTCAAACTTTCAATCACCTGATAAAGGGCCGGGGCATTGAAAGGCTTGGTAAGATAGCCATCCATGCCCATATCAAGGCATTGCTGTCTATCCTTCTGCATGGCATGCGCGGTCATGGCCACAATGGGCAGATGCCTGCCATTCCAGACGGCTGAAATTTTCCGCGCCAGCCCTTCATAACCTTGTTCGCCAAGCACCGGAAAAAGCCGCAAGACCTCATCGGGCTGACCGTTCTCACAGAGACGGATAATCCTGGTTGCCGCAAAACCATCCATGACCGGCATCTGCACATCCATCAGCACAAGGTCAACCCTGCTGTCCGCCAGGGAACGAAGAGCATCAAGGCCATTTTCAGCCTCCCGCACCTTGTATCCTTTCTGTTCGAGCATGATCCTGGCCAGATCCCTGTTAACCTGGTGATCCTCCGCCAGCAGAACGGTAACGAGCCGGCCAGGGCGGGCAAAGTCAGCGTTTTTCTCGCTGGGGCGGGCATCATGTTCGCCATTCATGGCGGACATGATGCAGCGCGCCAGCTCATCCTTTTTAAAAGGCTTCATGAGGAAAAAACATTTATTGATGCCCTGGCACCTCCGGGAAACCCCTTGCTCCACCGCGGAGGAAAGGATAATAAAGGTCATCATGGACTCGCCTGGGCTTTCGCACAGCTGTTCCGCCAGATCCAGTCCGCTCAGGGCGCCCATGCGGTAATCAAGGATAAGGAGTTTGTACGGGTGGGACGTTCGGTTGGCACGGTCCACCTCCCGCCGCGCCTCCTCGGCCGAGGCCGCCTCGGACACGGGAAAATTCCAGCTCCTTAAAATTTCCTTGAGAATATAACGGTTTGTCTCGTTGTCATCGACCACTAGCACGGGAAATGCGGCAGTGTCCTTGAGGAAGGCCGCAGATTGCTTGCCGGGCGCCCCTGGCCGGAAACGGGCGGTAAAATGAAAGACGCTGCCGACCTCGGGAGTGCTTTCCAACCAGATCCTGCCACCCATCATTTCCACGAGTTTTTTGGCGATGGAAAGTCCGAGCCCCGTTCCCCCATGCAGACGGGCCACCGAACTATCCGCCTGACTGAAACTGTCAAAGATCATCTCCTGTTTGCCGGGGGCGA
Source organism: Deltaproteobacteria bacterium (assembly GCA_016219175.1). Taxonomy (GTDB): domain Bacteria; phylum Desulfobacterota; class Desulfobulbia; order Desulfobulbales; family SURF-16; genus SURF-16. The sequence goes on along the minus strand of JACRCD010000044.1, from coordinate 88,173 downwards.
TGCCGGCGCCCGTGTCGGAAACGGAAAAATGCAGGGGGATGGACCCATCCCCGGTCTCAACCGCTTCCTCATGTTCAACCCGGACGACGATCTCCCCGGAGGGGGTAAATTTGACGGCGTTGCTCACCAGATTAAAGAGTATCTGGCTCAAACGCAGCTGATCACCGGCCAGGTCCGTCTCGATTTCAGCCGGCAGGTGGGTAAAGAGCTCCACATTCTTATCGTGGGCCTGGGCGGCGAATGTCTGCACACAGGTCTCGATGGTTTCCCGCAGATCAAAAGGCAGAATCTCCATTTCCAGCTGACCCGCTTCGATCTTGGAAAAATCAAGGACATCATTGAGCAGTCCGAGCAGATTCTTGGCGGAGCTCTGCACGGTCTTGAGATAGGAGCGCTGCTCAACAGTGAGATCAGTCTGCAGGGCAAGGTCGCTCATGCCGATGATGCCGTTCATCGGCGTGCGGATCTCATGGCTGATATTGGCCAGAAATTCACTTTTGGCGCGACTGGCGGCAGCGGCCTGATCCCTGGCGCTTTCCAGATTGGCGACAAGCGGGTTGACAATGGCCAGGAGAACGACAACCCCGGCCAGCAGGAGAAGCAGGGCAATGCCCACGGACAGGAGACTCGCCCGTAAAAAGGCGGAGCGCAGGTCCACAATGGAGATTTTAGCGGCAAGCCCCCAGTTGGTTGCCTCGATATGGGTATAGGCCACCAGCGAGGGCACGCCGAGATGATCAGGCATCTGCTTCACCCCGGTTTGCCCGGACATGGCCAGGCCGATCGGTTTAAACCGCACCCGGTCAAAGGGCATGGGCTGCATCTCGTTGCCGAGCGAGTTGATGAAAAAAGCCTTGCCGTCGACCAGACGGCCGATGACGAACTCCAGTGTTTCCGGACTCTTTTCCCCCGCACCGGAAAAAAGAGAGGCCATGCGCTCATTATATGCAGGCTTTTCCGAGGCATGCTGCATGAGCTTCAGCAGCAGATCCTCTTTCCCCTTAGCCACGGATTTGGACGTATTGCCCGCTGAGGAATGTTCCAGCTCCTTGCTGAGGGCTTCAATGACATGCGCCCTGTCTATGACCATTTCAAGCAGTCTGACGCCCTGCTCCCTGATGGCTGTTTTATAGAGAAAAAAGATGCTGCCCCCGGAAACCAGCGAGATGAGAAGAACGATTGTCGCGCTGAAGATGGCTATTATTTTCTGTCGTTCACTCATAATATTTCACGATGTTACTTTCATTTTCCAGAGGGATGGCCGGGTTCCAGGTGAGCCAGTCTTCCTCGGCTTTGTCCCGCAGCAGAAAATGTTGGCCTGGTCCCGCCTCTGGGCCCATCCCGCTTCCCTCGGGGGTTGCCAGACTGATGCCCCCGGCCATGATTGCTTCAACCGATTCCGTATCGACCCGCAGCCCGGAAAAAAGGCCGGCGTCGACCCTGATGCCGCTGGAATTCCAGAATCTGGTATTCTCATGGATCAAGGCGTCATACGGTTTTTTTATGAACACATGCACCCACACCTGCTGCGCCGAAGGAGAGAGCTCAACCCCGGTCACGGAGCCCACGGGGACCTGGCGGTAATACAGCGGTGAGTTTCTTTTCAGGGAACCGAGGGTTGCGGTTTCCAGCACGATATCAAGCCCGCCCTGCGCCCCGTTCGTCAGGGGAGGGGTCTCAGCTGCCGCAAGCTCTGTTGTTATCTCCCCTTTCCCGGGCATCACCTCAATATACGGTCCGGAAATAACCGTATCCAGATTTCTAACCCCGGAAAGATTAAATTCCGGGCTTACCAGCCAGACCCGCGTATCCTGACGGAAAAAGGTCTCAGCGCCCCGGTCGGCCAGGGCCTGGGCAACAACGGACTGCCTGTCGCGGCCGTAGTGAACCGTCTTCACCTCGCCGATTTTTATTCCCTGGCACCTGATTTCGATCCCTTTCTTCAGCCCGCCGGGCGTGGTAAAATGCAGAGTCAGCTCTGTTTTATCCGCATCCTCGGCCGCCTGGAAATCGTCATAAAGGGCAAAGAGGTCATTTTCCCCTGCCGGCCCCCCTTTGCCGGGATTATAAAAGGCGATCCCCCCCTCAACAATGCTCTTGAGCGAGCCGGTACTCAGCCGGATGCCGGCAAGACTGCCCTCCACACTGATGCCGCTCACATTATAGAACCTGCTCGTCTTTTTAAGCAGATGGGCATACTTTTCCGCAATAAAAACATCCAGAATGATATCCTGACCCTTTTCATCAAGAGAAAATCCCGTTATCTCCCCCACCTCGATCTGTTTAAACAGGATGGGCGAGCCGGCGGCAAAGGATTTCAGGCTCGATGTTCGAATTCGTAAGGATAGCCCTTTGGGTTTCAAAAAGGTAACAGCATCCGCCGCCTCATTATAATTCTCGAACAGTTTAAAGCTCGTATTTTCTTTTGCCGCGGAGGCATCAGCCCCCTGTTCAAGCTCCCGGCTGGCAAAAGCCACCCCGCCGGCAATCATGGAGGTAATCGTCTCGGTTTCCACATTGATGCCGTCCAGACCGGCCTCGACCTTGATCCCGCCGGCCTTCCAGAAAACCGAATCGCTTCTGACAAGATGGGCAAACTTTTCCCGGATGAAAATAACCGCCAGCACACGGTTGCCGTCCGGAGCAAGGTCAAAACCCGTGATCTCGCCCACCTGCAGTTTCCGGTACAATACCGGAGCGCCGAGAGAAAAGGACCTGGAATTATCCGTCACCAGGGTGAACCTTTTGCCTGGTTCCAGAATCTCATCGTAACTGGGCTGCTCGTGCACGTGGAAACGGTCGCAGGTCTCGCCTCCGCCCGGCTGCAAGGAAATATAGGAGCCCTTTACCAGTGTCTCAAGATTTCCCACCCGATTGACGGACAGCTGCGGTTTGACAACCCAGAACTTCGTCTCTTTTCTGAGAACAAACTCAGCGCTCGGGTCCATGAGAATATGGGCGGTGACGCTGTGTTTCTCGTCCTGATTAAAGGTCAGATTCTTGACGATACCGATTTCAAAGCCGCGGAACATCACCTTGGACGATCCCGAGGCCAAACCCATGGCCGACGGGAGCTGCAGGGTCATCTTGATGCCGTAGTCAGCCTCATCAAAATCCTTGTATAAGGCATAAAGCTGGCCGTTTTCGGCGGCCGGACTGTCCTTTTTTTCTTCCGGGGTATAGAGGCTGATGCCTCCGTATATGAGGGAGGCCATGCTTTCCAGATGTATTTTAAATCCGGACAGATCACCCTTGAAGGTAATGCCGCTGCTGTTCCAGAAACGGGTTTCCTTTCTGACCAGATCTTTATATTGCGGCTCGATATAACCGTCGATGGTCACCCTCTCGCCATCTTCGAGGGCATAGCCCTGTACCGCGCCCACCTCTATGTTCTTGAAAAAGATCCTTGTTCCTCTCTGCACGGAGCCCAGTTCGTCAGCCTGCAATTTGAAATGCAGACCACGCGCATTGGCGGGGACGGCAGGGGCGTGGGGCAGCCCCATGAACTCCCGGCAGGAAACCTTGCTCACCCCTTTGCGGGTTTCTATATAGCTGCCGGAAACCAGTGTCTCAAGGCCGCTTATCCTGCCGGCCGACACCTCCGGCCTGACGATCCAGAAGGCCATGTCCTCAACCAACCCTTCTTCCGTCCGCCGGTCCATATCAATAATCAGGGAAACAGACTGCAATCCCCTGTCCACCACGATATCTCGCACAACCCCCACCGGAATTCCCAGATACATCACCTTCGTCTTACCCGCTGTCACCCCCTCGGCGCTGTCAAAGTGGATGACAATTTCCACCGGCGCCTCCCGCATCGCCTTATAGAGCAGCCAGCCGCCGATCAGCAGGGCCACAATGGGCAGTATCCAGATCGGGGAAATTCCTCTTCTCTTCTTCACATCAGGCGCCAGCATGGTTCTTCCTCAATATGATTATGCGTCCCACAGCAGGCGGGGATCAAAAGTAACGGCGGCAAGCATGGTTGACAGCACAACACCGGCGAAATAAGTCGCGGCCGGCCCCGAGGCGACGGAGCTCAGGTAACCGAAGCTCACCAGCACCTGCAGAAGGGCAATGACGAAGATATCAAGCATCGACCAGCGCCCGACAAATTCTATAATGCGAAACAGCAACGTCTTATGCCTGAGCCAGCTTTTCCATTTGTAATGGATCGACAGCAGGATCAGCATAATGCCGAAAATCTTAAAACAGGGCACCAGCACGCTGGCGGTCAGGATGATGATGCCGATACCATAGGAACCTTCCTCAAAAAAATAAATGATACCGTCCATGATGGTGGAATAGTCGGAAGCCCCGAGACGATCCACCTGCATGATCGGCAGCATGTTGGCCGGAAGCGAAAGAATAACGGCGGTTATCACCAGGGCCCAGGTGCGGCTGAGACTTTGCGGTTTGCGCATATGCACGCTTGCCCCGCAGCGCGGGCAGAAGGAAACCCGCTGTCCCGCCTGGTTTTGACATGGCATAAGCTTGTGGCAGTCATCACACAGGACAAGCCCCGCCGCCCTGGCGGTGAGAAAGCCGCCCTTGCCGGTCATGCCCTGGGAGTTTTCCGTGTAGCGGATAGGATTCATTGCCCTTTTTTCTCAATGAGACGCCAGAAAAGATGTTTATCCATGGTCACCGAAGAACCGAGGGCGACCAGCAACAGGGCAATAAAACAAAAGAATCCGGCATCATACCGGATATGCGCCGTATGATACATTTTAACAATTGTCACCAATATGCCGACCATGTAGACCTCAAGCATCCCCCATTCGTCAAGGTGACGGTACCAGCGCATCAGCAGAGGAAGGCCCGGAGGATAAAATCGCAGCTTGAGCGCCAGGGAGACGAGAAAAAGAATGGAGATCTTGATCAGGGGAAAAACAAGACTGGTCACTACCACCATCCCCGCTACGAAAAAATAATGATGCTGGTAAAGGGCGACAGCCCCGTCATAGATGGAAGCACTCTTTTCAATGCCAAGGGTATCAAGGGTCATGAGCGGCATGAAGTTGGCGGGAAGATAGAAAACCAACCCGGAAAAAGAAAGAGCGAGGGTCTTGTCAACCGAATTTTTTTTCGAGGCATAGAGCAGATGGCCGCACCTGGGGCAGACCGCTTTCTGTCCCCGCTCAAGCCCGACCTTTTTCAGCAGCAGATCGCAATAGGGGCAGGCCATGACATTTTCCGGATTTATTTTCCATATTCCTGCTTGCACGGCTACACCTCGGCTGAACGGGCCAGATCAACAAATTCGTGTCGTATGTTTAACAATAATTGCCGTATGGGAAACGGGATATCAATTGGCAAGCAGTTTGTTTTCCGAAAGTTTACCGAGGACGGTTTTCACGAAATCCTTTACCAGGGCCTCATAGGAAAGTCCTGAATAACTATCGGACAGGATGGACAGGACCAAGGCTTGGTCGCGGACACTGTAGAGATTTGTCTCTATCATGTAGATCTGCCGTTTCGCCGCATGATCCGGATTATCCATGACGATTATCGGCGAACGATAGCCGGGGCTGTATATATACTCCAGACAGCTGTCGTAATAATTGTCCCAACGCCGGGAATAACCGTATGGGGAATAAACGCCTCCCGGATAAATCTCCTGCACCTGCTTCTTGTCCACCACCCGGGAAATAAGCATTGATTCGAAATCGCTGTTTTTTATTTTCGCGCCAATCTCCTCCGCGGGGGTACCGGGATTAAGAGGAAAAATCCGATAGCTGGCCACGCCTTCAACCCCCTTCTCCCTTAGCCTGGCAACAAACTCATCTTCGCTTGTTCTTCTGACAACATCGTTATTGAACATGCCGACAACCAACACCTTTTTAACAGGCCCGCCCGCATAGTTGTCATCACGCCATGTCCCTGTCACAGCGGTTGTTGAACATGCGGCAACAAAGGCCAGAATAAGCAGCAGAGCAACGAAGGTTGTTTTTTTTATCATAAGGATCTTCCCGGCCTCATTCTTTCCATGGTTAAAACCACGCAGCATGGGCGTTGTTAATAATAATTAAAAAAATTGACAGAATTTTCTCTTCTCGGCAAAAAATTGCTCCACTTCCGCAGCCGGCAGGGGCTTGCTGGCCAGAAAACCCTGCATCTCGTCACAGCGCTGCTCCCGCAGGAACCGCAACTGATCCTCCGTTTCCACCCCCTCTGCTATGGTTTTCAGGCCCAGACTTTTGGCCAGGGCGATAATGGCCTTGATAATGGCCGCATCATTCGGGTCCGTGGTGATATCCTTGACGAAACTGCGGTCAATCTTCAATGTGTCCAGGGGAAAACGCTTCAGATAGCTCATCGACGAGTACCCCGTACCGAAATCATCCACGGAGAGATTGACGCCGATTTCCTTTAATTCATTCAAAGTGTCATTGACCTGATCGACATTCTGCATGATGGCGCTTTCCGTCAGCTCAAGCTCCAGATAACGGGCCTCAAGGCCGGTCTCCTCCAGCGCCTGTCTCACCAGGGATGCCATGCTTTGCTGCTTGAATTGCAGACTGGAGATATTAACCCCCATGCGCAGCGGCGGGACTCCTTGCTGTTGCCACTGCCGCGCCTGCCGGCAGGACTCAAGCATCACCCACCCGCCGATTTCAACAATGAATCCGGTTTCCTCGGCAATGGGAATGAACATGGCGGGTGAAACCAGGCCGAGCCGGGGGTGCTGCCAGCGGACCAGGGCCTCAACCCCGGCCACCTTTCCCGTGATCAAATCGATCTGGGGCTGGTAATAGACAAGCAACTCCCGCCGTTCCAGCGCCTTTTTCAGGTCAGTCTCGATGCTCAGCTTTTCCATGGCCCGGCTGTTCATCTGCTCGGAAAAAAACTGAAAGGAATTCCTGCCGCTTTCCTTGGCATGATACATGGCGACATCAGCGTTGCGGAGCAGCGTATCCACATCATCCCCGTCACTTGGATAGAGGGTGATGCCTATGCTCCCGGAAACATAAACCTCCTGGCCGGCGATATTGACCGGCAGGCTCAACAGTTCAAGAATACGCCGGGCCACGCGGGCGGCATGCTCTCCCTCGGCAAGTCCGGTGAGCAGAATGGTGAACTCGTCTCCCCCCAGCCGCGACAGGGTGACCCCGGATTTGCAGGGCAGACATGCCTTGGCGACAATATCGGAGGACCGGATGCTGTCCGCCAGACAGATGGATATCTTTTTCAGCAATTTATCCCCGGCGCTGTGCCCCAGCGTATCATTGATGCGCTTGAACCTGTCCAGATCGAGATACAGCAGGGCAAGTTTACTCCTGTCCCGCTGGGCGGTAAGCAGGGCCTGGTTGACATGCTCGAGAAAGAGCTGCCGGTTGGGCAATCCGGTCAAGGCATCATAATAGGCGAGATAACGTATCTTTTCCTCGGCGTTTATCCGCTCCGTGATGTCCTGCACCGTGCCATGCATGCTGACGGCATTCCCGTCGGCATCATGGACCACGTCAGCCTGCTCATGCACGTTACGGCACGCCCCTTCCGGCAGAACAATCCGATAATCAATACTGTAGGGTTTTCTGGATTGCAGGGCCTTTTTAACCTGATCCAGGACTGATTCGCGCTCCTCGGGATGCACCCGGGCCAGAAACATTTCATAGGCGGCGGCGGATTCCCCTTGGGTAAAGCCGAAAATTCTGTACATCTGCTCGGAGCAGTAAACCGTATTCTTGTCAATGTCCCAGTCCCAGTTGCCCAGACTGGCTATATTCTGGGCAATGGACAAACGTCTTTCACTCTGGCGCAGATTGCGGAACGCCTTGCTTGCCCGCAGCAGATACCGCACCCGGTGGCTGAGCAGGGGCCAGTTGACAGGCTTGGTAATAAAATCTGTGGCGCCGATGTCAAAGGCCTGCTGAATGGAGTCAAAATCGTCAAGCCCGGTGACAAGAACGATGGCGGCATCCTGTCCGCCCGGCAGCTTGCGCATCATGGCGCAGGCGGCAAAACCGTCCATCTTCGGCATCTTCACATCCATCAGCACGAGATCGGGAGGATTCCGCCCAAACACCTTAACGGCCTCCGCGCCGTTTTCCGCCTCCAGGACCACAAGGTCAATATCGTAAAGGGTTTCCCGCATGAGCAGACGCTGGGCCAGGTCATCGTCGACAATGAGGATAACCGGCTGCTCGCCCGGGGTTCTCTTCCGCCAAGCCGCCTGCAAGCCAATACCCTTGGCGGCCGCGCCGTGCGGCTCCCCGCCGTACCCCGTGTCCTGTCCCGTCGCTGCTCGCCTGTCTTCGCGATCTTGGTCTGAATGCAACTTGGAATTACTCATCGCCGCTTTTCTCTATCTCAAGGGACAGAGCGGACAGCGCCGTCTGATACCTGTCATCAAGAACCTCAAGCAGCGTCTCCGCGGCCGCAATCTTTTCCATCCGTCCCATCTCTTCCATTTTCTTACACAAGCCGGCAAGTTCAGCCGCGCCGAGATTGGCGCTGCTGGTCTTAAGACTATGGGCGGCTTCACGGAGCGCTTCGCCATCGCCCCTGCTCACCGCCTCATGGATGGAACGCAAAATTTCCGGGGAACTTTCATTATAAATGGCAATGATCCTGTCCAGCACGGGTGGGCTGCCGGGCCGGTGCATGGCACGGATCATGTCGAGACGCCTCCGGTCCAGCACGGACCCGGTCTCTTCCTCCGTTTCAGTCTCAGCCTCCTCTGTCCCGACGCTGGCGGCCTGTGGCCTGATACGAGCCGGAAGCCATTTTTCAAGCACATTCTGCAGGTCATCCATATAAAACGGTTTGCTTAAATAGTCATCCATGCCCACCTCTTGACACTGCTGCCTGACGCCCGCCTGCACATCACCGGTCAGGGCGACCATGGGCACACCCCTTTTTACCCCGGCAGCCGCTTCGAGGCGGCGGATTTCCCTGGCGGCGGTAAAGCCGTCCATCTGCGGCATGTGACAATCCATCAGAATAAGATCAAATTGCGTTTTTGCCGCGGCGGCAACCGCCTCAAGGCCATTTTCCGCAATATCAACCTGGCAGCCCATGTATTTGAGCATCTCCCGGGCCACATCCTGGTTGACGGAATTATCCTCGGCCAAAAGAATCCGAGCGCCGAAAGACAGGGATTCTCCCCCGATACCGTTATCGTTTTTTTCTTCCTTACCGTCATCGGCCGCGGGCTCGCCAAGCAAACTTATTAAACTGTTAAAGAGAAGACTCTGCCGCACCGGCTTAGTCAGATACAGATCAACCCCGGCCCTTGATGCCTTAAGCGACTCCTCATCAAAAGGCGCCGAGCTGAGCATCAGCAACTTCAGCTGTTTTTTGCTGTATTCTTCCCGGATGATCCTGGTCAACTCGATGCCATCCATTTCCGGCATATGCCAGTCAAGGAGCACAACATCATACGGTCTCCCCTCGGATAATGCCAGCTGTAGTTTTTCCAGGGCCTGAAAACCATTTGCCGCCGTATCGCTGCTCATCCCCCAGGAGCGTACCTGATTTTTCAGGATGGCGCGGTTGACGGCGTTATCATCGACGATCAGCACCCGCAGACCAAGAAGATTTTTCATGAGCTGCTCATCGCTGGTTATCATCATGTCCGGCGGCCGTATACAAGCAACGGTGAACCAGAACGTAGCCCCCTTACCGGGCTCGCTGTTAACTCCGATTTCCCCTCCCATCAGGCGCACCAGTTTGCGGGAAATCGCCAGACCAAGCCCTGTCCCCCCGTACTTGCGGGTGGTGGAACTGTCGGCCTGGGAAAAGGCCTCGAATATATGCTCCCTGATCTCCGGAGTGATACCGATACCGGTATCCTGGACCGCAAAATGCAAGGTGACCTGATTATTCTTGCCGGTTACCATGTCAACCTGCAGCAACACCTCTCCTGAATCAGTAAATTTTATGGCATTGCTCAGCAGGTTGACAAGAACCTGACGCAAACGGTTTGAGTCCCCCTGCAGCAGCTCGGGGACCTGGGCCGGAAAAACAGGAATCAGCTCAAGACCCTTGATGTGAGCAGACTCAGCCAGCATTTCCGCGGTATCTTCCACCAGTTCCCGCAGATTAAAGGTATGGTTCTCCAGTTCAAGCTTACCGGCCTCGATCTTGGAAAAATCCAGGATATCATTAATAACCCCCATCAGGGAGTCAACCGCCCGCTGGATTGTCTGGGTGAACCTGAGCTGCCGGTTGTTGAGCCCGGTGCCCCGCAACAGTTCCGTCATGCCGAGTATGCCGTTCATCGGTGTTCTGATTTCATGGCTCATGGTGGCCAGGAATTCGCTCTTTGCCCTGCTGGCCTGTTCCGCCGCCGCCTTGGCCATCTCAAGATCCCCCACCAGTGATTCGAGCCGGGCATTGGCCAGGGAGAGCTCTTCAGTGCGAACATCAACCTTCTCCTGCAAGCCGGAAGTATAGGATTCCAGCGCCCTGTCCCTGCCCTGAATCTCCGCTATCATGTCGTTGAACTGATCAATCAAGGTGCCGAATTCGTCATTGCTCAGCCTGGCGACTCGCACCGTATAATCCCTTTGCCGGCTCACCGCGCCCATGGACTGCATCAGTTCCATCAGGGGTTCGGTGAATAATCTCTGCAGACGTGCGGCAAGAACCAGCACAACCAGAATCGTCACGACCACGGCAATGGTCACAACGGTATAGTAGGCATGCAGCCGGCGGTTGAGCTGCTGCATGTCATCAACCAGGTGAATGGCCCCGATCAGCTCATCAGCCCCAACCAGGTTGGACCCTTTGCGCACCGGCCGGATAACATGCACATGACCGGCCGCCAGGAATGAAATACCGCCCTTCCCCTCCAGCTCCTGCCGCATTTCCTGCTGGTCCGGATAGGCCTGCCGGAGCTCACTGACAATCTCCTCATCATTGACGCCTTCCCTGGCAAATTTGCTGAAGACATTGCCCTGCCTGTCATGCAGCATAGCCACGGCGATTTCCGTTTTGGCGGCCAGTGAGTGCAATATCTCGCCTGCCGCCTCTTTATCCTGGAAAGCCATGGCGGCCCCGCTGTTTAAGGCAATCACATCCGCCATGGAGTTGAGTTGCCTGACAAGAAACTGCTCAGCTGTCCTTTTTTCATAAATCACCAGCGCCGATGAAACAAGGACCAAGGACAGGACAGCAGTAAGCCCCATGAGAATAAAAAGCTTTGTCCTGATAGATATATCGCGCAGTCGTGGCATGCCTGTCCTCAATTTTTTTCCATTCGCAATGACCGCCGGCGCCGGAAGACCTGGATCAGGCCGCGGTTTCCATGGTAGGCGTTGCGCTCTGGGCCTTCCATCTCTTCGTCCGGGTGGGGACGCTTTACGTATTATAACAGCAGCAAAAGAGAACAAACAAGCTCTTTAATGACTGGCCGGGAAACGAAAATCCCGGCGGCAACGCGCGGGCGGATACTTAAAGAAGCTTGTCCGCAATTAAGCTTTCCGGAAATTACAAGGGATTTCAAGACGGATTTGAGCGGGACGCTTGGGCAAAACCCTAGGTGCGGCAGGGCCGAGCCTGAATGTTGCGATTGCGCAACAGCCCTGGACGGCCCCAAAAAACAAGAGCCGGGATATCGGAACCTTTCACCTTCCTGTCGTCCGCGGGCAGACCGCCACGCACAAGTTCCGCATAGCCATCGAAGCTGTCGCCATGATCCTCAAGCAACCCCTGGTTGAAACCGTCGATGCCACGGAGGGGCGCCCGCGGGTCATGGGAAGAGGTAATTTAAAAAAAAGTCAAGCGCCAGCAGTTACAGGGCATCTTTATTGGCCCTTTTCATCAGCAACTTTCCGTCGGCTTGCAATAATAATTTGCTCCCGCGGCAGAAGACATGATAGGATGACCTACAGCCATTGCAACAATTTTCTTTTCCATCATAAAAGGGTAAGCGGGTGTGAAAAAAAAATTCGGGGTTTCCCTTCTGCTGGTCAGCCAACTTTTATGCGGCCCAAGTCTGCTTGGCGCACAGGAGGTTCCCCATCACCAGTTTCTTGTCAAACTGGACGAACCCAGGAAATGCCTCACCTGCCATGACGGGGTAATCAGCCCGAACATCAGCCCCTGCACAACCGACTGCGCCATCACTCCCTCGGCATCGCATCCGGTTTTTAAACAATATCCGCCCGCGGGCAAGGAATCGGAATTCCATCCCCGGGCCCAGGTTGAAGCAGCGGGCCTCAATCTCCAAAACAACGAGGTGACCTGCATATCATGCCACAACCTGATGATTAAAGAGAAACACCATCTGATCATCGGAGAGGCGCGCAGCCGGCTCTGCATGACATGCCACAAACGTTGATGGCGTCGTAAAAAATTCGATCTACTGCGTTGTAGCGCATTTTTGTTCGTTCGGCATACTATATGTATAGCCTCACTCTCAAAAATACACTACGCCTTGTATATCGAATTTTGTTACTTAGCCATCTGGGCTTTGTCGCCGACTTTTTCCGGATTTATCAACGTTGAGCCCCTCTTGAATGCAGCTTGGCATGAGACCGGTTATTTTATTGCAGGCCCGCCAACTTCACGGGAAACTAAAGAGAGAAACCACAAGCGGCACAAGATCAACGACCGTACGCTTGTGCTTCTGGAGGTTGCCATCCCGTTCATATTATTGACATAAGTATCAGCGGTTTGGCATTTCGTCATGTTGGCAACAAAAGATGGTGCAACAACCCGATACAGCTCGATAACGTCCGCGATGGGCTTTGTCTGAAAAAAAATCCCGATGCAATCAGTATCCGCTGTCCACTTGTCCGCTGATCTCACGCAAATGAAGCGCCACAGTGCGAAATTCCGGCGACTTTCACCCGCGCAGGGGAGAAATCCGCATCGTTTTATTCCCCATTGCCGGGGTAAAGCCCGCGGGATCAAGGATTCTTCTGTACGATTTCCCGTGAGATTACTGTAAAATCCGGCCGAATCTCTCGATGATCGACTGAATAGACAAGATACCTTCAGGAGACAGGGTATCAAATTTAACGCAACGCCTGCGCAGAGTTATCCCCGGCACGAAGAAGGTTTCGCAGTTGATCAGACAGTCATTTATCGTAATATAGGAAATCCTTTCCAGCAAAACACCCTCCTCCGCCATGAGATCAAGCAAGCCACGGGACTCAACAGGGATGCCGTGGTGTGACGAGTAAGAGAAGGCAAGACCGGTCCTGCTCAAATCTATTACCTGCCCTGTTTTGTTGGCGGAAGCGCGAAGAAAGGCATAAGTGCCATCGCGCATGCGGAATCTTTTCTCTTTCCTTCGTTCTTGCATCAATTTTTCGTCATTCATTCATTTCCCTCATGCGGTTTCTTGTCTCTCAGGCAGCGGGAAATACTCTTCCGCCTTCTCTTTCGCCTTTTCACAAGGCTGCCACTTTGTATGCTACTTCTTTTTTTTTGAAAAAACCAGCCCCCCTGCATTCTCCCGCCCGGCAGCGCGATAGCGAAGGGCAATTATAGTCTCATATCACTCCGCAGCTCCCGCTCGGCGGTTGAAATCATCAAGGGAGACAGGCTCGTGCCGTCTTTGTGCAAAGATAACATGGATCCGCAGAATACCTCGGCCAGCCGAGGGTCAAACTGCTGCCCTTTTTCCGAGTCTATGACACGCAAGGCCGCGGATGGTGACATTTTTGCCTTGAATGCCCGGTTCGTTGTCATGGCATCAAAGGCATCGGCAATTGCCAGTATCTTGGCCCCCAACGGAATTTCATGTGATTGCAGGCCATAGGGATACCCCCTACCGTCAAAACGTTCATGATGATGGAGGATAAGGGGTATTTCCCTGGCCAGCAGGGTGATATTTTTTAGGATATTGACCCCTATCAGCGGGTGCCGTTTTAAAATTTCATATTCACAACCTGACAGGGTTTCCTTTTTAACCAGCAAACATTCATCTATGCCGATTTTCCCCAGATCATGCAATAATGCGGCGTTTTTAACTATCTCAATCTCCTGTTTTTTCATACCACAGGCTTCGGCAAGGCGGATTGCGTATCCCGCCACGTTCCGGGAATGGCGCAACGTGTAATGATCCTTGGCATCAATTGCCTGCAAAAGAGCATTGGCCGATTCAACATAACTCTCCTTAACCTGTTGATAAATATCGGCAAATTGTTTCTTAAGATTATTTATATCGTGATCGTTGACAATCTCCGCCCTTTTGTTGCCGCGCCCGGACCAAGTCCTGACCATATTCCGGCCGCAATTCTTGGCCAGATATAAAACCTGGTCAGCTCTGGCTATTATTTCATGCCAGGATTGCATTTCACCACGAAAATCAGCCAGGCCGATGCTCACCGTAATCCTTGCCCTGATATCCCCATGGCAAAATTCCTGCGCGGCAATCATACCGTGGAGGCGGAGAATATACTCCTTGGCCTCCTCAATGGGCTGCGGAATGAGGATGATGAATTCCTCGCCGCCGTACCTGCCGCAGGTATCCGTTGACCGGGAATTTTCCCGTAACAGAACCCCTAATTTTTTGAGAACATGATCACCGAACTGGTGCCCATGGGTGTCATTAAACGCCTTAAAATGGTCAATATCCAGCAGAACACAGGAAAAACCTCTATTATAACGCTTTGCCCTGCGGAATTCATGTTCGCACCGTTCCATCATAAACCGGTGGTTATAAAGCCCTGTCAGCCCGTCAGTGTTGGACAGCTGGATGAGTTCGCGGTTTTTTTCCGCAAGCTCAGCCAGCTGTTGATTCAGACAGGTAATTTCTTCAAGCAATTCATCATAGCCAGGTTCTTTGTCCATGAAGCCCTCCCGGATAAAAAAACGTCCATCTTTGCACAAAGATGGACGTAAACCTTTATCTCGTTCAATAAGGGCTTGCTCCACCTATGGCAGCCCGGCTGTTTCACTTGGAAATCCGTGGCTTTCCGCCCCCGTCACCCGACAGGGTTGGCCTTTTCATAGGCACGAAGAATAATATGTGCAATAATTTTTTAGCACAATTCATGCCAGGATCCCCAAAAGACCCATTCATAATTTCAGTTAAGAAATCAATAAGATAACCATAAGCAACCAGACGCATTCCCCTACTCCCTATCCTGACATGCGGCATTTGCCCATTTTTTCCGCCCATGAACCTTTTCATTGGGGCATATTCCCAGCAACTACCTCCCCAAACCACCTTTCGCATTTTTTTACAGGAAGAACTGTACAAATCGCAGGCTGCTATATAAATTAATGGAAACTTCATAAAGGCTATTAACGCAATGCGTAAAACAAAAATCATCTGCACCATCGGCCCTGGCACAGCGTCATTTGACATGCTGAAAATGCTCGTGGAAAACGGCATGAATGTGGCGCGCCTCAATATGTCGCATGGCGCCCGGGAGTGGCATCAGGGTGTGATCCGGAGCATCAAGAGGATCAATAAAAAATGCGGGACCTCAACCGCCATCCTGCTTGACACCAAGGGACCGGAAGTACGAACAGGAGATGTCAGCCGGGACATGGTCCTCAAGAAAGGCGCGCCACTGACTCTGACGGTCAGACGCCAGGCGGAACTCGAACCGTATTGTGTTGAGGTCAGTTATGACGGCTTTGTCAAGGAGGTGGAGTTCGGTGACATTGTCCTGATTGACGGAGGCATGATCAGCCTGCTGGTCAAGGAGGTGACGGAAAAAGATGTCCGCTGCATATGCCTTGACAACGGGGTGCTCACCTCGCGCCGGCATATCAATATCCGCGGCAAAAGCGCTGATCTGCCGTCCATTACGGACAAAGACTGGCAGGATATCAATTTCGGCATTGACAACCACGTCGATTTCATTGCCCTGTCCTTTGTCCGTCAGGCCTCGGCCATCGCGGAGCTGCAAAGCTACCTGCAGGAGAAAAAAGCGCCCATCGATATCCTGGCCAAGATTGAAAGCGCGGAAGCCATCCCCCATCTGGATGAAATCATTGCCGTGGCTGACGGCATCATGATTGCGCGCGGGGATCTGGGAGCGGAACTTCCCTATGAGGAGGTGCCCCTGCTGCAGGATGAGATCGTCCGCAAATGCCGGATAGCCGGCAAACCGGTGGTGGTGGCCACGCACATGCTTGAATCGATGATTGTCAATCCCACCCCGACCAGGGCGGAGGTGACGGATATCTCCTATGCGGTGCTGCAGGGCACGGACGCCATCATGCTTTCCGGAGAGACCGCCACGGGCAAACACCCGTTCAAGGCCCTTGAAACCATGGATGCGGTGGCAAGGCGGATTGAAAAACAGATGGGGCTGGAAACATCCGTCCGGGTGAAGGTGACCAATAAACCCAAAGAGGAGATCGCCAGAAGTGCGGCCATCCTCAACAATAACCTCCAGGCCGTGGGAACGCTGGTTATCACCAGGCGCGGCCTGATGGCCGTGCTCCTGTCCAAATGCCGTCCCGTTGCGCCGATTTTCGCTTTTACCAACACCACCCATGTTCGACGCAGACTCGGCATTTACTGGGGGGTACATGCCTTCCGCATCAAATTTTCAAATGACCCGGAGGTTTCCATTCAGCGCTCCATAGAACAGCTGCAGCGGCAAAATCTGGTTAAGACGGGCGACCGGATTATCGTCCTCTCTGATATCCTGGCGGGCGGCAAGTTTGTTGAGACAGTGCAGGTCCGCACCATCTGAGCTCCTGGGCAGTTTCACGAACACCTTGCATATATAGCCCTTCATGAGTATAATATTTCGTTATTATCTGGATCTGATTTACCCAACTTTACTGGAAATATCTTTTCCGTTAAAAGGGTGCCTTGCAAAGGCAAGACACGACACCAACTATGCGTTTTTCTCTTTCGCACCTGAAGCTCCTGGCGGTTAATCGCTACACCTTCTTCCTGCTCTTTCTGCTGGTCTATACCTGGATTGCCGAGCTCTACGGCTGCTTGCCCGCCTTGCTGCCGGCCTGGCGCCTTGAGACCCCGCTTCTTCTCTACATCTACTTTTATTTCAACCAGATCACCCGCAAATCGCGGTTCCAGTTTCTGATAGCGGCTATTCCCATCCTCCTTCTTTACGCAATTTCCGATGTATATTTCCTGCAACTGGGCAGACTGCTGCGTATTAATGAAGTCTCCGAGTTACCGGAGCTGTTCCATATAATCCCCAACGGGATCAAGATTCTCATCATTCTGGTGTGCGGCCTGCCCCTGCTGGCCTTTTTCCTCTCCCTGCAATGGCGGCGCATCCGTGTCTTGGCTCTGGGCGGTGTGCCGCTTTTGGCCCTCGGCCTGGCTGTTGCCTTTATCCCTGACCCTTTCATGCGTGGTTTTGAAAAAACGCAGCAAGAGATTGTCTTTTATTCCGACGCCAAGAGCGCTTACAATAACGGCCGGATCAGCATGATGCTTTACAACCAGGCCAGACAGAACAGCTCTTATGAAAAAACAGCAGCCTACCGGGACAAACCGCCACAGCTCATGGAATACAGCAAGGTCGTCCATACAATCTCCGACCAGCGAACCAAACGCAATGTCCATCTGATCGTGCTCGAGAGCTTCATGGACCCGACCCTGTTCCAGAATGCCCGTTTTTCGCAAAACCCTGTCCACCCCGACTTTGAGAAACTGTTCAAGGACAAGGGAGGATACTCCGTATCCCCGGTTTTCGGAGGGGCGACAGCCCAGGCCGAATTTGAAGTGCTCTGCGGGGTGCCAGCCATGCGGGAACTTTCCGGCATCGAATTCAATGTCTTCACCGGGGCCAAAACCCTTTGTCTGCCCAACATTCTCAGTCAGGCCGGCTACCAGACTGTCGCCACCAACGCCTTTGTGCCGGATTTCTTCAATTCAGTCAACGCCTATGAAGGCTTGGGCTTTGAGCAAACCTATTATCCCAGCGAATATGCGCCGGTGGGCGAAACCTATCTGGTTTCCAACCAGATGGCGGAGGATGCGGCCAAGGAGGAAGACAAGAGAGAGAAATACATGTTCGACGGCGACCTGCTGGCCCAGAACCTGGCATTTGTCGCCCGGCGGATCAAGGAAAATCCCGATGCGCCCATATTCAATTACATCATGTCCATTTATGGTCACACCCCCCACCAGATCGACACGGACCAGCGCCCCAAGATCATCAAAGTGCTGGGAGACTACCAGGATGACCACTTCGAGAAGTCCGTCAACCAATATTACTACCGCACCGAGGCCATTGCCGCTTACGTGAAGGGGCTCCTCAAGGTTGACCCCAAAAGCCTTATTATTCTGATGAGCGACCATCTGCCCCCGCTGCAACGTGGTCCCGGCACCTACGACAACTTTAATTATCTGGGCAAACAGGAGGGCTATCTTCACACCAACCGCATCTATTTCATTGAAAACGGGCGGTCCGTGCAATACAACACCATCCACCACTACGATGTCCCCCAGATTATCCTGAACTACGCAATGCAGGGAAAAATCAAACGGGACCGCTCCGGCAAGTTCGCCACCCACAAAGGGCTGTTCGACCTCAACACCTACAGGGAGGCATATTTTTCCATCATGGCCCAGGCCATGAATGTCAAGACACTTGCGGCGCCCCCGGCAAAGGCCGCGTGCCCTCCCGACCAGTCTCTATAAGGGATGTTCGGGTGTAACTGCGCAGGGGATAGAATGAAGATTGTCGAAGGTGTTTATGACGACACCTTCACGGCAGCCGCCTGAATTCCACCCTCCTGTTCAGCATGCGGTTCTGTCTGGTGGTGTTGGGAAAGGCCGGACGTTCCTGCCCGTAATAAACCACGGTCAGCCTGTCGGGATTAATGCCGCAGCTGGTAACGAGGTAATCCCTGACCTGCTGAGCCCGGATCCGGGAAAGATACATATTATGCTCCGGGGCGCCGCGGTCATCGGTGTGACCGGCCACCTCAAAGCGGCTCTCCCGCAGTTCCATGCTCTGCAAGGCCTGGCAGACAACGCTGTCCAGCTTTTCCTTTGCCTCGCCAGTCAGGTTGCCTGAAGAAATGTCAAATTGGATCTGCATGCTCAGCACGGAGCCCTGATCGGTGCGGGTCATGCTGCGCACGAAATCCTCCGCGGTGATGGCAGTGACCCCCTCCCTGGCCGCGGCAGGCTGCCTGACGGCAACAGTCTGCTGAATCTCGTTGGCAGGTTCGGCATTGGTTCCGGGAACAGGCGGCCGTCTCGCCATTTCCCCAGCGGATCCGCTCTCCGCCCCGGCAGGCGGGGCAACCCCGCCCTTATCAAGCTGCAGCGCCTTCCGGTAAGAACGCTGAGCCCAGACATTGTCCGGATCAAGGCTCAATCCTTTGTGCAAGGCATCAACGGCCGCCTTGCCCTGGCCCATGACGAGATAGACATCCCCCATGCCGACGTAGCTCTTGGCGAAATCAGGTTTCAGCCTCACAGCCGCCTCATAGTAAGACAGGGCCTCCTGATACTTGCGCAGCCTCTCAAGGTTATAGGCATAAGCATAATTGATCCGGTAATCATCCGGACACTCCTTAATCCCCTGCAGCAGCAACTGCTGGCGCTGCATAAGGCCTGTCAGCCCGCTCAGCCGCCCAAGGACCGCATCACAGTCGGCAGCCGGCAGGGGCGGAACAAAAACCAGGCCAAGGCAGCCCGCGCAAAAAAGGTGCAGCAAAATTTTCCGGCTGTTAATTCTGATCATGCCCTTTTCCCTGTCCCCTTCTGATCATGCTGTGCCGCAAATGCTCAACCGCCCTGGCCAGTATGCCGATTTCGTCATGGGTATCATGCCTGAAACTCTCCTGCAGATTTTTCCCCTGACTGATCTCCTCAACGCGATCGGTGAGATATTCAATCGGACCGATAACGCTCCGGTCCAGAAAAAAGCCGATGGCAAGCAAGGCCAGGAAAAAGCAACCGATGCCGATCAGAAAAAGCATTCCCGCCATCCGTTTGGCCGAGGCCAACGCCTCCCCAATAGAGACATAGACGACATAGGCGGAAACGGTATCGCCGGCTGGCCAGTGATAGCCGTTTTCAACGCCATAGATCTCGACCTGATCCTTTGGGGCATCCAGCGGGTCGCCATGACAGCGGAGGCAATCCTTGGCGTCGACTTTGATGGGATAGGCCAGATAGAAATACTTCTCCCCCTGTTTTTCGATAATACCTTCCTGCATTTGCAGATCAGGACGCCGGCGGAAGGCCTCAATCATCCTCACCTCATCGCCATCCGCCCTGTTTGCCTTATAAAGCGGATCAAGCGTCGCCTGCTTGAAGACATATCCCTTATGGTCTTGCTTGAAGATATCCCAGACCCCGCGGCTGACGACAAAACCGGACATCAGTTCCGGATAGAAACGGTCATCCTCGATAAGCTCCATGATCAGCGCGCGCTGCTCGGTCATGAAATATTTGCGGGAGGAAATGATATAGTTAAAAAGCAGTTGCCCTTTTTTGCGGGCCTCCATGACGGCATTGCGCTCGGTAAGCTTATAGCTTGCCCCGCCGATGACCATCGTGGCGATGAGACTGAATATCCCCATTATCAGAACAATACGCGACCGTATCCCCATTCCTGTTCTCCTCAAACCGGGCAGATGTTCAGGCTGAAGGCGGGAAAGGCATTTAAAAAAATGAGTACCGACAGCCCTATAGGCTACAGTCTACAGCCTAAACACCTTTTAGCGCTAATAAGGCAGATAGAAAAAATACGCGCAGAGAGCCCCTATCAGGGCAACAAGGGCGAAATAGATCAAAAATATCCCCAGCATGCCGCCCTTTTTCTTTCTGAGGCCCGCCAGGTCAAGCTCAAAGTCATCACTTCCGGCCGTGTTGCCGCCGGACCCGCCGGAGGGTGCCGGAGCAGCTTTCCCGCCGTTATCCGGCTGGGAGATATCCTGCTCCCTTGCGTCGGATTTTTCCGGTTCGGCCTTCTCGACATAGGGAGAGATAGCAAGCTCACCGGCGCACTCCTTGACCACAACGGCGTCGATCTTCTTCTTGTTTTCCACAAATCCCGTCAGCAGGGCCCGGTCACAAATTATATTTATCAGGCGAGGAGCGCCTCCGGAAAATCTGTAGACCTCCCGGGCCGCATCCTCGCTGAAAATCTCATCACCGCAGCCTGCCATGAGCAGGCGGTGGCTGATGTATTCGCCCGTTTCCGTTTCCGTGAGCGGCTCAAGGGCGTAATGAATGGTTATTCTCTGCCTGATGGCCCTGTTTTTCTTTTCCAGAAGGATATTGTTGAATTCAACCTGGCCGACGAAAAAAATATTGAGCAGCTTGACATGGTCTTTTTCAATGTTGGAGAGATGCCTGATATCTTCTAGCAAAGCCGGGCTTAAACGCTGGGCCTCATCGGCAATGAGCAGCACCTGCTTGCCCGCGCCATAGGCCCTTTCCAGAAATTCGGTAAAAATCAACAGAAATTCGCCCTTGGAGTTGAAAGGCTTTTTTATGGCGAACTGACTGGCGATAATCCGGTAAAAATCCATCTCCTCAAGCTTCGGATCAGGTATTTTAGCCAGGATCACCTTGGAGGTGAGACTTCTGACAAGGGCATTGATAAGGGTTGTTTTGCCGGTCCCCACATCACCGGTGAGCAGCAAAAAACCCTTATCATCCAAAATGCCGTACTTGAGGGTGGCAAAGGCTTCCTTGTGTTTTTCACCAAGCCAGAGAAAACGCGGATCGGTTGTTATCTGAAAAGGTTTTTCCTTTAAATTATAGAAGTCGCGATACATAACGGTCCGACATCGTCTCCGGCTAAGCCTTCATTAGAAAAAACGTAACTACGCAGAATGCAATGATTAATTCGCAACAGCCATCAAATATCCTTTATGCCCCAGATATCCCGGGCGTATTCCCTGATCGTGCGGTCGCTGGAAAATTTTCCCATGCGGGCCACATTGAGAATCGATTTCTCCGTCCAGGTTTTCTTATCGCGGAAGGCCGCGCCGATTTTCTCCTGACAGTCGAGGTAGGATTCCAGATCAAGCAGCAACAGATACGGGTCATTTTCATTTAATAAATCCTCGGCGATCGGCCGGAAAATCTCCCGGTCTCCGTAGCTGAACATACCATCCCCGATGCTGTCAACAATTCGTTTCACCACGGGATTACCGTTATACACAGCGGCAGGCGTGCGGCTCTTGTGCAGCTTTTCATATTCCGCCTGGCTGGCGGTAAGTCCGAAAATGAAAATATTTTCCTTGCCCACCTCCTCAAGAATTTCAATATTCGCCCCATCCAGCGTGCCCACGGTCAGCGCGCCGTTTAGAGAAAACTTCATGTTGCCGGTTCCCGAGGCCTCGGTGCCCGCGGTTGATATCTGCTCGGAGAGATCCGCCGCGGGAATGATTTTTTCAGCCAGGGAGACATTATAATTCGGGATAAAGACCACCCGGAGTTTATCGCCGACCCGGGGGTCATTATTGACCACCTCGGCAATTGAATTAATCAGCTTGATGATAAGTTTCGCCTTTCGATAGGAAGGCGCGGCCTTTCCGGCAAAGATAACAGTGCGCGGGGTGACATGAACCCCAGGCTCGCCGATGATGCGGTGATACAGGGCAATGACATGCAGGGCGTTGAGAAGCTGGCGTTTATATTCATGAATCCTTTTCACCTGCACATCAAAGAGCGTATCGGGATTCACCTTCACCCCACAGACCTCTTCAATGAGCCGGGCCAGACGCCTCTTGTTGTCAAGTTTCACTGACCGCCATTTTTTCTGGAAAGCAGGGTCCGCGGCAAATTTTTCCAGTTTTCGCAGTTCGTCAAGATCGGTCGCCCACTCATAGCCTATTTTCCCCGAGGCAAGGGCTGCCAGACCGGGATTACACTTCAGCAGCCAGCGGCGCGGGGTGATGCCGTTGGTCTTGTTATTGAATTTCCCCTGGTAGAACTCATTAAAATCGCCGAAAATCCTTGTTTTGAGCAAATGGGTGTGCAGCTCAGCCACCCCGTTGACGGAATGACTGCCGACAATGGCCAGATGCGCCATCCGCACCCGCTTTGTCTCCCCTTCGGCGATGATGGACATATCCCTTAACCTTCTGCTGTCTCCCGGGTATTTCTGGGCAATCTGGTCGAGGAAACGCTGGTTGATCTCATAGATGATCTGCAGATGACGCGGCAGAACCCGGCCGATAAGGTCCACCGGCCATGTTTCCAGGGCTTCCGGCATCAGGGTATGATTGGTATAGGCAAAGGTTTTGGTGCTGACATCCCAGGCCTTTTCCCAGCTTAATCCCTCGGCATCAAGGAGAATGCGCATCAGCTCGGGGATGGCTATGGCCGGATGCGTGTCGTTGAGCTGCACGGCGATCTGATTGCTGAACTGGTCAAAGGAGATGTTCTTTTTCTTATAGCGGCGCATGATATCCTGAAAGGTGGCGGCCACAAAAAAATACTGCTGTTTCAAACGCAGCTCCTGCCCTTCCCTGATTTCATCGGAGGGATAGAGCACCTTGGAAATCGTTTCCGAGGTGACCTTGCCCTGCACGGCCTGGATATAATCTCCCGCATTAAAAATACTGAGATCAAGCTCGCGGGATGCCTTGGCCGTCCACAGCCGCATATTGATGACATGTCCGTTGTTAAAACCGGGAACAAGAATGTCGCAGGCCATGGCCATGACATCCTCGGTGTCGACCCACTCGGAACGGTAGTTGCCGCTCTTATCCAGATAGGTGTAGACCTTGCCGTAAAAATGGACCGGAAAAAGATAGCTGGATCTCTCAAACTCCCAGGGCGTACCAAAGCGCAGCCAGTTATCAGGGGTTTCCACCTGATAGCCGTTAATCAGTTTCTGATAAAAAAGGCCATACTCATAGCGGATACCGTATCCGTAAGCCGGGATCTTCAGAGTGGCGACCGAGTCCATGAAACAGGCGGCAAGCCTGCCCAGACCGCCATTACCGAGCGCGGCATCCTCTTCCATCTCCCTGATCTCCTCAAGATCATAGCCAAGCTGTTCCAGCGCTTTGGACACCTCGCCCATCAGCCCCATGTTAATCAGGCTGTTACCCAGGGTCCGGCCTACCAGGAACTCAAGGGACAGGTAATAAACCCTCTTGCTCTTCTTGGCATAGAAATTTTTCTGGGTCTCGATCCATTTTTCCACGAGCACATCCCGCAGGGCGTAGGACAGCGCCTTATAGATATCCCGTGGCCCGGCCCGCATGGGATCGCGGCCCTGGAAGCTCATCAGGTGGTGCTTAATCCTTTCCTTGAACTGCTCGGAATTTTTGGAACTGATGATTGTCGCATACGCCGGATTCTGCGGGGTATCTGTGTCTCCATTTTTCATGTTGTCAACCTGTCTCCATGGGCTTTTCAGTAACAAGGCAAAGCGGGGTCATTTTTTTCTAGCCTACAACGTCATGTTTAAAAAAATCAAATGAAATCAATGGGGAGACAAAAAATGGTTGACCCAGTCCAGGGCCTGCTCACGGTTGCCGACCTTTCCCTCCACCTGCACCCTTTCAACCTCTGCCAATATCTGCTTGAAAACAGGTCCCGGCCGCAGTCCCAGCCCAATCAGATCCCGGCCCGTCAGGAGCCGTGGTCCGGCCAGCACGGGCTCCACCTGGTTTTTGCAGACATCCACCACCTGGCTGTAGAGGGTGGCCAACTCCTCTTCCATGCCGGCAGGCTTGTCCACCCCCTGGCCGGCCAGACTGTCCGCCATGGCCAGCAGAAAAAGACCGGGCAGGTCATCGCCGGCCGCCTTGTAGATTTTCAGACAGGCCCTGGCTGTTACCCCTGTTTTCCTTCTCACGTTGCTCAGATGGAAGGGCCACATATGCAGAATGATAAAACGGCTGACTCGTTCAAACTGTTCCCTGCTCCAGCGCAGCCGTTTCGAGATACCGGCGAGAAGATCCGCGCCGATCCGGTCATGGTTGTAAAAGGTGATGCGCCCGTCCACCCTGCGGCAGGCGGCCGGCTTGCCGAGATCATGAAAGAGGGCGGCCCATTTGAGCCGGACAACTCTTTTGCCGCCGGCAAGGTATCCCCCCATGAACTCGCCATGGCCCGGATAGAAATCACCCGGTTGCCTGATAATTTCCTCCATCCGGCGCAGCGCTTCCAGATTATGATGAAAGACATCAAGGTGATGGCTGGCCGGCTGCTCAAGCCCTGCCCCCGGGGCGAGCTCCGGGAAAAGCCCGGTCAGAATCCCCGCCCTGTCAAGCAGCAGCACGGCGGCGAAGGCCCTTTTGCTGGCCATGATGCAGTCAAGTTCATGGGATAACCGTTCAGGGGAGACATCGGCCAGAAGGCCCCGGTAATGGGCCAGCCATTGCCAGGTCCGCGGTTCGATAACAAAGCCGGTTTCAGCATGAAAACGAAAGGCGCGCAGCAGACGGAGCGGATCATCGACAAAGGCTTCCGGACTGATGGCCCGGATGATTTTCCCTTTGAGATCATGCCTGCCGCCGGCGGGATCGATTATCCGACCGGGGTCCGGTCCCTCCGCTAGACCGACACCAAAGGGCAGGGCCATGGCATTGATGGTAAAATCCCTTTTGACCAGATCCTGCCTGATGTCCGTGGCCCCAGCCCTGAAACCGGCAACATCAACCACACATTCATGCCAGACCACCCGGGCGGTTTGCTCCTTTTCATCCAGCAGCACAAAGGTTCCTCCGGTCAGCCGGGCCAGATCCCCGGCAAAATCAAGCGCACCCCGGGAAACGGCAAGATCAAGGTCGCGGGGGGCAACCCCGCTCAGCCAGTCACGCACCGTCCCGCCAACCACGAAAACCCCGGCCCCATGGCGAACCGCCAGATCGCCAATGATCTCCAGCAAAAAAACAGGATAGTTACACAGCTGATTTCCGGTCATGGCTCAAAGTCCGGCGCGGATCGCCCCGAGGGTCGTTTGCAGCCGGCAGCAGACATCGTGAATATGGATACTTTCCAGGCTGAGGGATTCGATGATCACCCCGGTGCTGTCCGGCAGGATGTTATGAAACCTGCGACCAACCGCCCTGGCCGTTTCCCGCACCGCATCCTCGGCAAACTGGGGATGACGGTGGGACTGCAGGACAATTTCCGCCTCGTCGGCACGTTTGAGCAGATCCTGGGTAAGATGCAGCGAGCTTTCCAGACAGCAGAGCATCTCTCTCCAGTCAGGCACGTTTTCCGGACCGCTCAAGGATAGCCAAGTCTGCGACCTCTGGGAATGGGTGGGCGGGGGGCACTCTCCCCTTGGCGCAAAAACATCAAGGTTGTAGACCTGGGTGCAGGGACACGAGGTGATATGACAGACGCCAACGCCGTTTGTCAGGGTGACAGTGGTTTGGTCATCCTCTATGCTGACCCGGGCCTCCACCTTGACCAGCAGCGGGTCAACCGAGAGTTGCCGGCTGATTTTCGACCGCCGGATCAGCGGCCGTTTTCCCGCAAGGCACACCCGGGCCGTCTTGCCCCTCTGCCGCGCCAGCACCCCCAGGGCAAGGGTGGCGACGTAATGGCTCAGGCGGGTAAAGGGCTGATCATACAGATCGCTTATGACCTCCTCCAGCCGGGACATATGAATACCCCTGGCAGCGGCCGGCAGATCAACCGTAATGGCTGCCGTAAAGGGCAGCCTTCCTTCCGGCAGCAATACCCAGACCGTTTTCCCGGAAATGCCCACCTCATCAAGAGCAATGGCAAACGAGGGGGTCTGCTCCGGCACATCCGTGCCCCCGGCAACCACCTGTTCATGAATTTCCCTGCTGATCAGCGGCGGTTCCCCGTCAACACGTATGCCCTGCGTCATTTTTTATCTCCCCGAGGATCTCACGCCACAATCCAGGCATCTGCCCGGCTTTTTTATCAACCGCGGACTCATCCAGCTGCGATCTTTTCAATGATTTTCATTTCCCGGCGGAAAACAGGCGGCCGCCTCCCGTACCCTGCCGTCCTGAACACATTCTATGTATTCCTGCGCCCGGGGAAGCATATCGTCCAGGTAAGCGCCGATCTCCTGCGTTGTGGCGGTGGTCAAGGTCTGGCTGAACAGACACTTTCTTTCCCCGCCCCCTGTGGAGGGGAGGCCGAAGTCTTCAAGCAGGTGCCGGGTGGTCATCACCTCCGCGAAATCTTCATAGACGGGAAAGCGCACGGAAAGCCCGAACTGGGCGGAGAACCTGGCAATCTTCTCCATGAATACCGGCGTCTGCTCGGGGTAGTGACTTTGCTTCTTGGTATAGCCGGCCACCAGGGTGGGGATCAGCTGTTCGTTGCAATAGAGGATCGCCCTGATATGCATGGCCAGCTTGCAGGCCACACAGACCAGGTTCCGGCCTCCGTATCCGGGCATCAATTCCTCATAGCGGTCAAGCCATAAACCCTGCCACAGCCGCCCCATATCGAGCTCAACCAGAAAGGCTTCAGGCATCTCCCCGGAGGCGGGGAAGCGTCTGGCCAGGATATTCTTTGCCGTTGTGAAACGGTTGGTGGTGAAATCCGGAAAACGCCCCATGCCGTTTAACATATTCAGCAGATGAATACACCTGGGCCGGGGCAGATCCGGATGATGTCCGGCTGTTGCCAGGGCGTAGAGCGCCAGGGAGTCGGACCCTCCGGAAAAAAGTATGGCCAGCTCCTGTTTATGCATGGTTATCCTCATAAAGTATCTGGTAACGGGCAAAAATCTCGCCCGTGGCTTCCTGACGGCAGGAAACAAGACCCAGGGGCAAAAAGGGCGCGCCCAGGGGAGTGGGACCATCCGCCAGGGTGGCGCCGTTTTCATCGCCTGAAAGTTGCGGGGTGATCGTCACCATGATTTCATCCACCACCCTCTGCCGGAGGGCATGGTAATTGAGCAGGGAGCCGCCTTCCAGCAGCACCGACCGCGCTCCCCGCCTCCCCAGTTCCGCAATCGCCCCACCAATGGACAAGCCGCCCGAACCCGCGGGCAAAGCGAGAACCTCCGCCTTACCCGCCAGCAGCACGCCAAGGGTATCGACAAGGTTAGGCCCGGTAAAAACCAGCGGGGCGGGGCCTCTGGCGAAAACTGCCTTCTCCCGCAGCGGGACATGGCCTGAAGCGGTGATAAAGGCCCGCAACCGATGCCGCCATCCTTCCCCGCTGCCGCGCATTTCCGGATTATCCCGGCGCAAGGTGCCGCAGCCCATGAGACTGGCGTCGCTTTCGTCCCGCATTTTCTCAAGGAAACGCCGGTCCAGCCCGCTCCCTACCGGTGCGGGACTGATACGTCCGCACAGGGTGATGGCGGCAATCATGATAACCCGCACGTCCTGCCTCTTGTTAACAATCATTCTTCCATCTAATCATAACCGGACAGCTTTGTTAAAAATTATCTTTATAGGTTTGGGCTTTTTGCAGTATATAGCCAGGAGAGAAAAGCGCAACGCCAAAGAGGAGATTATGCATATATCCCGTATCAACATCAACCATATCGATTTATCGGACGAGAGCTATTCCCTGGCGCCGCCTTTTTGCCTTGCGGAAGCGCCCGCGGCCCTGTGCCAATCCATCGAACGTTGCGGCATTCTCCATCCCCCCATTGTCAAGGAGAAATCCCACTCTTCATTTGTTATCGTCTCCGGGAGGAAGAGATTGCTCGCCGCCTGGCGGATCGCCCCGGCCGCCTCCTATGACTGCCACAAGATCACTGACAAAACAGACGAGATTGCCACCTGGGCCATCTGCCTGGAGGACGCCCTGCTGTCCCGTCCCCTCACCCCGGTGGAGAGGGCTGTTTTTTTTAAAAAATGCCGGCAATGGCTTGATGAGGAGCAATTGGCGACACGCTTCCTACCCCTGATGGGATTGGCATCATCAACCTATCTCATTGGCCGCGATCTCAAGCTCCTTGAACTGGAAGAACCTCTTATTGCCGCGGTTCACGAAGGGACTCTTGACGACAAGGTGGCTTTTGAACTGGGCAAGTTTTCCTTCAGCGACCGCATGACCCTGTTTGCCGCCATAAGCTCGCTGCATCTCAGCGTCGGCAATCAGAAGAAACTGGCAATTAGCTGCCGGGAGCTCGCGGCCCGTGGCAACACCTCCATCTCCGCCCTGCTGGCGGATCCCGAGGTGGACGACATCATCCACCATCCCGAGGCAAACATCCCGCAGAAAACCGCCAATCTGATGAGGTGGCTCACCCGCGCCCGCTTTCCGCGGCTGAGCCTGGCCGAGAAAGAATTTCAACATTTTACCACGGGACTGCACCTGCCGGGGGACGCACGCCTTGAACCCAGTCCATCCTTTGAAAAAGACGAACTTGTCTTCACCCTGTCCTGTCACAACAGGGATCATTTTCTGACAATATGGGAAAGGATCAAAGATCTTTTTCCCGCAGCCGACACGAGGAAACCAAGCCCATGACTCTCTTTATGCACCGATGCGCAGCAATAATCATTGCTTTCACCGTTTTTCTCCTTGCCTCACCCGCAGCGCGGGCCGCCGGCCCCGTCGTGCTGTTTGACCAGTCTCACGGCCAGCAGTTTCTGGTGGAAACGGAACGCCCCCTTGACCTATCCGGCCTGGCCGCTGTTTTTGTCAAGCAGGGGGCCGAGATTAAAACAACCACCACCCCCATTACCGACGACGTCCTGAAAGGGGTGAATGTGCTCATCATCTCCGGCCCCTTTGCCCCCATCACCCCGCCCGAGGTGCTGTCCATCATGAAATTCGTTTACCACGGCGGCAAACTGGCGGTCATGGCCCACATCGCCCAGCCGCTCACCGGGCTGCTGCCGCAGATGGGGGTTGCCGTGTCAAATGCCGCTGTTGCCGAGCAGGAAAATATTATCGATAACAATCCCAAGAATTTTCAGATCAAGGACCTGACCCCCCACCCTCTGACCGAGGGGCTGAAGAGCTTTAATGTATACGGAGGCTGGGCCCTGCTGGAAAAGAAAAAGGATATCAGCATTGTTGCCCGCACCACCCATAAAGCCTGGGTTGACCTGAATCAGAACGGCGAACTCAATGAACAAGACGCAGTGCAGGCCTTTTCCCTGGTGCTGGCCGGTAAAAACGGATCAGGCGAATTTGTTGTTTTTGGTGATGACGCCATTTTCCAGAACCAGTTTCTGCAGGACGGCAATCTCCTCCTGGCCAAAAATCTGGCGAAGTGGTTCTGCGGACAGAAAAATACTATTTAGGGGCCGTTACGAAATAACTTGGGCATTTATATCTATTTCGTGAGGCTCATGCAAAATGAACTTGCGTGTCATTCCGAACGCCGTGAGGAATCTTTGATAAACTCGTAAAAAGTCGGCGACAAAGCCCGGATGGCTAAGTAACAAAATTCGATATACAAGGCGTAGTGTATTTTTGGGAGTGAGGCTATACATGTGGTATGCCGAACGGACAAAAATACGCTACAACGCAGTAGACCGGATTTTTTACGACGCCATCATCTTTGATCGCCTTGATTTTATTAGATTTCTCCCTTCGGTCGAAATGACAGGAAGCACTCTTTTGCTTATTTTGCAAGAGCCTCTCCTTATGCCGCTCATGGGAATTTAATGACGATGTTATTTTGTGACAGCGGCTTACCCCCCCATCACCCCCCCCCTTTTCTCGGTATTTCTCCCGGAATTTGACCAGCACCTCGCCAGAAACTGGGTTATTTCACCACACAAACGGTGAATAACCCAGCCCCGTTCTTTGCGCTATATCACCCTCCCTCAGGTTAACCAGTCGAAAACAAAAGAGAAACAACAAAAAACCACCATGTGGTATGGGTCTTGCACAATCAAATAATCAAAGTGAAAAGCAAAAATGAGAAGACGACCAAATACAAAGAGAGGGCTGATCATGAACGCTTTAACCGCCGGGTTGCTCAGTGAAAACAGTGACAGACAGTTCGAAACCAAAGACCGCACTCTTGCCATTTTCGACTTTGCCATCCCGTTTCATATCATTAAAATTAACAAAGTAGGGCTTGTTTTCCGCTATGTCGGCAATGAGCAGTGGTTTACTAACCCTGCCAGCATGGATGTTGTCTATGACGGCTTCAGCCTGAAAAACATCCCGGTGCAAACCGTTTCCGATATCAGGGTTCCCACGGATATGGTGCGGATAAGACATCATTATGTCAGCTTTAAAGGGCTTTCACCGGCCCAGGCCCTGCAGTTGGACCAGTTCATTGCCCGCTGTGTCCATTAAGCCCGCGGTAAAATAATTATATATCTTTCCCCCTCCCCCCCTAGGGCCGGGGAGTGTGACAGCCACACTCCCCGGCCCTTCCCCCTTGCCCTGATACCTCGCTCTTTACTTGATGGCGTCGTAAAAAATCCGATCTACTGCGTTGTAGCGCATTTTTGTTCGTTCGGCATACCACATGTATTGCCTCACTCTCAAAAATACACTACGCCTTGTATATCGAATTTTGTTACTTAGCCATCTGGGCTTTGTCGCCGACTTTTTACGAGTTCATCTTACTTTCCCGGCCCGAGAAATCTCCTGGCGCACAATTAGTTATCGAATCTTGATCCGATTAATGATAAAAAGAGCTTCGTATTTTCACAAATCACTTCCCCTTGAGGAACCTTCATGCAGGCCTTGCAACATCTTTTTGACAAAAACAGGAAATGGGCGGAAACGACCACAAAGGCGGACCGGGATTTCTTCACCAGACTGTCGACCCAGCAGCATCCGGAGTATTTATGGATCGGCTGCGCCGACAGCCGGGTGCCGGCAAACCAGATTGTCGACATGCTGCCCGGCGAGATATTTGTGCACCGCAATATCGCCAACGTCGTCGTCCATACGGACCTGAACTGTCTCTCGGTTATCCAGTATGCCGTTGATGTCTTAAAAATAAAACACATCATCGTCTGCGGCCATTATGGCTGCAATGGCATCAGGGCGGCGCTGGAACCCAGGGAACACGGGCTGATTGACAACTGGCTGCGGCACATCAAGGATGTCTACCGTTTTCATCAGGCGGAAATCGAGGCCTTGCCCACTGAACAGGAAAAAATAAACCTGCTCTGCGAACTCAACGTCGTTGAACAGGTGGCCAATGTCTGCCATACCACCATTGTCCAGAACGCCTGGAAATCCGGCCAGTCCCTGACCGTGCACGGCTGGATCTACGGCCTTGAGGACGGATTGCTGAAGGATCTCAATGTCTGCATCACCGGCCTGGACGAAATATGCAAGATTCACCGGGTGAAATGACCCATCCGGGGACATTAATTATTCACGAGACAACGGGGAACAAGGTCTTGAAAAATTCAGGGTAACCCGAGCAGTTTGGCTATGCTGCGCACCACCTGGCCGCGTCCCGAATGGATATAGAGGCCCATTTGGGCGATGATCGAGTACCCCAGGGCGAACTGGGCAAGCGCGAACCCCGCGACCGTGAACTGACTGATGCTGACCACTCCGATCCCGAACTGAGATATGGTCAGAAGTCCGCAGGCGAATTGTCCGATGGCCAGAATCCCTTTTGCCACCACAGGCCCCCTGTTTGGCCGGTACTTGAAGGAGACATGAACAAGCGGCAGTCCGAATACGGTCAGTCCGGATTTATATTCAAAACCCCAGCCGTCCCATTTCACCTTTGCCGGAAAAGGCGCCCCGCAATGCGGGCAGGAAAATGCCTGTTCAGATATCTGCTGTTTACACTCACGGCAGGGCTTCATAGTGATCCTGTTCTCATGACTTGTTCTCAAACCGTAGGTATTGCAGACTCAAGACAAACGGAATCGAGAAAGGTCTATTTTTTCAAGATACCTTATGATATTGCAGAATGGCCTTATTGATGGCCTCGGCCTTAAATGGCTTGACGATATATCCCTGGATGCCAAGCTTGGCGCAGGCGATGATGTCATGCTTTTCACTGGCCGAGGTGACCATGATGATGGTGGTCGACTTGTCCAGGCAACTCTCCCTGATGGTTTTCAGGGTCTGATAGCCGTTCATGACAGGCATATTCATATCAAGTAGAATGATGTCCGGCCGCCAGGCCTTATATTCTTCCAGTGCCTGCTCGCCGTCCGGAACGATTTTTTGTTCATAGTGATCAGCTGACAGCATTGTTCTGTAAAAGTTCTGCATGGACTTGGAATCTTCGGCGATGAGCAACTTCAACTTAGGCATGAGGGCAGTTCCTTGAAATTATGGGAATATATTTATCTATTGCACAGTGGTCATAAAGAGATGGCGTCACTGCCGACTGGCCCCGGGATACTCGGAGATCCGGCCAAACCCACACCCCTTCGTAACCTTTTGACCCACGGAGCCATATCGTCATGCGCCACCGAAAAAGCAGGCGCAAGGATCACGGTGCATTCCGCACCGGCAGGGCCCGCATGCTGCTGGTGGTCGTCTTCACAAAAGAATTCATCTCACCCATCATGAAGAATATGGTTTTCGCCCTGTTTTGCCTGGTGTCCGAGGTCCAGGGGCAACAGCCGCTCAAGGTGATCGGCTCAAATGTCTTGAAACGCTTCTCACTGGCCGGGTCAAGAATGGTCTCCAGCTCGGCCAGGGTCGGCAGCCGCCAGTCGGCATAGCCGCCGGCCCGGAACTTTTCGCAATACGATTTGGCCTCCTCCCAGGCGATATCCCCGCCATTGTCCTGCACCGCCCACATCAGCTTGTTCTTGCCGTCCAGCACGGTCCCGTCCCCTTTGGCAACGAAACGGCCATCCTGCTTCATTTCCTCGGCATGGCAAGACAAGCCGCTCCAGAAAAACAGACATGCCGCCATGACCACCCATAAAGCCGATATTTTAACCATGCTCGTCCTCTCCCAAACCTGTTTGATTGATTCGCCGCCCTACAGCACCTCGGACGTAAAAAGAGCCGCCTTGCTGTAGAATTTGTCAACATATTCCCTAACCATACGCCGAGCTGAAAATTGCGCCGCCGTGCTCTTGATGGCGTTTTTCATTGTCTGTACCCAGGCCGACGGCACCCCGTTCTCATCCACCCGGTAGTAGAGGGGCACAATCTTTTCCTCCAGCACCCGGTAGAGGGACTCGGCATCAATCTGGTCCCTGCTGCCTCCGGTATCGCCGCCGTCAAACGACCAGCCGTTGACGCCGTTAAAGGCCTCAAGCCACCAGCCGTCCGGAATGCTGCAATGGGGCACGCCGTTGAGCGACGCCTTCATGCCGCTGGTGCCGCACGCTTCCAGCGGAAAAACAGGGGTGTTCAGCCAGACATCGACCCCATGGACCAGGTACTGGGCCACCTGCTCGCCGTAATCCTCCACAAAAGCTATCCTTCCGAAGAAATCTGGATTGCGGGCGGCGTTAAAGATCTTCTGCAGGATGAGTTTGCCGGGATCATCCGCCGGATGCGCCTTGCCGGCAAAAACAATCTGCAGGGGCTGGCTCTGATCGCCGAGAAGTTTGCGCAGCCGCTCCTCATCATGGAAAATAAGGTCGGCGCGTTTGTAGGTGGCAAACCTTCTGGCAAAACCGATGGTCAAGACGGAAGGGTCAAGCAGGGTGCCGCAGGCCAGGGCCATGGAAGGGTGCGACCGGTCATTGGTCCACCGTTGCCTGGCCCTTTCGCGGATGACGTTAAAGAGTTTTATCTTCAGCCACAGGTGGGTTTTCCACAGCTCATCATCCGGAATTTCATCCACCATTTTCCACAGATAGGGATTATCATGATCCTCCAGCCAATCCGTTCCCAGGTATTTATTGAAGAGAAGTTCAAATTTCGGCTCAATCCAGGTGGGAACATGCACCCCGTTGGTCACATAATCAATGCCATGGTCGGCTTCATCCGCCTCTGACCAGAGCCCCTGCCACATCTTATTGGCAACCTCGCCGTGTTTCCTGCTGACCCCGTTCCGGTAGCCGGACAGCCGCAAGGCGAAGGCGGTCATATTAAAGCCCCGGTTCGGTTCATCCGGGTGAAGGCCGAGCTTGAAAAAGGAATCCCGGTCCATCTGCAAAAGAGGCCAGAAGTCCCGGAAATATTTTTCCATCAGGGGAAAGGGAAAGACGTCATGGCCGGCGGGCACCGGGGTGTGGGTTGTGAAAACCGTGGTTTTTCTCACCGTCTCAAAGGCGTCCTCCCTGGTGAACCCCAGAACAAAACGGTCGCGCAGCCTCTCCAGCAGGGCAAAGGCGGCATGGCCCTCGTTGAGATGGACCACGGAATGTTTGACATGCAGGGCCTCAAGCACCTCCATGCCGCCGATACCCAGGACAATTTCCTGACGCAGCCGCTGCTCAAGATCACCGGTATAGAGCCTGGAGGAAATCCCCCTGTTCCATGGGTCATTGTTGTCGATGTCCGTGTCGAGCAGGTAGAGCGGCACCCGCCCCACATCGACCCGCCAGACGGCCACATAAATCGGGGGCTCAATGATCGGCACCTTGACAATAAGCTGCTTTCCCTGCCCATCGAGAACCTTGGCAATGGCGGCCTGGTTGCGGTCCAGCTCCAGGCTGACGCTTTCCTGCCAGCCCGCTTCGCTGATCCGCTGGTTGACGTAGCCTCCAGGATACATGAAACCAACGGCGATCATGGGCACATTCAAATCACTGCATTCCTTCAGAAAATCACCGGCCAGAAAACCGAGCCCGCCGGCATAGAACGGCAGAGAACGATGCAGGCCGTACTCGGCGCTGAAATAGGCAATGGTTAATTGCGCGGGAATGCAGCTTTCAGGCAGAAGCGAGCAGCCCTTCTTGATCATGTACTTATGATACCGGTACATGACCAGGTCGTAGGAGCGCATATAATCGGGGTTGTCCGCCGCGGCCTGCAAGACCTCCCTGGGGATCTCCTTCAGCATCTTATCGGGGTTGTGGATGCTTGCCTTCCAGGCCTGCCTGTTGATCATCTTAAAGAGCATCCTGGCCGCCGGATGCCAGCTCCACCAGAGATTTTCAGCCAGATCCGCCAGCCCAGCCAGCCGGGGCGGAAGGTTGGGAAACTCCGCCGTGACATTATGGTTGTTCATAAATACCCCCTCTTGCCTACCCTCGTCGCCTGAGGTCATCCAGCTCCTCGAGCAGATCGATAATCACCGCGGCTCCGGGCAGGTTGACCCGGAGATCCCGCTGCAGCCGCACGGCAGTATGCACCCGCCGGATTTCATAATAACTGAAACGCCATTCCTCGGGCGCCCGGCCCACAGGCTCCAGCAGACCTTCCTCGACCATATCCAGCAGCAGTTCCGCGCTGATATCGCAGATTTCGCACAAATCGTAAAGAGAAAGCCTGGTCTGATCGTCAAGAACCGTGCCTGAAAGTGGCTGGCGGAGAATATCTTCCTCTCTTTTTGTTGCCATTTTCTAAACCCCAAGAGCGCTGCGCGGATTCATCGGCATGATGGCCGCCATTTTTCTATATATTTCCTTTTCTGCTTCGGTGGTCGCCTTCGGCACAACCACCTTCAGCACCACAAACTGATCCCCCGGGGTTTGGCCGGGCAACCCCTTGTTTTTCAATCGCAGTTTCTGGCCTGATTGTGATCCCGCCGGGATCTTCATATCCACGTTGCCGCCAAGCGTCGGCACGGTGACCGTGGCGCCGAGCGCCGCCTCCCATGGGGATATGGGCAATTCCAGGTAGATATCTTTTTTTTCCACCTTAAACAGCCGGTGCTGATTGAAGGCCACTTCAATAAACAGATCGCCATTGGCGCCGCCGCCCAGCCCTGTCCCTCCCTGCCCGGCCAGCCGAATGGACTGACCGGCCATGATGCCGCTGGGAATCCTGATATTCAAGGTGTGAGGACGAATCACCAGCCGGCCAGCCCCATCCACTTCCGTGGTCTGCAAGGTAACAGTCTGCACCGCGCCGCTATAGGAGTCTTCAAGATCGATCATGATCCTGGCGTGGTGATCCTCACCCCTGGCCCGCATTCCTCCCCTCCGCCTCTGGAATCCGGTTCCCGCCCGCATGCCGCCGAACAGCTCCTCAAAAAAATCACTGAAATGGGCCGCATCCCCGCCGTAGCCCCCGCCGCTGAATTCAAACCCGGCATTCCAGCCGGGCGGCGGCCTGAATTCCTGACCTTCCGTAAATCCCTGGCCGACCCGGTCATAGGCCGCCCTCTTTTCCGGATCCTTCAGCACCTCATAGGCCTCGCCGATTTCCTTGAAACGTTTCTCGGCATCAGCCTGCTTGTTGACATCGGGATGAAACTTGCGGGCCAGCTTGCGATACCCCCTTTTGATTTCATCCTGGCTCGCCTCCCGGCCAACGCCGAGCGCCTTGTAATAATCTTTATATTCCATCCATTCCTCTTGTGATGCTTGTGGATTAAGACTGTAAGATGTTTCCTCCGCGTGCGCAACAAACGGCCGTTGTCCACCCTACCCGACGCCTCTCGCAGGATGGGCACGGCCCCATCGTGCCCACAGGAACGGTCCGTGGGCGTCAAATTTTATCGTGCCCACCGGCTTTTTCTGGTTTATCTAAGCTCATTCCGTCTCCCCCGTTGCCGCAAACGTCTCGCCCAGCATGATACGGGCATCGGCTATGACGCATCCTTCCGCCGAACAGAGCAGGGGGTTGAGATCAACGGATTCGATAAAGGGAGCCATATCGGTCATCAGCGCGGCAAAATCAACCAGGAAACGCACCAGCTTCTCCCGGTCGACCGCCTCTTTTCCCCGGTAGCCGGTGAGCAATCTTTCCCCCCGCAGTTCATGCAGCATGGCATGGACATCTTTTTCCGTCAAGGGGGCCATCCTGATGGCCACATCATGGTAAATCTCCACCGCCGTGCCGCCGATGCCAAGGACAATGATCAGGCCAAACTGGGCGTCGATCTTGGCCCCTGCTATCAGCTCAATGCCGGCCGCCTTTTCCTCCAGCAGCAGCCCGGCAAACCCTGGCAGGCTGCTCATCTTTTCAAAAAAAACCGTAAGCTGGCGCTCATCCGCCAGGCCCACGGCCACGCCCTCCACCTCGGACTTGTGGATAATGGCGGGAGAAACAATCTTGGCCACCAGGGGATAGCCGATCACGCCGGCAGCCCGCAAACTTTCGGACAAATCCCCGGCCCAGACAAAGCGGGGCACGGGCAGACCGGCCAGGGTGCAAAGGCGCTTGGCCTCGGGCTCAACCAGCCAACCGCTTTTCCGCGAACGGTTCAGAATGTCAACCATCTCATCAGTCAGCACGGGCGGCATCTCCTCAGGGTCCGGGTCATAT
Source organism: Deltaproteobacteria bacterium (assembly GCA_016219175.1). Classification (GTDB taxonomy): domain Bacteria; phylum Desulfobacterota; class Desulfobulbia; order Desulfobulbales; family SURF-16; genus SURF-16. The sequence goes on along the minus strand of JACRCD010000044.1, from coordinate 50,150 downwards.
GGACAGCGCTTTCGATTGAGGAGGCCACCGGCACCCGGTTCAGCTCAAATCCTTCGGTAAACATGCGATACTTTTCAATGTGGGGCACATAGGCGATCAACGGCTTGCCATGGCGCCGGTACACCTTACTGAGCCTGGCCCCGAGATCGGAGCTGATGGCCGGCAGGTAGGGCAGCAGGAGCAGCAGGATGGTGTCGATGTCGGGGATGGTGCAGAAAAATTCAACGGCGCTGATAAAATCATTTTCCACCGCGCTGCCGGTCAGATCAACGGGATTGGCCACCGAGGCAATACCCCGGATATTTTCGGAAAGAATGTTGCGCAGCGACTGCCGCGCCTCCTCGCCTAAACGCGGCACCATCAGCCCCCCGCTGATGCAGGCATCCACCGCTATGGCCCCGTGGCCGCCGCTGCCGCTGATAATGCCCACCCTGCCCTCAATGACCGTCTCGGGATAACAGCTCAAGGCCTCGCAGCAGGAGACCAGTTCAAGCTCATTTTTCGCCTCGATAATGCCATGCTGGGCCAGCACCGAGGAAAAGACCCGGTAATCGCCGGCCAGGGAGGCGGTGTGGCTTGACACGGCCCGGCCGCCCTCGTTGGTCCTGCCGGCCTTGAAAACAATGACCGGCTTGCTGCAGCGCGCGGCCCGCCGCACGAAATCACGCCCCTCGTTGCGGGCAAATCCCTCGATATAAAAGGCGATCACCCGGGTGCGCGGATCCGCATCGAGAAAGTCGAGAAGCTGCTCCTCGCCGATCAATGCCTTATTGCCGATGCTGACCGCGCTCGACACCCCAACCCCCTCGCCGGCAAACTTGACCAGCAGATCGACCAGCATGCCGCCGCTCTGGCTGACCACGGCCACATCACCGGGCAAAGGATGCACCATGCGTTCCGCCGGCAGAAAGAAGGTGTCAACCACCCCCGGAGAATAAATGCCCAGACAGTTCGGGCCGATAAAGGGGAAAGAACCCTCCCGGGCCATGTTGACCAGGTTGTCCTGCAGATCTTCACGCCCGGCCTCGGCAAAACCGCCGGAGATGACCACCGCGCTTTTCACCTTGGCCGCCATGCATTGTTGCAGCACGCCGGGCACGAATTCGGCGCGCACGGCAATGACGGCCAGGTCAATGGTGTCAGGGATGGCGCTGACCGAGGGGAAAACCTTCTCGCCGTCAATGAAGCCACCCTTACTGTTCACCGCATAGGTCGCCACCGGGTAACGCAGCAGGTTCTTGGCAAAGATGACATTGGCCGGGTGGCGGTCGTTTGCGGCTGAAACCCCGATAACAGCCAGGGAGCGCGGGGCAAACAGGGGGGCGAGGTTCATGCTCCGCTCCTGTTATTGTCTTTCAAGTCGGTAAAGTCGTAATTGTTTTTGTCACGTTCACTGCGCATACTACCCAATATGAAGCCGAGCAGGATGCCGATGCCGAGCACCAGAAACAGCAGGAGAGCACGGGACAGGGAAAACTGCCAGAACAGAAAATAGATGTTTATCGTCTCGGTATTCTGCAGGGTAAAAACGACCACAACCAGCAGAAGCGCCATGAACAGGCTGAGCTTCATCTTCATATATCCTCCCGGATTGGACTGCGGGCTGTAGGCTGAAGGTTTACGGGCGCCGGCTTGCATATCTGCCGCCATGCCTTCTGTCTATCACTCATATCAGTATAGCAAAACCACTTGCCGGAAGGGGAAAAATATTGCAATAGATACCTTTTTTGATCAACCAGTAAAAAGTCGGCGAAAACGCCAAGATGGCTAAGTAACAAAGTTCGATATACAAGGCGTAGTGTATTTTTGAGAGTGAGGCTATACACATGGTATGCCGAGCGAACAAAAATGCGCTACAACGCAGTAGATCGGACTTTTTACGACGCCATCTTTTTTGCAGCAGCCGCGCAATCGAGGTTGAAGACTACCACAAGGAGAAATGATCGATGAAAAGCTATCACCAGGAGCTCTGGTTCGAGGTGCCCGCCAGACGGGGTTTTATCAACATCACCCACCAGGTGGAAAAATGTCTGGCGGAAAGCACCATCAAAGAGGGACTTTGCCTGGTCAACGCCATGCACATCACCGCCTCGGTCTTTATCAACGACGACGAGTCGGGCCTGCATCATGATTACGAGGTGTGGCTGGAAAAACTTGCCCCCCATGAACCGGTTTCCCAGTACCGCCATAACGGCTTCGAGGATAATGCAGACGCCCACCTGAAAAGGCAGGTCATGGGCAGGGAGGTGGTGGTGGCGGTAACCGGGGGCAAACTGCACTTCGGCACCTGGGAGCGGATATTTTACGGCGAATTCGACGGCCGCCGCAGAAAAAGGGTGCTGGTGAAGATCATCGGCGAGTAATTCTTGAGCAGAAGCTGTCCCCCTTCTGCCCATCAGCCTTGAATCCTTCGTGGAAAGCGACGGCGCCCCGCGGGGTATGCCCGTCGAAAGACAGAGCGAAGAAGACCTCCGGCGGCACTCCCTCAAGCACGAGTCCGGACATGTTCTTGAACCCGAATTTCCCGTAGTAATCCGGGTGTCCAACGAGACAACATCCTTGGGCATTCATATCTTTCAGGCGTGACAACCCTTCTTTTATCAGCGCTTTGCCGATGCCCTGCCGCTGGTGCTCCGGCAAGACGGAAACAGGTCCAAGTCCGTACCAGTTCGGGGTGTTGTCGGAAATGATCACGGGAGAGAAAGCAATATGCCCTATCACTCGGCCATCCATTTCCGCGACCAGCGATACCGTAAGAGCTTTGGCGGCACGGAGCGCCTCGATGATGAACTGCTCCGTGTGGTTGCTGATCTCCAGGGTCTTGAACGCCGCGATAGTCACCTCGGATATCGCGGGAACATCGTCATGCGTCTCGTTCCTGATAATGATATTTGGATTCATGGTCTCATATTCCTGTTTTTTGCGGGTCAACGCCCCCAATAACCGGCGCGCCCTTTGCGTCCGTGTTGATTGGCATTGTTATACTTATAGGTAAACTCCATGGCTGATTCCAATAGTTCTTATAATGTCTCCGACAAGTTGTGTGAGTTGATGAAGAGTTGGGACCAAAGACCAATTCTTGAAAAACTCAACTTCTCCAAAGATTACGTCTGCGGTAATATTAATTTGTGTATTAAGTTTAAAATCGATACTTCCACCGGTCCCAACGCTCAAAATTACTATGCCGTCATCCAGTCTGCCGCGAGTTTCATCCCCGAGGGTAATTCCCTCTTCGCCAGCCACGAATGTAGCATTACTGATAGTCATACCGCGTGCAATGGAGCCTACTGGAATCAGGTCAATGTGCTTGTCGATATTACTGATTTTCCCGAGCGCCCAAAGCAAATCATTCCCTCCTTTGTATGGCTGCAAGTTGCAGATAGCCTCAATATCGGAAGGGGACAGACTTTGTATTTTTCTTTGAGTTCCGGTTGCTATAAATTCCTTAAAATCCCCCGCAAAAGGGAAATACACGCCCTTACTGTCAGCGCCATTGCTTCGGGCAAGCTCAACGGTCATTTGATCCAGTGCCGATCTCAGATGATAGATCAATTCGGCCACGAGCAGCGGGAGGTCTTCAGGCAACGGCTTGACAAGTTTGACTTTCAGAAATCGATTCTTGATCTGCGGATCAACATCGCAGAACGCGGCGTATCTGTCTCCAGAGAATGATTCCTGAAGAATGGAGGCAATGTTTCCGATTTGCTCATTGGCCCGTTTGACCTTGATTATAGGCCCTAAAAATAGTTTTTTCTTCATATGCTGTGGCCCAACCAGTTATTAGATAGAAGGATAATCCTAACACAGATTTTTTTATCCGGTCAATAAAAAAAAATAAATCAACGTAACCTACAGGTATCATTGCATTTAATATATGCCAATATGCGATCCACGTAATATCCAATTTGAAACGACTATTATGCGGTTCGAGGATAAGTCACTGTCGGCTTACTGCAATATGCTGGCCCCGTATGTCCGGTAGATTGGTGAAGATTTCCAAGGAAATACTTGCTCCCCATGATGGTGGCGGCGGTAACCGGCGACAGACAGCACTTCAGCCCCTGGGAGCGGATATTTTACGGGGAATTCGCCGGCCGGCGCAGGAAAAGGGTTCTGGTGAAGATCATCGGCGAGTAAATTCCGAGAACCGCTTTCCATGATTGTGAGTTTAAGAGCCAAGAAAAAATAATGACTCTTCCCTGGAAAATTAAATATACTGTTCCTAATGTCGAGCCTCCTGCAAGATAAGCAAAAGAGTGGTTCCTGTCATTTCGACCGAAGGGAGAAATCTTATAAAATCAGGGCAAGTAAAGATTCCTCACTGCGTTCGGAATGACACAGCGGCTTAGCAAACTGTCCATTTTTACTTGACCACCTGACACACGTTCATTTTGCAAGAGCCTCTGTCTAAATATTCTTCCGCGGCTGGCAGCATCAATTAAGTCAATAGGGTAAATATGAGAGTTCTCGTTGTTGATGATAGCCGTTCCGTGCGGATGGCGCTCCGGTCACTTCTGGAAAAATGCGGGTATGAAGTGGTAGAGGCCAGAGACGGCGCTGATGCGTTGGCGATTGGTTCCGAAATGGAGCTTGACTGCATCACCATGGATGTGCAGATGCCCGGCATGGATGGTTTCGAGACCACGGCGCGCATCCGGGAAACCGCCTGGGGCCGCAGGCTTCCCATCATCTTTGTTACCAGCATGGATTCGCTGGCGGACAGGGAAAAAGGCTTCGCCCTCGGCGCCACCGAATTCATCTCAAAAAATACCGCTACCTCCTGGCGGGAAGTAAGTCTTGCCGTCGACCGGCTCATCAAGACCGAAGGGCGCTTTGACGGTTTCACCATTCTCGTGAGCGGGAAGGATGAACTGCAGCGAAGACCCGTCATCGAGTGCCTCCGGGCTCAGGGCGGCACAGTCATAGAGGCTGAAAGCGGCGCCGCAACCATCGAAGCCGTCCGCAACCAGTGGCGTCATCTCGATATGATCATCGCGGAGTGGAACCTAACCGACCTACGCGCCGACGCCCTCTGCTCCCGGATCAGACACAATGAGGGACATCGAATCATTCCTTTCATCGCCCTTATCGAGGCAGACGACCGCCCTGATGTGCTGCATTTTTTCTCCAGCGGCGGCACCGATTACGTGGTGAAGCCCTTTGCCAAGGAGGAGTTTATCGCCCGCGTCGGGGTTCATCTCGAAACCCGGGCGCTGATCAACGAACTGAAAGGCAACGTCGAGGAACTCGAACGCCTGAGCCGGATGCGGGATGGCTTTCTTGCCATCACCTCCCACGACCTCAAATCGCCCCTGGGCGGCATTATTGGAGCGGCAGAGCTCATGCTTTACGACAAGAGCCTCACCGACAAGCAACGCAAGTGGCCTGCAACAATACTCAGCGCCTCGAAATTCATGCTGGAGATCATCAATAACATCGTGGAACTCGGCCGCAACGAGGCGTCAAAGGAATCTCTCCCCATGGATCAGCTCTCGGTCGCGCCCCTCGTCAATGTTGCGGTGTCCACCCTGCAGCAACAGGCCCTGAGTAAAGGCATTTTCCTTGAAGAAGAGTATACCTATGACAGGGATCTGGTCATCCGTGGCGACAGGAACCGCTTCCATCGCATCCTCAACAACCTCTTGTCAAACGCTATAAAGTTCACCCCCGTCGGCGGCGCCATCCGGGTGTCGATCAGCAAAAACGACAACGACCTGCTCCTCACGGTGGCCGATACCGGCATCGGTATTCCCGAGGCGATGCGGGAGCACCTCTTCGACATATATTCAAAATCCTCGCGCTCAGGCACCAATGGGGAACGTGGCACCGGACTTGGCATGTACATCACCAAGCAACTCGTCGATCAACTCAACGGCGCTTTTGAGCTGGAAAGTGCGGAAGGGAAAGGAACCGTGGTCAGATTGAGCTTCCCTTTGCTTAAGTCGAGTTGAGCCGTCCGGACATCCGCCCCTTGGGGATTTCGGCGTCCGGGAACGGATATTCTCCGGTGAATTCGACGGCCGGCGCAAAAACCGGGTACTGGTGAAAATTATCGATGAGTGGCGACGGAAAAGCGGTATAATGAACTTGTCGCTGAGACTGACATTGCAATCCCCAGCCTCGTATGCTACGTTGCCTGTTTTACACGGATTCTTCCTATTCATGCCTGCATAACATTACGGATTAGCCGCCAGCAATGAAAACAGCACCTGAGATAATTGTCCAACTGATTCATATCGAAGGCCCTCTGAAAGGCCAAATACAGGAGTTATCCGATCCGGAAATCAGGATCGGCCGCCACCCCTCCTGCCAGCTCCGTTTTCCCGCCGATTACAACATCATTTCCAGGCAGCATGCCACGATCACCCGGGAGGGAAACCGCTTCAAACTGACCGACCAAAGCGCCAACGGCACCATTGTCAACGGCAAGAAGATAAAGGAAGTCTATTTAAAGGATGGGGATGTGATCACCATTGCCGAAGGAGGCCCGAAGGTCAGTTTTCTGACAGAGGTGCGCGAACTTTTCGCATCCCCGGCCCAGCCGGCCCCCCAACCCCTTTTTTCTCAGACTTCCGCCTATCAGCCGCCTCCACCGCAGCAACAGCCTCCGCCACCGCAGCAGCCACAATATCAGCCGCCTCCCCAGCAGCAGCCGCACTATCAGCCGCCCGCGCCGCAACCGTTACCAAGAGAAAACATTGCGCCGTCCTATGCGCCGCCGGAACCGCCGGTCTTCAAGCCGGCCCAGGCCCCGATTCCGCCGGCCAGGCAGCCCGAACCGCCTGCGCCGCCACGGGAAAGCAAGGAGCCCCTTATCATCCAGTATGGTCCCACCCTGCGCTCATTCAATAAATTACCCCTGCGGATCGGCAGACACCCAAGCTGTGAATTCCAGCTCGATCACCCCGGCATAATCGATATGCATGCGGAAATTTATTTTGCGGACGGAGAGTACTGGGTACGGGATCTTACCGGCCAACAGTTGATCACCGTCAACAGAAACCCGGCGGGACAGGGGGTTGCCTTGAGACAAAACGACGAATTGTTTCTCAGTCCGAATGGTCCCTTCTTTCAGTTTCTGGGCAAAGGCCGCCTGGGCGAACTGGAAAGGCCTGTGGATACGGGGACGGACGGAAGGGGAATGGAAACCGGGGATCAGACAGCAGACAAGGCCGCCAAGCAGAGTATGCCGCCCAAGCCTATGTCCTTTCTGAAAAAAATATTCTCAAAGGAGTGATGATCGGGCCGCGCGCTGTAGCACTTTTTTCGCGGAGGGTGGGCACGGCTTTATCGTGCCCACCGGATTTATCATGATGTTTCAGCAGCGGGTTGCGATCGTATACCTATACGCGTGCGCAACAAAACAGCCGTTGCGCACCCCACGCAAAAATAGGCGTTATACCGTGTGCTAGTCCGACTCCTTCAACAAGGGCAAACCCTTGCCGAGCCCTCCCAGCACGGTATCAATCTGGGCAAGGGTCATGAGCCCCTGCTCAAGCAGAATCCTGCCAACCAGGCGATGACGCCCTTGTTCAATGTCTTCCATGACCTGGATCTTAAGGGCGTTAACGAACTGTTCAGGCGTAACAAAACCATGCTCAATGGCAATGACGCCAAAACGTTTCTCCAGATGCTGGGTCTCCCTGTCTTCCTTCATTTTCACCTCCCGGTATGTTTTCATCTTATATCGGGCTGGAAAACAAAAGCAAAAAAAAATTCTCAAATCGATCATGATCTGAATATACTACTTAAAACCGCTCTTTTTATTACGATTACGGATAACGGCTCAGGGGACAGCCTGAGTTTAAAGGCTATCAGGAATAAAATATGCAACAAAGGCTGGACGGCAAAATCAAGTGGAATACCTCACAACTCTCCTATGCCGCCATTTCAGACAGGGGACGAATTCGCAAGGAAAACGAAGACAACTTTCTGGTCATGGAAAAGCACCGGCTGTTCTGCGTGGCGGACGGCATGGGCGGCCAGGAGGCCGGCCGGCTGGCCAGCCACACCACCTTGGAAGGCGTGGCCCGCTGCATGAATTTTCTCAGTGACACGGAGGAAGCGACCATCCCTTACGGACTGAGCGCCGATATGCTGCAGAGACCGAAGCTGGCCTGCATCACCCTTTTTGCCAATTTCGCGGTGCACCAGAAATCCGAAGGCCGCAACATGGGCTCAACACTGGTCACCGCTCATTTCACCGACAAAGGCCTTGAATTTGCTCATGTCGGGGACAGCAGGCTCTATCTCTTCCGGACAGGAGAGCTGACCCAGCTGACCGAAGATCACTCCCTGGTCTACGAGCTCTACAAGATGGGCAAAATCACCCTGGAGGAAATGCACACTCATAACATGCGCAACATCATCACCCGCGCCATCGGCACCCATCCCAAGGTGGACCCGAGCCTCGGCGCCATTGATATCCGGCAGGGCGACATCTTCCTGCTCTGCTCGGACGGGCTCACCACCATGCTCGAACCAGGCGAGATCGCCGGCATCCTCTCCCGGCCAACCGACAGCGCCACCATGGCCGCCACCCTGGTTGACAGGGCTAACGAAGCTGGCGGCCGGGACAACATCACCACCGTGGTTATCGCCGTTCGTCAGGAAATCTGACCGGCAGCCGCGCCGGACATTACGGGTGACAAATCCGGGGAGGTTGTTGCTGACCAAGGCCTGCCTGTATGTTACTCGCCAAACCACTCTTTCAGTTGCCGTGCAGCGCGCGCCTTGACATCCGCGGTGATAAAAAGGGCCACCGTTATCACCGCGATTGCCAGCACCCCGAGATCATCAACGTAGCCGACCAGGGGAGCGATGTCGGCTATGGCATCAAGCGGGAAAATGAAATAACCGAGCGCTCCGTAGATGACTTTTTTTGCCCAGGCCGGCGTGGCCGGATTCTGGGCCGCGTAATAAAGCCACAGTGCCTTTTCAATAACCTCTCTGCCGGCAATCCTGGCATAGGCAACGACCTTATGCCCAAACCTCTTGTCGGAATATTTTTTTGCAAATCCGTGCTTTTCTACCGCCACGACTGCCTCTCCCTCAAACGAATAGCATGCTGAAAATACCACATTACGGACTTTATCAACCTTGATGGCGTCGTAAAAAATACCCTGAAGGGCATAAATCCGATCTACTGCGTTGTAGCGCATTTTTGTTCGTTCGGCATACCGCATGTATAGCCTCACTCTCAAAAATACACTACGCCTTGTATATCGAATTTTGTTACTTAGCCATCCGGGCTTTGTCGCCGACTTTTTACGAGTTCATCAACCTTATCCACTACCAAAATATATTGTTACCACGGTCACTCCCTTTTCCCTATCATTTTTTCACCCCCTCATTCGCCCCGGCTCATCACCAAATACCCGGAAGGTCAGATACAGCAACAGAAGTTTCAACCCTCCTGGCCGGAAGGTTTTTCCTCCTTTTTCTTTCCTTCCGCTGACTGAATGTCAGTGGCAGTAGAAATTGGCAGCACAAGGGAATTGGGCATTACGATTACCGCAACGCCACTGGGATAGGATGTTGCCTGAACAGCCCCTCCTTGGATTTACGAAATTTATCCGTTGACAATTCCGCTTTTATACGGCTAAATTGTCAACTATGTGGATTGAAAGAGAAATATCAAAATATTTAAGCGATATTGCCGCATCATTTCCTGTTGTGGTCATGGTCGGTCCGAGACAGGTGGGTAAAACCAGTGTGCTGGAGCGAACCTTCGCCTCCCATACCTATGTCTCCCTTGACGTGGCGGCCCATGCGGAGATGGCCGAGACCCGGCCGGATGATTTTCTGCGTCTCCATCCACCGCCGCTGATCCTGGACGAAATCCAGTATGCGCCCGCTTTTTTCCGGCAGATCAAAACCTTCGTCGACCAGCACAGGCCTCATAATGGTCTTTTTATCCTCTCCGGTTCGCAGAATTTCATGTTAATGAAGAATGTGGCGGACAGCCGGGCGGGCCGGGCGGCGCTTATCCCTTTTTCCGGGCTTGCCGGTCATGAATGGCAGGCTGCCTATCCGTCTGCCGGCACGGAGCAATGGCTGGAATTTCTCTGGCGGGGCGGCTTCCCCCGTCTGTGGGATGATCCGCACCACCCTGTTTCGCGGGATCGCTGGTATCAAGGGTATATCGCCACTTATCTGGAGCGTGACATCCGCAATCTGCTCCAGGTGGGCAATCTGCGGGATTTTGAGCGGTTCCTGCGGGCCTGCGCGGCCCGCTGCGCCCAAACACTGAATATGGCGGAAATCGGGCGCGATGTCGGCATTTCCTCCACCACGGCCCGTCAGTGGATCAGTGTTCTGCAGGCATCAAACCAGATCATTCTGCTTGAGCCGTATTACAAATCCCTTGGCAAGCGGCTGGCGAAATCACCGAAGCTCTATTTCACCGATACCGGACTGGCCAGTTTCCTCATGGGGTTTCAGTCGGCGGGGTCTCTATGGAACAGCCCATCAGCCGGGGCCTTGTGGGAAAATTATGTGGTCAGCCAGTGGCAGAAATGGCGGGACTGGCGCCAGCCCTCGGCCTCTCTCTGGTACTGGCGAGATCAGGGGGGTAATGAGGTGGACCTGCTGATTGAAACGGATAACCGGTTGACTGCCATCGAGTGCAAGCTGGCCGAGCGGCCGGGCAGCAATGATCTGCGTGGTCTGGCCCGGCTTGAGGACTTTTACGGCAGCCAGGCCATGGCCCATTCCTTTATTGCCTGCACAACCCGCCAGCCCTATAACCTGACGGACAGGGTCACGGCCCGCAACGGTTGGACCACCTGGGATTTACCCTCCATTTCCTCTGAAAAAACCGGATAGTGCGGCCACGTCGCCGTCAGAATTTTTTGATCTTCTGCTGCAGTTTCCGGGCATTGAGCAAATCTTTTTGCGCCTTGAGGTGGCTCGGATCAAGCCGCAGAACCTCCTCCCACTCCGCCACGGCCTTGTCGAGTTCCTCGGAGAGATAATAGCTGATGCCCTTGCGGTAATGGCTTTCCACCTGCTGCCGCAAAGACGCTTCGGTGGAGGAAATCAGCTGCGACACGTCCAGGTAATTTCCGCCAATGGTCCGCAATACGCGCAAGGCCTCGACATAGTCCTGGCGGATGATCAACTGGACAGCCTGCCGGTAGGCGGCTGCCTTCGGCCCGGTATCAGCCGTTTCTTCCGCCGCGGGGCTTTCCGACAAATCCTCCTGCTGACCGTAAGGGTCCCCGGCAATCTTCTTTCTCTGGCTGCCCGGGTCAAGGACCTGCACGCCATCATCGGCAGTGGCGCCGGCAACACGTCTGCCTCTCTTTAGTTTTTCATCAAGGACAACCATTTTCAGCTGGCTGCCGGGTTTAAGTTCTTCGTCCCGGCCAATACCATTGAAGGCGGTGATGAGAAACGTTTTGCCGGAATCACGGTAGACCTTGCCGGCGATTTTGACCAGGGTGTCGCCTTCCTGCACGGTATACGGTTTAAAAACATCGTCATGCAGTTTACTCTGCAAATAGGACAGCGCCTCACTATGATACGGTTCTAGCATGAGGGTGCGGAGAAACTCCCGGCGGGCCTCCCGTAACAGACCTTTTTCGTAAAAGGAAATCCCGCTCTGAAAATGAGCGGCCGCCTTGGCCCGGATCTCCTGGTGCAGCTTCTCAATTTTTCCGGCGATTTCCTTGTCGTGGGGATAAAAATTCTGGACGATCCACCAGTTCAGCATAGCCTCGCGCAACTCTCCCCTGTTTTCATGTTCCAGGGCCTTGGTCCGGTATTTTTCCGGCAGGACGGTAAAAACCTCCTTTTGCACCGGAGGAGGCGGAGGAGGAGAAGGCTGGGGCAATGGCGGCTTGGCGCAGGCGGCAAAGAGCAAGGCAACGCAGGGCAGCAGGAGCAGGGATGCAAACCGGCCACGGCCTCGCCCTGCCGGCAACAGCGCCTGAACATCGCCAAGGCGCAACATCAACGCAGGGCCTCGTTGCTGTATGTTTCCAAATTTTTCCCGAAGGCCTGCAGATCAAAATCGCCATAAATCATGCTGCGGTTCAGCATATAATGGTCCGTAAAGAAAGGATTGCTGTCCCTTTTAACGGTAAAGGCCCCCCGGAAACCGTTTTTCCGCAGAAAGGCAACGGCCAGGTTGTTTGCTTCGCCGTAAGGGTAGGCAAGATACCTGACGTTTTTATTTAATCTATTATTGAGCGTGGCCGCGCATTCAGCGATTTCTTTCTCGATCTCCGAAACATACTGCTGAAAGGATTCCTGTTCCTTGATTTTATTTAAGTCCCGGTGGCTTTTCGTATGGCACTGGACATCAACGCCACCTTTGTCCAGTTCGGCAAGCATCCTCCAGTCCAGGGCCTTTTTGCCGCCGCCGATGAAGTCGGGGTAAACAAACAGGGTGGCGGGAAACCCGTACTGCTTCAAGATGGGATAGGCGATTTCGTACACGCCCCGCCAGCCGTCATCAATGGTGATGACCACCGATTTTTCGGGAATTTCCTTCTTGAAGTCAAGAAAATCAAAGAGGGTGTCAAGGGTTATCGGCGTGTAGCCGTTCTCCTTGAGATACCGCATCTGGGACTCAAAACCGCTCCGTGTCACCATCATCAGGTTGTGGCGGTTTTCCGAGAAATTATGATAGGTGAGCACCGGCACGGTCTGATACCCATTGGGGGTAAGTCCGGCCAGGACAAAAGGCTCAAGGGGAATGATGATCTCCTGACCGGGAGTGACCTGCGAGACGCCGTTAAAGCGGGCAATAAGCCAGCTTGCGTTTGCACTGCCGAGATATTTTTCAGCCAGGGACTGCAGGGTATCTCCCTCCTTGATAATGACCGGTTTGATATCAGGCAGCGCGTCGGAGCGAAGGGTATAGTCCTGTTCAGGGGGAGGCGCCAGCGGTTGTTGCTGTTGCGGTTGCGGCGGCAGGGCGCAACCCTGGAAGAGCAAGACAAGAACAAGAACGAACAGGGTCTGAAGGGGGACGGTCAGGCCGCGGGCGTTACGTATCATTTCTGTTTTTGAGATTGACAAAGCGATAGGTATTGATGGGTTGCTCAGAACCGGCGACCGTCTGCGGCGGCAGCGGTTCGACATCAACCACATCCTTCATCTGCGTATAAATCCCCTCGCCCAGGATTATCTCGCCCGCCTGCCCCAATCCGATAAGCCAAAAGGCCTCTTTAATGCTCTCGCCGATGGAGCTATACTCGACCTTCGAATGGGAGCCGATATTGCCGGACAGGACAATGCCCGAACTGATGCCGATACAGACATTGCTGAGGAGCAGACTCTGCCCCTCGGTTCCCGAGGCAAGGGTCTCCTGCAGCTCGACCGCGGCCCGCACGGCCCTGGCGGTGTGTTCTTCCCGGTACAGGGAAACGCCGAAGATGCCGACGACCGCATCGCCGATAATCTTGTCAACATAGCCGCCGTGCTTGCTGATGATTCTGGTGACGATGCTGATATACTTGTTGAGCGACATGACGACATCTTCAGGTTTTTCCGTGCCGGCATACGAACCGAAACCCTTAACCCCGGCAAACAGGATGGCGACCTGCCGTCTGACCGCATAGGATTCCCCTGTTGAGACCGGGCCCTCCAAAATCCGGTCAAGGGAGGAAAACTTCAGATAGTTCTCAAGCCGTGGCGGGCTGACGCTCTGCTGGGCCGAGAGATTTCCCGCCATGGTGTTCAAGGCAAGGGCCACATCCCCCAGCTCACTGTTATCTTTTACGTCCATCCTGTGGCCCAGGTTTCCTTTACCGTACTCCATGATGCCCCGGAGCAGGGCGGCTGTTTTGTCATCCCTTCTTGCGGCATAAAAATATACAAGAACCACCAGCAGGACAAAAACCAGCAGACAGAAAACAACAAGCGCCCGGCCAACCGCGGTCTGCACGGAATGAATGGAGCTGTCAATGAAGGCAAGGGACATGCCGAGATGCACTTCGCCTATGGGCTTGGTGTTATAGAGGACCGGGCTGGAAAAATCCAGGACCTGCCGGCCCGAACCATCCTCATACTGCACGATGACGGAGTCCTGCCCCGCGCCGACAGGTTTGCCGTTTGTGATGGGGACATAGGCCTCGCCGGGCATCTCTTCCTGGGAATGGGCCTGGACCGTGCCGCTGCCGTCAACCACCAGGGCATAGGCCGCGCCGTCAAGGGCGGCCGCATCCTTGACCACGCCATGAAGCCGCAGGGTATCATCAGCCAGCAGGGGAACTTTGGCGCTGGCGGAAAAATAATGAACAAGCATGGTGCCGGATTTCAGGGCTTGACCCAAAAGAAGATTCCGCTGTGTTGCCGCCAGAAAAAAGAAGGCGGTCCCGCCAATCAGGGAGAAAAGCAGAAAAACCGCCATACCCATGCGGATGAACAGGGGCAGCCGCGGATGTTTTTGTGTTGGTCCGTTTTGCATTGTGCCAGTACCTTGTGAATGACAGCCGGTTCCGCTCATGGGCGTTCAGACAAAATTATCGCCATGAAATTGGCTGCTATCCCGTGTTTAAGCGCGTTGATGCGCTTTTTTCCTTCGGGTTCCAGCCACAATACCTGCTTAATTACCAATACTACTCAAAAGAGTACCACTTACTCAATATTTTTTTCTGTTTTTTGTCAGGAACAGCGATGTTCCCATATTGAGATTCCATTACGCCCTTAGATAACCGCCCATCATCCGCATAAAAAAATTACCGGCAAATACTCCTTGACGACCAGCGCCATGATAAGCATATAATTTGCATATTATAAAAATAACAGGACTTTGCAATTTGATATGACAACTATCCAGAAACAGTACCTCGGCAAATACATCCTGCTGGACAAACTGGCAGTAGGCGGCATGGCTGAACTGTACCGGGCCATGATCACCGGCGTTCAGGGTTTCGAGAAACTGATCGCCATCAAAAAGATCCTTCCCCATCTCGCCACCGAGGAGGAGCTGGTCCGGTCTTTTATTGATGAGGCCAAGCTCGCGGCCCTTCTTCACCATCAGAACGTCGTGCAGATTTATGACTTCGGCAGCCTGGGCGACACCTACTACATTGCCATGGAGTATCTGCTGGGCAAGGATTGCCGGATCACCTACGGCAAAGCCAAGGAAAAAAATCTGCCGCTGGACTTGCAACTCGCCCTGCTCATCGTATCCCGCGTCTGCGCAGGGCTCGACTACGCGCACAAACTCAAGGACTTTCAGGGAAAACCGCTCAACATCATTCACCGGGACATCAGCCCCCAGAACATCCTCATCACCTATGAAGGGGATGTTAAGATTGTCGATTTCGGCATTGCCAAGGCAGCCAGTCAGACCTCCATGACCCAGATGGGCATGATCAAAGGCAAGATCGCCTATATGTCGCCTGAACAGGCGTCGGGAAAAGCAATCGACCACCGGTCCGATATTTTTTCCTGCGGCATCATTTTATATGAAATGGTGACGGGCAAACTCATGTTCAGCGGCGACACGATGCACATCCTCGCCAAGGTCCGCGAGGGAGAATTTGTCAAGCCGGAAGAGCTGCAGCAGGATCTGCCGCAGAAACTCCTGCAGGTTCTCTACCGCGCCCTGGAAAAGGAGCCGAACAACCGCTATCAGACCTGCGGCGACATGCTTACCGATCTTGAGGAGTGCATGCAGCAACTGGGGCTGCATCCCACGGCCAACGTGCTGGCCAGATATATGAAAACCCTCTTTGCCGAAGAGATTATTGCCGAAGAACAACACCTGCGGGAAATCACCAGGATCGGCCTCATGCAAGACGATACCGGACCCGCGACGGTGCCGCCCCTGTCTGCCAGGCAAGCGGCTGAGGCGGCTCCGCCACCTCCCCGGCCGGACCTGAAGAAACCGGAGCCGCAACCCTCCCCCCTGAAACAGCCGAAAGCCGGCAAATCCAACAAAACACTTTTGGCCGGCGCTGGTGCGGCCCTGGTGGTTGCTGTCGCCCTGTTCGCCTTCATTTTCGGCAGGCAGGCGGAACCGCCCCGGGAAGACACCCAGGCAATCACCGAAAAGCAGCTCAGCCCGGAAACCGGCGACAAGACGGGGGCGCCCCAGACAGCGGCAGCCCCGGATGGTTCCTCCCAGGAAACCCCGGGCACGGAGTTATATCAGCAGGCCATGGATGCCCTGGTGGCCAAACGTTACGGAGAGGCCATCCCCCTGTTTGAAGAACTCTTGCAGCTTGGACCGGGCATGCAGGTGAAAATAGCCGAGCCCTATAGCGAAGCATTGCTGGGCGAGGCGGAAGGCCTGGCTAAAACGGACATCAAGAAGGCGGCCAGCCTGCTTGAAAAATCGATTCATGTCAATCCGGACAGCGAACAGGCCCACTTTCAGCTTGGCATGCTGCTCATGAAACAAAAGGATTATCCCAGGGCCATAGCTAGCTATCAAAATGTCATCCAGCTGAATCCGAAATTTCCGGATACCTTTTTTAATCTCGGTTTCATTCATGCCCTGTCAAAGGATTACGTCAAGGCGGAGGAAATGTATGCCCGGGTCGTTGAGCTCGCCCCGGCTTATCAGGATGAAGCGCTTTTCAATCTGGCCCTGGTGCAGAATGAGCTGGGGAAAAAATCGGAATGCATCGCCAATCTGGAAAAGGCGGTGGCCATTAATCCGAAAAACAAACTGGCAAAAGACTACCTCAACAAAATGAAAGAAACCTCAGGAGCAAAACCGTGAAAATGCGTCCGCGGCAGTTGAATGTGCTGTTTTGTCTTTGTCTGATGCTGGCCTTCGTCTGTATAAGCTGCGCTTCCAAGGAACCACCACCGCCGCCGGTCATCGAGGAACCGGTTCCGGAAGAGCCCGCGCCGCCACCCGTGGTGGAAGAACCGCCGCCGCCTGTGGAATTCGTGCACACCGTCAAATTGAAGGGTGAAAGTTTGTCTATTATCGCCAAATGGTATACCGGTGAGCTGAAAAACTGGGAGGCGCTTGCCAAGTACAATCCGGGACTTAAACCCAACCGTATTTTTCTTGGTGACCAGATCAAAATCCCGACCAATATCATGGTCACCCAGGAACCCCTGACCCAGCAATTCGTGGATGAGTCACAGCCTAAGGGCAAGCGCCGTGCGCCAGCCGGCAAAACGGACGAAAAAAAACCACCCTCGGAACCAACGGACGCTGAAGGGGTTCCGCTCTTTGGGCCCAGGGATTACGGCAAGTAAAGGTTTTTTATTGTTCCTGCCCGCAGTGAGGAGGGGTTTATATGAAAGTCGACGGTGCTCGGAACCGGCCATGCCGGAGCGCCGGACTTTCATGGTTCGTTATGGCTGGCCAGCCTGGTCCAGCCATGCTGGTTAGCCTGAAGGACGGGCGCTGGGCCGCAGGCTGGGCCGTCTGGACCGCCCATGGCATGTTTCCCTTATCTGGCTCCGCACCCGCTCGTATTCCGCGTCGGTATCCCTTCCCGTCACGGCATCCTGGGTGAGCTGACGGAAAATTCCGGCGCATGTTTCGCGGATGCTGTCCATCATCAAGCCGCGGTCATTTACCGGAAACCACTGCCGGTCGAGAAAAAAAGCCCGCATGAAGGAATCGGACTGCAACCGGAGATTTAATGTGCCCATCAGCTGCTCGTAATCCCGCACATGGTCCATTTCATGTGTTGTCCAGATGCGCTGTTCGCATGGCGACAACCCTCTGTTAATAAAAATTCGCAGCCGCAGATAGAGGGTCAGGGTCCCGGACCGGTAGCGGAACTCCCTTGCTCTCCCTCTGACCCGCTGCTCATCCCGCAGTCCGCTGGGATCAACAAGTATCGACGGCACCGTGATGCCGGCCACATCCTGACCCTGGGCCCGGGGGTTGCCGGTAAGGCGCGCCCATTCCTGAATGGTGGCGGCCGGCACAATCTGCGGCGCTTGCCGCTCCAGGGGAATTGTAGTGATGGGGATGGGATAGGGATTGACCATGGTGTCGTCTTCGTGAAAAAATTTTCAGATAATTTACCCCAGGAAAGAATCCATGAAGTAAAGGCCAAGGCTGACGACGGCGAAAATGAAAGCCAGCCGCAGCCAGATTTTTCTCTGCAAAGTCATCGCCGGCCCGGTCTTGCCGTCCCCACCATACAGGGACAGGACAAAAAAAAGTACCGTAAGGGCCATAAAGATGAGCGCTGCCGGAGAGGGCATCATCGGACTTCCTTTGCCGTTGAACGGCTGAGACCTCAGGTAAGTTGACCGCTCATCTTCATCTGCAGACCGGCCATGGCCCTGGTCTCCAATAGGGGACGGCCGGGGCAGAGCACGGCCAGCTCAAGCGCCGCATTGTGCCGCTCCGGCAAAGCGCCCTGGAGCAGGACATCGGCGAGAACTTCCCTGGCGTACGGGCGGCCATAACGATACCGGGTTTCCCTGCTGAAAACTTTCTCCTGCTTCGCCCAGAACTCTTTAATTTTTTCCGGATCCGGAAAAGGCAGATCTTCGTCTTTGTCTGCAACATAGTCATCGTCATCGTCCTCATCCTGATCCGCTCCGGCCGGGACCGCGGCTTCCGCCACCGTCTCGCGGGCCAGCCCCGCCCTCTCAAGATCAATACCCGTGATCCGGCAAAAGGACTCCCCGGCCAGGCGGCCAAGCTCCGGATCAGCCAGGCAGCCGATGAGCGGGGCGATTCCGCCTTGGGCGCCCAGTGTGCCCAGGGCCATGGCCGCTTTCCTGGCAAGTTTGCCTTCCCGCAGGGCGGCGGCAAGCAACGGCAAGTCACGGACATCACCGTTGATGGCCAGCATAATGAGGGCGTCGCCGGCCATCTCCGTATTATGCTGCAGGGCCAGCCGGCATTGCGGCGCCACCAGGTCGCTGCCCAGCAGCAGCCCTGTCCGCCAGGCCTCGTTTGCCACGAATGGTTCGGCCCCCTGACTCAAGATCATTTCATTGACTGCGTCCAGGGCTTTTGTATCCCTCAGCCTGCCCATGGCGCGGATGGCGATGGCCGAGATCTCGGGATAATCCGACTTGCTCAAGGGTTCAAGAAAATAAAGGGGCACGGGGTAGCGGCGGAAACTGAGAATATCCGCGGCCAGCGCCTGCCGCATGACATCCTCGGCCCGCAGCAGGGGCAGCAGCAGATCATCGACACCAGCAAAGCTAGTGTGGCAGAGGCTGTCATAGATCCCCTGCATCCCCTCGCCATCAACCTCGCGGAAAACCGTCATGACCCAGTCAAGGCGCGGCTCAAGCCCTGACTGCAGGGCAAGAAAAGCCGCGGCGAACACCTCCCCGGCATCATCACCCGTGAGCCGGGGTCCGGCAAGCCCCCAGGCCTCCTCGCCGCCAACCAGAAGCCCATCCACATGGGCAGCCAGCCGCTCCTCAAGCTCCGCCAGTTCCGCCAGCACATAATCCCTGGAATCGAGGGCGGCCTGGCGCTGCCCCCACAGGAATCCAGTTTCTTCGAGATGCTCTTCTATGACATCGGCTAGGATCATGGTCATCACTCGAAAGGCTCAAATCCTTCACCCGTGGGCAAAGGCAGCAGAGAGAGATCGCCCTTGCGGATGATCTGGGGCTGCCGGACCCCCGGCAGATTCTCATAGGGGCAGGGCGCGTCTTTCCGCACAATCAAAGAGGACAGATCGCCGGGGGCGATCCACAGCAGCGATTGCCGCTCAAGCCATGGCCCCAGGTCAAAATCCCATTTGTTACCACCAACCCGCCACCCTTCATAGCTGCCGTTCTCGTCATAGACCTCCTGCCTTTGCCGCAGCCAGGGCTGGTGCAGCAAGGCCCCGTGAAAGCGTTGCGGGGCAAAATAGGCCATGGCGTAACAGGTGTCGCCCATACCGTCGGGGAAACTGGACACCACCGCCTGCATGCCGGGCAGCTGCAATAAATCCGGGATCACATAGGGAACCCCCGGACCGGGCAGGATCTCGTCCAACTCCCTGGCTTCAACAGGGGGGCGGCCATGAAAGTCCACCGCGCCGAGCAGCACGTTGAAATGCTCACACCCCTGGGGCTCCGGATATTCAACCGTGTCCAACGACTCCCACCAGGGCCCGTCAAGCCCCATGACATCGACCACATATTCCAGCACGGTCCCGCAGATGGGACAGCGGCTGATGCTGACATAGGGCAGACGCTCCGCATATTCCCGCAGCAGGGCCTCTTCCGCCTCGTAGGCCGCCACCCGCTCATCCGGGGTCAGGGTATCGCGGATCGGCCAGGCCGTCTGTCGATAGACCCGCCAGTAGCGGCTGATCAGTTGCTGGCGTTCTTCGGCGGTGAAAAATGAATCTTTCATGTCTGTTTCCCGTGCCTTGACGGCATCCCCTTATTTCTTCTTGGGCTTGAGATTCCACTCAGGCGGAGTTTCGGCGCCCTTGCACTTGTACATGTTGAGGATATCCTCATTGGTCTCGCAGCGGTACACCTTGGCAGGCGGAGCCGGAGGCTTGCTGCCGTCAAAAACGGTGGTGGGCGGATCGGGTTTAAAAAGGGCCTTGATCGGTTTTTCACCCGGATTTTTGGCCAGATAATCCGAGTAGTTAGCCTGGGCGCCGTGCAGGACGCGGGGCTGCTGCACCGGCGGATTGCCTGAAGGCGGGATCGCCTTGTTGAAGCTCTTGATCAGGGACTTTTCCTGGGCGCCGGTTACCTTCTTGCCGCCCTTGAGAATTTCGTGCATGTCATAATCCCCGGTTACCTTGCCCAGGGGGTGCAGTTTAGGATTGTCAATGATCTGGCCCGGAGCGGGTTTGCGCAGCCGGTTGGAGACCAGCCCGGCCATATCCTTCTTATCGGCCGGCAGGTTGGCCGATTTCCAGGTCTTCTGCAGGATGTCATGGCCCTTGCTGGGCACGCCACCCTTGAGATGCTTCAGGCAGTCCGGATTGGTATCCCGGAAGGAAGCAAGCACCCCCTTGTCCCCGCACACCTCCTTGATCGCCTTGTAGTCTTCCTCCAGCATGCCCGCAGCCTTGGCCCCTTTCTTGTCGTCCTTGACCTCCTTTTTCTTCATCTTGTCACAGGCTTCTTCCTGGGTTTTGCCCACCTTGTCA
The DNA here is from genome assembly GCA_016219175.1 of Deltaproteobacteria bacterium. Classification (GTDB taxonomy): domain Bacteria; phylum Desulfobacterota; class Desulfobulbia; order Desulfobulbales; family SURF-16; genus SURF-16. The sequence continues at coordinate 29,136 of JACRCD010000044.1, read as the reverse complement.
AAATCAATAACAACCTTCGGCCCCTGCACCTCGGCCGGGGTGGCGGTATTGCCCTGGGAGCCCTGATTCTGCATCATGGGATCAGTCAAACGGGCCACGGTCTTTCCTTCAAACTTCACGTCAAAGGAATAATTCATGAACTCCGCCGTGCCCTTGATCTTGCTGGAGACCACCCCGCCGCCCGCCGTGCCGGCCTCATCCCCCTGACTGACGGCGATTTTGGAGCCCTTGACCATCACGCCTTTTTTATCCACCTTCACCTTCTTGGTGACCTTGGACGCGTCCTTGGATAAGGCGATGTTGGGGTAGGGAATCGGCACCGGCCCGGCCGGGGTCGGCGTTTTGCACACATCGGGAAAGGCTATGGCCATGCCGCCGCTGTCGGCATGAACCACGGTTTTCATGTTGACATTGGTGGTGCTACCCATCACTCCCCTCCCCCGGGCGAAACAAAAAGCACGGCTTCCCGCTCGCCTTCATCGGAGCCGCCCCAGACAATGACGCCATCGGTGCAGGCATAGCCCCTGGAAAGAGCCGTGGCGGCCCAGGCGCAGCAAAGCGCGCCGCTGGCCGCCCCGCTGTCGCCGATATATTCCGCCGGGTGCCAGTGGCGCAGGGTGTCCTCTTTGAATTTCAGGGAGCGGCTGGCGGCCAGCATCCACTCAAAATGCCGGTGCCGTTCGCCGTTGAGATCGGAAATAATCAGCGGCCCCACCTCCCGCTGGGCCGGCCAGATCTGTTTGAGGATGCGGCTGAGCACCACCGCCTTGCAGGGCGCGCCAAAAGGGGTCTCGTCTCTTGCGCCTACTGCCGCGTGCAGCTCGGCCCTGACCGCGGCCTTACGGTCCCGGGCATGCTCCAGCCGTTCAAGACAAAAAAATGCCGCCCCTTCGCCCGGCAGGATGCCGCTGCTTTTCCCATTGCCACGCAAACGGCCCGTGTCGGCAAGATGTTTTAGCGCCAGCGGATTCACCCAGGAATCCACCCCGCCCACCAGGGCCACCTGGACCCGCCCTTCGGACAGGGCCTGGGCGGCGGCCCTTAAGGCCAGCAGGGCAGCAGCCCTGCCGTTCTGAAACAAAAAGACCGGCGCATTGCCAAAGCAGGGAGGGAGAGAGCCGGACAGCCCCTGGGAGAGAGAGGGTGCATAATCGAGCAAACGCCCCCCCTGTTTTTCCACCGGCCCGCCCAGAAAAACGCCATACTGTTCCATCCTTGCCAGCCCGGCATCGGCCACGGCTTCCTGCAGCGCGGCGCAGGCCAGGCGGACCAGACGGGCCACCCCCTGCCGTCCCGCTGGGATGACGGGCACCTGGCCCCCGGCCAGGGGTTCCGGGGCAGCGTCGCCGCCACCGGCAAGCCCCCCGGGCAGTTCCGTGATGCGCGTCACCCCGGCCCGCATGGCCGCAAGAGAGGCGGGGGCGGACAAGCCCACCGGACTGACCATGCCGCACCCCGTCACACCCAGAGCGCCTTTCCAGTCAAGTTGCTCAGACATTGGCGCCCCCCTCCAAACTTGTCTCCACCCCCCGGATCGCCTCCAGCAGACCATGGCATGGTTCCATGGCCCGCCAGTAGAGATGCAGACGCATACCATCCGTGTCGATGTGCACCGTATCGAGCCGGGTCTCCACCTCGCTGGCGTGGGCGGCATAGTGGATGCGCAGACGGGGGCGCACCACCGGCAACAGAAATTCGATTTTGCCCTCAACAGTAGTGCCCGCCACGGCGCAATGCTCGCCGCCCCGCAGATAGCCGGGGGCGATCAGCCCGGGCGGCGCTGTCTGATAGAAGCGGGGATCGAAATCAACGGGCAGCAGGGGGGCCTGCTCCTGCAGATATTTTTCATCAATGGTGCCGGCATGGGCCAGCCGGGGCTGCCAGCTCGGCGCCACCGGACAGAAACCGACGGGCGCCGGCCGGTCAGCCGGGCTGTTGATGGGAAAGCGCAATGATTCGATACAGGGCAGGGGCTGACCGGAAATATCCTTTTTGGTGTTGCGGGCAAAAAACCCTTTGCCCACCGGGTTGTCCGGCTGGCACTGCCAATCCTTTCGCTCCGGCGGCGATTGGTCCATGCCGCCGAAGGCATTGTCCCAGGTTAGGGGCAGGCGGGAAAAGAGCTCCGGTGACGAGGCCTTGATATTGCCAAGGGCGGTGAGCCAGACCCGCGGCCCGTAAATCATGGCATGCTGCAGGACATCGCCGACCTTCACCGCCACCTGCATGGAACGCGCCCTGCCCTGGGGGGCCACGGCATGACCGGTGAGCAGAATGCCGGTGGATGGTTTGGGCGGAATGAACTCCCCTTCCCTGAGCAGCCCGGTTTCTCCCGGTTCTCCCTGGTAGATATCAGCGGGCGAGAAAGGGTCCTGCACCTCGGCCACCGCCGGCGGGACTTTTTGGCTCAGGGCATAGGTGGCCTTCATGACGACAACGAGCTGCTCGCCGCCATTCTTGTCGAAAATGGCGAACCGCTCCACCAGGAATGGAGTTTTATTGATTATCTCCATAATTTCATTTTGCAATCAAAAGGTTCACTTTATGGTTCCCTTCAATTGATGATCTCGTAAAAAGCCATTTACGGGGATGGCTAAGCAAAAATCGTCAAATGCGAGGCGCGCAAATTTCGAGGAATGAGGCGTACTTGGGTACGCCGCTGTGACGAGACAATTTGCAGCAACGAAGCAGTTGGCGACTTTTTGCGACGCCATCTTAATTGATTTCAACATGCCCGCCCTTAATACGTTGCGGACCTGACGATCTGGACAGGATATGGGTGCCCTTGATGATGATCTTGCCGTCGCGGCGGATGGTGATGCTGCCCTTGCCGCATTTAAGCACCACCTCCCGTTCCGCCTCAAGGGTCACCGTTTCCTCATCGATCTTCACCCGGCAGGGCTTTGCGGCCTGGACATCCTCCGGACAGCAGTCAAGCTGAACAAGCTCGTCAAGAATGGAGCCCAGCAGACCGACAATAACCGGACGCTGGCAATCGCCCTCTGCAAAGACAAGCAGCACTTCCCGGCCATGATTGTCCCGGTTCACCAGGTCGCCGCGCGGGACAGAGGCCAGATATCTAGCCGGACGCGGGGCAGCGCCTTGCCATTCCACCCACACTTCGCCGGCCTGATCCCGCACCACCAGCCGGCCGACCCGGGGTTGCGTTATGCTGTCCGTCCGGACGGAAAAATCAACCATGCATCCGTCTGTCATGTTTTGCAATTTACTCACCTGCTCTCCCCAAGCCTCAGTTTTCGGCGATTTTGGCGCCCTTGATGATGACATCACCCGAGGCCTGCACCTTGATTTTACTGCCCTTGATGATAATCTCGCCGCTCTTTTTCATGGTGATGGAGGCCCCCCCCGTTTTCAAGGTGATCTCGTCTCCCGCCTCGAGCAAAATCTTTTTCGCCTTATGCACCGAGTCTTTGCCAACGGTCTCGGTAAGCCCTCCGCCCACTTCCACCACCTTGGAACCTCCCACCTCTTCGGCCCTTGGCCCTCCCACGCTTTCATTCATGGCGGCGCCGACACTGACCTGATAGGCCGCGCCGATGGTGAGGGCCTTGGCCGCGCCGATGGTCTCCGCGGAAGCCACCCCCACGGTCACGGCCTGGTTGGCGCCCACGGTAAGCACCATGTTGGCGCCAATGGTTTCCGTATGGTTGGCGCCCACCATCATCGTCTTGTTCACTCCGATTATTTCGTTGTGATCCAGTCCGACCGTGATGGTCTTGTTCTTGCCGATGGTCTCACTCTGGTCATTGATGACCGTCTTGTCCCGGTTATGGCCCACCCGATGGGTCTCGTCAACCCCCACCCGCTGGTTCTTGTTGTTTTCGATGACAATGGTCCAGTCTTTCTGGCCGTGCAGGTAGATCTCCTCCTGTCCCTTCTTGTCCTCGAACCTGAGTTCGTTGGAGCCGCCGCCTCCCTTGGAAGAATTAGACTTGATGGTGCTCTTGGTTTTTTCAGCGGGCAACGGATAAGGCGGCACGTTGTTGCCGTGATAGACCCGGCCGGTAATAATCGGCCGGTCAGGGTCGCCCTCGAGAAAATCAACGATCACCTCGTGGCCGATCCTGGGGATCCACATGGCCCCCCAGCCGGCCCCGGCCCAAAGCTGGCTCACCCTGATCCAGCAGGAGCTGTTCTGGTCATTTGTCCCTTCGCGGTCCCAGTGAAACTGGACCTTGACCCGGCCGTGTTCATCGGTGAAAATTTCCTCGCCTGACGGACCGACGACGATCGCCGTCTGCACCCCTTCCACCACCGGTTTGGCGGTAAATCTCGGCGGCCTGAACGGCACGTCGTGGGGCATGCAGGTAAAGTTATTGACATAGACCTGGGCCCCGGTCTCCCCGCCCGTCCCGGAGCCGGTATAGGAGCCGCCCTGCTTGACGTCATGGCTGATCCGGGTCAGGACAAATTCCCTGTCCGTGGTATCATCCCGGAAATAATCCCGCAGGCGGAAGCGAAAGCCGCTGCAAAAGGCCCGGCAATTACTGATGCCGTGCATGGTGGTGATCCGGGCCTCTTCCTCCTCGATACGGACTTTTACCAGCCCTTCACCCACTTTGCGTTTGTCGTATTCCCCCGGATAATCGTAAATCTCCCTGTCGCCCGGGCCCAGCGGATGTTTCGAGTCAACCGTCACCTCAAGACCGGTGCTGCTGGGCGTCTTGAAATTAAAATCCCTCATGGTGTATTTGCCGGCCCGGATCTCCTTGACGATCTCCAGCCGGGTGATGACATCCTCTTCCTCCACCCCGCTGCCGCTTATCTCGTAGCGCGCTTCTTCCTGGTTCGGACAGGGCTTGTGATTCCCCGGGGAATCGGCCAGCACAAGGGTGTGCTTGTTCGCCTCGTGCTCAAAGAAATAATAGATGCCTTCTTCTTCCAGCAGCCTGGAAACAAAATTAAAATCGGTTTCCCGGTACTGCACCGCGTATTCCCGCGGATCATAACTACCTTGCAAACGGAGGCTGAAGTCGGGAAAGCTCAGATCGTCAAAAATCTGTTTGACGATGTCAGGCACGTTCTTATTCTGGAATATCCGGGCGTCAGCCGTCCTGGTCAGCAGCCAGAACCACGGCACCATGGTGGCATTGTAATAGGAAAATCGCGTTTCCGTGCCCGATTCCCCGCCGCCGCGCCGATGGCCGAAACGCGAGATCACCCCGTTAAAATAGCGTGGGCTTTCATCCGCCAGGTAAATGGTGACCGTGACATTCTGGCCGATGATGTCCTCGAACTTGATACAGTGATCCTCTGTCGAATACAGCTCCAGTTCGAAACTGAAAAGTTCAGAAATGCCTTCCACCCCCCGGAAGCCGGCAAGAAGCAGCACATCGGGTCCGAGTGGTGTGTCGATGGCGATGATTCGATTTTCCTGCGAATAGGTGGAACCCCCGTTAGACATGAAACACCCCATTTGGCATGTTAGGAGAGAGAAGAGCGAAGCATACATCTTCCTCAGTGAAATAGATGTATAACTATTTGATACCAAGGGTATTCCGCCCTTGTCAATAAATAAAAATTTGTAACTGCCCAGGTATACAGGCGGCGGAACACCCGGCGCCCGGTCATCGCCGGCTGGCATGCATCATGGCTGCCTGGGCGATACCATCACCTGCCGGACCTCGCTCTTCCCGCGCAACATAAACCCTTGCAAGCCCTACGCGCTGATGATATTGTTTTGTAACAGCCCGTCATCACACTTTTTGCCAATAAAACACATGAGGAAAAAAAAATGCAATGGAAACAGTTTTTCACCCCGGTGCAAGCCATGGATAGCAAAACGGCGGCCCGGTATATGGAGGCCAAGCCGGCGGGGACCTACACCCTGCTTGATGTGCGCCAGCCGAAGGAATATGAGTCGGCCCACATTGCCGGCGCGAAATTAATCCCCGTGGGCGAGCTTGACCACCGGCTTGACGAGCTCGATCCCGAAAAACCGGCCATCGTCTACTGCGCCATTGGCGGCCGCAGCCGCATCGCCGCCCAGATGCTCTCGGGAAAAGGCTTCAGGGAAGTATACAATCTGTCCGGCGGCATCAGGGCCTGGAATGACAAAACAGCGGTGGGCCCGGAGGATCTCGGCCTTCATCTCTTTTCAGGTTCTGAAACACCGGCGGAAACGATCACCGTGGCTTTTGGGCTCGAACAGGGGCTCAGGGACTTTTATCTGGTCATGCTTGACAGGGTGCGGAGCGAGGAGGCGAAAAAGTTATTTACGCAGCTTGCCGATATCGAGATCCTGCACCAGAATCAGCTGCTGAAACTCTATCAGGAGATCACCGGCGCCGGCAAAACCAGGGAAGAGTTTGAAAAGGATGTGGTGGCGCGGGCCATGGAAGGAGGATTAACCACCAGCGATTATCTGGCCCTCTACCATCCCGATCTGGACTCCGTGACGGATATTCTCTCCCTGGCCATGGCGATCGAGGCCCAGGCCCTTGACCTCTATGAGCGGGCAGCCGAACGCAGCGGGAATGAAACCTCCCGCCTGGCCCTGCTGCGGATAGCCAGGGAAGAAAGAGCCCATCTCGCTCAACTCGGGCAACTGATGGATGCCATGCCGCCCGGGGAGAAATGATTATGGCCGCGAAACATCTGGTGCTCATCGGCGGCGGTCATGCCCACATGGTGACCCTGGCCAATCTCCGCTCCTTCACGGAAAAGGGCTTCAGGGTCACGGTTATCCAGCCCTCCGAGTATCATTATTACTCCGGCATGGGGCCGGGCATGCTTGGCATGACGTACAGCCCGGAGGATATCCGCTTCGCCACCCGCAAGGTTGTGGAAAGACAGGGCGGAAATTTTGTGCTTGGCAGGGCGTCCGTAATCGATACGGCTAACCAGCTTGTCAGGCTGGAAGGTTCCGGTCTCACCGTGCCCTATGATGTGCTGTCCTGTAATGCCGGATCCTACGTGCCCGCTGATATGATCACCGCGGCTGATCCCGACATCTTTACGGTTAAACCCATTGAAACACTTTTCAACGCCCGGCAGCGCATTGTCGAACTGTGCCGGGAACGGGAAATCGATATCGGCGTGGTGGGCGGCGGTCCGTCCTCCGTGGAAATTGCCGGCAATATCTGGCGGCTGTGCCGTAAGTCCGCGGTTAACGAACCCCATATCCGCATCTTTGCCGGCAAACGGCTGATGACCCGCGCCCCCGCGAAAATCAGGGCTTTGGCCCGCGCCTCGCTTGCCCGCCGCGACATCCGCGTCATCGAGGACAATTATGTGCAAAGCATTGAAGCCGGCCGCATCATCCTGCAAAACGGTGATGCCTACCCGGCCGATCTCACCCTGGCGGCGGTGGGGGTGAAACCCTCGCCCATCTTTGCCGCTTCCGGTCTTGCCACCGGCCCGGATGGCGGGCTCAGGGTCAACCGGCAGCTGCAAAGCGTCAGTCACGCCAATATCTTCGGCGGCGGCGACTGTATCTACTTCGAGGATGAACCGCTGGACAAGGTCGGGGTTTACGCCGTCCGCCAGAATCCCGTGCTCTATCATAATCTCATGGTTGCCCTGACAGGGGGAGATCTTGAGTCCTTTGATCCGGGCGGCAAATACCTGCTCATCTACAACCTCGGGGACGGGACCGGCATCTTCTGCAAATGGCCGATCATCTTCGGCGGCGGGCTTGCCTTCCGCATCAAGGATTATATCGACCGGAAATTCATGGCGAAATTTCAGGCCATGGAAAGGTGAAGCGGCCTAACTACTTGAATTTATTTTCCTTGAATTTTACAGAAAACCCGTGCCAATATGATACAGGATATAAAACGTGTAAAACGTCACGGAGAGAACATGGCTGCCAAAGCCCAGCTGTTAATTATTGATGATGATCAGACCGCCAGGACGGCCATGCAGGATCTGTTTGCCTGGCATGGCTACGCGGTGTCCGTTGCCGGCTCAGGCGCGGAGGCCCTGGATTTTCTAAAAACCAATCAACCCGACATAGCACTGGTCGACATGATGCTGCCGGATACCTGGGGCACGGAACTGATCAGGGACTTGAAAAAAATTTATCCCGGACTGCTCTGCATCATCATTACCGGCGATCCTTCACTGGATACGGTTATCGACGCCCTGTACCAAGGGGCCGAGGCCTTTTTCCAGAAACCTCTCGACATGAGGGAGGTTCTTCCCAGGCTGGAGACGATACTTGAAAAAAAACATCTGCGGGAAGAAATCGAACGCCTCAATGTCCTGCCAGGCATTATTATCGAGAGCATCAATGAAGCTATCGCCATCATCAATGTCACAGACTATTCCATTGTCAGCGTCAACAAGGTCTTCCTGCGGGAAACAGGCCTCAGCAGGGACGAGGTGATCGGCAGGACCTGTTTTGCCGTGACCCATCATCGCAGTTCTCCCTGCCAGGGGCTCCTTGACAAGTGCCCTCTGCAGGAAGCCATCGCCACGGGCAGCCATGCCTCGGCCGAGCATGTGCATACAAACGCGGCCGGCCTGAAATCCTATGTGGAAGTAACCGTTTCCCCCATCAGGGAGCAACACGGCGGGGTGAAGCAGATAATCCATGTCAGCCGGGATATCACCAGGAAAAAGGAGCTGGAAATTTCCCTGGAGCAGGAACGGCTTCTCCTGGCGCAGGCCAACAAACAGATCGAACAGGCATACAACGACTTAAAGCAGACCCAGTCCCAGATCGTCCAGCAGGAAAAAATGGCCTCCATCGGTCAGCTCGCCGCGGGCGTCGCCCATGAGATAAACAACCCCATGGGCTTTATTTCCAGCAATCTGACCTCTCTTGCCAATTATCTGGAGAAATTGACCCGGTTCATCACCTTTCAGGATCAGGCCATTGCCCGCCTGCATGATGAAAAAACCGCCGCGGAGCTGCAAAGCGAGCGCAAAAAACTAAAAGTTGATTATCTTATCGGCGATATACCCGCCCTGATAAAAGAATCCCTGGATGGCGCCGAACGGGTGCGGATCATTGTTCAGAATCTGAAAAACTTTTCCAGGGTGGATCATAATGAAATGTCGCTGACCAATATCAACGAATGTATTGAAACCACCTTAAACATCGTCTGGAATGAGTTGAAGTACAAGGCAACCGTCAGCAAGCAGTACGGGGATCTGCCGCAGATAAAGGCTTCAGCCCAGCAGTTGAACCAGGTCTTCATGAATATTCTGGTTAACGCGGCCCAGTCCATGACAACGCAGGGCAGCATTACCATCAGGACATGGCGGGACAAAGGCCAGGTCCATGTCTCTATTGCCGACACGGGATGCGGCATTGCCCCCCAGCACCTGACCCGCATTTTTGAACCGTTTTACACCACCAAGGAAGTGGGCAAAGGCACCGGTCTGGGCATGAGCATCGCCTATGACATCATCAAGAAGCACCACGGCGCAATCACCGTGGATAGCGAGGTGGGCCGGGGCACCACCTTTACCGTGTCACTGCCGGTTGCGGAGGAATGATCAGAGTGAAAGTTCAGGATTTAATCAGCCAGATCGGCGATCTCCCCACCCTGCCAAGCGTTGCCAGCCGGATCACCCAGGAAATGAAAAACGAGGCATTGACCGCCAAGATGCTCGGCGCGATCATCGAGGGTGACACCGCCCTGGCGGCAAAGGTGCTGCGGCTTGCCAATTCGGCCTTTTACGGCCTGCAGAAGCAGGTGACCTCCCTTGATAAGGCCGTCATGGTTCTCGGCTTCAACACGGTCAAGAATCTGGCCTTAAGCGTATCAATCCATGCCCTTTTCAAGGGCCGCCCCGACTCGCCCATTGATGTTGACGGGCTCTGGCACCACAGTCTGGGCTGCGCGGTCGCCGCCAAGGTCATCATCGAAAAAGTTGATAAAAAACTTAACGATGATGCCTTTTTATTCGGCATCCTGCACGATATCGGTAAGATCGTCTTCATCAACGCCAGGCCCCAGGACTATGAAAAGATCCTTCTTCTCATGCGGGAAAAAGGCCTGCCGCAGAGTGAGGCCGAAATGGAGGTCATGGAGTTTACCCATCAGCGGGCAGGCTCCCTGCTGCTTGACAGCTGGAAATTTCCTGACTCCATTATCCTTGCCGTAAAATATCATCATGACCCGGAGTTAAAAACCGCAAAAATCGAACCGAAAGAAAAAGACCTCATCCGCGCCCTTTTTCTCGGCAATCAGCTGGCCAAGGCCTTGCATCTGGGAAAAAGCACCAACCCCGTCCGCGAGGAAATCCCCAAAACGGTATGGCAGGCTTTAAACATCAAGCGCAATGAGATCAAGGACGTAGCTAGTGCCATCCAGGGCAACTACGAACTTCTCCTGCAGGCATGGAACATGGAGGGATAACCGCGATGACTGAGCCGATAAGAATTCTGTGCGTGGATGACGAACCCAATGTCCTCCGCTCATTGCGCAGACTTTTTCTTGATGAGGATTACGAAATCATCACCGCCCCGTCAGGGGAGGAAGGGCTGGCCACCCTGGAAGTGCAGGAGCCGGTGCAACTGGTTCTTTCCGACTACCGCATGCCGGGCATGGATGGGGTAAATTTTTTAAAAAAAGTCTGCGAAAAATGGCCGCGCATCATCCGCATCGTTCTTTCCGGCTACGCGGATACCGCCGCCATCGTTGCGGCCATCAATGAGGGGCAGATTTACAAATTTATTCCTAAACCATGGAATGACCAGGAGTTAAAGGTAACCATCGCCAAGGCGCTGGAAGTCTATTTTCTCAATCAGCACAACGAGAGACTAACAGAAGAATTAAGCGAAAAAAACGAGGAACTGAGCCGCATCAATCAAAGCCTTGAGGAGATGGTCCAGGAACGCACCAACGACATCCTGTTCCAGAACAGGGTGCTGCAGTATGCCCAGAATGTGCTGCACGCCCTGCCCGCCGCCGTGCTGGGCATTGATCCGGACGGTCTCATCGTGCAGAGCAACAGGATGGCGGATGACATCTTTACCGGAAAAGGAATCTCCCTGACCGGAATGAAAGCCCAGTCGGCTCTGCCGGAAGAGCTGCGCAGCCTCCTGCGCTCTCTTCCCGCGGGCCAACCCCGTTCCATCCGGACGGAAATCAACCACCAGACATATCTTGTCAGTGGCGCGCAGATGAAAGGCAAGGATTTCCAGCAAGGCAGCATCCTGCTGCTGTATCAGGCTGAAAACTAATGGAGTTTGCGGAGCCGTACCATGAGCGAAAGCACTACCCACACCATACTTTTTGTCGATGACGAAAAAAGCATCCTGAAGGCCTTGCAGCGGCTCTTCTTTGACGAGGATTACCATATTCTCACTGCCTGCAGCGGCAAGGAAGCCCTTGAACTGCTGGCAGCCGGAGAAAAACCCACCGTCATCATTTCCGATCAGCGCATGCCTGAGATGGGCGGGGCGGAATTCCTGGCCAAAGCCAAAAAAATGCTACCGGAAAGCATCCGCATGGTACTGACCGGCTATGCCGATATCAACGCCGCGGTTGACGCCGTGAATTTAGGCGGTATTTATCGTTATATTCTGAAACCCTGGAATGACGAGGATCTCAAACTCACGGTCAAGGAGGCGATCTCGCGCTTTGATCTCACCCTGGAAAACAAAAAGCTGAACCTGGAATTGGAAAAAAACAACCGCGCCCTGGCCGCGCTGAACGCCTCGCTTGAGCAGAAAGTAGCTGAACGAACCAAGGCCTTGCGCCAGATGGTCAGGGAACTGCAAGGCAGAGACCGGATACAGCAATACCTGATGGAGGTCCATCCCTTACAGGAGCTCCTGGAGACCATACTCGCCGAGGTCAATGATCTGGCAAGCAGTGGTGGCTGTGCGTTCTTCCTGCTGGCGGATGATGAGCGTCCGGACCCCGTCTCGGCAGCGGCCGTCAATTTTGACGAAAGGCTGGATGCCGAAGGGTTTGAACCGCTGGCCCAGGCCGTGCGGCAGGCCGCCACGGCTGACAATCCGTCCGATCTGACCACCTTCCTTGCCAAGCATTGCTTTGCAGTTATCCCCGTACGCAAGGGCAGCAAAAAATTCGGAGCCCTGGTGGTGAAAAAGGATGAGGAGACGTCCTTTCATGAGAACAGACTGCAGACCTTCGCAAGCTTTGCCAATCAGGCGGCCATCGGCATCCATGACTGCAGGCTCCAGGAAAACTTCGATGATATCGAGGCCTCGCTTGATGATGTCCTGGCAACGATTTAGAGCAAGGAGCCAGCCGTGAGTCCTGACCAGAAAAAATCCTTCGAGTCTCTTGAAGAAGCCTTTCTGCAAGCCCTTGACCTTGACAAAAAAGCCGGGGAAAAGCAGGATGAACCTTCCGCGCCAGGGTTAAGCAAAACTCCGCAGCCAGCCGAGGTCTCTTCTCAACCGCTCCAGGGCTGGCCCGGCAAGGAGCTGCGTATCGCCTCCGACCATATGTCCGCCACCCTTGTTGTCACGGGTGGAGGCCCCGTATCGGTTGCGGAAATAACATCTGTCTTAAACGAAGCAGGAATAACCCACGGCATCAGTCAGGAAGCCCTGAAAAAACTCGAGGAGCTTTGCCGGATACCGGGCGGGACCGGAGAATTTCTTATCGCCAGCGGCGCCCGGCCCGGGGTAAGGCGCAGGGTCATTTTTTCTTTTCTGCAGGATAAAAAAATAACGGATGCGGCCACGCTGGACTTTGTCGGACTGAAGAACATGCTTACCGCCTCCGATATGGCCGAGGTCCAGACAGGCTCTGTCATGGTCAAGGCCGTCAATGCCGGCGAACTTTTTCTGCAGGTGAAAGTCTTTCCGGAGGCGCAGGCCGGCAGGGATATTTTCGGCCGTGAAATCGACGGCCTGGCCGACCCCCTGCCCGAGGCCGGCGATAATGTCAGAATAAACGACAAATCAGGGGGATATGAGGCGGCAGCCTATGGCTATCTTCTTCTTGACAAAGAGACGGTAGCCGTTTTTCCCCCAATCTGGACAGCGGCCGACCGGACGGCCGCCTATTATCTCTCCCTGCCCCAGCTCGCACCCTGCCGGTATCCAACCAAGTCCGAGATGAAGGAAATGCTGCTGCGACTGGGCGTGCACGAGCAATGTATTCACGATGCCGCCATCAGCAAGCTGGCCGGCCAGATGGCAGCCGGGCTTCCCCTGCCCCGGCTGGTGAAACTTGCTGAAACGCTGCAGCCCCGGCCCGGGACAAATGCCGAGTTTTCCCTCTTTGTTGATACGGAAAAAAAAGCCGGCACGCTGCGCAGTGACGGTTCCCTTGATCTGCGGGAACGAAACGCGGTGGTCAGCATCCCGGAGGGCATGCTGATTGCTGAAAAAACCCTGGCCACAAAAGGTGTTGACGGCTGCTCCCTTTTCGGCAAAATAATCAAGGCGACAGCGGGTCTTGATAAAAAAATCAATATCGGCAAAGGGATCCGGGCGCAGCAGACGGAAAACATCATTCGCTATTTTGCCGAAAAAAAAGGCAACATCAGATTTAGCCGAGGCGCCCTCTCTGTTGAGGACATATTCGAAATTCCGGAGGATGTGAACTATCATACCGGCAATATTGATGTTAAAACAGATCTGCTCATCAAAGGCTCGGTTCTCTCCGGCTTCACCGTCAGATCCGAGGGCGACATCGCCATCCTGGGCGCCGTGGAAAACGGGGCAACCGTCATTGCCGGCGGCAACCTGACCGTGGACAAGGGGATTGTCGGCGAAAACAGCAAGATCATCGCCCGTGGCAATCTGCGCGCCGGCTACATCCAGCGGGCGGAGGTCATTGTCAAGGGCGATGTGGTGGTCAACAGCTATCTCTATAACTGCAAGCTGATCGCCACCGGCAGCGTCACCGTTCTCAGCGCCCAGGGACAGAAAGGCGGCAGGGCGGTGGGCGGCATAATCTGCTCATCAAAGCGGGTGCGGTTAAGCATCCTCGGCAGCCCCGATAACACGGAAACGATTGTCGCCGTGCGTCCTGATCCGGAAATCACCGTGCAGTTGAAAAAACTGGAGGAGCAGGGAGTAACCTGCACGCAGAATATCACCAAGATTTCACGCAGCCTGCCCTTTGATTCATTTGAACCGGCCCGGATTAAGGCCGCGTTGGCCCACGTCCCCGCGGAAAAAAAAGAGGCGGTGGTTCTGCTGCTGTCCAATCTGAACAAGTTGATCAAACACAAAAAAATCCTGGGGGAGGCGATAGGACAGCTCCGCGACCGGATCACTATCGCCTTAAGCAATGCCAGGATTGAGGTCAGTCAGCAGATTTTTCAGGGAAGCGAGATCCACATCGGCGATCAGAAATATATAATAACCAGGGACATGGGAACATCTGTTTTCTCATTGCAGGACGGCAAAATCGAACGGATCTGACGAACGTTTCAGCGTTGCAACGTTTGAACGTTTGAAAGTTTTGCATTCTGTCCCCGGCTCCGATCAGGCAACAGGAATCTTGATGGTAAAGGTGGCGCCTTTGCCAGGTTCGCTTTCCACCTGGATATCTCCCCCGTGTTTCTTGATGATTTCATACGAGATGCTTAAGCCCAGTCCCGCCCCTCCGCCAACCTCCCTGGTGGTGAAAAAAGGCTCGAAGACGCGGGGCAGATTTCCGGCGGAAATGCCGCAGCCGGTGTCGGAGATAGCGACAAGAATCATATCATTTTCCAGCCAGGTCCTGACGCGTATCTCTCCCTCTTTCTCCATGGCCTGGCAGGCGTTGATCAGAAGATTCATGAATACCTGATTCAGCTGCCGGGGATAGCAGAGAGTCCGCGGAATATCCCCGTATTCCCTGACAATTACGGCCTTATTCCGCAATTCGCTCGCGAGGATATTCAAGGTGGCCTCCAGACATTCGTTGATATCAGCCACCTGCTGCTGCGCCTCATCAACCCGGGAGAAGTTCCTCAGCCCCAGGACAATAGCGCTGACCCGGCTTACGCCCTCCAGGGATTCCCTGATCAGATCCCCGGCGTCTTTGGCAATATAGTCAATTTTGAGCCTTCTCCTCGACTCACGCACTTCCTGCGCCGTTTCCCCCGCCATGGCTTTTTCCTGCTGACCGATGAACTCAATCAGCCTGTCGAGGTATTTCCCCAAAGTGGAAAGATTGCTCGCCACAAAGCCGACGGGGGTATTGATCTCATGGGCCATCCCGGCCGCCAGCACGCCCACGGAGGCCATTTTCTCCTTCTGCAGCATCTGGGACTGGGCGGCTTTCAATTCCGCATGGGCAGCCTTGATCCGTTCCTCAACCTTTTTTCTCTCCTCGATTTCCGCGGCAAGATTTTTATTGGCCACGGCCAGCTGCGCCGTTCTCCGCTCGACCCGTTCCTCCAGAAGTGCATAGGCATCATTAATCCGCCTGATGGTTTCAATCGATAACTGGATGACCAGCAGCACAAAGAAGGCGCCGCCGAGAAAAACCATGCCGGTCAGCAGCTCCTGGGAAACGTGGAGATGAAATATCCGCAGATAAAGAAAGCCGCCATAGCCGGCCAGGAAGAAAACCATCAGCCCGGTCATGATCTTCCATCTGCCGCGCAGATCCGCGGGCACATCATAATTTTTTCTGACATTGAGATAAATCGAGACGGCAAGAAAAAAAGCACCGATGGCAACAAAAATAATTGACAAAAGCGAGATAAATGTCATAACTTACAAATACCGTTTTTAATTTTTTTGTGATAGAGAGGCTCTTGCAAAATGAACTTGTGTGTCATTCCGAACGCAGTGAGGAATCTTTAATTGCTAGATTTTATTAGATTTCTCCCTTTGGTCGAAATGACAGGAACCACTCTTTTGCTTATTTTGCAAGAGCCTCTATAGTATGCGGAATGCAGGATTTAGACTGTAAACCGAGGAACTGGCGGTACCGGCCTCTTTTGGATGTCTCTACCGTCCTTCTTCCCGCCCTCAGCCTAGGTGCCTGAAACAACCGTATAACTTTACCACAACCAGCCCATGACTTTTGAAAAATATTCTGCGCAACCATGGAAACAGCCTATGTCCGATAAGATATCAGTTCTGGTGGTAGATGATGACCTTGAGACAAGAGAGCTATACATCCGCTGGCTGACTGGCGCGGGATACCTGCCGACCTGCACGGCCCACGGCCGGGAGGCCCTTGATCTTTTTGCCAATGTTTTTTTCCCGCTGGTGCTGCTGGACATTAATATGCCCGGCATCTCGGGTATTGAGGTGCTCAGGGAATTGCGCGGCGGAGATTGCAGCCCGGCGGTTATCATGGTGACGGGCATGGATGATCCCGAGATAGCGGCAAGCGCCCTGGAGATTGGCGCCTGCGGCTATCTCATCAAACCGTTTGAAAAAAACGAACTGCTTATTTATCTGGCCCACGCCCTGCGTATCAAGGAGCTGGAAAAAAAGAACAGGGAACACCAGGACAGCCTGGCACAGCAGGTGAAGGATCGTACCCTGCAACTTGAGAAAGCCTTGCGGGATCTCAAGGCCTCACAGGAACAGCTGATTCATCAGGAAAAACTTGCCACCATCGGCCACCTGGCCGCCGGCGTGGCGCATGAAATCAACAATCCCACCGGCTACATCGGCAGCAACCTCGGCACGCTGACTAAATACCTGGGCCGCATCAATGAATTCATCAGCCTGCTGGAGGACTATTCACCCGCCCTGCCGCCTGAAAAAAGGGAAGAGCTCAAGCAGGCCCGCAAGCAGGCCAAGATTGATTTTCTGCTGTCGGACAGCAGGGACATTCTGGCCGAGTGCCTGGAGGGGGTGGAGCGAATCAGAAAAATCGTGGCCGGTCTGAAGAGCTTCTCCCGCAAGGACCAGAATGTCTCCACCCTGGCCAGCATCAATGATTGCATCGAAAACGCCCTCACCGTGGCCTGGAACGAAGTGAAATACAAGGCCACCGTGGAAAAGGAATACGGGGATCTCCCGCAAATCAACTGCTACCCCAATCAACTGTCCCAGGTATTCATGAACCTCCTGGTCAACGCCGCCCACGCCATTACCGAGCAGGGCACGATACGCATCCGGACCTGGCTGGAAAACAACCGCATTGTTGTTGCCATCAGCGACACCGGCTGCGGCATTTCCGCCGAGAATCAGGAAAAAATCTTTGCCCCCTTCTTTACCACCAAAAAAGAGGGGGTGGGCACGGGACTGGGACTGAGCATCGTCAGCGAGATCGTGGCCCGGCACGGCGGCGACATTTCTCTGCGGAGCGAGGTGGGCAAAGGCTCCACCTTCACGATCACTATTCCGGTGGAGCAAGGACCCGAGCAGATAAAAATGTCATGAACAAAGCCCTGCTGCTGGTGGATGATGAACCCT
This sequence comes from Deltaproteobacteria bacterium, assembly GCA_016219175.1. Lineage (GTDB taxonomy): Bacteria > Desulfobacterota > Desulfobulbia > Desulfobulbales > SURF-16 > SURF-16. The sequence goes on along the minus strand of JACRCD010000044.1, from coordinate 11,858 downwards.
GTGTTTTAAAAAGCCTGTGCCGGGCGCTGAGTACGGCCGAGTACAACCTGTTTACCGCTGAATCGGCGGCAGAGGCTCTGGAAATAGTCAAACAGCACGATATCGGCGTGGTGATCTCGGACATGAAGATGCCGGAGATGGACGGCATCGCCTTTCTTGAAGCCGTGGCAAAAATTTCAGCCGATACGGTGCGTATCCTTCTCACCGCCTACGGCAGTCATGAAAGCGCCATCGCCGCCATAAACCGCTCACACATATTCGGTTACCTGACCAAACCATGGACTGCTGAAAATTTGCAGGCAACCCTGGCCAAGGCCTTTCGGCACGCCAATCTCATCCGGGAAAACAAAAGGCTGCAGGAACTCACCAACCGGCAGAATGAGCAGCTCAGGTTTATTAACGAAAATCTGGAAAAACTGGTACAGGAACGCACCACCCAGCTTGAGGAGGCGGTAAAGGAAGGAATCGAGATGCTTGCCCTGGCGGCGGAGGCCAAGGACGATATCACCGGCGAGCACATCTACCGGATCAGCAACCTGACCCGCGACATCTGTCTTGCACTGGGCATGGATGAAACAGAGGTTGAACAGATCGCCTTTTTCAGCATTATCCATGATATCGGCAAAGTCCACATACCGGACAGCATCCTGAAAAAACCAGGCCCCCTCACCGATGAGGAATGGGCGATCATGCAGGATCATACCAGGGCAGGGGAAAAAATCCTCGGCCGCAAACCTTTCTACCGGACAGCCAGACTGATTGCCCGCAGTCATCATGAGAAATGGGACGGCAGCGGCTATCCCGACGGCCTGCGGGGCGAGACCATTCCCCTTGCCGCCCGCATCGTGGCTGTTGCCGATGTTTTTGACTCGTTAACCAGCGCCAGACCATACAAAAAACCATGGCCGGAGGCCGAGGCCCTGTCGTACATGGAAAGCCTGAAAGGTATCCATTTTGATCCGCGGGTGCTTGAGGTTTTTCTCGCCCTGGACAAATCAACATCGGCCAACATCCCCTAGACCCAGGCTATTCAAGAACAAACCGCGACCCGGTTGCGCCCCTCTTTTTTGGCCTGATAGAGAACACTATCGGCATCCGCCAGGAGTGAGCCCGGGCCGGTCTCCTGCCCCGACCTGAGACCCGCCACCCCTATGCTCACGGTGATGCGGACGGCTTGATGGCAGTCTTCCTCTTCGCTGGTCGCGATCGGTGTTTCCTCTATTATCCGGCGTAATCGTTCCGCCGATGCCGCCGCATCGGTCACAGAGGTGTTGGGCATGATGACCAGCACCTCTTCCCCGCCATAGCGGGCGACAATATCTATATCCCTGACAATAGCAAGCATCAATTGGCCAAGCTTCTTCAGGACCAGATCTCCGGTCTGATGCCCGCAGGTATCATTGATTGCCTTGAAACGGTCAACATCCAGCAGAAGAATGGCAAGCGGCAGATGATAGCGCTGAGAGCGGAGCAGCTCCTCCTTGAGGCGGCGATCGAGATAGCGGCGATTGAAAATACCCATCAGGGGGTCGGAGATATTCTCCTGTTCGAGAACATGCACCCGCTTCAAATCGACTACTGTCTTGAGAGACAGAGAGCAAACCATGAGGACAAAGACGGCCCCGCCCAGAAATACCCCCGGCACCAGCAGGTCGGAAAGCGAGCTGGAGTTCCACCAGTTGACATAGGCGTAACCGGAATAACCGCAGATGAAAAAAACAATGAGAGCAGTGAGGACCTTCCACCAGGAGCGCGCGGTTCCGGCCGGGAGCTGACGGGTCAGCTTCCAGACCGGGAAAAGGGCGATGGCAAGAATGAATGTCCCGCCTATGACCAGACCGTTTACGATGAAAAATGTGAGATTATGCACGCGATGAATGCCGCCATGAAATTTCAGGGCGCGAGGCCCCAGCAGAAATAGCTACTGTATATTAAAAGCATTAGGCCGGTATCCCCTGCCGATACCGCTCCAGCAGGTACGCGATGCCATCAATACTCCGTAACTTCATCAATCCTTAAAAAAACAGTATCTCCGACCTTTTCCGTGGAAATCAGGAATCTGATCTTTTTCTCCCCAGTCAGAAAATGCAGCTCCGGATAGGCTGGAACCCGTATATGGCTTCGCCCGGTCCGCAGGGTGTCGGTCACCGTGTTCCTGATCACACAGCTTTTGCAGTGAATGGTCTTGCCGCAGCCCTGGGGAAGACGGGCATAATCACAGCCAAACACATCGCCCCCCAGTTCCCCTTCTATTTCCTTGCTTTTTTTGCCGAGGGCCGCCAGGCCGGCCTGATTGGCCGTGATAACCTTGACATCACTATCCACCACCAATACAGGCTGGGGAAAACGGTCAAGAAAATCACGCAGTGACCGGGCCTCGTGCTGCAGCACCTTCCGCAGACAGGCAGGGCAGATCCCATGGGTTACAGGTGTGCCATTCTCCGCGGATGGTGAACCATGCGGTTCAATCTCGTTTTTACACCAGGCGCATATTCTTCTCATGCCACATCCGCGGGAAGCTTGTTATTCCGGTTTGCCGCAACTCTTTATTTTTCGCCCCAGTAAAGTTTATCCAGATATTCAAAAAGAGAGAGTCTTGTTTTCTCAAATTTCTTCATCAAAAACGCAGCCTCCTCCTTTTTACCCTGATGGACCAGAGTGGCAACCTGCAGGGCCAGCGCATGAATATCATGATGAACCCGATCAACCTCACCATAGGCCGGATCCGCCCTATAAGCGCCCCCGTCGCTGTAAAACCATTTACCGAAGGCGCAGCTGTGATGATCGGGTATATCTTGCGGGTCAAGCGAAAGTCCGCGTTCCAACGCCCCTTCAAGCCGGGTTTTCCAAGCGAGATGCGCGGCCTTGACATCACCGATATTGAAACGCTCCTGTCCCACGGCAAAATGACGGACACTCTCCAATAACTGACCTGACAATTCGCGCACATGCCCTGCATTGGCATGCAGTTCGGCGCAGGCGGCAGCGGATCCTTCCATGCCGCCGCTGACGTCATTGATACTCGCCACGGCGCATTGCATGCTGCTTGCGACCTCACGCAGGGCAGGGGCGATTTCCCGGTTGATTGACCCGGAAAGTCCCTGCACGGTTTCAGAAACACTGTTGGCCGCGGAGGCCGTGCCGGCCACGGTGCGCGAGACTTCCGCCACGGTGGCGGCCTGCTCTTCAACCGCCGCGGCAATGGAAGAGTTGATCTCGTTCAACTCCCTGTTCATGACGGAAATTGCCGTTATTGAATCAACGGCTTCCCTGGTGTGCTCCTGAATCTCCCTGATGCTGCGCACTATACCGCCGGTGGCCTCGGAGGTTTGGCGCGCCAGCTCCTTCACCTCGCCCGCCACCACGGCAAACCCTTTGCCGGCCTCGCCTGCCCTGGCCGCCTCGATGGTGGCGTTCAAGGCCAGCAGCTTCGTCTGTTCCGTTATTTCAGTGATGGTGTCAATCACTTTGCCGATCGTGATTGCCGCCTGAGCCAGGTCCGCCACCTTACCGCTTGACTCGTTGCTTTTTTCCAGGGTGCTGCCGGCGATTTGCTGCGCCTTGGCGCAATGATCCGCCACTTCACGGATTGAGGCGGTCATCTCCTCAATGGCAGCAGCAACCGAGTTGACGTTCTGCGACATCTCGCCGGCGCTGGAGGAAACCGTTACCGTATCAACCGCCACGGTCTCAACCAAACCGGTCACCATATCGAGTCCCCGGGCAGCCTGACTGGCAGAATGGGCTACACTGGCCGAAAGCGCATTCATATGCTGTGACGACGCCATCATTGTTTCCGATGTCCTGTTCATGCTTTCGGAGGCATGCTCAGCGATGCGGACATCCTGACGGAAACGCACCATTGTTCTGCACAGGGTATGCGCCATGCCGTCCAGGCTTGTCGCGACAAGGCCAAACTCGTCATGCCCGCTGAGGCCGGACCGGGCTCCCACATTGCCCTTTTCCAGCTCGGAAGAAAAACCGTTGATCAAAGACACTCTGCGTCTAAAGATATTTATAAGCCATGCTGCAAAAATAAGAAAGCCCAAACAGATGACAATACCTGTAACCTGGTAGATAAGTAGAGAGCTGACCCTTTTTTCCGACTGATCCTGCATCATGACAACCGCCTTGTTCATCTCGGCAAGCAAGGGCTCATTGTTGGCAAGAAGCCAGTCCATGTCCTTTTCCGAGACGGCCGGATCGGCCATGGCCGCCTGCAGATGCGAGGAGAAGTCCTGCCAGAGATTTTCAACCCGGCGTAATTGGGCAAGGGCGGGTTCCCGGGCAGGCGGGAGGTTTTCGTACCCCCTTTCCGGGTCAAGAGCAAGCGGAGCCTTGCCGCCGCCGGTCAAGGCCTTTAAGGTCATGGCAAAGACCCCCATGCTTTTTGCAAGACCTTTTTTGTCAGCCTGCCGGCCGGCCGCGGTTTGTTCACGAAAAATAAGAATTTCCTTTGTCATCATCTGGATCAGCATGTGCTGCCGGCCGGCCAGATTGATCCGTATGCCGTCATCCTTCTGCTGCCCGGTTATCAACCATGTGGCAAAAAACATAGCGATACTAACCACGGCAAGCCCGGCAAAAGCCGCTATCAATTTTCCTTTCAGACTCATCATGTTCCCCGGTTGTCATCTATATTACGCCGTAGCGGGCGGCTTTTTTTGTAACACATTGAGATTGCTTACAATGGAGACAACAATTTGCCTCCGGCCACCGGCGCCCCTATCCGGCAGTATGACACAAAGTCATATTGCTGTCTGTAGGGCAAGTTTGACAAAAACGTACGGGAGGGGAAAAAATATGAAGCGCCGGCAAAGGATTGCCGCCAACAACTCGGCCATCAACCTGCCGCCTCTGCCATTTATCCTCTCAAAGCGGGGTAAGACCTTGCTGGATGGCGAATCTGACCAGGCCGGGGACATCCTTTATCCCCAGCTTTTTCATGAGACGGCTGCGGTAGGTTTCCACCGTCTTGACGGAAAGAAAAACAATATCGGCTATTTCCGCGCTGGACCTGCCCTCGACGACAAGCTGCAGCACCTCCCGCTCCCGGCAGCTCAGCCGTTCGAGGGGAGACTGGTCATGCCGCTCCCTGATATATTCATCGATATCCGCCTCGGCTATTTTCCGGCTCAGATAGCGGCGATTGACATGGGCCGCCAGGATGGCGTCGATAAGCTCGCGGCCCGCGGATTCCTTGAGGACATAGCCGATGGCCCCGGCCTTCAAGGCCCGGTAGATGTGCTCACTGGTTGAGTAGACGGAGAGGATGATGATCTTCGTGGCCGGGCAGCGGCCGTCAAGACGGGAAGCCGCCTCAATGCCGTTCAGTTCGGGCATGGCGATGTCCATCACCACCACATCCGGACAGCATCCGGCGACCTTGCGCACGGTGTCACGGCCGTTATCCGCCTCGCCGATCACCCTGATATCGGCCCGCGCCTCCAGCATATACCTGAGCCCGTCCCGGATGACGGCATGATCATCGGCCAGAAAGACGGTGATGCTCATAGCGCCGCCTCGGCAAGCACGATGGTGCCCTGGCCGGGCAGGGTCTGAATTTCAAAGCGGCCGCCCAGGGCCGCTATTCTCTCCCGCATGCTGATGAGCCCCCAGCGCTGTTCCTGCTCCAGCGGGCCTGGCTGCTGCTCCATGAAACCGCGGCCGTCATCTTCAACCCGCAGCAGAATGCCGGTTTGGGTTTTCCGCAGACTAAGGGTGATTTGCCCCGGACAGCCATGATTGACGGCATTGGATATGGCCTCCCGGGCTATACCGAACAGGGTATTCTCCAAGGGGCGCGGCAAGGGGGGAATGGCCTCTTCCCTGAAGACAACGGGCAGGCCGCTGCGCCGGGAAACCTTCTGGCAGTACCAGCGCAGGGCCGGACCAAGCCCGTAATCATCCAGCACCGGGGGCCGCAGGTCGGCCATGACGTTGCGGGTCTGCTCGGTGATCTGTTCCACCAGGGTGACGCAGTCATCCAGCCTCGCGCGCAGTTCCGGGGATTTCCGCAACACCTCGTCATTGTACAGAATGTCCAGATTAAGACCGAGAGAGGTCAGCCTCTGGCCGGCTTCATCGTGCAGCTGCCTGGCCAACCCGCGTCTTTCATTGTCTTCGATTTCCGCCATCTCCAGGGTCATCTCCTGGAGTTTTCTGCCGTGCCGTGCCAGGGCTTCATTTAAACGGCTCTTATGGATGGCCACGGCAACAGGGGCGGCGATTTCCCAGGCAATTTCCAGATGATCCGTGCTGAAAGAACTGTCCCGGTCATGAAAGATGGACAACGCGCCGATGAGGACTCCCTCCACGGTCAGGGGAAAGAAGGCATAGGCGCGGATGCCGTCAATGAGTATTTTATCCCTGAAAGAACAGGTATCGGCCCCAGGGAACGTCAAGGCTGACAACAGCACGAAGGCGCCGTCCCTCAGCTTCTTCATGCAGCTGTCGCATTGGAAGATCGAGAAGTTGTCCCTGTAGAAAGGGGGCGTGATGTCCGCATTGACCGCCAGGGGACGGGTTATCTTTCCCCCAAGGTCAAACAAGGCTATGCAGCATCCGGAGCAGGGAATAAGCCGCCGCAGATGGGCAAGGGCGGTCACGCCTATTTCCTCCGGGGTTATGGCCTCCAGGATGCTCAGGGTCAGATTGTGCAGGGCATTTTTCCGCTCCGCGAAAATTTTCACTCTTTCTTCCACCTGTTTCCGCCGGGAAATGTCCCGGGCGTTGGCCACAATCCCGGACACAGACCCATCCGCCTCAAAAAAAGGATAATAGGCCACATCCATATGGCGCCGCATATCCAGACCGGGAACAAAGCAGCTGAACTCCTCTCTGACCGTCTCACCCCGCAGACAACGCTCAAGCGCCCCCCTGATCGCCGACTCGAAAAGCTCCGCGCCAAGCAGTTCGCTTACGCTGTGCCCCTCGATCTCTTGCCGATTTTTGTTAAAGGCCCGGCAGTAAGCGTCGTTTACCGTGCGGTAGCTGAAGTTTGTGTCAATAAAAGAGAGGAGATCATCGGTGGTGGACAGGATGTGCTTGTAACGCCGCATGGAGATCTCGGCCAGCCTGCGGGCGGTGATATCCTGGCCTATCTCCATGGACCCGACGATACTCTGCTCATTGTCCCGCACCGGCGAGGAGACAACCTCGTAATACCTGCCAGCGATTTCCCTCTCATACCTGTGAGCCCTGCCGTCCGCCAGGGCCTTGCGTACCCCGCATTGATCACAGATTCTCTCTTTGCCCTGTCTTGAAGCATCCCCGGCATATCTTCCCCACATATCATAACAGTAGCGGCCCTGTGCTTCCCCTGTGCCAAGACCGGCAACTTTTTCCATGGCCGGATTCATTTTCAGAACACGCATGGCGCAATCGACATAGGAAATGGCAAAGGGGGCGCTGTTGAATATGTTGCGCAGATCATCGGCATCACGCTCCGCCTTCTCCCTGATCTCTTCATCGGCGGTGACATCCCGCATAACCAGGAGCAGTCTGTCTACTTCACCCTTTTCATTGACCAGGGGCGAGGCGGTGATGGCGGTATTTTTTTTGTCGCCAGAGGGACAGGTATGGTGATGGGTGACATGCAGACCGAGGCCGGTTTGAAAAACTATGTCGTGGGGGCATTGTTTTTTCTCAAGACATATCTCAGCGCAGGGGACGGGGCAGCCATGCAGCAATTGGTGGCATTTTTGTCCCGCCGCGATTTCCCCGGCCGTCATGCGGCACTGCGCAAGCATCGTCCGGTTGGCAAAGATGATTGTATAATCCCGGTTAACAATCATGATGCCGTCGGACAAGGCGTCCAGGATGGAATAATCGTGCATGGGCAAATACCTTGTAAAACGAGTAAACGTTTACACGCGGAAACATTCATACGCTTGAGCGCTGAAACGATTGAATTTACAAACCCTTGAACCTTAGCTTAGCATACTCTGCCCAAAAAGATAACTCTTCTTATCAGTCATTGCGCTACTGTCAAACTCTCCCGACAGACAGAAGCAAACGGCTGCAGTATATGGTGCATGTTTTGTCACTGACCGGCCGGGCAGCTTTACCGAGGCACGGTGAATGCGAAAGCACAGAGGTTTTATGGAACAGAAAGCAAGCTATGAGGAACTTGAACAGAAAATCTCCCGGCTGGAGCTCCGGATTCAGGAATATGCACAAGAGAGAAAAAAAATGAATAAAAATGGCGGGCCGTTTGCCGGGCAGGAAGAAATTATCCTGTAAATGCATGATGTTAATACTTGACTTCAGCCGGACAAGACTTAGAATAACGTGAAAGAAAAGGTTGATGGCGTCGTAAAAGGTACCCAAAGGGCATAAAACCGATCCACTGCCTTGTATAGCAAACTTTTTACTTAGCCATCTGGCAGCTTCGAGGTGACTTTTTACGAGATCATCAAGGTTTGAACGTTCCAGTCTTTGAGCGTTTAAGCGTTTCCCCCGGTTTCCTTTTTCACGGTAAGATATGGACTATTACAAAATTCTCGGCGTCACAAAAAACGCCTCCACGGACGAAATCAAAAAGGCCTATCGGAAGATGGCCCTGAAATACCATCCGGATCGCAACCAAGGCAACAAGGAGTCGGAAGAAAAATTCAAGGAGGCCAATGAGGCCTATGCCGTGCTGTCCGATGCGGAAAAACGCAAGCAATATGACACCTTCGGATCAACAGGCTTTCAGCAACGCTATTCCCAGGAAGATATTTTCCGCAATTCCGACCTCGGCTCGATCCTCCGGGAGTTCGGCATCAATCTGGGCGGCAGGGGGGGAGGCTTCAGCAGCGGCGGTTTCCGCACCACCTTCTCCGGGGGCGGCGGAGCTCCTTTTGATGATATTTTCTCCCAGGGTGGCCGGGCCCAGGGCTTTCGCGGCCAGCAAACCGTTAAGGGACAGGATCTCTCTCTCGAGTTGAGTGTATCCCTTGAAGAGGTGCTGACCGGGGTTGAAAAAACCATCTCCCTGGGACGCGGCGGGGAAAAGGTCTCGGTTAAAATCCCTGCCGGCATCGAGAGCGGCCGAAAAATGCGGGTGGCCGGCAAAGGCTCGCCTTCGCCAACCGGAGGCCCGCCGGGGGATCTTTACCTGCATATCAAGGTTGCCCCTCACCCTGTTTTTGCAAGGGAGGGCGACAACCTTGTCATTGAACGGCAGATCCCGTTCAGCGCGGCGGTGCTGGGCACGGAAATCGACGTGCCGACCTTAAACGGCAAACAGTTCAAGGTCAAGGTGCCGGCCGGCATCCAGCCCCAGTCCAAATTGAGACTGAAGGGACATGGCCTGCCCGCCGGTCCCCATGGCGCGATCGGTGACGTTCTGGTGAAAATCGTTATTGAAGTCCCCAAAAAGGTGACCAAGGACCAGAAAAAACTGCTGCACGAGCTGGCCGAGGCGGGGTTGTAAGAGAGGTTCCAGCGTGTAAACGTTGCAACGATCAAACGTTGAACCCCTGGCACTCTGAAACGCTCAAACGTTGGAACGCTGAAACTCTTGAACGTTGAAACGCTCAAACGTTTTACTCAGGCCAGCCCCCGTTCATAGTTAAAGCTTGTGGTGTCCGGCAGGGGACGGTCCGCTTCGATCCCCCGCAGAACCTGTTGTCCTTTGGCGGAATCAATACCCGTATGGCCGGGATCGACAAAGATGCGGCGACACCCCATGGCGCGCAATTCGGACAGATGACCAAGCAGGGAAAAATCCTGCTCGCCGATAATCTCCGTCAGCCCGTCATGGACCAGAAGCCGATAACCGTCCTCCTTGTCCGAGCGCAGGGCCGATCCGGGCCGCACCCCCCTGACGGAAATGCGGGACAGCAGAACAGGCAGGGGACCATACGCCGTCACGGCCAGGGACAGCGGCAGATCCCGGCTGAACAGCTCTTTCATGTTTTTCCGGTCATCCTCGATACTTACGGTAAGCTCGCCAAGCCCGAGCTCGTGCCAGGCAAGGGCCGCCTGACTGTTTAAGGTATAGCACCTGAAATCCCCCAGCAGCACCACTCCCGGCAGCCCTTCAAACAACGGGATATGCCCCAGATTGCCGATGCGGAAGGCGGTAAAACCCTGGCCGGCCAGAATCCGCACCCCCCGTCGATACTCAGGCCACTCCGGCCCGAAGAGCATGGTCGGCACCTCCCATATCAACCGCTCCTTAAAACCCGCCAGTCTCTTCTCGTTATTTCTGAGCTGTTGCAGATTTCCAGGGGTAAGGGGTAGCTGCAGCCGCCCAAGCCACGGCTGATCCGTTAACTTGCTGTCCCCAAGGTTGCGGCCTTTCGCCGTGAGTTCCCAGCCGCCATTCTCCGGGGTCTTTTTACGTGGAGGAAGAAGAGCACCAAGGGCTTGCCTGACGCTGTCCAGCACACTTCCCGGCTGACCGTCACCCCCTGGACCGGGCAAGGAAATTTCAGCCAGCCTTTGCTGGCAGGCCTGAGCGCTCAGGGTAAAGGATGGTTTGCCTCCCACCTTGAAAACCCCGTCTCCCACCTGGATAAAGGCCTTGGCGTAATTTCGCACCCGCACGAAATCCCCTGCCTTCACCCCCTTGACCCTCTTCTGCCCGACAAACATCTCCCGCACCGTGAAACCCGCGCCGGCCTGGTCGTTGCGCGGCTGGATACGCAGCCGGTCCCCCACATGCAGCCGGTCATTGACCGTCAAGCCGATCATGCCCTCCCGCATGGAGACGACATCAGCCAAGTGACGGCCCAGGGTGCCCTGTTGCGAAGAAACCGCGATATTGGCCGAAAGAAAACCGGTGAGAAAACCCTTGGTCGGCTGCCGGCCAAAGGACTCTTCCAGCTGTTCCCTGGCCTCGCGCAGGGCCGCTTTCCGTTGCCTGTCCGGGGCATCCAGCACCAGCCGGTAGGCTGCCACCACCCGGGCCACATAGTCGGCGCTCTTCATCCGCCCCTCGATTTTAAAACTCATGACCCCGGCCCTGATCAACTCCGGCAGATAGTCAATGGCGCAGAGATCGCTGGTGGAAAAAAAATAGCCGGGCTGCTGCCTGTTATGGTAGCGGCGCCGGCAGGGCTGGGCGCAGCGGCCGCGGTTGCCGCTCATGCCGCTTAAGGTTGAAGAAAAAAAGCACTGTCCGGAAATGGAAAAGCACAGTGCGCCGTGCACGAAATGCTCAAGTTCCATAGTGGTCTGTTGGCCGATGTCCGCGATTTCTTCCAGGGAAAGCTCCCGGGCGAGCACCGCCCGGACAAAGCCCATTTTTTCCAGCATCTTCACCCCGGCCGCATTATGCACGGTCATCTGGGTTGAGGCGTGCAGGGGTAAGTCCGGGAAATACGTCCGGGCCAGCCGCCAGACCCCGAGATCCTGAATGATGATGCCATCCACGCCGATGACGGCAAGAGAGCCCAGAATATGGACGAGCCGGGGCAGCTCAACCTCCTTGATCAAGGTGTTCAAGGTGATATAGAGGCGTCTCTGGCGCTGATGGGCATAGACCGTGAGTTTTTCCACCTCGGCCATGGTGAAATTCTTGGCCTTTACCCTGGCTGAAAATTCCTTCAACCCACAGTAAACGGCGTCGGCGCCGTTCTCCACGGCGGCGAAAAAGGCCTCCAGGCTGCCGGCTGGAGCCAGCAGCTCCGTTGCTTTATTTTTTTTCGTCATGTTGTCTGATGCAAGCAGGGCCTCTCAGCCACCTGTCAGCGTTTGCCGTCCTCTTCGTATCTTTTCCATGTTTGATGAACTCGTAAAAAGTCGGCGACAAAGTCCGGATGGCTAAGTAACAAAATTCGATATACAAGGCGTAGTGTATTTTTGAGAGTGAGGCTATACATGTGGTATGCCGAACGAACAAAAATGCGCTACAACGCAGTAGA